>NZ_MJAA01000001.1:0-882030 GCF_001743375.1 Enterobacter sp. IF2SW-B1 | reverse complement strand
CAGAATTCTTAAATCAGTAATATATGCCGCCGTTGCCACGGGATATCAAACAACGTGAAAGCAGCATAAAAGTGGGTCGTTAGCTCAGTTGGTAGAGCAGTTGACTTTTAATCAATTGGTCGCAGGTTCGAATCCTGCACGACCCACCAATTTTATTGGTGCCGAGTGATAATTCAGGCAACACCCGAATGGGTCGTTAGCTCAGTTGGTAGAGCAGTTGACTTTTAATCAATTGGTCGCAGGTTCGAATCCTGCACGACCCACCAGCCTGAATAAATTTGCAGCTCAGTTGGTAGAGCAGTTGACTTTTAATCAATTGGTCGCAGGTTCGAATCCTGCACGACCCACCAATGTAAAAAAGCGCCCTAAAGGCGCTTTTTTGCTATCTGCGATCTGGATGATTCGAACCTGCAGCAGGTTCGAGCCGAACGTAGTGAGGCACCGGAGCCGTTTACGGCGACGGCCCGAAGGGCGAGCGAAGCGAGTCATCCTGCACGACCCACCAGTGTAGAAAGGCGCCCTAAAGGCGCCTTTTTGCTATCTGCCGTACAACAAATGCTCCGCCCATCTATTCCCGGTGACTTTTCACTCCAGATTCGCTATCTTGTTTAGTATATAAAACACAATTGCCCTGCGTTTTGCTTTGTCAGGCAAAAGAAAGGCAATATTGTTAAGCCAGTAAAACGAGAAGCCATAATGAGCGTGATGTTCGATCCTGAAGCCGCAATCTATCCGTTTCCGCCAAAGCCTGTGCCATTAAGCCAGGATGAAAAACAATTCTACCGCGAGAAGATCAAACGGCTTCTCAAAGAGCGCGATGCGGTGATGGTGGCCCATTACTACACCGATCCGGAAATCCAGCAGCTGGCGGAAGAGACCGGGGGCTGTATTTCTGATTCACTGGAGATGGCCCGCTTCGGTGCAAAACATCCCGCTTCCACGCTGCTGGTTGCAGGCGTGCGCTTTATGGGCGAAACGGCAAAGATCCTCAGCCCGGAAAAAACCATTCTGATGCCGACGCTCAATGCGGAGTGTTCGCTCGATCTCGGCTGCCCGATTGACGAATTCTCCGCCTTCTGCGACGCCCATCCTGACCGGACCGTGGTTGTTTACGCCAACACCTCTGCGGCGGTAAAAGCGCGCGCAGACTGGGTGGTCACGTCGAGCATCGCCGTTGAGCTGATTGAGCATCTGGACAGCCTGGGTGAGAAAATTATCTGGGCCCCGGACCGCCATCTTGGCAATTACGTTCAGAAGCAGACCGGCGCTGACGTTCTCTGCTGGCAGGGCGCCTGCATTGTGCACGACGAATTCAAGACCCAGGCGCTGTCCCGTATGAAGGCGCTTTATCCTGACGCGGCCATTCTTGTTCATCCTGAATCACCGCAGTCGATTGTTGATATGGCCGATGCGGTTGGCTCAACCAGCCAGCTTATCAACGCGGCCAGGATGCTGCCGCACAAGCAGCTCATCGTCGCGACCGATCGCGGTATCTTCTATAAGATGCAGCAGGCCGTACCGGAGAAAGAGCTGCTGGAAGCCCCAACGGCAGGTGAGGGCGCGACGTGCCGCAGCTGCGCGCATTGCCCGTGGATGGCGATGAACGGCCTGAAGGCCATTGCCGAAGGGCTCGAGACAGGCGGTGCAGCGCATGAAATTCATGTGGATGCCGCTCTGCGTGAAGGTGCGTTAATTCCGCTTAACCGCATGCTGGATTTTGCGGCTACACTACGTACTTAATTCAAAAACGCCCTGGGGAAAAGATGGATTTTTTTAGCACGCAAAACATTCTGGTTCATATACCGATTGGTGCAGGTGGCTATGACCTGTCATGGATTGAAGCCGTAGGCACGCTGGCGGGGTTGCTGTGTATCTGGCTGGCAAGCCTGGAGAAGATCAGCAACTACGCGTTCGGGCTGATTAACGTCACGCTGTTTGCGATTATCTTCTTCCAGATCCAGCTTTACGCCAGCCTGCTTTTACAGCTGTTTTTCTTCGCCGCCAATATTTACGGCTGGTACGCCTGGTCCCGGCAGAACAGCCAGCAGGAGGCGGAGCTGCAGATCCGCTGGCTGCCCTTACCGAAAGCCATCGCCTGGTTTGTCGCCTGCGTCGTCGCCATTGGTTTGATGACCGTCTACATCAACCCGGTGTTTGCGTTCCTGACCCGCGTTGCCGTTTCGGTCATGTCCGCGATTGGCCTCAACGTGACGATGCCGGAGCTTCAGCCGGATGCCTTCCCGTTCTGGGATTCCTGCATGATGGTGCTGTCGATCGCGGCGATGGTGCTGATGACCCGTAAATACGTTGAGAACTGGCTGCTGTGGGTCATCATCAACGTCATCAGCGTGGTGATTTTTGCCCTTCAGGGCGTCTATGCCATGTCGCTGGAGTATCTGCTGCTGACCTTCATTGCCCTGAACGGCAGCCGGATGTGGATCAAGAGCGCGCGTGAGCGTGGCTCACACGCGCTTTCAAGCTAGTGGTGATGATGTGAATGGTCGGGCTGCGCCTCGTTAAGGTGGCAGTCCGGCCCGCTACAGGGCTGATACTCCATCTGGATGGTGGCGTGACCTATCTCATAGTGATGTTCAAGAAAGTGCTGGATGCGTTCAAGCAGCGCGTCGTGGTCGTGGGGCGGGATGACCTGGACGTGCAGCGTCATGACCGGCTTCTCGCCTACCAGCCAGACGTGCACGTGATGAACGTTACGCACTTCCGGGACAGTACGGCGCAGGTTTCGTTTCAGCTCGTCAATGTCCATTGATGCCGGCGCCCCTTCCAGCAGTTCATTGACGCTCTCCTTCAGCAGCCGCCAGGCGCTGCGCAAGACCAGACACGATACCAGCACGGAGAGAATGGGGTCGACAGGCGTCCAGCCGGTATAGAGGATCACCAGCGCGGCGACAATCGCCCCGACTGAGCCGAGCAAATCCCCCAGCACATGCAGAGCCGCAGCGCGAACGTTGAGGTTCTTTTCCCCGCTGCCGCGATGCAAAATCCAGAACGCCAGAATATTTGCCAGCAACCCCGCCACGGCAATCACCATCATTGTCGTCCCGGCGATGGGCTGCGGGTGCCTGAAACGCTGTACGGCCTCCCAGACGATAAGAACAGTAATAACCACCAGCGCGATGGCGTTAACAAACGCGGCAAGGGTGGTCAGCCTCAGCCAGCCGAAGGTATGACGCGCGTTGGGCGGGCGGCGAGCAAACTGCACCGCCAGCAGGGCGAAAAGCAGCGCTGCGGCATCGGTCAGCATATGTCCGGCATCAGCCAGCAGCGCCAGCGAGCCGGAAACCAGGCCGCCAATGACCTCGATAACCATAAACGTGGCCGTAACGCCAAAGGCCAGCATAAGTCGTTTTGCATTGTCGTTGCCGGGAGAAGATGGGTGTGAGTGGGTGTGCGCCATGTCTGCTTTCCTGATTCGTTATTATTTTAGTGTAGCGTTTTTAACAGGTTACTCCAAAAAGAAAGGAGAGCCTGGGCTCTCCTTTCACATTTGAAGCATCAAGAATTACTGGGTTGTGCCATCAGTTTTGGTATTGGCGTCGTTACCCACTTTGTCGTTCGGATCAGGACATTTGCCGTCCTTGCACATCGAGTTCTTATGAACCTCATCCGAGCTCATGTTGTCATGATTCATGGTGTCGGAAGCACTACCGTTCGGATGCAGCATAGTACCGCCGGTGTTGGTATTGCCGGTATTGATCTGGCTGTTATCGACATTATTCGGGGCGATATTCTGTTTCGCATCAGGCGCAACCTGGCCTGCCGCTGCTGCCGCATTGGCATCACCGTTGCTGTCTGAAGCACCCGTTTCTGCGGCCAGGACGCTGCCGCTGGCAAGGGTGAGTGTGGCAGTCAGGAAGAGGGTAGTCAGTTTTGTCATTTTCATGATGGTGCTCCTGTTCTTGTCGTTACGCTGGATAACATTCTCCAACAGTGCATCTTTTTAGAGGCGAAAGATTCCGCCTTACGGACTTACGTCAGTAGGGAATCGCGTTTAAGCGTTTAAAAATGGTTGTTACAGTTAAAAAGCTTAGGTTAGATCTCATTTTTCGCTATTTTGTGGCGATTTTTAGGCAAATTCCAGGAATTATCTGCGTGAAGTGTAAAACCGTGTTTACACTTCCTGGTCGACAAGATAGATTGAAAGGATTGCTTTCATTACTAAAGATATGGCAGAGCTGGAAAGAAGATGAATTATCAGAACGACGATTTACGCATTAAAGAGATCAATGAGTTATTACCTCCTGTAGCACTCCTTGAGAAATTCCCCGCCACTGAAAATGCCGCAAATACGGTTTCTCATGCTCGTAAAGCGATCCACAAGATCCTGAAAGGTAATGACGATCGTCTTCTGGTGGTGATTGGCCCGTGCTCCATTCACGATCCTGCCGCTGCGAAAGAGTATGCGGCGCGTCTGCTCACCCTGCGTGAAGAGTTAAAGGATGAGCTGGAAATCGTCATGCGCGTCTATTTTGAAAAACCGCGCACGACCGTGGGCTGGAAAGGGCTGATTAACGATCCGCACATGGATAACAGCTTCCAGATCAACGACGGCCTGCGCATTGCGCGCAAACTGCTGCTGGAGATCAACGACAGCGGCCTGCCTGCTGCCGGCGAGTTCCTGGATATGATTACGCCACAATACCTGGCAGACCTGATGAGCTGGGGCGCCATTGGTGCCCGTACCACTGAATCTCAGGTTCACCGCGAGCTGGCTTCCGGTCTCTCATGTCCGGTGGGCTTCAAAAACGGTACTGATGGCACCATCAAAGTGGCTATCGATGCCATCAACGCCGCGGGTGCGCCGCACTGCTTCCTGTCCGTGACCAAATGGGGTCACTCCGCCATCGTCAACACCAGCGGTAACGGTGATTGCCACATCATTCTGCGTGGCGGTAAAGAGCCAAACTACAGTGCAAAACACGTGGCAGAGGTGAAGGCCGGGCTGGAAAAAGCCGGGCTGCCACCGCAGGTGATGATCGACTTCAGCCACGCCAACTCCAGCAAGCAGTTCAAAAAGCAGATGGAAGTGGGGGCAGACGTCTGTCAGCAGATCGCTAACGGTGAGAAGGCGGTAATTGGGGTGATGATCGAAAGCCATCTGGTTGAAGGTAACCAGAACCTGGAAGGCAGCGAGCCGCTGGTGTATGGCAAAAGCGTCACCGATGCCTGCATTGGCTGGGACGATACCGATGCCATCCTGCGTCAGCTGGCGAATGCGGTAAAAGCGCGCCGCGGCTGAGTCCTCACGCACAAATAAAAAAGCGCGGAAGGCTCCGCGCTTTTTTTATGTCCGGCGAAAATTACTTCGCTTTACCCTGGTTCGCGACAGCCGCTGCTTTCGCTGCGATCTCGTCCGCGTTACCCAGGTAGTAATGTTTGATTGGCTTAAAGTTTTCGTCGAACTCATATACCAGCGGTACGCCAGTTGGGATGTTCAGTTCGAGGATCTCGTCTTCGCCCATGTCGTCCAGGTATTTCACCAGCGCGCGCAGGGAGTTACCGTGAGCAGCGATGATCACGCGCTCACCGCTTTTCAGGCGTGGCAGAATGGTTTCGTTCCAGTAAGGCACAACGCGGTCGATGGTCAGCGCCAGGCTCTCGGTAGTTGGCAGCTCAGCATCAGTCAGTTTCGCGTAGCGCGGGTCGTGGCCCGGATAGCGCTCGTCATCTTTGGTCAGCTCTGGTGGGGTGACCGCGAAGCCGCGACGCCACTGTTTAACCTGCTCGTCGCCGTATTTCTCAGCGGTTTCCGCTTTGTTCAGACCCTGCAGCGCACCGTAGTGACGCTCGTTCAGTTTCCAGGATTTCTCAACCGGCAGCCAGGCCTGATCCAGTTCGTCCAGCACGTTCCACAGGGTGTGGATGGCACGTTTCAGCACAGAGGTGTAAGCAAAATCAAAGCTGAAGCCTTCTTCCTTCAGCAGTTTACCTGCTGCTTTTGCTTCGCTTACGCCTTTCTCGGACAGATCAACGTCGTACCAACCGGTAAAGCGGTTTTCGTTGTTCCACTGGCTTTCGCCGTGACGCACCAGGACCAGCTTAGTAATAGCCATCTCTTACTCCTCAAGCATTTTTAGAATGATAACAATTCTCATTATATTGCTGTGGCCGTGCCAGCAGCAACGCTTAACCCTAACCATAGCGAAAATAGTCTCTGAGTGTAAGATGCTTGTGAATCCAGGGTTAGGATTTTGTCAGCGATCGGCGCTATTTTCAGCAAGACGCGCAGAAAAAAGCCCTCCGATGGGAGGGCTGGAAATCATTTCGGAATAAAATGGTATTCCGTCACGCTAATGTACTCTTCACCGGGGCGCAGCACGCAGTCCGGCTGCGGCCATCCAGGATGATTGGGGCTGTCCGGCAGGAACTCGCTCTCAAGCGCAAGTCCTTGCCAGTCGCTGTACTCATTGTGTTCGCGCGCCGTCGTGCCGCCGAGGTAGTTGCCCGAGTAGAATTGCAGGGCAGGGGCGGTGGTATACACCGTCATCTGCAGTTTCTCATCGCTGGACCAGACCTGTGCGGCAGGCTGCTTCACATCACCTTTGGCGTGCAGCAGGAACGCGTGATCGTAGCCTTTCACCTTGCGCTGATCGTCATCGCTCAGGAAATCCTGGGCGATAACTTTCGCGCTGCGGAAATCAAAGCTGGTCCCGCTCACCTCTTTCAGGCCCTGATACGGAATGCCCATCTCGTCAACCGGCAGATACGCGTCCGCCAGGATCTGCAGCTTGTGGTTACGCACGTCGCACTGGTTGCCGTCGAGATTGAAGTAGGCATGGTTAGTCAGGTTAACCGGACACGGCTTGTCGACCGTCGCACGGTATTCAATAGCGATACGGTTGTCGTCCGTCAGCGTAAAGCGCGCGGACGCGGTAAGGTTCCCCGGGAAGCCCTGATCGCCATCAAGCGAATCCAGCGAGAACAGCACTTCGCTGTCGTTTTGACGAACAATTTTCCAGCGGCGTTTATCAAACCCGTCCGGACCGCCGTGAAGCTGGTTCTCGCCCTGGCTTGGCAGCAGCGGGTACTGCACGCCGTCGAGCTCAAAACGGCTTTTCGCGATGCGGTTGGCATAGCGCCCGACGGACGCGCCCAGATAGGCAGACTGATTAACGTACTGCTCGGGCGAGGCGCAGCCGAGCAGGGTCTCGCGCACGCTGCCGTCCGGCATCGGTACGCGGGCAGAAAGCAGGGTCGCACCCCAGTCCATGAGCGTAACCACCATTCCCGCGCCGTTGCGCAGGGTTAACAGGCGGTACGGCAGACCATCCGGTGCGAGGGTAGGTGTTTCGTTTAGCACTGTCCGGCTCCTTGTGATGCTTTACATACATAGAACGTTTCTTTGATGCCCGTTTGCGCTTCGTACTGCTTCGCCACGGCGTCCTGGACGGCAGGGACCAGCTCTTCCGGCACCAGCGCGACGATGCAGCCGCCAAAGCCGCCGCCCGTCATGCGCACGCCGCCTTTATCGCCAATAACCGCTTTGACGATGTCCACCAGGGTGTCGATCTGCGGCACGGTGATTTCAAAATCATCGCGCATGGAGGCGTGAGATTCTGCCATCAGCTCACCCATGCGCTTCAGGTCGCCTTTCGCCAGCGCGGAGGCGGCTTCAACGGTACGGGCGTTTTCGGTCAGCACGTGGCGAACGCGTCTGGCGACGACAGGATCCAGCTCGTGCGCCACTTTGTTAAATTCATCGAGCGTTACGTCGCGCAGGGCAGGCTGCTGGAAAAAGCGCGCGCCGGTTTCACACTGTTCGCGGCGTGTGTTGTACTCGCTGCCCACCAGCGTGCGTTTAAAGTTACTGTTGATAATCACGACGGCCGCGCCTTTTGGCAGGGGAACGGCTTTGGTACCAAGCGAGCGGCAGTCGATCAGCAGCGCATGCTCTTTTTTGCCCAGCGCGGAGATCAGCTGGTCCATGATGCCGCAGTTGCAGCCCACGAACTGGTTTTCCGCTTCCTGACCGTTCAGGGCAATTTGCGCCCCGTCCAGCGGCAGATGATACAGCTGCTGGAAGACGGTTCCCACGGCCACTTCGAGCGAGGCCGACGAGCTTAAGCCCGCACCCTGCGGCACGTTGCCGCTGATGACTAAATCGGCGCCGCCGAAGTTCTTGTTGCGCTTCTGCAGATGCTTCACCACGCCGCGCACGTAGTTAGACCACTGCTGGCTGTCGTGCGTCACAATCGGGGCATCAAGGGAAAACTCGTCCGTCTCATTACCGTAATCCGCCGCAATGACGCGGACTTTACGGTCGTCGCGCTTCGCACAGCTGATAACCGTCTGGTAATCAATGGCGCACGGCAGCACGAAGCCGTCGTTGTAGTCGGTGTGCTCGCCGATCAGGTTGACGCGACCAGGCGCCTGAATTACGTGGGTGGCAGGGTAGCCAAATTTCTCAGCAAACAGGGATTGTGTTTTATCTTTCAGACTCATTTTTAGACTCCTGATTCGCGATAGTGGACGTCGCTGACGGCACGCAGACGCTCTGCCGCCTGTTCCGCCGTCAGGTCACGCTGGGTTTCCGCCAGCATTTCATAGCCCACCATAAATTTACGCACCGTTGCAGAGCGCAGCAGCGGCGGATAGAAATGGGCGTGCAGCTGCCAGTGCTGATTATCTTCGCCGTTAAACGGCGCGCCGTGCCAGCCCATGGAGTACGGGAAGGAGCACTGGAACAGGTTGTCGTAACGGCTGGTCAGCTTTTTCAGCGCCAGCGCCAGGTCGTCGCGCTGCGCGTCGCTGAGATCGGTAATGCGTTGAACGTGCGCTTTCGGCAGCAGCAGCGTCTCAAACGGCCAGGCGGCCCAGTAAGGCACGACCGCCAGCCAGTGTTCGGTTTCCACTACGGTACGGCTGCCGTCGGCCAGCTCGCGCTGGGTGTAGTCCACCAGCATGGGTGAGCCGTTTTCTGCGAAATAGTCCTTCTGCAGACGGTCTTCACGCTCGGCTTCGTTGGGCAGGAAGCTGTTCGCCCAGATCTGGCCGTGCGGATGCGGGTTAGAGCAGCCCATCGCCGCGCCTTTGTTTTCGAACACCTGCACCCACGGATAGCTCTGCCCCAGCTCAGCGGTTTGCGCCTGCCAGGTGCTGACCACCTCTTTCAGCGCGTCCACGCTCAGCTCCGGCAGCGTTTTGCTGTGATCGGGCGAGAAGCAGATCACGCGGCTGGTACCGCGCGCGCTTTCGCAGCGCATCAGCGGGTCGTGGCTCGCGGGGGCATCCGGGGTGTCGGTCATCAGGGCGGCAAAATCGTTGGTAAACACGAAGGTGCCTTTGTAGTCCGGGTTTTTATCCCCGGTCACGCGCGTGTTGCCCGGACAGAGGAAGCAATCCGGGTCGTGCTGCGGCAGCGTCTGTTTTGCAGGCGTCTCCTGCGCCCCCTGCCAGGGACGCTTGGCGCGATGCGGAGAGACCAAAATCCATTGCCCGCTTAGCGGGTTAAAACGACGATGCGGATGATCGACGGGATTAAACGAAGTCATGACGGATCCTTAGTCCGGATAACCCTGCGGGTGGCGTGACTGCCAGTGCCAGGTATCCTGTGCCATTTCATCAAGCGTGCGGGTGACACGCCAGTTAAGTTCTTTATCGGCTTTGGTGGCATCGGCCCAGTAAGCAGGCAGGTCGCCATCACGACGCGGAGCGAAGTGGTAGTTCACCGGCTTACCGCAGGCTTTGCTGAAGGCGTTAACCACGTCCAGCACGCTGCTGCCGACCCCGGCACCGAGGTTATAAATATGCACGCCCGGTTTGTCAGCCAGCTGCTGCATGGCTGCAACGTGGCCGTCTGCTAAATCCATCACGTGGATATAGTCACGCACGCCGGTGCCGTCTTCGGTGGGGTAGTCATTGCCAAAAATGGCCAGCGACTCGCGACGGCCTACTGCCACCTGGGCGATGTACGGCATCAGGTTGTTCGGAATGCCCTGCGGATCTTCACCCATATCGCCAGACGGATGGGCGCCGACCGGGTTGAAGTAGCGCAGCAATGCGATGCTCCACTCCGGCTGGGCTTTTTGCAGGTCGGTCAGGATCTGCTCTACCATCAGCTTGCTTTTGCCGTACGGGCTTTGCGGCGTACCGGTCGGGAAGCTTTCAACGTAAGGAATTTTTGGTTGATCGCCATAGACGGTGGCGGAGGAGCTAAAGATAAAGTTTTTGACGTTTGCCGCGCGCATGGCGGAGATCAGACGCAGGGTACCGTTGACGTTGTTGTCGTAATACTCAAGCGGTTTCGCAACGGATTCACCGACCGCTTTCAGCCCCGCGAAGTGGATCACCGCTTCGATGGCGTGGTCGTGAAGGATCTCGGTCATCAGCGCTTCGTTGCGGATGTCGCCTTCCACGAAAGTCGGCTGTTTACCGCCAAGACGTTCAATCACCGGCAGCACGCTGCGCTTACTATTGCACAGGTTGTCGAGGATGATCACATCGTGACCATTTTGCAGCAGCTGCACACAGGTATGACTTCCGATGTAACCGCTACCACCTGTTACCAGAACTCGCATAATTCGCTCCATTGGGCCTATGGTATGTAATAACCATAGCATAACAGAGACGCAAAAAGTGTGACATGGGATAAAATAGTGGAATCGTTTACACTCGTTTTCACACCCGCTTTTTCGATGACGTAGAGCATTCTAGATCAAAGAGATAGCGATGTATTGATGCAAGTTATCTGAAAAGAGGAGGGCGGTGCCCTCCGCGGTTAATCTACGTTGCTGAGAAGGTAGCGATAACCCTCGCCGTCCGCGACAAACTCGAGGCGGTGGGTGATGCAGGAGGGGGCATCTTCGGCATGGTGTGAAACGAACAGCAGCTGCGTTTCACCTTCGCTAATCAGCACGTCCACAAAGCGGCGGACCAGCTGTCGGTTAAGCGGATCCAGCCCCTGTAGCGGCTCGTCGAGGATCAGGAGCGTAGGGTGTTTTACCAGCGCGCGAACGATCAGTGCCAGGCGCTGCTGACCCCACGACAGGCTATGAAACGGCGCGTCAGCCACCCGGTTATCCATCCCCAGAATATCCAGCCACTGCTGGGCCAGCTTGTGCTGTTTATCTGACACCGCCTGATAAATGCCGATGGAATCAAAATAGCCGGAAAGGATCACGTTGCGTACCGTGGTACTGACCCGGTAATCCAGATGCAGGCTGCTGCTAACGTAGCCAATGTGCTTTTTGATATCCCAGATGGTTTCGCCGCTGCCGCGACGGCGGCCAAACAGCGTCAGATCGTTACTGTAGCCCTGCGGGTGATCGCCGGTTATCAGGCTCAGTAGCGTGGATTTCCCCGCGCCGTTGGGACCGACGATCTGCCAGTGTTCGCCAGGATTAACCGTCCAACTGAGGTGATTCAGGATCGGTCGTTCGTCATAGGAGACTACGCCATCGCGCAGGACGATAAGCGGCTGCCTGGGATCGAGACCGTGGCGTGCTGCCGGCGCGTCGGGATCCGGCAGCGCAATGCCCGCCAGCTTTTCGCTGTGCGCAAGCTGGGCAATCAGCGCCTGTCGGAGCAGCGCGGATTTTTCTCCGGTTTCGATCAGGCTACAGTCTGCCAGCACGCCCACGTTTAGCACGAAGTCAGGAATTTCATCAAAGCGGTTCAGCACCAGTACGATCGTATAGCCTTCCTGATTCAGAGAGTCCAGCAGGGCAGCCAGCTGGGCGCGGGAGTGGACATCCAGCCCGTCAAAGGGCTCATCCAGAATCAGCAGCTCCGGCTGGCTCATTAACGCCTGGCACAGCAGCGTTTTCCGCGTCTCGCCGGTAGAGAGGTACTTAAAGCGCCGGTTCAGCAGCGCGGAAATGCCAAACTGTTCCGCCAGATGCTGACAGCGGGCGGGATCTTTCACCTCATCCTGAATAATTTCCGCCGCCGTGCGGCCGGTATCTTCTTCGCCAGGACTGAGTAAATCGGTATTGTTGCGCTGCCACTCGTCGCTGACCAGCTTCTGCAGCTGTTCAAAGGACAGGCGCGTCAGGCGCGTGAAATCGCTCCGGCATTCGCCTTTGAGAAGGGTAAGCTCTCCGGCCAGCGCGCGGGCCAGCGCGGATTTACCGCTGCCGTTAGTGCCGACAAACGCCCAGCTTTCACCCGCGCGTATTGTCAGATCGGCAATCGTCAGCGTTCGGGTATCGCTAAGACGAAACGTACCTTGCGAAATATGCAATGATGACATGATGTATCCCATTTTTTGCAGCAATTGATATCAGGGATACGCACTGTCGTCACGATTGTCAATGCGCTCAGCACAATGTGGCGATAATCACCCGGTCCGCGTTGAAATATGCGGTGACGACAGCACCTTCTTCTAAATCGCTCGCCTCGCTGAGCGGGACCGTGGCGCAAAGCGCCTGTCCGTCTGCCAGGGGCATCAGCACTTCGCACTGCTCCTTGCCGCGTTCGATATGGCTGATGGTGCCCCGTAGCTGGTTATCAGCCGCCTTTGCCTTGTCCGGGTCGCGTGTGATCTTGACCCAAGGTGCTTTCAGCAACACCAGCACCTCTTTACCTTCATCCAGGTCAAGGCCCTCTGCGCTCTGGGCCGTTATCGCCGCTTTCAGACGGGTGACACCATCGGCAAGCAGGATCTCAACATGCTGCTGTACCTGGAGATTATCGCGCGCCGTCACCGTACCAAACCACTGGTTGCGGGCGCTGGTCTGCAACGAGAAGCGGGAAATGGCGGCCAGCAAGCTGTCCAGCGGAACGTTGTCGTCGTCACTCAACACATCGAACGCTTTTTGCTGAATCTGGCCCAGGAGATCGTAGAGCTGAATCAGGCGCAGGCCGTAGCGTGTGACAACAGCACCTCCACCGCCTTTGCCCCCTGTGGCTCTGTCCACCAGCGGATTCTCGCTCAGGGTGTTCATGTCATTGATGGCATCCCAGGCGCTTTTATAGCTAATCCCGGCGTTCTTAGCGCCCTGGCTAATTGAGCCGGTTTGTTCTATCTGTTTAAGAAGGGCAATACGTCGGGGATCGGCGAAAAGCTTTTGCTGAAGTCGGAGAGTAAGAAGAATTTCGGCCTGCATAACAGTGTCCTGGCAAAAAGAATATTGTGACCCAAATGGTGCAGGGCGCAAAGGGCACCGCACAAAAGGGGATGTTTTTCTTACTTTTCAGGGTAGAATAGGCCATTCACAAAATCTGGAGAAAACCATGTTAGAGTTGTTGAAAAGTCTGGTATTCGCCGTGATCATGGTACCAGTAGTGATGGCCATCATCCTCGGTGCCATCTACGGCCTGGGTGAAGTGTTCAACATCTTTTCGAATATCGGTCACAGAGACCGTGCGAAAAAGCAGCATTAATTTCCCACAAAACGCCCGGCTTGCCCGGGCGTTTTGCTCTCAAGCTTTTCTTACTTTCGCCGATATTATTTAACGTAACACACCGTGTTACCCCTTGAGCGGTACGAATTACCGCTGGGATCTCCCTGACGATACCGTTATATTAATATGTATATAACGCTACTCACAGGAGTTACAGATGGCACGTTCATGGGTACGCCTTTTCGCAGGGGCAACGCTGACGCTTTCACTTACCGGACACGCGCTGGCGGACGAAGGTAAAATCACGGTCTTTGCGGCGGCGTCGTTGACCAACGCGCTGCAGGATATTGCGGCGGCGTATAAAAAAGAGAAAGACGTCGAGGTAGTCTCCTCTTTTGCCTCTTCCTCTACGCTGGCACGGCAGATAGAAGCGGGCGCTCCGGCAGATATGTTTATCTCTGCTGACCAGAAGTGGATGGACTACGCGGTGGAGAAGAAATCGATTGATGCGGCGACCCGCGAAACGCTGCTGGGCAATAGCCTGGTTGTGGTTGCACCGAAGGCCAGCGTGCAGGGTGAAATCACCATCAACAAAGAGACAAACTGGACCCGCCTGCTGAACGGTGGCCGTTTGGCGGTGGGTGACCCGGAACACGTTCCGGCCGGGATTTACGCCAAAGAAGCGCTGCAAAAGCTGGGCGCGTGGGAGACCCTGTCACCAAAACTGGCCCCGGCGGAAGATGTGCGCGGCGCGCTGGCGCTGGTGGAGCGTAACGAAGCTCCGCTGGGCATTGTGTATGGTTCCGATGCCGTTGCCAGCAAGGGCGTAAAAGTGGTTGGCACCTTCCCGGAAGACTCCCACAAGAAAGTGGAATATCCTGTGGCGATTGTTGATGGACATAAAAATGCGACCGTAACGGCCTTCCGCGATTATCTGAAGGGGCCGGAGGCGTCCGCAATCTTTAAACGTTATGGATTTACGACTCACTGATGATACTGACCGATCCTGAATGGCAGGCTGTTCTGCTGAGCCTTAAAGTCTCTTCCCTGGCGGTTGCGCTGAGTTTGCCCTTTGGGATCTTTTTTGCCTGGCTACTGGTTCGCTGTCGGTTCCCCGGCAAAGCGCTGCTCGACAGCGTCCTTCATCTTCCCCTGGTTTTACCGCCCGTGGTGGTCGGTTATCTGCTGCTGATATCGATGGGGCGACGCGGTTTTATCGGCGAAAAGCTTTACGACTGGTTCGGAATCACCTTTGCCTTTAGCTGGCGCGGTGCGGTACTGGCGGCGGCGGTGATGTCATTCCCGCTGATGGTCAGAGCGATCCGCCTCGCGCTGGAAGGCGTGGATATGAAGCTCGAACAGGCAGCCCGCACGCTCGGTGCCGGGCGCTGGCGCGTCTTTTTTACCATCACGCTTCCGCTTACGCTGCCGGGCATCATTGTCGGGACGGTGCTGGCGTTCGCCCGCTCGCTGGGCGAGTTTGGTGCGACCATCACGTTTGTGTCGAACATTCCCGGCGAGACGCGGACCATCCCATCGGCCATGTATACCCTGATTCAGACGCCAGGGGGAGAGAGTGCCGCAGCGCGGCTGTGTATCATCTCTATCGTATTAGCCCTGGTTTCGCTGCTGGTTTCTGAATGGCTGGCACGGCTAAGTCGCGAACGGATGGGGAAATAACGATGCTGGAACTGAATTTCACCCAGACGCTGGGAAACCATACTCTGACGCTTAACGAGACGCTGCCTGCAAGCGGCATCACCGCCGTCTTCGGCGTGTCGGGCGCGGGTAAAACGTCTCTGATTAACGCCATCAGCGGCCTGACCCGCCCGCAGTCAGGGCGCATTGTCCTGAACAACCGCGTCCTGAATGACGTGGAGAACAAGATTTACCTTTCGCCGGATAAACGCCGCATCGGCTATGTTTTTCAGGACGCGCGCTTGTTCCCGCACTACAGCGTGCGCGGCAACCTGCGCTACGGCATGGCGAAAAGCATGGCCGGGCAGTTTGATAAGCTGGTGACGCTTTTAGGCATTGAACCCCTGCTCGACAGGCTGCCGTCCTCGCTCTCCGGCGGGGAGAAACAGCGTGTGGCTATAGGCCGCGCGTTGCTGACCGCCCCCGAACTGCTGCTGCTCGACGAGCCGCTGGCTTCGCTGGATATACCGCGTAAGCGCGAGCTTTTGCCTTACCTGCAGCGTCTGACCCGCGAAATTAATATTCCGATGCTCTACGTCAGCCATTCGCTGGATGAGATCCTCCATCTGGCCGACAAAGTGCTGGTGCTGGAAGAGGGCAGCGTGAAGGCCTACGGCAACCTGGAAGAGGTGTGGGGCAGTAGCGTGATGCACCCCTGGTTACCCAGGGAGCAGCAGAGCAGCATCCTGAAGGTGAGCGTTCTGGAGCATCACCCACACTACGCGATGACCGCCCTGGCGCTGGGCGACCAGCATCTTTGGGTCAATAAGATCGACAAACCATTACAGTCCGCGCTGCGGATCCGCATCCAGGCGTCGGACGTCTCGCTGGTGCTGCAGCCGCCGCTGCAAACCAGTATTCGAAATATTCTGCGCGCCAAAGTGGCGGAATGTTTTGATGATAACGGGCAGGTAGAGGTGAAGCTCGACGTGGGCAGCAGGACGCTCTGGGCGCGCATCAGCCCGTGGGCCAGGGATGAGTTAGCAATCAAGCCCGGCCTGTGGCTTTACGCGCAAATCAAGAGCGTTTCGATCACCGCCTGATTACAGCAGGTGGGTATAGATGTACTGCGCGATGCTATCGGTGGTGTTGTCGCCAATCACCACGTTAGCGCGCGCTTTTACCGCGTCGTCGGCATTGCCCATCGCCACGCCCGTGCCGACGGCTTCCAGCATGCTGATGTCGTTGTAGTTGTCGCCGAAGGCGATCGCGTCCTGCATTGACCAGCCCTGCGATTCCACGTACTGCGTCAGGCGCTTGCCTTTGCTGTTGCCTTTGCGGGCAATATCCACCTGATCGTGCCAGGACCATTCGCACTCCAGCCCCAGCGTGTCCTCGACGTGTTTCGCGAAGGTATTCAGTTTGGTGGTGTCTTCATCCGTCAGGGCAAACTTCCAGATAGCCTCAACGTCCTGGGCCGCCTGACGCAGAGAGGAAACCTGGGTAAAGACCGGACGCTGCGCTTCTGGCAGGGACAACGCCCAGTTGCTGGTGCGTACCACATGGCCGGTTGGGCGCTCGTACACCATCGCGTTATCCACATACATCAGGCCGTGAACGTTATGCTCATCCAGCAGATCGATCAGCTGCAGCGCCTGGGGAACCGGCAGCGGGTCGGAGGCTAAAACCTTTTTTGCCTGATAATCATACAAATAAGTGCCATTACAACAAATTGCAGGTGTATCCAGCGCCAGTGCCTGATAAAAAGGATGAATGGCAACGTGATGTCGACCCGTTACGATAAGGAGTTGATATCCCACTTCCTGCGCGCGTTTAAGCGCTTCAAGGGAGGAGGGGAGCAGGGTTTTCTGAGGGGTAAGTAATGTTCCGTCTAAATCCAGTGCAATCACACGCGAGGTCATTTGTTCTTCCGGGTTAATGTTGAATTTTAGGTCTCAGGGGATGTTACACCGAGAGTAAATCGCTGCAAAATTCCTGGCTAAAATTCAGCATTCACCGTTAAAAATAATCACTTTCACGTGCAGTGAGGAAAGGAGTATTCATGAAACAAACCGTTTATACCGCCAGTCCTGAAAGTCAGCAGATCCACGTCTGGCGCTTGAATGCAGAAGGTTCGCTCACGCTGGTTCAGGTTGTTGATGTGCCGGGCCAGGTGCAACCGATGGTCGTCAGCCCGGATAAACGTTTCTTATACGTGGGTGTGCGCCCGGAGTTTCGCGTGCTGGCCTACCGCATCTCTCCTGACGACGGCGCGCTGACCTACACCGCTGAAGCGCCACTGCCAGGCAGTCCAACCCACATCTCGACCGATCGTAAAGGCCGCTTCATTTTTAGCGGTTCTTACAATGCCGGTTGCGTCAGCGTGACCCGTCTTGACGATGGTACTCCGGTAGAAACTGTCGACGTGGTGGAAGGGCTGGAAGGCTGCCATTCGGCGAATATCTCCCCGGACAACCGCACGCTGTGGGTGCCTGCGCTGAAGCAGGATCGAATCTGCCTGTTCACCCTGAGCGACGATGGTCACCTGGTGGCGCAGAATCCTGCTGAAGTCACCACCGTTGAGGGCGCAGGTCCTCGCCATATGGTATTCCACCCGAACCAGCAGTATGCCTACGTCGTTAACGAACTGAACAGCTCGGTGGACGTATGGGAGCTGAAAGATCCAAACGGCCAGATTGAGTGCGTGCAGACGCTGGATATGATGCCATCTGACTTCTCTGACACTCGCTGGGCGGCAGATATTCACATCACGCCGGATGGTCGTCATCTCTACGCCTGCGACCGCACCTCCAGCCTGATAACCGTCTTCAGCGTCTCCGAAGATGGCAGCGTGCTGGCTATTGAGGGCTTCCAGCCAACGGAAACCCAGCCGCGCGGCTTTAATATCGATCACAGCGGTAAATACCTGATTGCGGCGGGGCAGAAATCCCATCACATCGCGCTGTATGAAATCAAAGGCGAGCAGGGCCTGCTGGAAGAGAAAGGACGCTACGCTGTAGGCCAGGGGCCAATGTGGGTGGTGGTTAACGCGCACTAAGCGGCTTAAAACAAAAAACCTCGCGAATGCGAGGTTTTTTTATGCCCGGTGGTAGCCGGGTGAGCACATCAAAACGTAACCAACAGGGCTATCATAATGTCGACTCAAGGCGATGTAAATTCATCGTCAACGAACAAAGGAGAACACGGAATGATCAGTGAATAGTATATAAATAATAATCAGACACTTAAGTGCTTTTGCTTTATAAATTCCTAAATTGGTTTTAACTGTTTTTATGTACAGTAGTGATTTGATATCATTCTGTGCGTTGGTTCGATGTGTTGCAGTTCCGCAATTCAGGATCCTTTTTAAGTCCTGGCTGTCGGGTGGTGCCGACGGTGCCTAAACTGCGGAGCACATCAAAACATAACCAACACACCTCTGGTGACAGGCAGCGGAAAGGTAAACCAGAGGAGAAGTGTTCTATACCAAAGGAGTGGCGTATGAGCGGTGTGGAATGGGCAATTCTGTTCCTGCAACTCATGGTTGCGATTATGCAACTATTGGATGCGTATCTTAAGTTTGGAGCCTGACGCATTCAGTCGCAGTAAAAAGGGGGATTAAACTCCCCCTTTTACTCTCATCTCGTTACTGCTTCGGCTCAGCAACCACGTTGCTGCCCAGACCGCGGTTGTTGTATTCCCACATGCGGTTGAAGTTCGCGTCGTTCAGGTTGCGCTGCACGTTTCCTTTATCGTCCACCGCACCGGTGTTGCCGGAGAACGGACGTTTGGAGACAGCCGCATCAGCCCACGGCTTCGCCACGTTAAAGCCTTCGTTGATCACGCTGTCGCGGATAACGACCTGGCCGTTGGTCGCAGAGTCCACGTCCAGGGAGCGGCCCAGCTGCGCCACGCCGTCACCGGCCGCGTTAAAGCGGCTGTTCACGGCCAGGAAGCCGTAAAACAGGTTAGACTGGGTTGCCGGAGCAAACACATAGCCTTCCTGCTGGGTACGGGAATTCACCACGCGGAAATCGGTGTTATCAAACACCACCGCGCCGCGACCGGACACCAGATCCACGTCACCTTCAACGTAGCTGTTGGTCACCAGCGTACGGGTCAGCCGGTTGTTCTGCAGCGTGTTCTGTACGCCGCTGTTGGTCACGAAGAAGGTGTTCTGACGGCCCAGAATATTGACGTTGTTAATCTGCACCTTATCGCCGTCGCTACGCAGCGCAACGGCCTGGTGGTTACCGGCATCCACGCTGTCACCCAGGGTATTCTGAATGGTCAGGTTCTGCAGTTGCAGGCCATTATTCTGCGACCAGAACACCGCCGAGCACATCACGCCAACGGTGGCGGAACGCTTGCTCTGGCAGTTATCAAACATATACCACGCCGGTTTGCCCGGCATATATTTGCCTGCCGGGTTCACCAGGTGACGCCAGGCGGTGCTGTCGATTTCGGAATCAATCGCCAGGCCAATTTTTACGTCGATGGCTTTTTCACCCAGACCGTAAATCGTAATGCTGCCAGGAGCCGCCGGAACATACACGGTGCCTTCGTATTCACCCGGCAGGATCGCGATGTACTGGCGAGACGCGCTGTGTTTAGTGATTGCCGCGTCAACCGCTGCCTGGATAGTGGTATGCGTTACGCCCTGCGCGCCAGCCGGGCCAACAACGAAGTCAGGCTGTTTAGGCAGGTTAATAGAAGACGGTGTCCACGGCGCGGCGTTAGGATCCATCGCCGAGAAGTAATGGGCGCGGTCGAAATTCTTCGCTTCATCCGCGGACAAAATCGGGCGGGAGGCGGTACCGGGCGCTACCTGCTCAGAAGGACGCTGATCCGGTGGTGTAGAACTGCATGCGGATAATGTCACGCCAAAGGCGAGCGCTAACGCCAGACGGGAAATCCTGGAAATGTTCAAGGTGAAGCTCCTGGGTATGCAAGTCTTTACGGGATAGACGAAATAGCCTGCTTTTTTATACTAAGTTGAGCGAAACGGGAAGATAAAAAGGGTAAAAGTTGCATTTTTTGCCCGGAGGTGACGGGAAAGTCATCACAAATAAATAACATTTTCCCTCAAGGCGGTTGACAGCAGACGATGGATGCAAATAAATGTCTATACAACCCATGACAAGTGGAATGCCCATGCAGCTTCAACCTGACGATGTTATATGGCGAAATGCGCGCCTGGCAACAATGGTTCCCGATACATCCGCGCCTTATGGCCTGAAAGAGCAGCACGCGCTGGTCGTGCGTGGCCAAACTATCCTTGGCGTGCTTCCTGAATCTGACCTTCCTTCCGGACACCGTCACGTCATCGATCTTGAGGGACGTCTGGTCACGCCTGGCCTGATTGACTGCCATACCCATCTGGTATTTGGCGGCGACCGCGCGGCGGAGTGGGAACAGCGTCTGAACGGCGTCTCTTACCAGACCATCAGCGCTCAGGGGGGCGGGATTAACGCCACCGTGACGGCAACGCGCAGCAGTTCCCTGGAAACCCTGCTGAAACTTGCGCAGCAGCGGCTCCAGCGTCTGATGAATGAAGGTGTAACGACCGTTGAAATCAAATCGGGATACGGACTCAACGCCGAGGCCGAAGAGAAGATGCTGCAGATTGCCCGCCAGCTGAGCCTCGATAATCCGATCGATATCAGCCCAACGCTGCTGGCGGCCCATGCGGTTCCGCCGGAATACCGACAGGATCCGGATGCGTACCTCGCGCTGGTTTGCGAGCAGATCCTGCCCACGCTGTGGCAAAAAGAGTTATATGAAGCAGTAGACGTGTTTTGTGAAAACGTCGGCTTTACCCCGTCGCAAACCGAGCGCCTCTTCCAGGCCGCCGCCGCGCTCGGTATCCCGGTGAAAGGGCATGTTGAACAGCTGTCGAATCAGGGCGGAGCGGCGCTGGTCAGCCAATATAACGGACTGTCGGCCGATCATATCGAATATCTCGACGACGCGGGCGTTCAGGCGATGGCGCAAAGCGGTACGGTTGCGGTACTGCTCCCCGGCGCGTTCTATTTTCTGCAGGAACGCCAGCGTCCGCCGGTTGATCAGCTCAGAAAACGTGGTGTGCCGATGGCCGTCGCCACCGACTATAACCCCGGCACCAGCCCGTTTGCCAGCCTGCACCTGGCGATGAATATGGCCTGCGTCCAGTTTGGCCTGACGCCCGAAGAGGCCTGGGCTGGCGTCACGCGCCATGCGGCGCAGGCGCTGGGCCGCGGCGCAACGCACGGGCAGCTGCAGTCGGGGTTTGTCGCTGATTTTATCGTCTGGGATGCTCACCATCCTGTAGAGATGGTCTACGAGCCGGGACGCAATCCGCTGTATCAACGTATTTTCCGTGGGGAGGCAGTATGAAGTTATGGCGGCCCGTCGCCGAAACGGTCTGGCAGGGGCGAGACGACAGCGCCGAAGCCAGCAATGCAACGCGCATTTTCCAGACGATACAACAGCAGGCGCAGTTCACGCCGCTTTCATCCGGCATCGCGCTGATAGGATTTGAATGCGATGCAGGGGTTAAACGCAATCAGGGCAGGCCCGGCGCCGCGCAGGCCCCTGACATTCTGCGCAAAGCGCTGGCGAATATGGCAAGCCATCAGGGACACGAACGGCTGGCGGATATGGGCTCGGTGTACGTTGAAAGCGATGAGCTTGAACCCGCGCAGCGGGCGTTAAGCGATGCCGTGATGGCCTGCCAGCAGTCCGGGATGCGCACGCTGGTGTTTGGCGGTGGGCATGAAACCGCCTGGGCGCATGGACGGGGTGTTCTGGATGCGTTCCCCGGCGAGCGCGTAGCGGTGATAAACCTGGATGCGCATCTCGACCTGCGCAAGGCCGACCGGGCGACGTCCGGTACGCCGTTTCGTCAGCTGGCTCAATACTGCGATGAATACGGGCGCGAGTTTCGCTACGCCTGCTTTGGCGTCAGCCGCGCGGCGAACACCCAGGCACTGTGGGATGAGGCCGAACGCCTGAACGTCACGCTGGTGGAGGATCTTCATTTCAGACGCGAGGCATTATCGGCGCTGGAAAAGGTGCTGGCACAGGCCGATCGTGTCTATCTGACAATCGATCTGGATGTCCTGCCCGCGGGCGAAATGCCTGCCGTTTCCGCCCCTGCGGCGTTAGGCGTCCCGGCAATGGATCTAATGCCGGTTATTGAACAAATCTGCCGCAGCGGTAAGCTGCAGGCCGCCGATCTGGTAGAGTTTAACCCGCAGTACGATCGGGACGGACAGGGAGCAAAGCTCGCTGCCCGTCTGGCCTGGCAAATTGCTCACTGGTGGGCATAACACTATTAAAGGAGTCACGATGTTTTCACGCTCACCCCTGCCGCAACCGAGCCCGCCCGCGCCTTTCTATGAAAAGGTGAAGCAGGCGATCAGCGAAAAAATCGCCACCGGCGTCTGGCGCCCGCACGATCGCATTCCGTCGGAGGCCGAGCTGGTGGCGCAGTTCGGTTTTAGCCGGATGACCGTCAACCGGGCGCTGCGCGAGCTCACCGACGAAGGACTTCTGGTGCGCCTGCAGGGCGTGGGGACGTTTGTGGCGGAACCGAAAGGGCAATCTGCCCTGTTTGAAATCCGCAGCATTGCCGATGAGATAACCTCGCGTAATCATCAGCACCGCTGCGAAGTGCTGGTGCTGGAAGAGACCCAGGCCAGCGCCGAGCAGGCCGTTGAGCTAAATGTCAAAGAGGGTAGCCGCATCTTCCACTCTGTGATGGTGCATTTTGAAAACGACATTCCGGTGCAGATTGAAGATCGCTGCGTCAACGCAGAGCGGATACCGGAATACCTGAACCAGGATTACACCCACACCACGCCGCACGCGTATCTCTCGCTCGTTGCACCGCTCACGGAAGGGGAGCACATTGTGGAGGCCGTACGCGCGACGCCGCAGGAGTGCGAGCTGTTGCGCATTAAAGAACACGATCCGTGCCTGCTGATCCGCCGTCGTACCTGGTCATCATCGCATATCGTGTCGCATGCCCGACTGCTTTTCCCGGGGAACCGTTACCGGCTTCAGGGCCACTTTATGTCATAAGTTTTATAAGCGTGATCGCTAACGCAATATAACAAAATTGTATCTTTTTTGTTAAATCCGACCTTGTGTGTGCTTGTCTATACAAGTATATCTAAATGCATCATCTGTCCCTTATGAGGAGCACACAATGTCGTCAGGTAAATACCGCCAGCAGGACGTCCGCGCCGCGCGCGGCACCACGCTTACTGCCAAAAGCTGGCTCACCGAAGCCCCGCTGCGCATGTTGATGAACAACCTTGATCCTGAGGTGGCGGAAAACCCCCACGAACTGGTGGTCTACGGCGGCATAGGCCGTGCCGCACGCAACTGGGAATGCTATGACGCAATTGTAAAATCCCTGACCGAACTCGAACACGACGAAACCCTGCTGGTGCAGTCCGGCAAGCCGGTTGGCGTATTTAAAACCCATAAGAACGCGCCGCGCGTGCTGATCGCCAACTCTAACCTCGTGCCGCACTGGGCCACCTGGGAACACTTCAACGAGCTGGACGCGAAAGGGCTGGCGATGTATGGCCAGATGACCGCCGGGAGCTGGATCTACATCGGCAGCCAGGGGATTGTGCAGGGCACCTACGAAACCTTCGTGGAAGCGGGGCGTCAGCACTATAACGGCTCGCTGAAGGGCCGCTGGGTGCTTACCGCCGGTCTGGGCGGGATGGGTGGCGCGCAGCCGCTGGCCGCCACGCTGGCTGGCGCGTGCTCGCTGAACATTGAATGCCAGCAGAGCCGCATTGATTTCCGTCTGCGTACCCGTTACGTCGACGAACAGGCCGAGAATCTTGATGACGCGCTGGCGCGCATCAAAAAATACACGTCCGAAGGCAAAGCGGTGTCGATTGCCCTGTGCGGCAACGCGGCGGATATTCTGCCGGAGCTGGTTGCCCGCGGCGTGCGTCCGGATCTCGTTACCGACCAGACCAGCGCCCATGACCCGCTGCACGGTTACCTGCCAAAAGGCTGGACGTGGGAAGACTACCAGCAAAAAGCGGAAACCGACCCTGAAGGCACGGTACTGGCGGCTAAGCGTTCGATGGCGGAACACGTCTCCGCGATGCTGGCCTTCAGCCAGTTGGGCATTCCAACCTTTGACTACGGCAACAACATCCGCCAGATGGCGAAAGAGATGGGCGTGAATAACGCCTTCGACTTCCCCGGCTTCGTGCCTGCCTATATCCGTCCGCTGTTCTGCCGCGGCATTGGCCCGTTCCGCTGGGTGGCCTTGTCCGGCGATCCGCAGGATATCTACAAAACCGACGCCAAAGTGAAGGAGATCGTCGCCGACGACGAACACCTGCACCACTGGCTGGATATGGCTCGCGAACGCATCAGCTTCCAGGGCTTGCCGGCGCGCATCTGCTGGGTAGGGCTGGAGTGGCGGCAAAAGCTGGGTCTGGCCTTCAACGAAATGGTGCGCAGCGGTGAAGTCTCCGCGCCGATCGTCATTGGCCGCGACCATCTGGACTCCGGCTCCGTCGCCAGCCCAAACCGTGAAACCGAAGCCATGCGCGACGGATCTGACGCGGTCTCCGACTGGCCATTACTTAATGCCCTGCTGAATACCGCCAGCGGCGCCACCTGGGTCTCTCTGCACCACGGCGGCGGCGTCGGGATGGGCTTCTCCCAGCACTCAGGGATGGTCATCGTCTGTGACGGAACCGATGAAGCGGCCGCGCGCATCGCCCGCGTGCTGCACAACGACCCGGCAACCGGCGTGATGCGTCACGCGGATGCGGGTTACGAGATTGCCATTGACTGTGCCAAAGAGCAGGGACTGAACCTGCCGATGATCCCTGCCACACAAGGAAAGCATGCATGAACGCGTTAACACTCACTCCCGGCTCGCTGACGCTCAAACAGCT
The DNA here is from genome assembly GCF_001743375.1 of Enterobacter sp. IF2SW-B1. Lineage (NCBI taxonomy): Bacteria > Pseudomonadati > Pseudomonadota > Gammaproteobacteria > Enterobacterales > Enterobacteriaceae > Enterobacter > Enterobacter sp. IF2SW-B1. The sequence continues at coordinate 857,167 of NZ_MJAA01000001.1, read as the reverse complement.
GCGTAACGTCTGGCGCCAGCCGGTCACCCTTTCACTTGATGAAAGCGCCCACGCCGCGATAAACGACAGCGTCGCCTGCGTAGAAGCGATTGTTGCCGAAGGGCGCACCGCCTACGGGATTAACACCGGCTTTGGCCTGCTGGCGCAGACCCGCATCGCCACGCACGATCTGGAAAACTTACAGCGTTCGCTGGTGCTGTCGCACGCGGCGGGCGTCGGCCAGCCGCTGGACGATGAGATTGTCCGTCTGATGATGGTGCTCAAAATCAATAGCCTGGCGCGCGGTTTCTCGGGCATTCGCCTGAGCGTGATCCAGGCGCTGATGGCCCTGGTGAATGCAGAAGTCTATCCGTGGATCCCGGCAAAAGGTTCCGTCGGTGCCTCCGGCGATCTCGCCCCGCTGGCGCACATGTCGCTGCTGCTGCTGGGTGAGGGCAAAGCGCGCTGGCAGGGCGAGTGGCTCCCTGCGAAAGAAGCGCTGGCAAAAGCCGGCTTAACGCCAATCACCCTCGCGGCAAAAGAGGGGCTGGCGCTGCTCAACGGCACGCAGGCGTCGACGGCCTTTGCGCTGCGCGGCCTGTTTGAAGCGGAAGATCTCTTTGCCTCGGCGGTGGTGTGCGGTGCGCTGACCACCGAGGCGGTGCTCGGCTCGCGTCGTCCGTTTGACGCGCGTATTCACGCGGTGCGCGGCCAGCGCGGGCAGATTGATGCCGCCGCCATGTACCGCCACGTGCTTACCGACACGAGTGAGATTGCGGATTCACACCATAACTGCGAGAAGGTGCAGGATCCGTATTCCCTGCGTTGTCAGCCGCAGGTGATGGGCGCGTGCCTGACGCAGTTGCGCCAGGCGGCGGAAGTGTTGCTGGTGGAGGCCAACGCGGTCTCCGACAACCCGCTGGTGTTCGCCGAGGAAAACGAGGTGGTCTCCGGGGGCAACTTCCACGCCGAGCCGGTGGCGATGGCGGCGGATAATATCGCGCTGGCGATTGCAGAAGTCGGGGCGTTGTCCGAGCGCCGTATCGCGCTGATGATGGATAAACACATGTCCCAGCTGCCACCGTTCCTGGTGCGTAACGGTGGGGTTAACTCAGGCTTTATGATCGCTCAGGTGACGGCCGCAGCGCTGGCAAGCGAAAACAAAGCGCTGTCGCACCCGCAGAGCGTGGACAGCCTGCCAACCTCGGCGAACCAGGAAGATCACGTGTCGATGGCCCCGGCGGCCGGGCGTCGTCTGTGGGAGATGGCCTCCAACACCCGCGGCGTGCTGGCGGTGGAGTGGCTGGCGGCGTGTCAGGGTATCGATCTGCGCGAAGGGCTTAAATCCAGCCCGCTGCTGGAGCAGGCGCGCCATGTGCTGCGCGAGCACGTCACGCATTACGATGATGACCGCTTCTTTGCGCCGGATATTGATAAGGCGATGCAGCTTCTGGAAAAGGGACGCCTTGTAGGACTGCTACCTTCGGTGCTGTGATGTTTTGCCCGGTGGCGCTGCGCTTACCGGGCCTACGAATGCGAAATCCAGGCCGGGTAAGGCGTAGCCGCCACCCGGCTTTTTTCAGGAATACATCGCCGTAATCGACGCGCTCCCCAGGGAATGGAAATGCACGTTAAACCCGACCATCGCGCCGCTCGCGCCTTCATCGACCTCAATCTTCTCCACATCCAGCGCGTGCACCGTGAAGATATAGCGGTGGGTTTCCCCTTTTGGTGGCGCTGCGCCGCCGTAGCCCGCTTTACCAAAGTCAGTGCGCGTCTGAATGGCACCTTCAGGCAGGGCAACCAGGTCTGAACCGGAACCCTGCGGCAGCACGCGCGTGTCGGCGGGCAGGTTCGCCACAACCCAGTGCCACCAGCCCGAGCCGGTCGGCGCATCCGGGTCATAGCAGGTCACGACAAAGCTTTTGGTGCCTGCCGGAACCTCGTCCCACGCCAGGTGCGGGGAGATGTTATCGCCCTGATACCCCATGCCGTTGAAAACGTGCCGTTCCGGCAGCTTTTCACCGTCGCGCAGATCTTTACTGATGATTTTCATACGGTTTACCCTCGTTGATCGCTCGTTCAGCAAGTGTAATGCATTGGGTTAAATCGTGAAATGCGCGGGAATGTTAACGGCTGTTACAACCGCGTCGGTTAATTTTCGAAGCTGCGCTGGCGTGATGCTGTACGGCGGCATCAGATAGATAAGCTTGCCGAAAGGCCGGACCCACACGCCCTGGTCCACGAAGAAGCGCTGCAGCGCCGCCATGTTCACCGGATGGGTGGTTTCAATCACCCCGATGGCGCCCAGCACGCGCACGTCCGCCACGAAATTCGCGCCCGAGGCGGCGCTCAGTTCCGCTTTCAGCTGCGCTTCTATCGCCGCGACCTGCGTCTGCCACTCGCCGCTCTCCAGAATGGCGAGGCTTTCGCTTGCCACGGCGCAGGCCAGCGGGTTGCCCATAAACGTCGGGCCGTGCATAAAGCAGCCCGCCTCGCCGTCGCTGATGGTGTCGGCAACCTGACGAGTGGTGAGGGTGGCGGAGAGCGTCATGGTGCCGCCAGTCAGCGCTTTACCCAGACACAGAATATCCGGCGCAATGCCCGCGTGTTCGCAGGCAAACAGCTTGCCGGTGCGGCCAAAGCCGGTGGCAATTTCATCGGCAATCAGCAGAATGCCCTCGCGGTCGCACATCTTGCGAATGCGCCTCAGCCATTCCGGATGGTACATCCGCATTCCGCCCGCGCCCTGCACAATCGGTTCAAGAATGACGGCGGCGATTTCATGGCGATGCGCCGCCATCAGGCGCGCGAAGCCCACCATGTCCGTCTCGTTCCACTCGCCGTCGAATCGGCTTTGCGGCGCAGGGGCAAACAGGTTTTCCGGCAGATAGCCCTTCCACAGGCTGTGCATGGAGTTGTCCGGATCGCACACCGACATCGCCCCGAAGGTATCCCCGTGATAGCCGTTGCGGAAGGTGAGGAACCGCTGGCGCGTTTCGCCCTTCGCATGCCAGTACTGCAGCGCCATCTTCATCGCCACTTCCACCGCCACGGAGCCGGAATCGGCCAGGAAAACGCACTCCAGCGATTCAGGCGTCATCGCCACCAGACGGCGGCATAAATCCACCGCGGGCTGATGGGTGATCCCGCCAAACATCACATGCGACATCTGGTCAATCTGGGCCTTCATCGCCGCGTTCAGGCGCGGATGGTGGTATCCGTGAATGGCCGCCCACCAGGAGGACATTCCGTCAACCAGCCGCTCGCCGCTGGCGAGATGCAGCTCGCAGCCGTGGGCAGAGGCTACCGGATAGACGGGAAGGGGGCGGGTAGTGGAGGTGTAAGGGTGCCAGATATGCTGCTTGTCGAAGGCGAGATCGTCCTGGGTCATAATCGACTTGTAAACCATTTTGAAAAGTTTTAGGTTTACGAGTATAAACCGAACCGAAAATTAACAAAACCCTTTGGAGAAGCCCAATGGCTCACCACGCACGCTGGACGATGTCGCAAGTTACTGAATTATTCAATAAACCTTTCCTTGAGCTGATGTTTGAAGCGCAACAGGTGCATCGTCAGCACTTCGATCCTCGCCATGTTCAGGTCAGCACGCTGCTGTCGATCAAGACCGGCGCCTGCCCCGAAGACTGCAAATACTGCCCGCAGAGCGCGCGCTACAAAACCGGTCTCGAATCCGAGCGTCTGATGGAAGTGGAGCAGGTGCTCGACTCCGCGCGCAAGGCGAAAAACGCGGGCTCAACCCGCTTCTGCATGGGCGCCGCGTGGAAGAATCCACATGACCGCGACATGCCGTACCTGGAGCAGATGGTGAAGGGCGTGAAGGAAATGGGCCTCGAAGCCTGCATGACCCTCGGTACGCTCAACGAGGAGCAGGCGCAACGTCTCTCGGCCGCGGGCCTGGATTACTACAACCACAACCTTGATACCTCGCCGGAATTTTACGGCAACATCATCACCACGCGCACCTATCAGGAGCGCCTGGACACGCTGGATAAAGTGCGTGATGCAGGGATCAAGGTCTGCTCCGGCGGCATCGTGGGCTTAGGCGAAACGGTGAAAGACCGCGCGGGCCTGCTGCTGCAGTTGGCGAACCTGCCCACCCCGCCGGAAAGCGTGCCGATCAACATGCTGGTGAAGGTCAAGGGCACGCCGCTGGCGGATAACGAGGACGTGGATGCGTTTGATTTTATTCGCACCATAGCGGTGGCGCGCATCATGATGCCAACGTCTTACGTTCGCCTCTCTGCGGGCCGCGAGCAGATGAACGAGCAGACTCAGGCGATGTGCTTTATGGCCGGCGCCAACTCCATCTTCTACGGCTGCAAGCTGCTGACCACGCCGAACCCGGAAGAGGATAAAGACGTTCAGCTGTTCCGCAAGCTGGGGCTGAACCCGCATCAGACCGGGGTGCTGACGGGCGATAACGAGCAACAGCAGCAGCTGGAGCAGCAGATTCTCAACGCCGATACCGACCAGTTCTACAACGCGGCAGCCGTATGACCTGGCAGGTACGGATTAATGCCGCGCTGGAAGAACGCCGGGCGGCAGAGGCGTTTCGCGTTCGCAGAGTGGTGGAAAACGGCGCGGGCCGTTTTCTGACCCGCGAGGGACGGCAGTTTTGTAATTTTTCCAGCAATGACTATCTCGGGCTGAGCCAGCATCCGGCCATCGTCCGCGCCTGGCAGCAGGGCGCGGAGCGGTTTGGCGTGGGCAGCGGTGGCTCGGGGCACGTCAGCGGATACACCACGGCGCATCAGGCGCTGGAGGAAGAGCTGGCCGACTGGCTGGGCTATCCGCGCGCGCTGCTGTTTATCTCCGGCTTTGCCGCCAATCAGGCGGTCATCGCGGCCATGATGGGGAAAGAGGACCGCATTGTCGCCGACCGTTTAAGCCACGCCTCCCTGCTGGAGGCGGCAAACTTAAGTCCCGCCCAGCTGCGGCGTTTTGCCCATAACGATGCGTCACAGCTCGCCTCGCTGCTGGACAAACCCTGCGACGGGCAACAGCTGGCGGTCACGGAAGGGGTGTTCAGCATGGACGGCGACAGTGCGCCGCTTGCCGCGCTTCACGAGGCCGCAAAGCGGCAAAACGCCTGGCTGCTGGTCGATGATGCTCACGGTACTGGGGTGATGGGCGATGAAGGACGCGGCAGCGCCCATCAACAAAACGTGAAGCCGGAACTGCTGGTGGTCACCTTTGGCAAAGGCTTTGGCGTCAGCGGCGCCGCCGTGCTGTGCAGCGAATCTGTCGCTGACTATCTGCTGCAGTTTGCCCGTCACCTCATCTACAGCACCAGCATGCCCCCGGCGCAGGCCGTGGCGCTGTCGGCGTCGCTGGCGGTGATCCGCAGCGCAGAAGGGGATGAACGCCGTCAGCAGCTGGCAGAGCACATCTCCTGCTTCCGTCAGGGACTGGCGGCGCTTCCCTTCCAGAGTCCCGATTCGCAGAGCGCCATCCAGCCCGTGATTGTCGGCGACAACGGCCGCGCGCTGGCGCTGGCCCAGGCGCTGCGCGAGCGGGGGATGTGGGTAACGGCCATTCGTCCGCCAACCGTTCCGCCGGGCACCGCGCGTCTGCGCTTAACCCTGACGGCGGCGCATGAGGCGCAGGATATCCAGACGCTGCTGGAGGCGCTTCATGATGCCGGTGAATAAGCAGGCCGTTGCGGCGGCGTTTGGCCGGGCCGCGCGGAGCTATTCGCAGCACGATGAACTCCAGCGCCAGAGCGCGCAGGGGCTTCTGGCCGCGCTTGGCGAGAACCGCTTCCCGCAGGTGCTGGACGCCGGCTGTGGTCCCGGCAGCAACAGCCGCTACTGGCGCGAGGCGGGGAGCGAGGTGACGGCCATCGACCTGTCGCCCGCCATGCTGGACGAGGCGCGCCAGCAGCAGGCTGCGCACCACTATGTAGTGGCGGATATCGAGGCGATCCCGCTGGCGGATGCGCAGTTCGATCTGGTCTGGAGCCATCTGGCGGTGCAGTGGTGCAGCAGCCTGCCGCAGGCGTTACGCGAGCTTTATCGCGTCGCACGACCGGGCGGAAAGATGGCCTTTACCACCTTGCTGGAAAGTTCGCTGCCGGAGCTGAATCAGGCGTGGAAAGCGGTGGATGAGCAGCCGCACGCGAACCGCTTTTTATCGTATGAGCAGGTGACGCAGGCGCTGGCAGGCTGGCGCTGTCGCAGCACGGTGCAAACCATCACGCTTAATTTTAGCGACGCGTTCAGCGCCATGCGCTCTCTGAAGGGCATCGGCGCCACGCACCTGCACGCCGGGCGGGAGAAAAAACCGCTGACCCGGGGGCAGCTGCAACGCCTGGAGCTGGCCTGGCCGCAGCAGCGGGGCCTTTTCCCGCTCTCTTATCAACTTTTTCATGGGATTATCGAACGTGACTGAACGTTATTTTGTTACCGGCACGGATACGGAAGTGGGCAAAACGGTTGCCAGCGCTGCGCTGCTGCAGGCGGCACGACGGCTCGGAAAAAACACCGCCGGATATAAGCCCGTAGCTTCCGGCAGCGAGATGACGGCGGAAGGGTTACGCAACACCGACGCGCTGGCGCTCCAGCGTAACAGTAGCCTTGAGCTTGCCTATTCGGCGGTGAACCCCTATACCTTTGCCGAGCCGACGTCGCCGCACATTATCAGCGCTGACGAAGGCCGTCCAATTGATTTCGCCGTGCTGTCTGCCGGGTTACGGACGCTGGAAAGCCAGGCCGACTGGGTGCTGGTGGAAGGCGCGGGAGGCTGGTTTACGCCACTTTCGGACACGCAGACCTTTGCTGACTGGGTGCAGGCCGAGCGGCTTCCGGTCATTCTGGTCGTCGGCGTGAAGCTGGGCTGCATCAATCACGCCATGCTGACGGCGCAGGCCGTTCAGCAGGCAGGGCTGACGCTGGCAGGCTGGATAGCCAACGACGTGGTTGCGCCGGGCAGGCGGCATCAGGAGTATCTGGCGACCCTCAAGCGCGTGCTCCCGGCACCGTTCCTCGGGGAAATCCCCTGGATTGCTGGCGATGCTGAGCAGGCCGAAACCGGGCGCTATCTCGACCTCAGCGTCTTGCTTCCCGCGACATCCAGTGGGCAATGAGCTCATCGTTCAGCTCGCTAACGTGGCCCTGAGCCACGTTACGCCCGCGATAAAGCATGCAAAACCGATCCGCCACCCGGCGGATAAACGACAGCTGCTGCTCCGCCAGCAGCACCGTCATGCCTAACTCTCGGTTTAAGCGCCCCAGCAGCTGCGCCAGCTTCTGGGCAAATCCGTGTCCTGCCCCATGCGTAGGCTCGTCCAGAATTAGCATCCGCGGGCGGTTGACCAGTGCATTCGCCAGGGCAAGCTGATACTGATCCTCTGGCGAAAGGGCATTGCCCCGCGTCTGACGTCGCGCGTAGAGTTCCGGGAACAGATCGTATACGTCGCTTTTCGCCGCCAGGTCGGGTTTCCCCATCGCCCGCATGGCAATATGCAGATTCTCCTCAATCGTCAGTTGAGAGAAAATACGCCTGTCCTGCGGCACATAGCCTATTCCCGGCTCTGAACGTTGTTCCGGTGCCGGGCTGAGCAAATCACGCGGCGGTGCGCCCGCTTCATGCCAGATAATCGTGCCGCTTTCGACGGGGATGTTTCCGGTAATGCAGTTCATCAGGGTGGTTTTGCCCATCCCCGGCAGGCCTATGACGCCTGTACACATCCCTTGCGGAAAATCCAAATCCACGTTCCATAGCGTATGTTGGCTTCCGTAAAACTGATTCACTGCACGCAGACTCAACATCTTTCTCTCCTTAAAAATGCGTAGGGATAGGCCTGACGTGAAGCTGCAAAACGCTTGCCAGAAACCTGAAATCGATTAAAAAAACGACTTTTTTAGGAATAAGCCACAAGAGAGCAGGGTAAAAACGCGTGGCTTGCACATCGACGGTGCCGGGAATGGTGAGTTGTGGTGCAGGACGAAAAATGGCTGAAATGTGAGCAGGATCGCATCTGTTGGTTATGAATGACTCAACTGTTTATCGTCAAAAAAGAGCTATAAAAATTTTTTGTTGCCGCCTCGTGGGAAAATCCGGGAATTTGCTGAGCGGCGGTCTACACGGGCTGGAAGCAGTTATCCACTATTCCTGTGGATAACCATGTGCATTAGAGTTAGAAAACACGCGATAAGCGAGAGAAGACGCGGCTTTCGCCCAAATTGACGCGAAACGCGGCTTTAGAAAATATCGTTTAAAATTTAATTGCTTAGATAAAAGCAATTACCGTAATGAAAGTGTCACTCGTTGCCATAAAACTATCATTACCTGGCTTGACAAATGTTAAAAAAGAAAAAGTTCTGGGGATAACCCAACCTGGCTGGTTTTTTATCTCGTCAGAGCCTAAATTTTGTCCGCTAACGCGCTAATGACTCCGCCGCTACGCTAAATATCCTGACACGCTACTGGTTTTTCATCCAGTGTTTTTTACTGGCATTCCTGGCAACAACGAGTAAAATTACTCACCTGCCGCTTATAACGTCATCAGGTCGTCGCCCATGAGTAAACCGTTCAAACTGAATTCTGCTTTCCGCCCCTCTGGCGATCAGCCTGAGGCGATCCGTCGTCTTAAAGAGGGGCTGGAAGACGGGCTGGCGCACCAGACGCTGCTGGGGGTAACCGGCTCGGGCAAAACGTTTACTGTCGCCAACGTGATCGCTGACCTGCAGCGCCCCACGATGGTGCTTGCACCCAATAAAACCCTCGCGGCACAGCTTTACGGCGAGATGAAAGAGTTCTTCCCGGAAAACGCGGTGGAGTATTTTGTCTCCTACTACGATTACTACCAGCCGGAAGCCTATGTGCCGAGCTCTGATACCTTCATCGAGAAAGATGCTTCGGTGAACGAACACATCGAACAGATGCGACTGTCTGCGACCAAGGCGCTGCTTGAGCGACGCGATGTGGTTGTGGTCGCGTCTGTTTCGGCGATTTACGGCCTGGGCGATCCGGATCTCTATCTGAAGATGATGCTGCACCTGACGCAGGGGATGATCATCGATCAGCGCGCAATTTTGCGCCGTCTGGCCGAGCTGCAGTACACCCGTAATGACCAGGCCTTCCAGCGCGGGACGTTCCGCGTACGTGGTGAGGTGATCGACATCTTCCCGGCGGAATCGGACGATATGGCGCTGCGCGTCGAGCTGTTTGACGAAGAGGTCGAGCGTTTGTCTCTGTTCGACCCGCTGACCGGCCACGTTGAGTCGGTGATACAGCGTTTCACCATCTACCCTAAAACGCACTACGTGACGCCACGAGAGCGTATCGTGCAGGCGATGGAAGAGATCAAAGAGGAGCTTGCAGAGCGCCGTAAGGTGCTTCTGGCTAACAATAAGCTGCTGGAAGAGCAGCGCCTGAGCCAGCGCACCCAGTTCGATCTGGAGATGATGAACGAGCTGGGCTACTGCTCGGGTATCGAAAACTACTCGCGCTTCCTCTCCGGGCGCGGGCCGGGCGAGCCACCGCCGACGCTGTTTGACTACCTTCCGGCCGACGGTCTGCTGGTGATCGACGAATCCCACGTCACGATCCCCCAGATCGGCGGGATGTACCGCGGTGACCGCGCGCGTAAAGAGACGCTGGTGGAGTACGGCTTCCGCCTGCCGTCAGCGCTGGATAACCGTCCGATGAAGTTTGAAGAGTTTGAGGCGCTGGCGCCGCAGACCATCTACGTGTCGGCCACGCCGGGCAACTACGAGCTGGAAAAATCCGGCGATGAGGTGATCGATCAGGTGGTCCGTCCGACAGGGCTGCTGGACCCGATTATCGAAGTGCGCCCGGTGGCGACCCAGGTGGACGATCTGCTCTCTGAGATCCGCGCCCGTTCCGCCATCAACGAGCGCGTGCTGGTGACGACGCTCACCAAGCGCATGGCGGAAGACCTGACCGAGTATCTTGAAGAGCACGGTGAGAAGGTACGCTATCTGCACTCGGATATCGACACCGTGGAGCGCATGGAGATTATCCGCGATCTGCGTCTGGGCGAGTTTGACGTGCTGGTGGGGATCAACCTGTTGCGAGAAGGTCTGGATATGCCGGAAGTCTCGCTGGTGGCGATTCTGGACGCCGATAAAGAGGGCTTCCTGCGCTCTGAACGCTCCCTGATCCAGACCATTGGCCGCGCTGCGCGTAACGTCAACGGTAAAGCGATTCTTTACGGCGACAAAATCACCCCGTCGATGGCGAAAGCGATTGGCGAAACGGAACGCCGACGCGAGAAGCAGCAGCGCTACAACGAAGAGCACGGCATTACGCCGCAGGGGCTGAACAAGAAGGTGGTGGATATTCTGGCGCTGGGTCAGAACATTGCGAAGACCAAAGCGAAAGGCCGCGGCAAGGCGCGTTCAGTGGTGGAAGAAGATACCGTCGTACTGACGCCGAAGGCGCTGCAGCAGAAAATCCACGAGCTGGAAGGGCAGATGATGCAGCACGCCCAGAACCTGGAGTTCGAAGAGGCGGCGCAGATCCGCGACCAGCTGCATCAGCTGCGGGATCTGTTTATCGCGGCATCATAGGTAAAGCGGCGTGTATTCCCCCTCTCCCCGTGGGAGAGGGCTGGGGTGAGGGCATCAGGCCGCACAAAGCGAACCTAACCCAACGCCTGAATCGCTTTCTCCAGCGCCTCGCGCAGCAGGTGGCGGTCGTGACGATATTTAATATCGCTGGCTTCCAGCGGCTCCTGCACCACCACGCGATCGCCAATCCCTGTCACATCCACTTTTGGCCCAACCACGACACCGTCGATAATTTTCTTACCGACGTACTGCTCCATCAGGTCCAGCTTGTCCGCCAGCGACAGGCTCGCCGCTGCCGGGCTCAGCTCACGGCCCAGGTTACCGATATAGACCATCGGGGCAGGGGTGCGACGCAGCGCCTGCGCCAGCTCTTTTACCAGCAGAATGGGCATCAGGCTGGTATAAAAACTGCCTGGACCGATCAGGATAAGATCCGCTTCACCAATGGCCTCCACCGCTTCTCGCGTGGCGGGCACGCTCGGATAGGTCATCAACTCCGTTGGCGGCAGGAGGAGCTGGTCAATATTCACCTCGCCGTAAACTTCATGCCCTTCGGCATCGATTGCCATCAAGTCAACCGGTTGTTCAGACATGGGGATCAGGAATGCGTCCACCTTGAGCAGATTACGGATTAAGTTGATGGCTTCCAGAGGCCGTACGCTCAGGTGATCCAGCGCCTTTAACATTAGATTTCCGAGGTTATGCCCGGAAAGTTCGCCATTGCCGCCAAAACGGTACTCAAACATCGCCGACGCGACGCTCGGCTCGGTAATTAACTGGTTCAGGCAGTTGCGCATATCTCCCCAGGCAATGCCGCCTTCAGCCCGCCTGATCCGCCCGGTTGAGCCGCCGTTGTCGGTGGTTGTCACTATCCCTGTCAGCCGTGAGCCCAGTGACGACAAAGAGGACATGACGCGGCCCAGGCCGTGGCCTCCGCCAAGAGCGACCACTCGGTCAAGATCCGCAAAAGTGCGATTGCGCATACGTATTCCTTATCACGTTCGATCGCGTAACAGTAACCTAACTACCCCCAAAAGACGATGCCTCACCCAATGCAAAATGACGTATATCAATGCGAAAATGCGGTTTTTAGGTATTCTGTAGCGAAAATGCAGGACTGAATCGCTATATACATAATTATATAGCGAAAAGCGACAATGGCGGAGTGTCGATTTCCACGCTACTATCGCCATAACCACGTTTTCAAAACTGAAAACATACACTCTAGCCCTGGCGCCTGTGTCGAATGATATGGCGCCCTGGCCGTGGCGGATTTGCCACCAGGGTACAGAAAGAAATGACTGTGCCTCCCGATTTGGAAAGGTGTACATGGCTTCACAACTTACTGATGCTTTCGCGCGTAAGTTTTACTACTTGCGTCTGTCGATTACCGATGTGTGCAACTTCCGTTGCACCTACTGCCTGCCCGATGGCTACAAGCCGGGCAGCGTCACCAATAATGGCTTTCTCTCCGTGGATGAAGTGCGCCGCGTCACGCGTGCGTTCTCTGAGCTCGGTACCGAAAAAGTCCGTCTGACCGGTGGCGAACCCTCCCTGCGCCGCGATTTCCCCGACATCATTGCCGCCGTTCGCGAAAACGAACGCATCCGCCAGATCGCGGTGACCACCAACGGTTACCGCATGGCGCGTGACGTGGCCAACTGGCGCGACGCTGGCCTAACCGCGATCAACGTCAGCGTGGACAGCCTTGATGCCCGGCAGTTTCACGCCATTACCGGTCAGGACAAGTTCCGCCAGGTGATGGACGGCATCGATGCGGCGTTTACCGCCGGGTTCGAAAAGGTCAAAGTCAACACGGTGCTGATGCGCGACGTAAACCACCATCAGCTAGACACCTTCCTGGCGTGGATTAAATCCCGTCCCATTCAACTGCGTTTTATCGAGCTGATGGAAACGGGCGAGGGCAGCGAACTGTTCCGCCGTCACCATATTTCCGGCATGGTGTTGCGCGACGAGCTGCTGAAACGCGGTTGGATCCACCAGATCCGCCAGCGCAGCGACGGCCCGGCACAGGTCTTTTGTCACCCGGATTACGAAGGCGAGATTGGGCTTATCATGCCCTATGAGAAAGACTTCTGCGCCAGCTGCAACCGCCTGCGCGTCTCTTCCGTCGGCAAACTCCATCTCTGCCTGTTTGGCGACGGTGGCGTGGATCTTCGCGATCTGCTGGAAGATGATGCCCAACAGGGCGCACTTCAAGCACGCATTTCCGAGGCGCTGACGCACAAAAAGCAGACCCACTTCCTGCATCAGGGCAATACCGGCATTACTCAGAACCTGTCCTACATCGGCGGGTAATCAGTCTTTAGAAGGAACCAGAAGATGAGTCAGGTCAGCGCAGAATTTATCCCGACACGCATTGCTATTCTTACCGTTTCCGACCGCCGTGGAGAAGAGGATGATACCTCCGGCCACTGGCTGCGTGAGGCGGCCCATGACGCGGGGCATACCATCGTCGATAAAGCGATTGTGAAAGAGAACCGCTACGCCATTCGTGCGCAGGTCTCTCAGTGGATCGCCAGTGCTGAGGTGCAGGTGGTGCTGATCACCGGCGGCACCGGCTTTACCGCGGGCGATCAGGCCCCCGAGGCGCTGATCCCGCTGTTTGACCGCGAGGTGGAAGGCTTCGGCGAAGTGTTCCGCATGCTCTCCTTTGAAGAGATTGGCACCTCCACGCTGCAGTCGCGCGCGGTGGCCGGCGTGGCAAACAACACGCTGATTTTCGCCATGCCGGGCTCGACCAAAGCCTGCCGCACCGCGTGGGAAAATATTATTGCCCCGCAGCTGGATGCCCGTACCCGTCCGTGTAATTTTCATCCCCATTTGAAGAAGTAAACTATGTCACAACTGACCCACATTAACGCCGCTGGCGAAGCGCATATGGTGGATGTCTCCGCCAAGGCCGAAACGGTGCGCGAGGCGCGTGCTGAGGCATTCGTCACCATGCTGCCGGAGACGCTGGCGATGATTATCGACGGCAGTCACCATAAGGGCGACGTCTTTGCCACCGCCCGCATCGCCGGTATTCAGGCTGCAAAACGGACCTGGGACCTCATCCCGCTCTGCCATCCGCTGATGCTAAGCAAGGTGGAAGTGAACCTGCAGGCGCAGCCGGAGCACAACCGCGTGCGTATTGAGTCCCTCTGCCGCTTAACCGGCAAAACCGGCGTGGAGATGGAAGCCCTGACGGCGGCCTCCGTCGCCGCGCTGACCATCTACGACATGTGCAAAGCGGTGCAGAAAGATATGGTGATTGGCCCGGTTCGTCTGCTGGCGAAAAGCGGCGGCAAATCCGGTGATTTTAAGGTGGACAGCCATGATTAAGGTGCTCTTTTTCGCCCAGGTGCGTGAGCTGGTCAATACCGACAGCCTGACGCTGGACGCCTCTTTTGAAAACGTCGCCGCCCTGCGCGCGCACCTGGCGGCACAAAGCGACCGCTGGGCGCTGGCGCTCGACGAAGGCAAGCTGCTGGCGGCCGTTAACCAGACGCTGGTGGAGTTCACCCACCCGCTGACTGAAGGGGATGAAGTGGCCTTCTTCCCGCCGGTCACAGGGGGCTAAGATGGCTGAAACCCGAATTCTGGTCGGTCCCGAGCGCTTTAACGTCGGTACAGAATATGACTGGCTGGCGGAGCGCGATGAAGACGGCGCGGTCGTTACGTTCACCGGTAAAGTGCGTAACCACAATCTCGGCGACAGCGTAAAAGCGCTGACGCTGGAGCACTATCCGGGCATGACGGAGAAATCGCTGGCGGCAATTGTGGATGAAGCGCGAGGCCGCTGGCCGCTCGGGCGGGTCACGGTGATCCACCGCATCGGCGAGATGTGGCCCGGCGAAGAGATTGTCTTTGTCGGCGTGACCAGCGCGCACCGCGGTAGCGCCTTTGCTGCAGGGGAGTTCATTATGGATTACCTCAAAACCAAAGCGCCGTTCTGGAAGCGCGAAGCCACGCCGGAAGGTGATCGCTGGGTGGAATCTCGCGACAGCGATAAACAGGCCGCCAGCCGTTGGTAGTCGGTTTACGTGGATGTGTTACTCTTAACGTGTGTGTCTTCTTAACCTTAATCAGGAGTGAATCATGGACCGATTTCCGCGTTCCGATTCAATAGTACAGCAGACCCGTAGCGGGCTGCAGACGTATATGGCGCAGGTGTACGGCTGGATGACGGTCGGCCTGCTGCTTACCGCGTTTATCGCGTGGTATGCGGCCAACACGCCTGAGCTGATGATGTTTATCTTCTCCAGCAAAATCACCTTCTTTGGGCTGATTATCGCACAGCTGGCGCTGGTGTTTGTGCTTTCCGGCCTGGTGCAGAAACTCAGTGCCGGAATGGCGACCACGCTGTTTATGCTCTATTCGGCGCTGACCGGTTTGACGCTCTCCAGCATTTTCATCGTCTACACCTACTCCTCCATCGCCAGCACCTTCGTGGTGACCGGCGGGATGTTTGGCGTGATGAGCCTGTACGGTTACACCACCAAACGTGACCT
This sequence comes from Enterobacter sp. IF2SW-B1, assembly GCF_001743375.1. NCBI lineage: Bacteria > Pseudomonadati > Pseudomonadota > Gammaproteobacteria > Enterobacterales > Enterobacteriaceae > Enterobacter > Enterobacter sp. IF2SW-B1. The sequence continues at coordinate 842,115 of NZ_MJAA01000001.1, read as the reverse complement.
GAGCGGCTTAGGTAATATGCTGTTTATGGGGCTGATCGGGATTGTGCTGGCATCGCTGGTGAACCTGTGGCTCAAGAGCGACGCGCTGATGTGGGCCGTGACCTATATCGGTGTAGTAGTCTTTGTCGGACTGACGGCCTATGACACTCAGAAGCTGAAAAACATCGGCGAGCAGATCGACGTGCGCGACAGTTCCAACCTGCGCAAATACTCGATTCTGGGCGCCCTGACGCTCTATCTGGACTTCATCAACCTGTTCCTGATGCTGCTGCGGATTTTCGGCAACCGTCGCTAAGGTTGCTTTGCCGGGTGGCGGTGCGGTCTGGTGCCCTCACCCTGACCCTCTCCCCCGGGAGAGGGAACAAACACTTAAAACGGCAACAAAGTTGCCGTTTTGCTTTTATTTCGCCATTGCCTTCTCATTTTTCGCCCGTAACTTTTTCGCCCGGCTCTCCAGCACCAGATAACAGACCGTTGCCAGCGCCAGCGGCAGGAAGTAATAGAGCATGCGGTAGGCGAGCAGGGCGGCAATAATCGTCCCCTGTGAAACATGTTCTCCGGCCAGCAGCGCGATAAACACCGCCTCCAGCACCCCAATCCCTGCCGGAATATGCACGATAACCCCGGCGATACTGCTAACCAGCAGCACGCCCAGCACGAAGAAGTAGTTCACGTCCTCGCCAATCAACAGCCAGATGATCGCCCCCATCGCCATCCAGTTGGCGCTGGATACCGCCATCTGCAGCACCGCGAACTTCCACGACGGCAGTACCAGTTTCTGCCCTTTAATGGTCATATGGCGGCGTTTGGCAAAGGCGCAGGCCCACAGATACACGGCGATGATCAGCAGTAGCACGATGCCGAGAATGCGCAGCGTGGCCTCGTCGATATACCAGTGCGCGGGCAGCTGCACCACGCCGATGGTGAAAATCACCCCGCCCAGCAGAATGTACCCCAGCCAGTTAGTGGTGATACTCAGTGAGAAAATGCGGGTGATGGTGCCACCCGGTAATCCGAGACGCGAGTACAGGCGATAGCGCATGCCGATGCCGCCCACCCAGGTGCTCAGCGTCAGGTTGAAGGCGTAGCAGATAAACGACACCAGCATCACCTGACGTTTAGCCAGCTTGTGGCCGCAGTAGGCGCGACCGAGCAGGTCGTAGCAGCCGTACATCAGGTAGCTGACGATAACCAGCCCTACGGCACCCAGCAGCACCAGCCGGTTATAGTTGCGGATAACCTTCCACACCTCTTCCCAGTCCACTTTCTGCGCGTAGACCACCAGCAGTACCGCGACCGCGATAAAAAATACCCAGGTGAGGATTTTTTTCGCCAGCCGCCAGCGAGGATGAGATTTTGACATCAGGGTTTGCCTCCATCTTCCGCTTCAACGCGGTCCTGGGTTTCCATTTCAGGTTGTACCGGCGGATCAACCTGCGCCAGCTTTGGCGTATGCGCTGGCAGCCAGCCGACCATCGCCGGGAAGTGGCGCAGGAAGTGGAACACCACCACGCCGATGCCAACGTTCCACCAGCTCCGTTTCGGCACCATGGACTCATCCACCCGCACACAGTCCTTATGGATAAGTCCCTGAAGGTTATCCCGCAGGGTCTGGTTAAACTGACGGTCGTGGATGATCAGGTTCGCTTCCAGGTTCAGCGACAGGCTCAGCGGATCGAGGTTACTGGAGCCGACGGTTGCCCAGTGGTCATCCATGACGGCCACTTTGCCGTGCAGCGGGCGGCGGCGGTATTCATATATCTGCACGCCGCTTTTCACCAGGTAGCGGTAGAGCAGGCGCGCGCCCACCTTCACAATCGGCATATCCGGCTCGCCCTGCACAATCAGTTTAACGCTCACGCCGCGTCGGGCCGCGTTGCGCATGGCGTGCAGAATACGGTAGCCGGGGAAGAAATAGGCGTTGGCGATAATCACTTCGCGCTTCGCATTGGCCAGCATCTTCAGGTAATGACGTTCAATATCGTCCCGATGCTCCTCGTTGTCCCGCCAGACAAACAGCGCCTGCGCTTCGCCGGGCTTGCGGTTCTCTTCCGGGCGATGACGGCGTCGCCACCAGCGGCGAGCGGCCTCTTTACCGGGCAAGTTTTCCAGCACGAACAGCTGGATGTCCTGAACCACCGGACCCTCAATGCGGATCGCGTAGTCCTGCTTGGCCTCTGGGCCGTAATCCGACATATGCTCGGCGGAGTAGTTAATGCCGCCCACGAACGCCACCGTTTCGTCCACTACGACGATTTTGCGGTGCATGCGGCGGAACAGGTTGGTGCGCATGCCGAACAGACGCGGACCGGGATCGTAATAGCGGAACACCACGCCGGCGGCGGTGAGCTCGTTAACAAATTCATCGCTAAGATCCGGCGAGCCATATCCATCGAGCAGCGCCTCGATTTTTATCCCGCGCCGGGCGGCATGCAGCAGTACGCTGTGCAGCTGCCTGCCAACGTCGTCTTCAAACCAGATAAACGTTTCAAGGTAGACTTTCTGCTGTGCGTGGCTAATCGCCTCAAAGACCGCCGGATAAAAGTTATCGCCGTTTTCCAGCAGCGTAATACGGTTACCTTCCTGCCATGTGCATTTCATAAGTGGATCTCCGCGCTCAGCGGGGCATGGTCGGAAAGATGTCGCCAGTTCAGTAACGCCAGCGCCGTCGGGCTGCTGGCATGCGCATTTTTCACGTAGATGCGGTCCAGGCGCAGCAGGGGGAAGCGCACCGGAAACGTCCGTGCGGGACGACCATGTGCCCGGGTGAAAATTTCCTCCAGTCCCGCTTTGACCTTCAGCGGATGGTTGGCGCGCTGCCGCCAGTCGTTAAAATCCCCGGCGACCACCACGGGTTCGCCTTCCGGCAGCGCATTGGCCCAGTCCGCCAGCATCTGCAGCTGCGCCTGGCGGTGGGCTTCACGCAGTCCGAGGTGAACGCAGCCCACGTGAACCGGAACGTCAAGTTCCGGCGGCGTGATGCGGCAGTAAAGCAGCCCGCGCTTTTCGCTCTCCCCGACGGAAACGTCCCGGTTCTCATAATGTTCTATAGGAAAACGCGACAGCACCGCATTACCGTGATGGCCTTCCGGATAGACCGCGTTGCGGCCGTAGGCGTAATCGCTCCACATGGTGTCGGCCAGGAATTCATAGTGCGGCGTATCGGGCCAGTTTTCGAAATGCATGGGGTGTACCTCGTGCGCGCCCATCACCTCCTGCAGGCAGACAATGTCCGCGCTGACGGTGCGTACCGCGTCGCGCAGCTCCGGTAAAATGAAGCGGCGGTTAAATGCTGTGAAGCCCTTATGAATGTTTATCGTCAGCACCTTAAGCGAGAAATGCTGCGTTTTTTTGCTCATAAACACCTTCCTGGGTGACTATCCCGATGAAAATAAAGTGTAGTCGGCGTCACAAAAAGATGCGGCGTTACGGAATTTTCCGTAAAGTGCGGTAGTCTGATTAAGCAGAGAAAAATCCTTCAGGAGAGAAGCCATGAAGTGGCAACAACGTGTTCGTGTCGCAACGGGTTTGAGTTGCTGGCAGATAATGTTGCATTTACTGGTCGTGGCCGTACTGGTGATGGGCTTGATGAGCGGCACGCTGGTGCGTGTTGGCTTAGGGCTATGCGTCCTCTATGGCGTCACCGTGCTGTCGATGCTGTTCTTACAGCGCCACCATGACGCGCGCTGGCGCGAGGTGGGTGATGTGCTCGAAGAGCTCACCACCACCTGGTACTTTGGTGCCGCGATGATCGTGCTGTGGCTGCTGTCACGCGTGCTGCAAAACAACCTGCTGCTGGCCCTCGCGGGTCTGGCAATCCTTGCAGGGCCAGCGGTAGTGTCGCTGCTCACTAAAGAGAAAAAGCTACGCAATGTTGCGTCTAAACATCGCATAGGCCACTGACCCCGTCGTGGCCGCTATGACCAGTAGCGGCCACAAACTTCCCCAGACAATGTCCAGACTCGCATCCTTCAGATAGATCTGCTTGGTGATATCCGTAAAGTGTCGAATCGGGTTTATCCACGTTAAATCCTGCAGCCACACCGGCATGTTCTCGACGGGCGAAACGTACCCGGATAGCAGAATCGCCGGCATCATAAAGACGAATACCCCGATAAACGCCTGCTGCTGCGTGGAGCAGAGCGCTGAAATCAGCAGCCCAAACCCCACCAGCGACAGCCCGTAAATCACCATCGTGAAGTAAAACAGCGCCAGCGATCCGGCGAACGGGATCTCGTAGGCCCAAATTCCCACTCCCAGCACGATGGTGGCCTGGAAGGTAGCGACGATCAGCGCCGGCACCGCTTTGCCAACGAAAATCTGCCAGGTGGCGAGCGGGGAAACCAGCAGCTGATCCAGCGTGCCTTGTTCGCGCTCGCGGGCCACGGACAGAGAGGTCACGATCATCACCCCGATGGTGGTGATCATGGCGATCAGCGACGGCACCACAAACCACTTGTAGTCCAGATTCGGGTTGTACCAGTTGCGTACCACCAGCTCGCTGTTATTGGGCTTCGGTTTGCCCTCCATCAGCTCCTGCTGATACTCCTTCACTATCTGCTGCAGGTAGTTGGCCGCTATCTGGGCGCTGTTGGAGTTGCGCCCGTCGAGGATCAGCTGCATCGGCGCGGTCTGGAAGGTGTCCAGATTGCGGGAGAAATCCGCCGGGAAACGCACCAGCAGCAGCGCTTTTTGCGTGTCGATAGTGGGCTGGATCTCCTGCGGGCTTTTCAGCAGCAGGATGTGGGTAAAGGCTTTCGCCCGGGCAAAACGCTGCGTCAGTTCGACGGCGTGTTTGCCGTTGTCTTCATTATAAATGGCAATGGTGGCGTTAGTTACCTCAAGGGTGGCGGCAAACGGGAACAATAAAACCTGAAGCAGCACCGGCAGCACCAGAATGGCGCGGGTTTGCGGCTCGCGCAGCAGGGACTGCAGCTCTTTGCGGATCAATGTCCATAAGCGGTGAAACATGTGCGCTCCTTAATCCAGTCGCCGTTTGGTTTTCAGCCACGTCAACCCGATAAACATCACTGCCGACGCCAGCAAAAACAGGGTGTTGATAATCAGCACCACCGGAATATTCCCCGCCAGGAACAGGCTTTGCAGCGTGCTCACGAAGTAGCGCGCCGGAATGATGTAGGTCACAGCGCGGATCACCGCCGGCATGCTGTCTATCTGGAAGATAAACCCGGAGAGCATAATCGATGGCAGGAAAGCGGCGTTGAGCGCCACCTGCGCGGCGTTAAACTGGTTGCGGGTGATGGTGGAGATGAGCAGCCCCATCCCCAGCGTGCTGAGTAAAAACAGGCTGGTGATAAAGAACAGTACCACCAGCGAGCCGCGATACGGCACGCCAAGAATAAAGACCGCGACCAGCATGCAGAGCAGCATCGCCAGCATGCCGAGGAAGTAGTAGGGGATGAGCTTGCACAGCAGCAGCTCAACCCGCGTCACCTCGGTGGAGAGCAGCGCCTCCATAGTGCCGCGCTCCCACTCGCGGGCGATGACCAGCGAGGTGAGGATCGCGCCAATTACCGTCATAATGATGGTCACCGCCCCCGGAATAATAAAGTGCTGGCTGATGGCGGCGGGGTTAAACCAGTAGCGCGTCTGCACATCGATGAGCGGTTCAAACGTCTCGCCCCGGTCTTCGGCGCGCTGCATCTGCCAGAGCTGCCAGATCCCCTCCGCATAGCCCTGCACGAAGTTGGCAGTGTTCGGCTCGCTGCCGTCGGTAATCACCTGAATCGGCGCATCGGCACCCGGGCGCGCCATGTTGGCGGCGAAATCCACCGGGATGACGATCAGGCCGCGAATTTTCCCGGCCTGCATTTTCTGGATCAGTTCCTGCCGGTTGTCGCTGACGGTGGCGTCAATGTAGGGTGAGCCGGTCATGGCGTGGGTGAAGTCCAGCGCCTCTTCGCTCTGCTGCTCCAGCAAAATCCCGACCCGCAGCTTGCTGGAGTCGAGGTTAATGCCGTAGCCAAAGATAAACAGCAGCAGCAGGGGGATCACCACCGCAATCAGCCAGCTGCTGGGATCGCGCACGATCTGCCGCGTCTCTTTGATGCACAGGGCGCGCACCCGGCGCCAGGAAAGGACGTTACTGCGCATGAGCATTCTCCTTATCCCAGTCGTGGATGAGGGTGATAAACGCCTGCTCCATGGTCGGGTCTGGCTGTGCGTCGTCGGCGGCCTGCGCTTTCAGGTCGTCCGGCGTGCCGTGGGCAATCAGCTTGCCTCGGTAGACCAGCCCGATGCGGTCGCAATACTCTGCCTCGTCCATAAAGTGGGTGGTGACCATCACGGTCACGCCTTTTTCCACCATGCTGTTGATGTGCAGCCAGAACTCGCGGCGGGTGAGGGGATCGACGCCTGACGTGGGTTCATCAAGAAACAGGATATCCGGCTCGTGCATCAGCGAGCAGGCCAGCGCCAGCCGCTGCTTAAAGCCGAGCGGCAGCTCGTCGGTGGCGTGGGACGCAATATTCGTTAACCCGAAGGCGTCGCTCATGCGGCGGATTTTTTCATTCTGCGCCCGCCCGCGCAGGCCGTACACGCCGGAGAAAAAGCGCAGATTCTGCTCGACCGTCAGGTTGCCGTACAGCGAGAACTTCTGCGCCATATAGCCGAGATGCTGGCGCGCCTTGCCGGAGCTGACTTTAAGATCCATGTCCAGCACCAGCGCCTTGCCGGACGTCGGGACCAGCAGGCCGCACATCATTTTAAAGGTGGTGGATTTTCCCGCCCCGTTCGGCCCGAGCAGGCCAAATATCTCGCCGCGCTTCACCGCAAAGTTGACGTTGTCGGTGGCGGCGAAGTCCCCGAATTTTTTGGTGAGCGATTTTGCTTCGATCACCGTTTCGCCCGGCGTGCCTTCCACCGTGTGCAGGATCGCGCCAAGGGGCGATTCCGACGTGCCTGCACCGCCCAGCAGGTCGATAAACGCATCTTCAAAGCGCGGGGCGGTCTCGTCCATTTCAATCTCAGGCATGCCCGGCGCACGGCGAATATCGTCGACGGTGGCCTCTTTTTTGAGGATCACGCGCACCGAGCGGCCCTGAATCATCCCGTCGCTCACCTGCGGCAGCTTCAGCACCCGCTGCAGCAGCCTGCGGTTGGACTCCTGCGGGCTGTGCAGCAGAAAACTGCGCCCGGCCATGGTGTGCGTCAGCTCGGTCGGTTCGCCCTGATAGAGCAGTTCGCCCTCGTTCATCAGCAGCACGTCACGGCACTGCTCCGCTTCGTCGAGGTAGGAGGTGCTCCAGAGGATCAGCATCCCGTCGCCCGCCAGCTCGTGCACCATCTGCCACAGCTCGCGGCGGGAGATCGGGTCTACACCGACGCCGGGTTCATCGAGCAACAGCACCTTCGGCTCGCCCACCAGCGTGCAGGCCAGCCCCAGCTTCTGCTTCATCCCGCCGGAAAGCTTGCCCGCCAGCCGGTCGGTGAACGGGCCGAGGGAGGTAAATTCGAGCAGTCGGGCGAAGGTTTTCTGCCGGGTTTCACCGGTGACGCTGCGCAGGTCGGCGTACAGATTGAGGTTCTCCATCACCGTCAGATCTTCGTACAGGCCAAACTTCTGCGGCATATAACCGAGCATGGCGTGGAGCGCGCCGTCGTCTTTTATCGGGTCAAGGCCAAGCACGCTGGCCGAGCCTTCATCCGGCTTCAGCAGTCCCGCCAGCATCCGCATCAGCGTGGTTTTGCCCGCGCCGTCCGGGCCCACCAGTCCGGTCACGTAGCCTTTCTGAATGGTGCAGTTCAGCGGCGCGACCGCCGGTTTATCCATTCCAGGGAAGCGTTTGACCAGATTGTTGAGCTGGATAACCGCATCATTCATGTCGTTCCCCGTCGTTTAAGGTTACGGTAACAGGCATGCCCTGACGCAGCGCGTCGTCCGCGTCGGTGACGATGATGCGCAGGCGGTACACGAGGTCGGTACGCAGATCCGGCGTTTCAACGGTTTTTGGGGTGAATTCGGCGGTAGGAGAGACAAAGCCCACTTTGCCGTGATACGGCTTATCCGGGCGACCGTCGGTATAAAGCAGCAGCTCGCGGCCCGGCTGCATCTGGCCGAGATTCGGCTCATCAATGTAGGCCCGCACCCATACCGGACGGGTTAAGGACAGCGTCAAGACGGTACTGCCCGCGCTGAGCATGCTGCCCGGCTCTACCGCGCGGGTCATCAGCGTGCCGTCAGATGGGGCGGTTAAGATAGTGTCGTGCAGATCCAGCTCCGCCTGGGCAAGCTGCGCCTGCGCCTGCTCGAGGCTGGCCTTCGCCTGGGCGATGTCCTGCTCGCGGTTACCGGAGCGGTACTGGCTTAATTTATCCTGCGCGGATTTCAGCGTCGCCTGCGCCTGGTCGCGGGATGACCGCGCGTTTTCCAGATCGTTGGCGGAAATGGTGCGGCTTTTCCACAGTCCCTGCTGGCGGTTATAGAAGTTCTGCGCGTAGTCGTAGGCGGCTTTGGCCTGCTTAACGGCGGCAGCGGCCTGGGCAATCTCCTCATCGCGATAGCCTGCCAGCATCAGGTCATACTGCGCCTGGGCGACGGAGACGCCGGCTTTTGCCTGCATCAGCGCGTTCTCAAAGGGAGCTTTATCCAGCACGCCCAGCGTCTGCCCGGCTTTGATGGCGTCGCCTTCGTCAACGCTCAGCGAGGCGAGACGCCCGCCGACGCGGAAGCTCATATTCACGGTACGAATATCCACGTTACCGTACAGTGTCAGGCCCCGATCCTGCTGGCTCTGATACCACAGCCAGCCACCGATTCCCGCGGCAAGCAAAACAACAACCACCAGAACGATGGCGACAGGTTTTTTCATCACTTCAGGCTCCTTTGCGTTAAGCCTTGCAGGATCAGATCGAGATGACAGGTGATGACCTGGCTAATCTGCGCGGCTTTATCCTCATCGAATTGTGCCCAGCCCGTACGTAACAGGATGGTTTCACGCCCCAGACGGAAGGCGAGAATTTCGCCCAGCAGGGCGTGGGTATGCAAAATGGTGTCGGTATCGCTGGCGTCCCGCCCGGTGTAGGCGGCAATCAGCCGGGTCAGATGGGTGTGCATCGGGGCAATCACCTGATCGTGTACCAGCTGATAAGCGGCAGTGGGGGAGAGCTGCTCGCGGGAGATAAATTTGCTCAGGTTGAGCGTATCGTCGTGCGTCAGCAGGCGGATCATATTGTGGCAGGCATTGAGAATAAGTTGCCTGATAGCGGTACGATCCGGCGTCGGCTGGCTCAGCAGCGCGCAGGCCTCCTCAACGTGCGGGCGAAAATTGTTGCCAATAAAATCGGCAATCCACTGGGCGCAGGCGAGGTATAAATCCTCTTTTGAGCCAAAATAGTAGGTAATGGCCGCAATGTTTTGCCCGGCCTGGGCGGCGATATCCCGCGTGGTGGCATGCAGGCCATACTCGCCAAACTGCGCCAGCGCGGCGGCGATAAGCTGGCTTTTGGCCTGTTCACCTTTGGTTGTCGTCGGTGTCGTATTCATGTCGGCATTAAAAATTAATCAATCGATTGATTAAAAATTATACCTGAATCGCTAAATCGTCGAGGGATACGACAGGGATATTTTATGCGCCACGTCACAAAAGCTGCTACACTCCGCACCTTCGCGACATTGTGGTTTTTGTCCTTCTATTCGTGATATCTCCCTGAAAACTACACCTGTGATGGTCGGGGCGGTTCGGAGTTTTTATGTCTTTTGATTCCCTTGGCCTGAACCCGGAAATTCTGCGCGCGATCGCAGAGCAGGGCTACGTTGAGCCAACCCCTATCCAGCAGCAGGCTATTCCGGCCGTGCTTCAGGGCCGTGACCTGATGGCCAGCGCCCAGACCGGCACCGGTAAAACCGCGGGCTTTACCCTGCCGCTGTTAGAGCTGCTGGTAAAAAACCAGCCGCACGCCAAAGGCCGTCGTCCGGTGCGCGCGCTGATCCTCACCCCAACCCGCGAGCTGGCAGCCCAGATTGGCGAGAACGTGCGTGAGTACAGCCGCTATCTCAACATTCGCTCGCTGGTGGTTTTCGGTGGCGTGAGCATTAACCCGCAGATGATGAAGCTGCGCGGCGGCGTGGACGTGCTGGTGGCAACGCCGGGCCGTCTGCTGGATCTGGAACACCAGAACGCGGTGAAGCTCGACAGCATTGAAATTCTGGTGCTGGACGAAGCCGACCGCATGCTCGATATGGGCTTCATTCATGATATTCGTCGCGTGCTGGCGAAGCTGCCGCCGCGTCGCCAGAACCTGCTCTTCTCCGCGACCTTCTCCGATGAGATCAAGGCGCTGGCGGAAAAGCTGCTGCATAACCCGCTGGAAGTGGAAGTGGCGCGCCGCAACACCGCTTCCGAGCAGGTGACGCAGCACGTTCACTTTGTGGATAAAAAGCGCAAGCGGGAGCTGCTCTCCCAGATGATCGGTCAGGGCAACTGGCAGCAGGTGCTGGTCTTTACCCGCACCAAGCACGGTGCCAACCACCTGGCGGAACAGCTGAATAAAGACGGCATCCGCAGCGCGGCGATCCACGGTAACAAGAGCCAGGGCGCGCGTACCCGCGCGCTGGCGGACTTCAAGTCCGGCGACATCCGCGTACTGGTGGCGACCGACATCGCTGCCCGTGGCCTCGATATTGAAGAGCTGCCGCACGTGGTGAACTACGAGCTGCCAAACGTCCCGGAAGATTACGTTCACCGTATCGGTCGTACCGGCCGTGCGGCAGCAACAGGTGAGGCGCTCTCTCTGGTCTGCGTGGACGAGCACAAGCTGCTGCGCGACATCGAACGCCTGCTGAAGAAAGAGATCCCGCGCATCGAAACCCCGGGCTATGAAGTGGACCCGTCCATCAAAGCGGAGCCGATTCAGAACGGTCGTCAGGGTGGTGGTCGCGGTCAGGGCGGCGGTGGTCGCGGCCAGCAGCCGCGTCGTGCTGAAGGTGGCGCGCCGAAGTCATCCGGCAAACCGCCGCGTCGTAATAACGACGGCAAGCCGGCCGGTGAAAGCCCGTGGCGCAGCGGCGAAGGGAAACCGGCAGGCGAGGGGCAGCGCCGACGCCGCCCGCGCAAGCCTGCTAACCCGCAGTAATCTGGAAGCCCGGTCGTAAAGCCGGGCTTTTCTTTTTGCGACGGCGAAGAGAAAGTGCCACAATAGTGGCTGTTTATACAGTATTTCAGGTTTTCCAATGGCTTTAACCGCGGCGCTGAAAGCGCAAATAGGCGCCTGGTATAAGGCGCTTCAGCAGCAGATCCCCGATTTTATCCCCCGAGCGCCGCAGCGGCAGATGATTGCCGACGTGGCAAAAACGCTCGCCGGGGACGACGGGCGACATCTGGCGATTGAAGCCCCGACCGGCGTTGGGAAAACCCTGTCGTATCTCATTCCCGGCATCGCTATTGCGCGGGAAGAGGACAAAACGCTGGTGGTCAGCACTGCGAACGTGGCCTTGCAGGACCAGATCTTCAGCAAAGATTTGCCGCTGCTGCGCAAAATCATCCCCGATCTCCGCTTCACCGCCGCCTTTGGGCGCGGGCGCTACGTCTGTCCGCGTAACCTGGCGGCGCTGGCCAGCAGCGAGCCCTCGCAGCAGGATCTGCTCGCCTTTCTGGATGACGAGCTGACGCCAAACAATAAAGCCGAGCAGGAACAGTGCGCAAAGCTGAAAGCCGAGCTCGACGGCTATAAGTGGGACGGCCTGCGGGATCATACCAGCCTGGCGATTAGCGACGACCTGTGGCGCAGGCTCAGTACCGATAAAGCAAGCTGCCTGAACCGCAACTGTCACTACTACCGGGAATGCCCGTTCTTCGTCGCCCGGCGCGAGATCCAGGAGGCGGAGGTGGTTGTCGCCAACCACGCGCTGGTGATGGCGGCGCTGGAGAGCGAAGCGGTGCTGCCGGAGCCGAAAAACCTGCTGCTGGTGCTCGATGAAGGCCACCACCTGCCTGACGTGGCGCGGGACGCGCTGGAGATGAGCGCGGAAATCACCGCTCCGTGGTTCCGACTTCAGCTGGATCTGTTCTGCAAACTGGTGGCGACCTGCATGGAGCAGTTTCGCCCGAAAACCACGCCGCCGCTGGCGGTACCCGAGCGTCTGAGCGACCACTGCGAAGAGGTTTACAGCCTTATCTCGTCTCTGAACAACATTCTGAATCTTTATCTTCCGGCAGCCCAGGAGGCAGAACACCGCTTCGCGATGGGCGAGTTGCCGGAAGAGGTGATGGAGATCTGCCAGCAGCTGGCGAAGCATCTCGAAAAGCTGCGCGGGCTGGCGGAGATGTTCCTGAACGACCTCAGCGAGAAAACAGGCTCGCACGACGTGGTGCGTCTGCACCGCATTCTGCTGCAGATGAACCGCGCGCTGGGCATGTTCGAAGCCCAGAGCAAGCTCTGGCGACTGGCCTCGATGGCGCAGGCGTCGGGCGCGCCGGTCACCAAATGGGCCACCCGCGAGGTGCGCGACGGGCAGGTTCACCTCTTTTTCCACTGCGTGGGCATCCGCGTGGCCGATCAGCTGGAAAAGCTGATCTGGCGCAGCGTGCCGCACGTGGTCGTTACCTCTGCGACGCTGCGCTCTCTGAACAGCTTTTCACGGTTGCAGGAGATGAGCGGCCTGAAGGAGAAAGCGGGCGATCGTTTTGTGGCGCTGGACTCGCCGTTCAACCACTGCGAGCAGGGCAAGCTGGTCATTCCACGCATGAAATACGAGCCGCTTATCGACAACGAAGAGCAGCACATTGCGGAGATGGCGGCCTACTTCCGCGAGCAGGTCGAAAGTAAAAAATATCCCGGCATGCTGGTGCTGTTTGCCAGCGGACGGGCGATGCAGCGCTTCCTGGAGCACGTCACCGACCTGCGTTTACTCCTGCTGGTGCAGGGCGACCAGCCCCGTTACCGGCTGGTGGAAACGCACCGCAAACGTATTGATAACGGCGAGCGCAGCGTGCTGGTGGGGCTACAGTCCTTTGCTGAAGGGCTGGATTTGAAGGGGGATTACCTGACGCAGGTGCATATCCATAAGATCGCCTTCCCGCCCATCGACAGCCCGGTGGTGATCACCGAGGGCGAGTGGCTGAAAAGCCTCAACCGCTATCCGTTTGAGGTGCAGAGCCTGCCTGCGGCGTCGTTTAACCTGATTCAGCAGGTGGGACGTCTTATTCGTAGCCACGGCTGCTGGGGTGAGGTAGTGATTTACGACAAGCGTTTGCTCACCAAAAACTACGGTCAGCGGCTGCTGAACGCGCTGCCGATCTTTCCGATTGAGCAGCCGGAGGTGCCTGAAGTAAAAAAACGCCCGGCAAAACTGGCCGCCGGGCGCAGGAAAAGCATCCGTGCTAAGGGGCGCGGTCCTACTGGTAAGTAAAGGTCACCTGAATCACGCTGCTGAACGTGCCTGCGGAGACGGGCATAGACGTGGCGTAATAGCGGGCGGAGAGCGGAAACGTGGCCGTGTGGTCAGCCGGGTTAATCGGCACGTTAAACGCCGCCTGCGGGGCGATCAGGATCTTGTCCTGTCGGTCGGCCAGCTCCAGCGCCAGCCCCTTCGCGCTGCCGGTGTTGGCGAATTTGGTCGGATGCACGCTGTCTGCCTGGCCGTAGAAATAGGCCGTGGCAAGCGCCAGCGTGGCGGGACAGTGCGATACCGAGAGCGAAAAATCTTTCCACTCGCCGGTATCCCCTACATCTTTAAAATTACCTGATACTGCCTGGCCTAAATCTACCGTCAGGTTGCGGCTGGCGCTGTCAATGACGCAGGTGTTGGCGTAAATATTCCCCGTCATCTGGATCTGAATATCATCCGCGTGGGCCTGGGCTATCAGGCCCAGCGCCAGCATCAAAGCTGTTTTTTTCATGAGCGTCACTTATAAGCGAGGGTAACGGTGGCAACGGTGTTGGCGGGGCCTGGCGTCACGACATCACTGGTTTGTTCGTAGCGAACCTCGAACGGGATCGCCAGCGTCTGGTTGGCGATTGCCTGGCTTTGGGTGTTCACATAGGTATCAAAGGTGGCGAGTTGGTTATCAACCAGCATTCTGACCCCGACGCCGGTTGCCATGCCGGGCTGCCGGGTGAGTTTGATCACCCCTGCTGACCCCGGTTCATAACCATTTGAACTGGTGACCTTCACTTCAGGCTGCACGTTGCTGTTGCAGTTCACCGTCACGTCAAAGTTTTGCGCCGGGCTTGATAACATCCCCACGCTAATAAAATCGCTGACCGGGAAGTCGCCCAGATTAATGGTCAGGTTTTTTGGGGAAACGGAGCAGGTGACGTTCTGGAAGTTAACGTTTCCTGCGTAGGAGATAACATTGGGTGAACCAATGCCGTCGTTGCCATATACGCCAATACCGAACTCTGTTTGCGCCTGAAGCAGCGTGCCGGACTGTACCGCATCACTGGTTTTAACCAGCTCAAGTGTGACGTTAAAATCAAAGGACTGATATCCATCGGTCGAGACATAGCCGATGGGCGTACTGCGGGAATCGCAGGCGACCTTTCCCCCGCCTGAAATGCGCTGGCCCTGGTCGTTCCTTAAGGCAATGCCGACTCCAGGCACGCCTGTGTCATAAACGCCGGTCAACCCGGGTATCTCCGAACCACTTCCGTAATAGCAGGAGATGATTTCCATCCCGCTTTCGTAAGGATGGTTGCAGTTACCCGCGACGTGCACAGTCTGCTCCGTACCGGGAATGGTAGCGCCTACTGCCAGCGTCGTCGGGACCGAAATGGTGGCAACGTTGATCATTTTCGGCATATCGGGCGTAGTGCAGTCAGCCTTCGCATGCGGCATAAATAATGCCGCGGTGCCCAGAATCAGTAAGAAAAAGCATTGTTTTATCATTTGCATAGTCGTTAGCCTGAACGGTGAATCAATGACACTGCGCGGCAGCGTTAATGATGCTGGTTTTCTCTTTCTCATCCGTTAGCGCATAGTCAGCGATGCAGTGCTCGCTCGCGTCCTGTCCCCAGGAAACGGCGAGATGCCCCTGCTGCGGCAGACCCGAAAGATAGGTCTGGCCGTCATTACCCACAATAAACTCGCTGTCCTTATCCTCTGTGGTGACCGTCGCGCCGAACGGCAGCGGTTTGCCGTTGTGCGTCAGCGTCATCAGCACGCGGTTGCCCACGCGGGTGTTAAAGCTGGCGCGCACCACAGCCCCGCGAGTTGGGGTGACGACCTGCGCGGCGTGGGTGACGTCGGCATTGTCCGGCAGCGTTTCGGTATCCAGCGCAATGGTGTTGTGGCGATACGCGGTCACATACGGGACAACGGTGTAGCCGCGGAAGTCGGTTTCAACGCCGGTCTGATTAGTGATATGCGTCCCGTGCGTGCCCGGCGCTTTCACCAGCGCGATGGTCTCACCGAGCGGCTGGCTCAGGGTGATGCCGTTCGCATGGGCAACCACGCCGCCCTGCAGACCGACGTTCACGGTCTGCTGATATTTGTCCTGGCTGACGCCGCCGCTCAATTCGCCGTACGTTGCTTTGTAATCGGCGTTGAGGCTGGTGGAGTTGCCGCTGCCGGTACTGCTCACCCCCTCCTGAATATTCCAGTTGAGGTTATCTTCTTTCAGCGCCGTGCCGTTCAGACCGATATTCTGCGTGGTGCCATCTTTGGTGTTGTTCAGGTTGTAGGTGGCCCAGGTGTTATGCATCCAGTGGTCCAGCGGCACCGAGACGCTCAGCGCGAACTGGTTGTCGTTCGTCACCTCATTGCCGTCTTCGTCGCTGTCGCGGGTGTTTTTGTTCATGCTGTAGCTGAGGCTGTAGCTCACGCCGTGCCAGCTGTTGTTGTAGCTGACGCTCACCGAGGTCATGTCCTGGCTCTGGGTCCAGTAGGTCTCTTTCACCAGGCTCAGGGTTACGGAACCCCAGCCTTCCGGCAGCGTCTGGTCGACGGTGGCTTCGGTACGGGCGCGGCGCTGCTGCGGTTCAGACCAGTCGTCAGAGCGGGTATACGACTCCATGGTGTCTTCCAGGGTGTAAAACCCTTTGCTGTTATAGCGGTAGCCGGCCAGCGAGAAGTTAGTGCCTGACTGGGCGATATCTTTGCTGTAGCGCACGCGCCACGACTGGCCTTTGCTGGCCTGCTGTTTTTTCAGCAGGGCTTTGGCGCGAGTGACGTCAATGGAGAAGGCGCCTAAATCGCCCATGTTTTTCCCGACGCCCACCGCCTGAGACTGATAATGGCTGCTCTGCTGAACGCCGCCGTAGGCGGTGATACCGTAGGGTAAACCGTAGATGGCGCTGCCCTGGGCAAACGGGGTCTTTTCGACATCGTTGTCATAGGAACGATAACGCCCGGCGGTCACGCTGTAGCGCAGGTTTTTTTCACGCTGCAAGACCGGCACGGAGGCAAACGGCACGACAAAATGGCTTTCGCTGCCGTCGGTCTCTTTCACGGTAACCTGCAGGTCGCCGCTGCTGCCGGTGGGGTAGAGATCGTTAATTTCGAAGGCGCCCGGCGCGACCGTGTTCTGATAAATGACGTAGCCGTTCTGGCGAACCACCACCAGCGCGTTGCTGTGGGCCGTGCCGCGAATAATCGGCGCGTAGCCTTTCTCGCTGTCCGGCAGCATGTCGCTGTCGGATTTCAGCTCCACCCCGGTGTAGGGAACGCTGTCAAACACGTCGGCAGGGGATGAGCTCTGGCCGACGGTGATGTCGCTTTTCATTGCCACGATATCGCGTTGCGCATAGGTATAAACGGAGGTGAATTTCTGCTCCTCCTCATGGCCCGTGGTGCTGCGATTCCAGGTGGAATAGTTGCGAATGCGCCATGCGCCAACGTTCAGGCCTGGGCGCAGGTTAACGTACTGGCTGCTGTTATCCTGCTCACCGTGCTGTCGCGCGCGGCTGTGGCTGGCATTGGCGCTGTAATTAAGCAGGCCCGCAGTGATCCCTTCGTCAAACTCTTTCGGGTCAATGTAACCGCGAGGCACCTGGCCCAGCGCCGTTTGAGGGATGCTCATCAGCAGCTGCTGGTTGCGAACGCGAAAGGTGGCGGATGCCGCAGGAATGACATGTAAATCGGCACACTGGCCTTTGGCCATCAGCTGCGGAAATTTTTTGGTTTTGATGCCGAGGCTTTTTAATTCCTCAAGGCTAAAGCAAGGCTGCAGCGTGCTGTTGCCCTGCGAATCTTTCTGAAGCGTAAAGGTCACGTTGCGGGTATCAATTTTATTATTATTGATAAATACCGCGACCTCATATTTCCCCGGCGCCTGACCAGGCCCTTTTTCATAGATGGACAGATCGGTTTTACCCTGCTGGGGATTATCAATATCCAGCAGGGCAGGGTTAAAATAATCATCAGCCATAACCTGCTGCGCAAAGATCGCCATTGCCAGGCCACAGAGAATGACCAGCAATGAAGACAATCGGCAGGTGAACGGCTTTTTATGGCTGTACATAATTATTTTATTACCGGGCAAAAGAATTAATGAACGGATTTCGACCAGGTATGGCTGATGCTGCCGAAGTCGGTAATAATGGAATACGTCACGTTCGCGCCCCCGACATTACCCGGTAAGGCAAAATGCGTTTCCGTTTTCGGAACAGCCCAGGTGGCTTTCGCGACTTTATGACCATTCAGCGTAACGGTCTGGAAATTCATATAGAACGGCGTGGGGTTATTCACCACCAGATCGTTCCCTTCGCGGCGCCATTCAAGTTTATCCGCCACATCTTCTGGTCTGCCTTTTACCGCAGACGGGCGATACAGTAATTTGATTCGAGTATTAATGGCGATTTGCAGCGTATTTACCCCCTCAACGTGTTTTGAGGAAGGGATTGCTTTAATGTTCAACCAGTACAGGGATTCCCTGTCTTCCGGTAAATTTCCGCCCGTACGCACCACGCGCAGAACGTTATCTTCGTGCGCATCCAGACGGAAAAGCGGCGGGGTGATCAGGAACGGGGCTTTGGCCAGGTTTTTACCGCCGGAATCAACCCAGGACTGCACCAGATAATCCGTCGCATCTGGATTTGAAAGACCAAGAGAAGATTCCTTTTTATCTCCCTGATAGACCAGTCGGGTGCCGTTAATAATGACCCCAGCATGTGAAGCAGTTGCTACCAGTAAAAGTGTGCTCAGTAAATAACCGTGGCGCATAAAGATTTCTCAATGAATAGAGAAGATATTAATGCTCGCGAAAGCATTAATATCTCCGGATTGATAAGATCAGTTATAAATAACGGTGAAGGTTGAAACGGAGTTAGCAGGGCCTGCGGTAATTGCCGGGCCGGTTTGGATATAGCGTGCGCCGAACTCCAGATCGTTAACTGCCGTGCCGGAGGTTAACTGATACTGCTGAGACGGCGTATACAGGCTGACAGGCTGCTGCGAGGCATCCACCAACTGAATCGCCACCCCTGTCGCCGCATCGGTATCTGGCGTTAAGGCAAGCGTTGAATTGTTATTCGCATCCGGTGTTCCGCCAAAGTTAATGGCGGCGGAGGTGACCGTGTCAGGACAATTCGTTAACTGAATATCAAACTTCGTTAAGGTGCTGGTAGAGCCTGCACCGGTAAATACCGTTTTAGACACTTTCCCCAGCTGTACATTTAATGGATTACTTAATCCATTTACGACCTGACAAGCAGAATCGATAATTTCGCCGGTGAAGTTTATTTGCCCTTCACCGTTCGTTGCCGCAAACGTGGATGCAGAACATCCCACCGCTGCGGCGATGATTAAACCTAAAGCAACCTTGTTCATAGCAAATCCTGATATGTTTCGGGTGAGAGCGTTGCCTGGACGTTTTCACCGTTGACCCTTAATGACTTTCCGCTGGTTATTTAATCAAAAAATGTATGAATACGAATCTGCTATAGAAATCACAAATAATTGAAAAAAAGCTTGTGTTTATTTTTTGCTATTAAAACAGAAGGTTGTCTTAAGGGATAAAAAACTAACGGATAGCCATTCATCAGGGCTATAGTGTTAACAAGATAGGCTGTCAGGAGGAATGTCGTGGATTATCGCAAAATTATCAAAGAGGTAGGACGTGGGAAAAACCACGCCCGCGACCTGGACCATGAAACCGCTCGCGCGCTTTACACCCGTATGCTCAACGGCGAGGTACCGGACCTGGAAATGGGCGGCATCCTGATTGCGCTGCGTATCAAAGGCGAAGGCGAAGCGGAGATGCGTGGCTTCTACGAGGCGATGCAGGCGCAAACGCTGCGCTTAACGCCGCCAGTGGCAAAACCGATGCCGATTGTGATCCCGAGCTATAACGGGGCGCGCAAGCAGGCAAACCTGACGCCGCTGCTGGCGATATTGTTACATAAGCTGGGGTTCCCGGTGGTGGTACATGGGGTCAGCGAAGATCCCACGCGCGTACTGACAGAAACCATCTTTGAACTGCTGGGCATTGAACCGACTCTCCATGCCGGCCAGGCGCAGGCAAAGCTGGAGGGGAACCAGCCGGTCTATATTCCCGTTCGTGCGCTCTGCCCGCCTTTGGAAAAGCAGCTGGACATGCGCTGGCGCATGGGCGTGCGTAACAGTGCGCACACCCTGGCGAAGCTGGCAACGCCGTTTGCTGAGGATGCCGCACTGCGCCTTTCCAGTGTTTCTCATCCGGAGTACGTGACGCGCGTCGGTCAGTTCTTTGCCGAAATCGGTGGACGCGCACTGCTGATGCACGGAACAGAAGGGGAGGTGTACGCCAACCCGCAGCGTTGTCCACAGCTGGTGCTGATCGATTCTGCCGGTACGCGCGTTGTGCTTGAACGCGGGGAAGAAAACAGCGATGTGATTCTGCCGGAGTCAAAAGATCCGCAGGTTACCGCGCACTGGATTACGCAGTGCCTGGCCGGAAATGTGCCGGTCCCACAGTCGATCAAACTGCAAATGGCCTGCTGCTTGCTGGCGACAGGGGAGGTAGAGACGGTGGAAGCGGGGTTACAGCGGGTGGCACAGTCGTTTTAAGCAAAAAAAAGCCCGTCCAGTGGCGGACGGGCAAGCAAGGGTAACAAACAACAGGGTCAATGAGGGTTGGAGCAGCTCACCAGAGGGTTTGGCGAGGGTACAGCATTCATTTCAGGCGATTATTTGTAGATAACCGCAGTACCGCTCAGCTTGTTATTGGTGTTAGCGGAGGTGATGGTGTATCCGCTTGCACCGGCAGCAGCGGCTTTCTCAGCCAGCTTGGCTTCCAGGCCGTCCAGCGTGGTCGCGCCTTCTGCACTTACCACACCGATTTTATTCATGCTCTGGGCCTGAGTGGATGAAACAGGCTCTACGGCGAATGCGCCGAAAGACAGAGCGGACAGGGCAACAGCAGCTACAGCATATTTGATGGTTTTCATAATTAATCTCTCGCAGGTGTTTTCTGTTAAGGGGACGATGTTCCGTCGATGTGATAAGTATCACGTTTTTTCCTGAGGGATAAAATCGAAGAGAATTGACGTGGTCAGTCAAAAAAATTGAATGACAAATAACTTATTGAATATTAATAAATTCAAACCAGCGCTTTACACTTCTTGTGGATGCGCTTTACAGAAGAAAGATGAAGGGCACATTTTGCTACGCGGTTCGCTAAAAACCGTGAGCGTAAAGGTAAGTGCAGGCAGGGTTAACTTAGGTAAAGGAGAGTCAGCGTAACTGGCTATCTTTCGATCCTCTGCGATTATAACCTGAATGTGAGGCATTTTTTGAATCTTTATCCTGCTGGCAGGCAATGCATAACCTTACGCCTGGAATGGCTTTACGCCGCGCCTCCGGGATCGGCTCTCCGCATTCTTCGCACTCCTTCAAACTTTCGCCGCGCGGAATCTCACCGCGAGCGCGCGCAACCGCATCTTCAATGGTACTGTTGATCTGTTCGTTAACGGCGTCGTCATTCGCCCAACCGGAAGCCATGGCATCCTCCTGAAATCGGTTTATACCCTGCTTTTAATATGGGGTTAAAAAATGAACAATCAAGATAAAGCGGAAATGAACTGCATCCGGCAGGCAGATGCAGTCTTGTTGTGGAGGAAAAAATTATTTATAGATGGTTGCTGTGCCGTACATATGGTTATCTCCGCCAGCGGAGTTCACAACAAAGCCTTTCGCACCTTCCTGGCGGGCTTTTTCGGCCAGTTTATTCTGCAGATCGTCCAGGTTACTTGCGCGACTTACCGAGACGGTGCCCGCCGGACGCAGTTGGCTAGTATCGGTACTTTCATTCAGTGGCTGAACGGCCATCGCAGAAAATGAAGCCGTTGCCAGGGCGCCGGCGATAACAGCAAGGGTCAGGTACTTTTTCATAATCACATCCTCATGAGGAAACAACAGGTGATTCCCTTTAAGTTTAGAAGCCTGACGAGTGTGACTTAGCGCAAATATTTGATGATGATCTGCTTATTTTTTGAACGATAAAAACTGACAATTCGCTGACAGATCATAGACGTAGAGGTGTTTGATTTACGGTGTTTTTTTAAGCGCCGTAGAGAAAGATTTACCGCTGGGCCAGCACAGGGTATCTTACGCCGCTGTTTAAAGGAGAACGCCATGACTTCCCAAAAGCCGGGATTGCACCCACGAAATCGCCACCGCAGCCGCTACGACATGAACGCCCTGTGCCAGAGCTGCCCTGCGCTGCAGGACTATATTGTCCAGACCCCAGCGGGTGAGCCGACCGTCAACTTTGCCGATCCGCAGGCGGTGAAAACGCTGAACAAAGCCCTGCTGGCGCATTTTTACGGTGTGGCTCACTGGGATATTCCGGAAGGCTTTCTCTGCCCCCCTGTGCCGGGCCGCGCTGATTACGTTCATCACCTTGCCGATCTGCTTGCCGAAGATCGTGACGGCGCTGTACCGCAGCAGGCTTCCATCCTGGATATAGGCACCGGGGCAAACCTGATTTACCCGCTGATTGGCGTACATGAATATCGCTGGCGCTTTACCGGGAGCGAAATCGGCGCCGAGGCCTTTGCCAGCGCGCAGGCGATTATCAGCGCGAACCCTGGCCTGAGCCGCTCCATTCGTCTGCGTCGTCAGAAAGAGGCGGCTTCCATCTTCAACGGCATAATTCATAAAAACGAAAGCTATGACGCTACGATGTGCAACCCGCCATTTCATGATTCGGCGGCAGCGGCTCGCGCAGGCAGCGAGCGTAAACGCCGCAACCTCGGTCAGGCGGAAGACGCCGCGCTGAACTTCGGCGGGCAGCAGCAGGAGCTGTGGTGCGAGGGCGGTGAAGTTGCCTTCATCCTGCGCATGATTGCGGAAAGCCAACAGTTTGGCCGTCAGGTGAAGTGGTTCACGACGCTGGTTTCCCGCGGGGATAACCTGCCGCCGCTCTACCGCGCGCTGAGCGAAGCGGGCGCCGTAAAAGTGGTGAAAAAAGAGATGGCGCAGGGCCAGAAGCAGAGCCGCTTTATCGCCTGGTCGTTTATGGACGATAACAAACGTCGCAAATAGTATCCCGCCGTAGGCCGGGTAGGGCAAAGCCGCCACCCGGCTCGGTTACAGCGTCGGCTCCTGCGGAGGGAGCGGCGAGGCGGGCGGCGACAATACCTGATACGTCTGCACCGGCGTTCGCACGTTCGCCAGATCGAAGTGCTTTTTCACCATGCTGTCGAGGGCAAAGCGCACCGTCCACTGCTTCAACGGCTGGGTGGTGAACGACACGCGCAGGGTGAACGCCGTGTTGGTCAGCCCAACGATGCCGGCAAACGACGGCTCGCCAATCACCAGCCCGCGAATATCCTCCATTTCCATCAGTTCACTGACCGCATCCCGCAGCGCCTGCTTCGCTTTGTCGGCATCTTCATGACGATCCACATCGTAGTTGGCCACAACGGAGCCAATGCCGCGCACAAAGTTGGCGAAGGTAGTGATCGATGACCAGGGAATAATGTGATATGCCCCGGTATCCTGACGCACGCCTACCGAGCGAATCGACATCCTCTCCACGGTACCGGTCAGCGGCCCGATGGTCACCAGATCCCCGGTGTTCATCCCGTTCTCAAACTGGATAAAGATGCCGGTAATGATATCCTTCACCAGCGTTTGCGAGCCGAAGGAGATCGCCAGCCCCAGCGCGCCGGCACCCGCCAGCAGCGGGGCGATATTCACGCCGATTTCCGATAGCACAATCATGATGGTGATGGTGCTAATGATCACCGCCAGCGCATTGCGGAACAGGGTCAACAGCGTGCGTGCGCGGGCGCTGGGGAGCGGTCTGCCGTGAATATCCGATACCAGACGGTTCTCGATAAGGCTCGCCAGCAGCGTCCAGCCGACGGCGGAGAAGAACAGAATCAGCGCGATACGAATTAAAATATCGACGGTCTTCTCGCCTGCGCCGTTATGCAGCCAGTTCCAGAAATCAAACAGGCTCCACGCATTCAGCAGCAGCATGATCGCCACGCAGACGGTCAGAATGCGCGCCACCTTAAGCGATACCGACATCCAGCCGTTCACCCGTTTTTGCAGTTCCGGGTAATTACGCTGCACCTGCGGCGACAGGGTGATGGTTTTCGAGATCCAGCGGGACAGCAGCCCGGACACAAACGCCGCGATGCCGATAATCGCCAGGCTTTTAAACGTCGCCCCCATCATAAATTTCAGGCTGTTTCCCGGGTCGAACAGCGAGAAGAAGCACAGCACAATAAAATACGCGCTTGCCAGCCAGTGCCACACCAGCGCGAAGGCGCGGATAAACAGGCTAAAGAAAGAGAGGGAACGGTCGGCCAGATGCAGCAGACTCTCGGTGATCGTCCTTTTATTGTGAAAGATAAGGTACAGAGACCAGACGGTTATACAGAGCATAATCAGCACGTTCGCCAGCGCGCCAAACTGCACGTTAACCTGGTTGGAGATAATCGGCACGGCAACCAGCAGGCCGTAGCCTATCAGCCCGCTGAGCACGCTTAGCCGCACGGCCCAGTATTTCGCGCTGTCGTCGTTGATGTTGAAAGGGCGAAGTTCAGGCACGCGCGGGCAAAAGATGACGCGCAGCACCGCTTTAAAAAATTCGATGAGCGCAAACGCATTCAGGAAGAGCGCCTGCTGGAAGGCAATGGTTTTGTTGCCCGTATTGAGGCGGTCCGCCAGCACCTGACCGACAAACAGCGTCAGGGCCAGCAGCAGTAAATCGATGATAAACGCCCCGGTAATCATGGCCGGGAGGTGCAGCCAGCTGCTTTTATGCTGATTTTTTTTCCGTCCCCAGTGGCCCATCTTCCGGTAGAGCGGCCAGGCGCACAGGCGCAGCAGCCAGTAAAAAATGAATACGGCACCCGCCAGAATCGCAAACTGCGTGGCGGCTGCGGTGAAGGTGTGGGGATTAAAAGGTTTATGCGAGGTGCCAACAAGATTTCGATAGAGCTGGGCAAAACGCGACGACAGGGCTTCCCCGTAGCGGCGGCTGATGTCGGTGACGTTTTCCAGTACCGTCTTTTCCTCTTCGATCTGCGGTGGCGTAATGGTCGGAACCGGATCCTGAGGCGGCGTGGCGGCCACCTTCCTCAACTGTTCGATCAGCTCCTGCCGGGAGGTGTCATTCTCAAGGACGTCGGCAAGTGCGCTATAGGCCGCTTTTTTTTGTTCTGCATCCGGCTCCGGAGGCGGCGTATTTTGCTGAGTAGCAGTTGCTCCGGTGGTGACGCCGGGGATTGCCACGGCGAGCGATGGCGCACTAAACAGGCTTATCAACAGCAGCAGGATCCACGGCACGGCGTCCTCCGACAAAAATATCGTGCAAAATGATAAGTATAGAGGGCGAGAGGCGGAGGGAAGTTTTTGGGAACAATCTGGCGTAAAAAAGCCGGGCAAGCCCGGCTCGGTATGTAGCGAGGGATCAGGAGACGTGCTGCAGGAACTCCTGCAGACGCTGGCTAGGCGGATTCGCGATCAATTCCTGCGGGTTACCGTCTTCGGCGATGCGGCCTTTATCAATAAAGATCAGGCGGGAAGCCACTTTCTCAGCAAAGCCGATTTCGTGGGTCACGATCACCATCGTCATCCCTTCTTCCGCCAGATCCTGCATGACTTTCAACACCTCGTGGCGCAGTTCCGGGTCGAGTGCGGACGTCGGCTCATCAAACAGCATCATCTTCGGTTTCACCGCCAGCGCGCGCGCAATCGCCACGCGCTGCTGCTGGCCACCGGAGAGCTCGGAAGGGTAGTGGTGCGCACGCTCCGCCAGGCCAACCTTCGCCAGCAGATCTTTTGCCAGCGCTTCCGCCGCCGCTTTGTTGGCACCGCGCACGCGCAGTGGGCCAAACATCACGTTTTCCAGCGCCGTCAGGTGCGGGAACAGGTAGAACTGCTGGAACACCATGCCCGCTTCCTGACGAATCAGACGCTCGTCCACTTTCGGGTCGTTTACCTTCAGACCGTCAACGATCAGATCGCCGCTGGTGATCTCTTCCAGCTTGTTGATGCAGCGCAGCAGGGTCGATTTACCGGAACCGGAAGGCCCGATAATCACCACCACTTCACCCTGCTTGATATTCAGATCAATATTGTGCAGCACCTGGGTTGGGCCAAAGTGCTTGGAGACGTTTTTAAATTCAATCACAGGATTTTCATCCTTCTTTCAAGACGGCGCAGAACGAAGCTCAGTACCAGCGTAATGATCAGATAAACGACGGCGACCGCACTCCAGATTTCCAGCGCGCGGAAGTTGCCCGCAATAATTTCCTGGCCCTGACGGGTCAGTTCGGCCACGCCGATAACGATAAACAGCGATGTATCTTTAATGCTGATGATCCACTGGTTACCCAGCGGCGGCAGCATGCGGCGCAGCGCCAGCGGGAGAATAACGTGACGGATCGTTTCGCGACGAGAAAGACCTAATGCCAGACCGGCTTCGCTGAAACCTTTATGAATCGACAGCACCGCCCCGCGGGTGATTTCCGCGATGTAGGCGCCCGAGTTGATCATAATGGTCACGACGGCCGCGCTGAACGGATCGATGCGCAGGTCGGTAAAGGCCATTGGCAGGGCGAAGTAGATAAACATGACCTGCACGACAATCGGCGTGCCGCGGATCACTTCGATGAAAACCAGTGCGATGTGGTTTGCAATCCAGCCACCGTAGGTGCGGGCGAAACCGGCGACAAGACCGATAATCAACCCACCTACCAGACCCAGGACCGAAATCCACAGGGTCATTTTAGCGCCTTCAAGCAAGAGTGGAATGGCAGGCCAGATGGCGCTCCAGTCAAACTGCATGATGTATTCCTGTATACCGTGGTGAAAAACGAAAAATGTAGGCCCGGCAAGCGTGAGCGCCGCCGGGCGCTATAACCCTGAATTCAGGTAAAATTATTTAGGCTCAGTACCGAACCATTTTTTATAGATTTCGTTGTAAGTGCCGTTCTCTTTCAGCGTTTTCAGCGCGCCGTTAACTTTCGTGCGCAGATCGTCGCTGCCTTTCGGGAACGCGATACCGTACTGCTGAGCTTCCAGAGAGTCGCCCACGGCTTTGAACTTGCCGTTACCAGCCGTTTTAATGAAGTACAGGATGTTCGGCGTGTCGTGCAGAACAGCGTCAGCACGGTTGGTGCCGAGTTCCATATACGCGTTGTCAATGTTCGGGAACTGGCGCAGGTCTTTGGTTTTGATGTTCGCTTTCGCGTAATCCACGGAACCGGTGCCGCTCTTCACTGCCACCACTTTACCGTCGAGGTCTTTCACGCTTTTTACGTCGTTATTATCCGCTTTGACCATCACCAGCAGGCCGCTTTTGTAGTAGCCGTCAGAGAAGTCGATCGCTTTTTTACGTTCTTCGGTAATGGTGATGCCCGCCAGCGCCAGATCGACGTTTTTGGTTTGCAGCGCCGGGATGATGCCGCTGAAGTCCATCGGCTTCAGGGTGTAGTCCAGTTTGAGTTCTTTGGCGATAGCGGCCCACAGATCAACATCAAAACCAACGTATTTGTCACCCTGTTTGAATTCAAACGGAACGAACGCCGTGTCGGTCGCCACAACCAGTTTGTCGGCAGCCTGAGAGGACACCGCAAAAGCCAGGGTAAGTGCAGCCAGTGAAACTTTTAATACAGACTTCATAGCATTTCCTTTTATATCCACGGGGCGATCCCCTGCGAGAACGACTGGCACAATGAAAAAATCGTGCCAACTTTACAAGCTGTTGTTTTACAAAGGGGATGAAATCATACATTGCACAAAAAGCGTGGCAATGATGTCGTGTTGCACCAGCATGGAGCACCATTTTGGTGCGCTTCGTTTGGGTCAACTGACGGGGAGATATTAAGCGTAAATTCTGACGAAAAAACAATCTTCCATTAACGGTTGTGTGAGGTGATTATTACAATTTATTCACTTTTGCACCGTCTCAGGCAAAAAATGTGCACCATAAATGTGCAAAACCCTCACCAGAGGCGAGGGTTTGACAGGAAAGTCTTATGGATTACTCGATGTTAGATTCGATAAACCACAGGAACTGATCCAGGTCGCGGGATGCGGAGGTGAAGATGTCTGCGGTATCTTCATCCTTGGCTTCGCTAATCGCTTTGCGCACGTCATTGGCCACAATCGCGTAGCGGTCCGCCAGCTCTTTCAGGTGATCCTGAACGGTATGGATATCCAGCGGGTAGCTTTTCAGCGGCGTTTTGCTGTTGATCACCTGCGTGGTCCCAAGCGCGACACCACCCAGCTGAACGGCACGTTCAGCCATCGTATCGAGGTGTGTCACCAGTGCTGTGCGGAAGCCATCCAGCATTTCATGGACGGCAATGAAGTTTGCACCGCGCATATTCCAGTGGGCCTGTTTGGTGATCAGCGAAAGATCGATGAACTGGATCACCTGGCGATTCAGCAACTCAATGGTCGCTTTTTTGTCGCTATCCGATACATCGTTACGGGTATAAAGCAGATTAGACGCTTTCGTTTTCACCAGTTTAGCGGTACTCATAATCTCATATCCTCTTGATGTTTATGTCCCAGGTAATTACGGAACTAAGTATAGCACCGGATTTTTTCTCTGCGGTCTGGCTGTGCCTATCGGTTTAATAGCAAGAAGGAGGTTGATAATTTAATTTATTGAAATTAAAAGATAATTTTAAAATTGATACAGATCAATCTTAATTCGCATAGAGGAGAATGGGTGGGGAAGGATATTTCGGTAATATGACAAACTATGTAAGAAATTATAACGGATGGCATTCTGGCCTTTATTCTGCATGGCCATGAAGCCATGCAGAATATATGGCATTAGCCGATGTCGATTTTCTCAACTTTAGGTTCAGGGCGCATGGTGAGCGTTGACCCCATTGACGCCGCGATAATTGAGCAGAGCGCCAGCGTCTGGGTAAACGTCAGCGTTTCGCCCAGGAACACCATCCCGGAGATCGCCGCAAGGGCGGGCTCCATGCTCATCAGGGTACCAAATATGCGCGTCGGCAGACGCGTCAGGGCAATCATCTCCAGAGAATAGGGGAGGGCCGTTGAAAGAATAGCGACCGCCAGCCCGATGGGCATGACTGACCATTGCCAGATAGACTCCGTGGCCTGCGCCATACCGATCGGCACAAAAACGATAGCCGCAATCACGGAACCCAGGGCGACCGTTGCCGGGCCATGCTCTTCACCCGCTCGCTGCCCGGTGAGTATATAGACAGCCCAGCAGGCTCCTGCTCCCAGCGCCAGCGCTGCGCCCGTGAGATCAATCTCAGAGACATTCTGGCCGAGCGGCAGCAGGAACCATAAGCCCAGAACGGCCAGCACGACCCAGATAAAATCCACCGGACGACGTGACGAGAAAAGCGCGACCGCCAGCGGGCCGGTAAACTCCAGCGCGACGGCAATCCCCAGCGGGATGGTCTGGATGGAGAGATAGAACATATAGTTCATTGCCCCGAGGGACAGACCATAAAAAAGCAGGGGGAGACGTTGCTCTTTTTTGAAGCGCAGACGCCAGGGTTTGAAGATGACGACCAGTATCGCCGTTCCCAGCACGATACGCAGGGCTGTTACCCCGGGCGCACCCACCAGTGGAAAAAGCGATTTTGCCAGCGAAGCACCGCTTTGGATGGACAACATGGCAATAAGTATGACGGCTACCGGCAACCAGACCGACGACGTGCGGGATAACCCAGGCATCCTTTCTCCTGTCAGCTAATGTCAAGTGGAGTAAAGGTTGCAGTGTAAAGGAAATATACAGCTACGGTTGAGACTAGGTTGAAAAAAAAGACCCGTGAAATCCGTAAAATGGTTAAGCGCTGGTGGATTTATCACCTGAAAGATTAGGAATAATCTGGATGAATGTAACGGCGCAGACGCGCAATATGGGCGTTTAGTAGGAAAAATCGCATGTGATTTGAAAGAGTTAGCTGAGGTTGGAAACGTTCTGTTACAGGAAAGGCCTCATTAGACATCACGAATCACAAAGAGTTTCGCAAAATTTTTTGATATATTTAAAACTTACGGACTTACTTGAAGCACATTTGAGGTGGTTATGAAAAAAATTGCATGTCTTTCAGCACTGGCCGCTGTACTGGCTGTTTCCGCAGGTACCGCTGTAGCTGCTACTTCTACTGTAACTGGTGGTTACGCTCAGAGCGATATGCAGGGCGTGATGAACAAAACCAACGGTTTCAACCTGAAGTATCGTTACGAGCAGGATAACAACCCGCTGGGCGTGATCGGTTCTTTCACCTACACCGAGAAAGATCGTACTGAAAACGGCGCATACAACAAAGGCCAGTACTACGGTATCACTGCTGGTCCAGCTTACCGTCTGAACGACTGGGCGAGCATCTACGGTGTTGTAGGTGTTGGCTACGGTAAATTCCAGCAGACCGAAAACCAGGGTCTGAACCGCACTGCAAGCAACAGCGACTACGGCTTCTCCTATGGCGCAGGCCTGCAGTTCAACCCAATCCAGGACGTGGCTCTGGACTTCTCCTATGAGCAGAGCCGTATCCGCAACGTTGACGTTGGCACCTGGATCGCGGGCGTAGGTTACCGCTTCTAATCACTTCGGTGAGCTAATAAAAAATCCGCCCAATGTGGCGGATTTTTTTTAGCTTTTTCCCTCTCCCACAAGGAGAGGGTCAGGGTGAGGGCATCAGACCGCACGAGATCGCACAGCTTACTTACTCTTAATATCAAAAATATCGGTACCCAGATGGCTATAGTCAACTTTCTGTAACTTGAAGTTGGTAACGTACACTGGGGGCGCTTTCTTGTTGGAGATAAACGGGTAATCATTTTTTATCTCTTTGGCCTTAATCCCCGTCCACTGCGAGAAGAACTGCAGGAAATCATTCGCCGAGCGCCGCGCTTTGATAACGCGATGCGTTTTATCATCGCTCGACAGCACCATAAACGGCACCTGGAAATTCTGCTGGAACTGGTCGTCGTGCGCCAGATACTGCACTTCTTTGCCACGCTCTTTAAACGCCAGCCCGTGATCCGAGAAATAGACCACAGAGAAGCTTTCGCCCGTATTGCGCAGCTGATCGTAAAGCTTGCTGAGCAGCTCGTCGGTTTGCGTCATGGTATAGAGATAGCAAGAGGTCTCTTTCGACTGCACAAACTCCGCGTATTTACCGCCAGTGCGATCGCAGGCCTGCGGGTGCGATCCCATCAGGTGCAGAACAATCAGCTGCGGCTGGGTGCGCTGGGTAGCAAAGACCTGCGCCGTCATCTTCAGCAGCGCCTCGTCTTTGGTGTTTTTGTCGGCTTCAAAATCACCGCTCTTCAGGAACTGCACTTCGTCAGCACGCTTAGCAATACTGGCGATGGCGGTGTCGTATTCGCCAATTTGCCCCTGATTGGAGAACCACCAGGTCTGAAAACCGGCGCGGTTGGCCAGCGTGACAAAATTATCCTGAAACTGAGGTTTGCCATCCACCACGCGGTTCAGCGTCAGGCCGAGCGATTTCTGCGTCGAGCCGCTGGCCGCCACATAATCGGTAAACAGGGTGCCGTTGACAGAGCTGGCAAACGGTGTGTTATTCCAGTGCCCGCCGAATGCGCCCAGCGCGTCGCGACGTGCGCTCTCGCCAATCACCACCACATAGGTATGGTATTTCGGCTTAACCGCCAGCACGTTCCAGGTGTCTTTCATATTGGAAAGTTCAGCCATGCGCGCCTGCTCGTCGAGAACCTCTTTATTGTTCACGACGACGTCTTTAACGAAACGGAACACCGGATAGCCCGTATCTTTCAGCTTGAACACGCCGCCCCAGGCCAGGTTTTGCACCGGCGCAACGAAAAACGTCCCCACGCTAAACGCCAGGCACAGAGACTCCATTTTTCCCCATGATCTCTTCGCGTCTGCTTTGCGACGAACCGCGATGACGCCAAGCGCAAAGATAAAGAGGCCGACGACGTAGCTGTACCAGGGGAAGATCGTCAGGATCTCCGTCGACTCTTCCATGTTGGTGGAGTGCAGCGCCAGCAGGGTGTTGAAGTTTGGCGCGCCGTAGGCCTGGCCAAACGGGAAATACATCGCAGCAATCAGCGAACAGACCCCTACCAACGCTTTCTGCACGCGCGGGGCCGCTCGCCACAGCACATGCAGGATGCAGGTGAAAGCCACTGCATAAAGCAGGCTGAAGGGATAGCCGAGCGCAAAGTTAATCAGCAGCGACTGCAAAAAGTAAAATCCCGTCCACGGGCTTAAGGCCCGGCTGCGGGTAACGATGGTATCTATCAGGGTTACATTCATAGGTCACTATCACAAAAACGCCATGTGCTCACCCTGGCGCCAAGGGTCAAAGCCTGCCGGACAGTGCGTGGAAAGGGAATGAGAGGTCCGCTTCAGCGAGCCGCAAATTGTGCAGGGCTGCAAGAAGATAGTGCGAGCGTGAATTAAGGTCAACAGTTGCTAAACAGATGTTTTGCGAAGGGGGCTGCAAATCCGCAAAAATTATCGGGAATTGGTCAGTTTACAGCGGAAGTGTGACAGAAAAATGAAGCGGCGTACCGCAACGCCGCTTAGTGGGAAGGTTTGTCATCCTGATGCGGTTTGTTGTTAAACATATCGCACAGCATGTTCAACAGCATTAAGCGCACTTTAAAAGGAGAGTGGGTAAACACGTTCATACACCTCTTGAATTCGTTCATGAGACCTCCTGATGTTTGATCCCTTCGATCCGTGAAGGGTGACTGCATTACATACAGATATAGCACAGGCTATATTGTATAGCTATGGCTATTTCGTTAATTTTTTGTGCTTGTGGAGGGATGGTTTACAATGTGCGCTCTCGATACCGGGCGCTGGAAGCGTCACCCCAATGAGGAAGTACAATGAACCGTCGCGCAGGTAAGCCAGCCATTAAAAAAACGACGCAACTGGTGAATGTTGAAGAACATGTCGAAGGTTTTCGCCAGGTCCGTGAAGCGCACCGGCGTGAACTGATTGATGATTATGTTGAACTGATTTCCGATCTGATCCGCGAGGTTGGGGAAGCGCGTCAGGTCGATATGGCCGCCAGGCTCGGGGTTTCGCAGCCGACGGTCGCTAAAATGTTAAAACGTCTGGCCTCGGTAGGCCTGATCGAAATGATCCCCTGGCGCGGCGTGTTTCTGACGCCGGAAGGGGAGAAGCTTGCGCAGGAGAGCCGCGAGCGCCATCAGCTTGTCGAGAACTTTTTGCTGGTGCTGGGCGTTAGCCCGGAAATTGCCCGTCGGGATGCGGAAGGAATGGAGCACCACGTTAGCGAAGAGACGCTGGTGAAGTTTCGCGAATTTACCCTCAAATATGGTCCCTCCGCTGAATGAAAATCCCTGGACTGCAGGCCCTCTCACGCGATCGTTTCTTCCATCTCTTATTAATCATTGGCGC
Organism: Enterobacter sp. IF2SW-B1; assembly: GCF_001743375.1. Lineage (NCBI taxonomy): Bacteria > Pseudomonadati > Pseudomonadota > Gammaproteobacteria > Enterobacterales > Enterobacteriaceae > Enterobacter > Enterobacter sp. IF2SW-B1. The sequence goes on along the minus strand of NZ_MJAA01000001.1, from coordinate 809,347 downwards.
CGGGTTAAGCCTGTTTGTGCCGTTTGCGCCACAGGCCTGGTCTGCGGCGATTGACTGGCGCACCATCATCACCCTGAGTGGGTTAATGATGCTGACCAAAGGGGTCGAGCTGAGCGGCTATTTTGACGTCCTGGGGCGTAAAATGGTGCGCCGTTTTGCCACCGAGCGCAGGCTGGCCCTGTTTATGGTGTTCTCCGCCGCGGTGCTGTCGACGTTTCTGACCAACGATGTGGCGCTGTTTATCATCGTACCCCTCACGCTCACCCTGCGTAAGCTTTGCGAGATCCCGGTCAGCAGACTGATTATCTTTGAAGCGCTCGCCGTTAACGCCGGTTCTCTGTTGACGCCCATCGGCAACCCGCAAAATATTCTTCTCTGGGGACGTTCCGGTCTGTCATTCGCCGCCTTTACCTGGCAGATGGCGCCTCTGGCGTTGGTGATGATGCTGTCGCTGCTGGCGGTCTGCTGGTTCGCGTTTCCGGATAAAAAGCTGCAATACCATAGCGGGACCACGGGCCCGCAGTGGCAGCCGCGGCTGGTCTGGAGCTGCCTCGGGCTGTATATCGTCTTTCTGTTCGCCCTGGAGCTGAAGTATGAGCTGGCGGGCGTCCTGCTCGTCGCCGCGGGCTTTGTCGTGCTGGCGCGGCGCGTGCTGGTGAGCGTGGACTGGACGCTGCTGCTGGTCTTTATGGCGATGTTCATCGACGTGCATCTGCTTATTCAGCTTCCCGTGCTGCAAAACGTTCTGCACAGCGTCAGCACGCTGTCGCAGCCGGGACTGTGGCTGACGGCGATTGGCCTGTCGCAGTTTATCAGCAACGTGCCTGCCACCATTCTGCTGCTCAACTACGTTCCGCCGGACACGCTGCTGGCCTGGGCGGTGAACATCGGTGGGTTTGGGCTGCTGCCCGGCTCCCTGGCAAACCTGATCGCCCTGCGCATGGCCAACGACCGTCGCATCTGGTGGCGCTTCCACCTCTGGTCGATCCCGATGCTGCTCTGGGCTGCGGCGATCGGTTTCGGACTATTCCTTCTCATATAGTGCGCAATTTGTCAGTTTTTCCTGGCAAATGTATAGCAACGTCCTAGCTTTAGTGAACGGCATAGTGTGATGCCGCTCACTGACAGGACCGTTGCTGAATTATGGCAGAAGAACAAAATCCACCTGCTGACGAGCAGGATAAAAACAATAACGAGCGTAAACGCCCGGGCAAAAAACCGTTAATTATCCTTGGCATCGTGGTCATCGTGATGGTGATCGTGGCGCTGGTCTGGTGGTTTTTAACCCGCAACGAAGAGACGACCGACGACGCCTTTACCGACGGCGACGTGGTGACGATTGCCCCCAAAACGGCGGGCTACGTTACCGAGCTTCGCGTGCGGGATAACCAGCGCGTGAAGAAAGGGGATGTGCTGGTGGTGATCGATCCTCGCGATACCACCGCCCAGCGCGATCAGGCTCAGGCTCAGCTTGGGCTGGCTATCGCGCAGCTGCATCAGGCCCAGGCGCAGCTGGCGCTCTCAAAAGTGCAGTATCCCGCCCAGCGTGACGAAGCCAAAGCGCAGGTGCTGAAAGCGCAGGCCGATCTGGCGAACGCGCAGGCGGAATACCGCCGCCAGCGCGGCGTCGACCCGCGCGCGACCACCCAGCAAAGTATTGATTCTGCGAACGCTCAGCTGCGCAGCGCCCAGGCTGGCCTTGCCAGCGCACAGGCGCAGCTGGAAGTGGCGGAGCAGGTACAGCTGCAAATCCGCCAGCAGGAGACCAACGTCGAAGCCCGCGAGCGTCAGGTCGAACAGGCCAAAGCGCAGCTGGAAACCGCGAATCTGAACCTCTCTTACACCGAAGTCCGCGCCCCGTTCGACGGCTTTGTCACCAAACGCAACGTGCAGCCCGGCACGCTGGTTCAGGCGGGCACCGCGCTGTTCTCGCTGGTCTCCCCGAACGTGTGGGTGGTGGCGAACTTTAAAGAGTCCCAGCTTGAGCGCATGAAGCCCGGCGATAAGGTTAGCGTCTCCGTGGATGCCTGGCCGGATATGGAGCTTGAAGGCCATATCGACAGCATCCAGCAGGGCAGCGGCTCGCGCTTCTCCGCCTTCCCGTCGGAAAACGCCACCGGTAACTTCGTGAAGATTGTTCAGCGCGTGCCGGTAAAAATCGTCATTGATAAAGGTCTGGATCCGAACAAGCCGCTGCCGCTGGGGCTGTCGGTTGAACCGAAGGTCACCGTGGAATGACGGATCATAGCCACGATAACTGGAAGCCCGCCAGTAACCCGTGGGCGGTGGCGATTGTCGTCACCCTGGCGGTGTTCATGGAAATTCTGGACACCACCATCGTCAACGTCGCGCTGCCGCACGTGGCGGGGTCGCTCTCGGCCAGCTACGACGAATCCACCTGGGTACTGACAAGCTACCTGGTGGCGAACGGCATCGTGCTGCCCATCTCGGCGTTCCTGAGCCGGTTGTTTGGCCGCAAGCAGTTCTTCCTCATTTGCATCGTGATGTTCACCATCTGCTCGTTTCTGTGCGGCATCGCCACCGAGCTGTGGCAAATCATCCTGTTCCGCGTGATGCAGGGCTTCTTTGGCGGCGGGTTACAGCCCACCCAGCAGTCGGTGCTGCTTGATTACTTCAAGCCGGAGGACAGGGGCAAAGCGTTTGGGCTTTCCTCCATTGCGATTATCGTCGCGCCGGTGCTCGGCCCGACGCTGGGGGGCTGGATCACCGACAACTACTCCTGGCGCTGGGTGTTCTTTATCAACATCCCGGTGGGGATTGTGACGGTGCTGGCGATCTACCAGCTGCTGGAAGATCCGCCGTGGGAGAGCAAATCAAAAGAGAAGCTGACCATCGACTGGACGGGAATCGGCCTGATCGCCCTCGGTCTGGGTTGTTTGCAGGTGATGCTCGACCGGGGCGAGGATGACGACTGGTTCTACTCGAACTTTATCCGCACCTTCGCGGTGCTGACGCTGGTCGGCATTATCGGCGCAATCTACTGGCTGATGTATGCCAAAAAGCCGGTGGTGGATCTGCACTGCATGAAGGACCGCAACTTCGCGATCTCCAGCCTGCTGATGGCGGGGATGGCGATGATCCTCTACGGCAGCTCGGTGGTGATCCCGCAGCTGGCGCAGCAGGATCTGGGCTATACCGCCACCTGGTCCGGGCTGGTGCTTTCGCCCGGCGCGGTACTGATCGTGCTGACCATCCCGCTGGTGCTGAAGCTGATGCCGGTGGTGCAGACGCGCTGGATCATCGCCTTTGGCTTTACCTGCCTGGCGGTGTCGTTCTTCTGGTCGCGCACGCTGACGCCGGATATTGACTTCGAAACCCTGGTGCTGTTCCGCAGCGCCCAGTCGATTGGTCTGGGATTCCTGTTTGTGCCGCTCACCACCATCGCCTTCATCTCGATACCGAGACGGCTCAACGCCGATGCGGCGGCGCTGTTTACCATGTTCCGCAACGTGGCGGGATCCATCGGGATTTCGCTCTCGACGGCGGCCATCACCGAGCGCGCGCAGGCGCACAGCGCGCACCTTGCCTACCACGCCTCGCCGTTTAACGAGCAGTTCCAGCTGGCGATTCGCGAAAGCGCCCAGGCGATCCAGAACTTCACCACCCAGGTGGGCGATCCGACCGGGATTGCCACCGGGCGGATGTACCAGACGATGATCGAGCAGTCGCGCTTTTTGGCCTACATCGACGTCTTCACCATTCTGAGCGCCGTGGCCTTGCTATTGATTCCGTTTTGTTTGTTGCTCTCGCCGGTTAAGAGCGAGGGGAGTGCAGGAGCACACTGATGATACACAGACGTTTACACCCCCTGATGATAATGATGCTGCTGGTGGGCTGCGCCGTCGGGCCGGACTACCAGCAGCCTGCGCCACCCGCCGTTACGCACTGGAACGATAAGGGCGACAGCGCGGTGAAATCGCAAACCACCTCCGCCGCGACCAATCCGCGCTGGTGGAAAACCTTCGGCTCGCCGCAGCTCGACAGTCTGGTTGAACGCGCCATCGCCGGAAACCTGACGCTGCAGCAAACGGTACTGCGCATTGCCGGGGCGCGTGAACAGATTAACCAGGCGGGCGGGGCATTTTTCCCGTCGGTGAACGGCAATCTGCAGGCGACGCGCCAGCAGCTCGGGCTGGAAGGGGAGCTAAAATCCCACGGCGTGTACGACCAGCTGGATAATGTCGACTCTGAACTCAGAGGCGCTCTGGGGCCGCTGACGCAGCCGATTAACCTTTATCAGGGCAGCTTCGACGCCCAGTGGGAAATCGACCTCTGGGGCAAGGTGCGCCGTCAGGTGGAAGCCGCCGAGGCGCAGCAGAAGGCCGCCATCGAACAGCGTAACGATGCGCTGGTGTCGCTGGAAGCGGAAGTGGCGCGCGCGTGGCTCCAGCTGCGCGGGGCGCAGAGCATTATCGCTACCCTGAACACCCAGATTAAAAGCGCGCAGCAGACGCTGGACCTGACCGAAAGCCGCCAGCGCGGCGGGCTGTCACCGCAGATGGACGTGGAAAACGCCCGGGCGCAGCTGGGCAATCTTGAAGCCCAGCTGCCGCAGTATCAGGCCCAGGAACGCCAGGCGATGAACGGGCTGGCTATTCTGCTCGGCAAGCCGCCGGGGGCGCTGGATAGCGAGCTGCAATCCGCACAGCCAATGCCCGCGCTGCCGGATATCGTGCAGACTGGTATACCGTCCACGCTGGCGCGCCGCCGTCCGGACGTGCGCGAAGCGGAGGCCAACCTTCATGCCGCCACGGCGCAGATTGGCGTCTCGGTGGCCGAGCTGTTCCCGAGCTTTACCCTCTCCGGACAGTTTGGCCTGCGCAACAGCGAATCCGGCTGGCTGACCGACTGGAGCAGCCACTTCTACAGCTTCGGCCCGCAGGTTTCCATTCCGATTTTCCAGGGTGGTCGACTGGTCTCCAGCGTCAAGGTGGCGCGCGCGCAGCAGGGCGCTGCGGTACTGGACTATCGCCAGACGGTGCTCACCGCGCTCGGCGATGTCGAAAACGCGCTGGTGAGCTATCGCACCGACCAGCAGCGTGAGGCGGGCCTGGCGAAAACCATTGATGCCCTGCAAAACGCCTTTGATTTAGCCAGCGACAGCTACCGCCAGGGGATCGCCAGCTTTATCGACGTGCTGGACGCCCAGCGGCAGCTGGCGCAGGCCGAGCAGCAGCGCGCGCAGGCGCAGGTACAAAGCGCCCTCGATCTGGTGGCGCTCTACAAGGCGCTCGGCGGCGGCTGGGAGCCGTATCAGCAGGTACAGCTGCCGGACTATAGTGTCTTTGGCGACGCCCCGCGCGGATAAATATTCAGAGGATTGGGCAAGAAACGGACAGGAACGCCACATTCGCGATGGCTGAGGGGCGGGTATAACTATCGGGTACCCAATCGACATGCGAGGATTATCTTATGCGTTATCAAAAACTGGGCAACACCGGTCTGTTCGTTTCTGAACTGTGCCTCGGCACCATGACCTTCGGCGGAGAAGGCGGCATGTGGGGCAAGATTGGTCAGCTCCAGCAGAGCGAAGCAGAACAGCTGGTGGGCCGCGCGCTGGATGCCGGGATCAACTTTATCGATACCGCGGACGTTTACTCGGAAGGGCGCTCGGAGGCGATCCTCGGGCAGGCGCTGAAAAACCTGAAAATCCCGCGCGAGAACGTGGTGGTCGCGACTAAAGTATTTGGCGAAACCGGGACGGCGGGAGTGAACTCGCGCGGCAGCTCGCGCTATCACATCATCAGCAGCGTGAAGGAGAGCCTGCGCCGCCTGCAGCTCGATCATATCGATCTCTATCAGCTTCACGGTTTCGATCCGGCCACGCCGATTGAGGAGACGCTGTATGCGCTGGATAACCTGGTGCAGCACGGCCACGTGCGCTACATCGGCGTCTCGAACTGGGCGGCGTGGCAGATAGCCAAAGCGCTGGGGATTTCCGAGCGTCTGGGGCTGGCGCGTTTTGCGTCATTGCAGGCGTACTACACCATTGCCGGGCGCGATCTTGAGCGCGAGCTGGTGCCGATGATGCAGAGCGAAGGCGTCGGGCTGATGGTCTGGAGCCCGCTGGCGGGCGGCCTGCTGAGTGGAAAATATGGTCGCGACGGGCAGAGCGAAGCCGGTAGCCGCCGTCTGGCGTTCGACTTCCCGCCGGTGGACAAAGATCGCGCCTTTGACTGCGTGGACGTGATGCGCGTGATTGCCGAAAGCAAGGGCGCCTCCGTGGCGCAAATCGCGCTGGCGTGGCTGCTGCACCAGAAGGCGGTGACCAGCGTCATCATTGGTGCGAAGCGCGTTGAACAGCTGGACGACAACATTGCCGCCACCGGGATCCGCTTAAGCGAAGACGAGCTTAAACAGCTGGATGCCGTCAGCGCGCTGCCGCGTGAATATCCGGGCTGGATGCTGGAGCGGCAGGGGGAGTATCGTCGCAATCAGCTTGCGCAACAATAACGCTCCTCATCCCCGGCGGCGCTTCGCCTGCCGGGGATGATATCGAAGAAATGACGATAAGCTGCTTTTGCCGATTCAACGATGGGCTGTGGCGGTAATCAGCAGCCGTCTTTGCAGGTTGCGGCTGGGTTTTGCTCAAGGACTCTTACCAGCAGGGCTCGGGGTTCTCTGACCACATCTGTTCCAATTGCCAGTACTTTGCCGTCCCTTTCCGCTGAATACTTCGCGACAACATCACCGAAAGCATTTCGCTGCAGTGCGACCTCTTGTCCTGCTTTTACCGTGTCGCCGGGTTTAACGAAAACTTCCGCAAACCCACCCGTAGTTGCTCGTATGGAACTGATCGCATTACCAATATACGTTTTATTGCTGCTGGCGGTTGCGCCGATTTTGCCTTCAATCACCTTGTAATGGATCAGTACATTGAGGGCACCCTCTAAACCCCGGGCAATCATATCCTGCTGGTAAATCCTCGGCTCTCCCGTCTCGGCCGTTATTGCCGGGATACCATTTTGAATAAAGGTGGTTTCCATTGAGCCGGCTTCGCCGGGGTCTTTCTTAATTTGATCTGCCGGAAAAAGTTCCGCAATTGTCCGGGCATCCGCATTGCGGTAGTCGGCATAAATGAACAGCGGATAAGCCGTTCCGGTAGACTGGGTGTGATAGTCAATCGCCAGGTCGACATTCCCCTTGTAAACCTTGTTCCACATCATCCATGCCTGACGCTCAGCAGGGTTACCCGTTTCTTTTCCTGGATGGACGCGATTGTAGTCGATCGTTTCACCCCCATCGGTTGAAACAGACCATGTCCGGGAGACTCTCTCAAGGCCAGAACGGTTTGGGCCAATGATGCCAATAACGCTGCCGTTCATTTTTTCGGGGTCCAGTTGTTCCATCACTTTTTGTACGATGCGCACGCCGTTTAGCTCATCCCCGTGGACGCCCGCCTGCAGAAGGACTTTCTTCCCGTCCGTTTTCCCTTTTGTCACCATTATGGGTACATACCAGCGCTGTCCCGTTCCTGTCTCAACCCCCTCAAACATGAAGCGATGTTGTCCGGCTGGCAGGTCTGATACATCCAGCGTAGAGATAACCGGCACTCCCTGCACTTTATCACCCGTATACACCGTTGCCGCGTGAGTCATTGAGCCGGGCAACGCTAAGCTGAGAGCGAATGCGATACGGCGAGTAGATATCTTCATGAGCGTCATTTTCCATTTGATAGGGTTGAGATTTTTATGTTCCGGCCTGGGCCGTGGTTCGTGCGCATTAAGTTAATAATGATTTTATGAGGCCAGCCAGTGGCACGAGCAGGAAATGTGATTCTGCATAGGTTAACGCTCAGGCCTAAATAACAGGATTTCGCTCTTCATTTTTCCTGCTCAGCGCTTCTTTCCGACATTCCTCACAAAAAACGATCCTCCCCTTTGATCGAAATTTCATCTTCGCCTATATGACTAGTCATGAGATTTTAAATGACTAGTCATATAGGGAGAGAGCATGAACAATTCACTGCCAGCCAACTTTTTATGGGGCAACTCGGTGTCCAGCATGCAGACGGAAGGGGCCTGGAACGAGGGCGGGAAGGGGATGTCGGTGTACGACATTCGTGAGGCCGGAGAAAACGTCTCCGACTGGAAGGTGGCGACCGACTCCTACCACCGCTACCGGGAAGATTTCGACCTGATGCAGGATCTGGGCATGAACTGCTACCGCTTCCAGATCTCCTGGAGCCGCGTCTGCCCGCAGGGCGACGGCGCGTTCAACGACGAGGGCATCGCCTTTTACGACCGCTTTATTGACGATCTCATCGCCCGCGGCATCGAGCCGATGGTCTGCCTCTACCACTTCGACATGCCGCTGGCGCTGGCGCAGGAGTACAACGGCTTCAACGATCGCCGCGTGGTGGAGGCTTTTATCCGCTACGGCAAAAAGATGATCGACTGCTTCGGCGACCGGGTAAAGTACTGGCTGACCTTTAACGAGCAGAACATCTTCCATATGCCGGAAGCGTTCCGCATTTCCGGCTATATGAAAGGCGAGAAAACCCTGCGCGAGCTGTATGAGCTTCAGCACCATGCGATGGTGGCGCACATGTCGCTGACCGAGTATCTGCACCAGACAAAACCGGGCCAGCTAATGGGCGGCATGCTGGCGCACCAGCTGATCTATCCGGCCACCTGCAAGCCGCGCGATATCTTCTGCGCCCAGCAGTATGACGAATTCCTCAACCAGAACCTGCTGCGCGTCTTTGCCGGCCAGGGCTACAGCCCGGCGGTGATGGCGGTGGTGGAGCAGGAGGGCTTCGGTGATATCTATCGCGCCGACGATCTCGCTCTGTTTGCCCGCACGAAAAACGACTTTATGGCCTTCAGCTACTACGCCAGCAAAACGCTGGACAGCGATGCGATCCCGGAAGGCACGCCGGTCAACGATTACCTGCTGCACGGTGAGAAAAATAACCCCTACCTGAAGGCCACCGAGTGGAACTGGCAGATCGACCCGCTCGGTTTTCGCACCATCATCACTCGCTATGCCAACGACTGGCGGATGCCGGTCTTCCCGATAGAAAACGGTATTGGCGTGATTGAGTCCTGGGACGGGGTCAACCCGATTGAGGACACCTACCGCATCGACTACCACCGGGCGCATATCGAGGCCATGAAGGAAGCCATATTCGAGGATGGCGCAGAGGTCATTGGCTATCTCGGCTGGGGGTTAATTGACATTCTTAGCTCGCAGGGGGACATGCGTAAGCGCTACGGCGTGGTCTACGTCAACCGAGAGAATCACGACCTGAAAGACCTTAAGCGCGTGCCGAAGAAGAGCTACGCGTGGTTAAAACAGGTTATCCATACCAACGGACGCGAGATGTAAGCCGTACGCTGCCGGGCCGTTTTTGTGACTGATTGATGGGAACACTCCGCTATGTCTGAAACAAAAATCACACCGCACATGCAGTCCTTTGTCGATAAATTTGTTGAGTTCTCGGCGCGCCTGGCAAACCAGGTGCACCTGCGATCCCTGCGCGACGCCTTCGCCACGGTGATGCCGATTTTCATCCTCGCCGGTCTGGCGGTGCTGGTGAACAACGTGGTGTTCCCGTGGATTTTTGAGGGCGACACGCTCACACAGTTTAAGGTGTGGGGCGAGGCGATTATTAACGGCACGCTGAACATCGCCGCGCTGCTGCTGGCGCCGATGATTGCCTGGTCGCTGGCGCGCAACAAAGATTTCGACAATCCGGTCTCGGCAGTGGTTATCGCCGTCAGCAGCTTTATCATCATGATGCCGATGCGCTTACAGGTTACGCCCGTTGGCAGCGAGGCCACGGTGAACGTCACGCAGGTGCTGACCTTCGCCAATATCGGTTCCACCGGGATTTTCGCCGGGGTGCTGATTGGCCTGCTCTCAACTGAATTGTTTATCGCGATTTCGCGGCTGAAGGCGCTGCACATTTCGCTGGGGGAAAACGTGCCCCCGGCGGTGAGCAAATCCTTTACCGCGCTGATCCCAACCATTCTTACCTTGTCGGTGTTCGCCGTGCTGGCGGCGCTGCTGGCGAACGTGCTGCATACGGATCTGATCCATCTCATTACGACCTTTATCCAGCAGCCGCTGCGGCTGATCAACACCAGCCTGCCGGGGACGATTTTCATCTACAGCTTCGGCAACTTCCTGTTCACGCTCGGCATTCATCAGTCGGTGGTCAACAGCGTGGTGCTTGAGCCATTCCTGCTGATTAATACCAACGAGAACATGCTGGCCTTCGCCAACGGACAGCCGATCCCGCACATCATCAACAATATTTTCGTGCCGACGTTTGGCATGGTGGGCGGTACGGGCAGCACGATCTCGCTGCTGATCGCCATCTTTATCTTCTCGCGGCAACAATCGGCGAAGCAGGTGGCGCGTCTGTCGCTGGCACCTGGCTTATTCAACATCAACGAGCCGGTGATTTTCGGCCTGCCGATCGTCTTTAACCTGCCGCTGATGATCCCGTTTGTGCTGCTGCCCGCCATCGGCATTTACTTCGCCTGGCTCTGCACCACGCTGGGGCTGATGTCGCGCTGCGTGGTGATGATCCCGTGGACCACGCCGCCGATCCTCAGCGCCTGGCTGGCGACGGCGGGGGACTGGCGCGCCGTGGTGGTCCAGTTGGCAATCATCGTATTTGGTGTATTCTTCTACCTGCCTTTCCTCAAAATTGCCGAGCGAGTGGCCTTGAAAAACAGCGGGATAGAAAACTAACAGAAAGGAAGGACGATGGCGGCGAAGTACATCACCATAGCGCGGGAAATTAAGAAACGCATTATCAGCCAGCAGTACGCCGCCAACGAACCCCTGCCGGATCAGTTTGCACTGGCGGCGGAGTTCAGCACCAGCCGGATGACCATCCAGCAGGCGATGCGCCAGCTGATCGTCGAAGGGCTGGTCTACACCCGCCAGGGGCAGGGGACGTTCATCCGCAAAAACTTCCTCCAGCTCTCGCAGTGGGATCTCTCCGGCAGCGACTACTTTGGCGCGACCAAAACCTGGGCGCATCTGGGTACGGTCACGAGCCAGGTGGTGCATTTCGAACTGCGCTTCCCGAACGAAAAAGAGCAGGCGTCGCTGATGATTAACGCCGATGCGCCGATCTACGACTTCATTCGCCTGCGTTTACTGAACGGCGAACCAATGTCGCTGGATTCCACAGTGATGCCGATGAATCTGGTGCCGGGCCTGACGAAAAACCACCTTGAAGGGTCGGTGTTTCAGTACGTTCAGGAAACCCTGGGGCTGAAAATTATGGGGTCATACCGGGTCGTGCGGGCGCTAAAGCCCAGCGCGCTGGACAGAGAGCATCTGGTCTGTGAGGAAACCGATCCGGTGCTGGAGGTGGAGCAGGTCATTTATCTGGAAGATGGCACGCCGCTGGAGTATGCCCACTGCCACTATCGCTACGACCACGGCGGGATTGTGATTGTGAATAACGGATAAAAAAAAGCGGGCCTCGAGGCCCGCTTTTTTGATGCGCGTGATTAGTTCAGACGCACCGGCATACCGGAACGGTTCTGAATCGCCTGGTCGACGATGGTGGTTTCCACGTCTGGCTGAGAGGTCACTGACTGCACCGCGCTGTTCAGCGTAATCGGCACGATCTCGTTGTTGTTGATCTGGTCTTCGCTGGTGGAGAGCGGGTTGTGCACTTCGATGTAGCGGCTGCCGTCTGGCTCAGACGTCGCTTTCACCGGTTCGTTGATGAACTGCACGCGCGTACCGACCGGCACGTTTTCGAACAGGAACTTGATGTCGTCGTTACGCAGGCGTACGCAGCCGTGGCTCACGCGCAGGCCGATACCGAAGTTGGCGTTGGTGCCGTGGATGGCGTACAGACGACCAATGTACAGCGCGTACAGGCCCATCGGGTTATCCGGGCCGGCTGGCACAACGGCGGGCAGCGGTTCGCCCGCAGCGATGTATTCCGCGTGCATTTTAGCCGTCGGCGTCCAGGTTGGGCCCGCTTTCTTACGCTCTACTTTGGTGGTCCAGTTCAGCGGGGTGTCTTTGCCCAGCTGGCCGATACCGATTGGCAGCACGATAACGGTGTTGGTGCCTTTCGGGTAGTAATACAGACGCATTTCGGCGCTGTTAATCACGATGCCTTCATGAACGGTATCCGGCAGGATCAGCTGCTGAGGAATATTCAGCACGGTACCTGCTTTTGGCAGATACGGGTCAACGCCCGGGTTCGCTTCCAGCATGTTGGACAGGCCCAGCTGGTACTGCGCGGCGAAATACTCCAGCGGCTGAGAGTTACCCTCAGGCACCGTCACCACCTGGTTTTGACCCACCAGACGGCTTCCGTCTGTCGGCAGGGGATACGTCACCGCAGACGCGGTCTTACAAAAACCTACTACGGCTAACGCCGCCGCAAAAAGCGTTGTTAATTTCATGTTCATGTTGTGCGAGGTATCTAAGCCATTCAGGCGATGAGTTGATAAGTCTGAATCTGTGATGGGAGCGCATTATATGTGCATTCCCGCTAACAGGGAATTCAGATGTGTACGAAATCACATTTTTTTCGATTTTGTTAAAGTTTAGTGGATTGCCGCAACACGGGATCTCAATTCGGAATTGTGGCATAATGCCGTGTTTATCACACTTTTCGCAGGAATCTCTCCGTGTTAGTTACCAGCAACGTCACTATGCAGTTTGGCAGTAAGCCGCTGTTCGAAAATATTTCCGTCAAATTTGGCGGCGGCAACCGTTACGGCCTGATTGGTGCCAACGGTAGCGGAAAATCCACCTTTATGAAGATCCTCGGCGGCGATTTAGAGCCGACGCTGGGCAACGTGTCGCTCGATCCGAACGAGCGTATCGGTAAGCTGCGTCAGGATCAGTTCGCCTTCGAAGAGTTCACCGTGCTCGACACCGTGATCATGGGGCACGCGGAGCTGTGGGAAGTGAAGCAGGAGCGCGATCGTATCTACGGTCTCGCCGAAATGAGCGAAGAAGACGGCTATAAAGTGGCCGATCTGGAAACCCAGTACGGCGAAATGGACGGCTACTCCGCGGAAGCGCGTGCGGGCGAGCTGCTGCTGGGCGTGGGTATTCCGGTTGAACAGCATTACGGCCCGATGAGCGAAGTCGCGCCTGGCTGGAAGCTGCGCGTGCTGCTGGCGCAGGCGCTGTTCTCTAACCCGGACATCCTGCTGCTCGACGAACCAACGAACAACCTGGACATCGATACCATCCGCTGGCTGGAGCAGACGCTGAACGACCGCGACAGCACCATGATCATCATCTCGCACGACCGTCACTTCCTGAACATGGTCTGTACGCACATGGCGGATCTGGACTACGGCGAGCTGCGCGTTTATCCGGGCAACTACGACGAGTACATGACGGCAGCCACCCAGGCGCGTGAACGTCTGCTTGCCGACAACGCCAAGAAGAAAGCGCAGATTGCGGACCTGCAATCCTTCGTGAGCCGCTTCAGCGCTAACGCCTCTAAATCCCGTCAGGCGACCTCGCGTGCCCGTCAGATCGACAAAATCAAGCTGGAAGAGGTTAAAGCCTCCAGCCGTCAGAACCCGTTCATTCGCTTCGAGCAGGACAAGAAGCTGTTCCGTAACGCGCTGGAAGTTGAGGCGCTTACCAAAGGCTTTGATGAAGGCCCGCTGTTTAAAAACTTCAACCTGCTGCTGGAAGTGGGCGAGAAAATTGCCATTCTGGGCGCCAACGGCGTGGGTAAATCTACCCTGCTGAAAACCCTGGTGGGTGAACTGCAGCCGGACAACGGCACCGTGAAGTGGTCTGAAAACGCGCAGATTGGTTACTACGCGCAGGACCACGAATATGAGTTCGAAAACGACCTGACCGTCTTCGACTGGATGAGCCAGTGGAAGCAGGAAGGTGACGACGAGCAGGCGGTGCGCAGCATTCTGGGGCGTCTGCTGTTCAGCCAGGACGACATCAAAAAGCCCGCCAAAGTGCTCTCCGGTGGTGAAAAAGGCCGCATGCTGTTTGGCAAGCTGATGATGGAAAAACCGAACATTCTGGTGATGGACGAACCGACCAACCACCTGGATATGGAATCTATCGAATCGCTGAACATGGCGCTGGAGATGTATCAGGGCACCCTGATCTTCGTCTCTCACGACCGTGAGTTCGTCAGCTCACTGGCGACCCGCGTGATCGAAATTACGCCAGAGCGCGTGGTGGACTTCACCGGTAACTACGAAGATTACCTGCGCAGCAAAGGTATCGACGGCTAATTTCCCGTCGTCTTTCACGCTGCAGATGCGTTGGCTGCACCTGTTCACCCCGGTCACTTACTTATGTAAGCTCCCGGGGATTCACAGGTTTGCCGCCTTCCTGCAGCGCGAAATACTTAGGGAAAGGCGTCGTGCCTTTATCCCCTCTCCCTGTGGGAGAGGGCTAGGGTGAGGGCATCAGGCCGCACTACACCACCCACTCGCTCCCTTCAACCCCGTTCACCCGCAGCGTACGTTTTTCCCCTACAGGTAATGACACCTTCAGCGTCTTCCACGCCGGACGATAATCCCCGCGCGCGTTGACCTTCAGGTTGATGGTTGCGCCATCACACTCCATTTCCCATTCCACCCACAGCGCATTGCCCTTCTGATAGCCCCAGCTTTCACCGTCGTCTTCAAACAGCAGCCCCGTGGTTGTGCCGACGCCTTTAACCGGGAACAGCTTCAGCTCGCGGGTCGTATCTTTTTCAGCACTCACATGCGTGATGCGCTCGCTAAGCGGCAGACCGGCCCCGGCGCGCACCAGCAGCGGCAGTTTTTCCAGCGGCGCGTCGCAGGTGATCCACTGTCCGCCGGAGAACCACGCGTGGGTGTAAAAATCGTACCAGCCCGTTTCGTTATCTGGCAGCCAGACGCGGCGCTCGCGCTGCCCGGCTTCTACGACGCTGGCGACCAGCAGGTCGCGGCCCAGCAGGAAGTCATCGCACTCTTCGAAGGTCTGCGCGTCGTGCTCGTGGTCGAGGAAGGTCGGGCGCAGCATCGGCTCGTCGTCGGCGTGCGCCTGCCAGAGCAGGGTGTAGAGATACGGCAGCAGGCGGTAGCGCAGCTCAATCGCGCCGCGAATGGCAGGCGTGACGCCCGGATACATCCACGGCTCGTTCACCGTGTGGTCATCGTTCCACGAGTGAATGGTAAAGCGCGGGTGCATTACGCCGTTCTGCACCCAGCGCACGAACAGCTCGGCGTCCGGCTTGTCGCCGGAGAAACCGCCGACGTCGTGCCCGACGTTGAACAGCCCGGACAGGCTCATGCCCAGCCCCATGCGGATGTTATAGCGCAGGGTGTCCCAGTTGGTGCGGTTGTCGCCGCTCCAGGTCTGAACGTAGCGCTGCATCCCGGCGCAGCCGGAGCGGGAGATGAGATACGGGCGTTTTTCCGGCGCAAAGCGCTGCTGCGCTTCCAGCGAGGCGCGCATCATCAGCAGCGGCATCACCGGGCGAATGTGCTTGATGGCGATCTCCTTGCCGAAGCCAAAGCAGCGGGCTTCACCGTCCCACACTTCATACTCGTTGTTGTCGTTCCAGGTAGAGTCGATACCCATTTCCAGCAACTGCGTGGTCACGCCGTTCTGCCACCACTGCACCGTCTGCGGGTTGGTGAAGTCGAGGTGCGAGCCTTCGTCATCCCAGAAGCTGGAACGTTCAGGCGCATCGGTTTCTGAATCACGGATGAACAGGCCGCTCTCCGCCACTTCGTTATAGCGGGGATGATCCTGCAGCAGGCACGGCTTGATATTGGCCGCAAGCTTCAATCCCGCGTCGTGGAAGGCCTGGCTCATCGCCTTCGGCTGCGGCACTTTGTCGTAGTTCCAGTTGAAGACGTAGCGCTTGCCGTTGATGGAGGTATAGCCGGACGAGAGCTGGAACGAATCGCACGGAATGGCGTGCTCTTCGCACAGGCGGATGAAGTTCATCAGCTGGTTTTGCGCGTCCGGCGCGTCGGTGTAGTGCATGGTCGAGCCGCTGTAGCCCAGGCTCCACTTCGGCCCAAACAGCGTTTTCCCGGTCAGGCGCACGAAGGCTTTGGTGACGTCCAGCGCGCGCTTGCCGGTAAAGAGGTAGTAATCAATATCGCCCGCTTCCGCCTGCCAGCGGCGATAGGCGGTGTGATAGTTGTCGATCTCGTTGCCCAGATCCAGCCAGCAGCTGCTCAGGTTGTCGTAGAACAGGCCGTAGCTCACGTCGTCGCGGCGGGTGAGGGTGAACGGAATGTGCTTATAAAGCGGATCGGTGCTGGCGGCGTTGTAACCCATGGCGTCCAGGTTACGCATCTCGTAGCGTTTGCCGTTGCGCTGCAGATCGCCCGCTTTCTCACCCAGGCCGTAGAAACGCTCGTCCTTGCGGCGGCTGAGATAGTGCGCCACGCCGTCGCCGTGGGCGTTCAGCAGGTAGGCGCTGGTCGGGCGATCCTGGACCAGCGGCTGCCATTCGCCCGCATCATTACGGTAGTGCCACTCCAGCCACAGGGGCTGGTGGACGGTCACGCGTAGCTGCTCGGTTGCCACCGTCACTGCGTCATCCTGCTGCGTCAGGGTCCAGGCCGGGCAGGAGAAACCGCTCAAGTCGTCACGATGGCGGCCTTCCCACGGCACGTCCTGTTCCGGCGCGATGCTCCAGGTGCGGTCCAGCGCCAGCTCGCCTTTGCGCTTAATCAGCACGCGGAACAGGTTCTCTTCCAGCACATACAGGCACAGGCGGTGCTGATTATCGACCAGCAGCTCCAGATGATTCGCAGACTGCTTATCGACGGTCCAGTTTTTCAGGGTTTTCATATGCAATACATCCACTATCAGGCGCGCTTGGCGCGACGTTCAGCAATAAATGCCACCAGGAAGAGAGCGCCAATCAGGTCAAAAAAGCCCATGGCAATAAAAAGCGGGTTGAAGCCGATTTTGTCGGCGGTCACCCCGATTAACAGGGAGAACAGGAAGCTGGCGATCCACGCCGCCGAGCCGCGCATGCCGTTGACGGTCGCCATCTGGCCTTTGTCGAAGGACTCCACCACCAGCGCGCTCAGCATGCAGGAGATAATCTGGTGCCCGAAGCCGCCGATGGAGATCAGCACGATGGTGATATACGGGTCGCGGGTCACGGCGACGATGGCCAGAGAAATCATCAGAAACGCGCCGGTGACGGAGCTTGCCACCACCGAGTTCACGCGGGAGCAGCCGAACCAGCGGGTGTACAGGCGCGTCAGGTAGCCGCTTGCCACGCTGCCGAGGTCGGCGGCGAGGAAGGGCAGCCAGGCAAACATCGCAATCTGCTTCAAATCCATGCCGTGCTCTTTGGCGAGGTACAGGGGTACCCAGAAGCTCAGCACCGCCCAGGCGGGTTCTGCCATAAAGGCCGGGATGGCGATACCGTAGAAGCGTTTGTTTTTCGAGACGGTTTTCAGCGCGGTCAGGAAGGGCAGCTTGACCGGTGCGGGTTCGTTATCCTGCTTGATAAACGCCAGCTCGTCGCGGCTCAGGTTCGGGTGCTGTTCCGGGTTGTGGTAGAACGCCCACCAGAGGATCACCCACAGCAGCGCCAGCACGCCGGTAAACATAAACGCGCCCTGCCAGCCGAACGACGCGTGAGCAAAGTAGATGATAGGCGGGGCCAGCATCGCGCCGATGGAGAAGCCCACGCCCGCCCAGCCGGCGGCAACGGGACGCTCTGATTTCGGGAACCATTCACCGATGGTTTTTGCGTTCGCTGGCGTGGCGGCAGCTTCGGAAGCACCCATAAAGAAGCGCAGGATCGCGAGATGCAGCCAGCTTCCGGCACCCGCGTGGAAGATACACATCAGCGCCCAGATCCCGGCGCAGACCATAAAGCCAATCTTCAGGCCGATAACGTCAATCAGCCAGCCGCACAGGGGCTGGAAAATGGTGTAGGCGATCTGAAACGCGCCGACTATCCAGGAGTACTGCTCGGTGGTGATCCCGAGGCTCTCTTTCAGTTCCGGGGCGAGGATCCCCAGTGAGTTACGGGTGATGTAGTTAACGGTGACGCCAAGTAAAAACAGCACCAGCACGTACCAGCGCAAATTCTTAATGACGCGACGGGTTTTGCTTGTCGCAACGGTGTTATTGATGTCCTGACTCATTTTACTCTCCACAAGACGGACGGTAAGGGGACGGAGGTTCAGGTGTCACACAGATTGTTATGCCTTTGATTTCTATCCGCTTAGAATGCTTAAGTTGCTATACAACTAGTATGGAAGCTGTGTGACAAGTTCACCTTAGGGAAGAAAATGAGAGGGCAAAAGTGGATTTTGTGCAAAATTTCTCATAACTGACGTAAACCCTCTGGCATGATGGTCTTTATGTCAGTTATTGCCTGATGAACACGCTATGAAAATTTTTTCATTTCGCAAATGGAGCCAGATCACAAAATGGACAAAAGGCTAAAAATCACCGAAATCGCCGCCCGTACCCAGCTCTCCATCAGTACGGTTTCCCGTGTGCTGGCAGGCAAAGCGAATACCAGCGAAAAGGCGCGGGCTAAGGTGCTGGCGTGCGCGCGGGAGCTGGGGGTGATGGACGGCATGGCGGCGGGGCGTCTGCTGCTTAACAGCCTGGTGGTTTTTGCCCCTCAGCGTGCCTTCGACGAGCGGTCCGACATCTTTTACTACCGCGTGATCCAGAGCGTGAGCAAAGGGCTTGCCTCGCACGAGGTTCGGCTGCGCTACTGCGCGCTGGAGGAGAACGACAGCGACGCCCAGATTTTTCTGGCACGCATGAACGAGCCGGATACCCAGGCGGCCATTCTGCTCGGTATCGACGATCCGCATATCCACGATCTGGCGGTGGATGTGGGGAAACCCTGCATGCTGATTAACTGTCGGGACCGCCGCATGCGCCTGCCTGCCGTTGCCCCGGATCACCGTGCGATTGGCGAGCGGGCGGCGGAGTACCTGTTCGAGATGGGGCACCGCGAGGTGATGAACGTGCTGTGCCTGCGTCGCTACACCATGGAGCTGCGCCTGGCGGGGATCCGCGACGCGTGGCACGTCCATAATCTCAGGTTTAACGACAGGCGCGACCTGCTGGTGGTGCCAAGCTTCAGTGCCAGAGAGACGGAGCAACTGGTGAGCGAGTGGCTTAACCAACAGAAGGGAAAAGACCTGCCGACGGCGTTCCTGGTAGGCGGGGACTTTATGGCGGCAGGCACCATCAGCGCGCTGCAAAATCACGGTCTGCGCGTGCCGCAGGACGTCTCGGTGATGAGCATTGACGGCTTTAATCTGGCGGCGATTCAGGATGTGCCCTTAACGGCGGTGCATGTTCCCCGCGACGAGCTGGGAACGGAAGCGGTGCATATGCTCCAGCAGCGGCTGATGCGCCCGGACGCGCCGGTAGGAACATTGCTGCTGAACGGCACGCTGGCCGTTCGGGAGTCGGTACGGCGGATACGTCAGGGGAAACGACGCACCGCCGTGGAGCGGGAAGGGCTGTACGACAGTTAAGCCATGCCCAGCGCGCGCTTGCCGTGGATATTGAGATCGTTCACGGTAAAGCGGCCCTGCCAGCTTTTTTCATAATCCTCGCGCGGGAAGTCTCCCGGCGACGCGCCGGTCTCCAGCGCTTCCTTGACCTTCTTCGCGTAGGCGAGGTTCTTCTCGCACATTGGCGCGGCGGGGATGTACATCACATTGCCCCAGCCCTGCTGATTTTCCACCGGCGCGACGGAGTGGATCACGTCGCAGTGCCACCACACGGAATCGCCGGCTTCCAGCGCCGGAATACTGGTTAATGCTTCGACAAGCAGCGGGTGCCACTTCTCGGAAATCGGCAGCACGCGCCCCGGCGCCACGCCGCAGAGTTCGTCTTCCGGCACGTCGTCCAGCAGCGGACGCAGCAGAATGTAGGCCATTGCTTCCGGGATCGGCACCACGTGCAGCAGCCCCTGGCCGGGGATCATGTCCGACAGCGCCGTCCAGCCCTGGAAGGTGCGGAACACCGAGCATTTGGTGGTGTTATCCACGGTGTATTCTTCCACTTCAGTACGGTGCGCGGCGTTCCACGGATCGTATTTCTCGACGTTGCCGTCAAACACGCGGGCAAACACCTGCTGGTAAGCCGGCAGCAGCCAGCGCTCCAGCGCGCCGGAATCGGTATGCGCCCCCAGCCCTTTGGAGGTGGTTCCCGGCGGACGGCGGCGAATGCGGTCCGGATAAATCACGCTGACGTCAGGGTTAAACCACTGCTTACCGTTGCTCTCGAATGTCCATAAACGGTTCAGGAACGACTGCACCTGCGCCATCGCTTCACTCTGGCGCGCCTGCATTTGCGCCTGGGACCAGTAGATCGGGTAAATCTCCGGACGGGAGGCGGTTAAGGTGCCGAAGAAGTTGTCGCCCGGCCCTTTGTATACCTCGTCAAACTTGTTCAGATCGAGGTAGTCGAGCATCGACCGATCCCACGCCAGCGCCTGCTCGCGGGGGAAGTGACCTTTAATCACCGCGCAGCCGCGGCGCTTAACGGCCTCGCGCTGAGCGTCGGTAATCGTGCCGTTTTTCACATCTGCAAACGGAATCACCGGCCAGACGGATTCGCCTTTATTTTTCAGGGCGTTGATCTCCGCCACGCGGGTGGCGATTTTATCGCTGAGCTTGTCGAACACCGCCTGCACGTCGCCGATCTGCGCGCGTAACTCACGTTTTAACTGACGGATTGCCGCTTTGTGGTCCGCTGGCAAGGTTTCACTGGTAAAGGTCATAACTGCCTCGCATCTTTCATTCGAAAGTAAAAATGTCTACAAGTGATACTTTAAGTTAAAAATAAGTTAATGCAAGTTTAAAAACTTGACGCAAGCCACAGGTCGGAAAAAGAGTGAGAGGCCGGAGCGGGGCTCCGGCGAGGAAAGGATCAGACGTCGAAAGGAGAGTGGTTGTCGAGCACGGCCTGAATCACGTTCAACGCGCCCTGATGGTTGTTATCGTCGGTGCTGTAGCGGCTAATGTCTTTAATGCTCTGCGCCGCGTTGCCCATCGCAAAAGAGTATTTCACCAGCTTCAGCATCTCGGCATCGTTGCCGCTGTCGCCAATGCCGACGCATTCCTGCGGGGAGATTTTCCAGCGTTTCAGCAGGCGGCTAATGCCGTTGGCTTTGTGCAGGCCGGGGATAATCAAATCGACAAAACCGAAACCGCTGGTGACCGGCTTCATGATGCCGTCCAGGGAGACGTGCAGTTTATCGACCAGGTTCGGGATATCGCTGTCCGGCAGGTTCAGGGAGAACTTAAACAGCACGTCGTCGATTTCGCGGTAATCGCTGATGCGTTTTAAGCGGTGATAGTGCTTTGACATCAGCGCCACGAAGGCGTCCGGGGCTTTGTCGCTGACGTAGGCGCTCTCCAGACCGCAGGCTACAAAGTTCAGCCCTTCGTCTTTCAGCAGTTCGCCAATAACGATCTGCGACTCATGGCGGGTCAGCTCGCCGTGGAAAACCTGTTCGCCGTGGTCGAACACCAGCGCGCCGTTCTCCGCCACGAAGGAGATCTGCTCTTTCAGCTCGGGGAAGAAGGAGATGAGCTGGTAATACTGGTTACCGCTGGCGACAACGAACTCAATATTGCGGGATTTAAGCTGCTCAAACTGTGCCTGGAAGCGGTCACGATCGTACTGCTTGGCATCATCAAGGAAAGTTCCGTCCATATCGGTGACGATAACTTTAACGGTCATACTGTGCTCCTGGGTCACTGCGTTTTGAAACATTCTAATAACAAGGTGACGGGGAGCACAAATTTAATTTCGAATGAAAGTCAGAAAGCCGGGTGGCGGCTTCGCCTTACCCGGCCTACGGGGAGACTCTGTAGGCCCGGTAAGCGCAGCGCCACCGGGCGTTTTCTTACAGCGTATGCTCAGTACGGGCGATAATATCGTCCTGCGCATCCGGCGACAGGGCGGTGAAGAACGCCGAGTAACCCGCCACGCGCACTACCAGGTCGCGGTACTGGTCCGGGTGCTTCTTCGCTTCCAGCAGCGTTTCGCGGGAGACAATGTTGTACTGAATATGCCAGCCCTTGTGCACCTCGAAGAAGGTACGCAGCAGTACCATCAGCTTCTGGCGATCGCTGTCGTTTTCCAGCGTCGACGGATTCAGCTTCTGGTTAAGCAGCACGCCGCCCAGGATCGCCTCGGTAGGTAGTTTACCGACCGAGCCGATCACCGCCGTCGGGCCGAGGTGGTCCGTACCGGAGGCCGGGCTTGCCCCTTCCGCCAGTGGGGTATGCGCCTTACGTCCGTCCGGCGTCGCCATCGTCGCCGCGCCAAACGGCACGTTCGCGGAGATGGAAGAGGTGCCCGCGTAATAGTTACCCCCAATCGGGCCGCGGCCGTAGCGCGGGTTGTGGTACTGCTTCAGCTCTTCAATGTAGGTCTGATAGGCTCGGGTCAGCAGCATGTCCACGCTGTCGTCGTCGTTGCCGTACTTCGGCGCGCCGTTGATCAGGCGCTGGCGCAGCTGCTCGTGGGTCAGCCCGTCGAAGTCATCCGCCAGCGCCGCCGCCAGCTGCTGCTGACCGATAGCGCCCTGCTCAAAGACCAGCTTTTTCACCGCTGCCAGGCTGTTGCCGAGGTTGGCGATACCCACCTGCAGGCCGGAGACCCAGTCATACTTCGCGCCGCCCTGCTTGATGCTTTTCGCGCGTTCGATGCAGTCGTCCACCAGCGCCGAGCAGAGAATGTCGTGGACGTTCTCCTCCAGCATGGTGTCTACCACGTACTCAATTTCGATAGATTTGCGGGTGTAGTAGCGGATCTGGGTATCCCACGCCGCCATCACCTCCTCGAAATTGTCGAAGTTACCGGCGGAGAGCGCTTTCTCCTGCGGCAGGAACACCTTGCCGCTGGTGGCGTCGCGGCCGCCTTCCAGCGCGGCGAGCATCACGCGGGCGAAGTTGATAAAGCTCATGCCGGTGCAGCGGTAGCCCCACTTGCCGCCTACCGCGGTTTCGATGCAGCCGATGGCCGCGTAGTCATAGGCATCATCGCGCTCAACGCCGAGCTTGATAAATTCCGGGATCACGATTTCGTCGTTGTTAAAGGCAGGCATCCCGAAGCCGCAGCGGATCACCTGCACGCAGGCGTCGAGGAAGTCGTTGCTCATGCCCGCGTGATAGCGCACGCTCAGGTTCGGCTGGGTGGAGCGCAGGCGACCGCAGGACTCCAGGATCGCGTAGGAGAGCGGGTTCACCGCGTCCATCGGCTCGCCGTTGACCAGCTTCTGACCACCAATGGTGACGTTCTGGTACAGCGGGCTGCCGGCAGAGGCTTTGGAGTGCGAGCCGGAGCGGATTTTGTTCACTTCCAGCAGCTTCAGCCAGCAGCTGTGCAGCAGCTCGATGGCGTGCTCGCGGTCCAGGCTCTGGTCCAGCTCCACGTCCCGGCGGTAGTACGGATAGAGATACTGGTCCATCCGCGCAAACGACACGGAGTGGCCGTTGGACTCAATCTGCAGGATCAGCTGAATGAAGTAGCACAGCTGCAGCGCCTGCCAGAAGGTTTTTGGCGGCTCGTGGGCAATCACGTCGCAGTTTTCCGCCATCGCCAGCAGCTCGTCGCGGCGGCTTTCGCGGGTTTCCGTAGACGCCATCTCACGCGCCAGGTCGGCGAAGCGTTTGATGTGCAGGCTGACGGCTTCCAGCACGATATCAATTGCCTTCAGGAACTGATCGCCGTGCAGGTCTTCCAGCACCGTCAGGTTGATGCGCGAGCGGCGCTCGTCCACTTTGGCGCGCAGGCCGTCGAGACCTTTCTC
Source organism: Enterobacter sp. IF2SW-B1 (assembly GCF_001743375.1). Lineage (NCBI taxonomy): Bacteria > Pseudomonadati > Pseudomonadota > Gammaproteobacteria > Enterobacterales > Enterobacteriaceae > Enterobacter > Enterobacter sp. IF2SW-B1. The sequence goes on along the minus strand of NZ_MJAA01000001.1, from coordinate 785,583 downwards.
CAGCACCAGCGGGAAGTTTACCGCCAGGTGGGCGTCGCCGGAGGTCATGTTGCCTTCGGCTTTGATGATGCCGGTTTCCAGCAGGCCTTTCTGCTCGTCGGTGAACATGCCGTAGCAGCGGTCCTGCACCGTCTGGCCGCGCCACCACGGGCAGATTTCATGCAGCACACGCTTGTTCTCTTCGCTCACCGCGAAGCCCGCACCCGGACGGTCCGCCAGATCGTCAATCTCTTTCTCAATCCAGGAGACGGTATATTCCGGGAAGATCGGCGCGGCGCGCACTTCGCTTGCCTGGTTGCCGATAATCAGCTCGTCGTGCTTGATCCAGATGGTGCGTTCCGCCAGGTGATGTGCCAGCGCCAGGGCGCGACGCACCGGGATCGGCTTGTCCATGTGCTGCTGGTACATTTCGGTGTAATGCTGCGCGCGCTCGGTACAGACCGGCGGCTTGACGATATGCACCAGCGCCATTTTATGCGCTTTAATACGTTCGCTGAGGGTGTTGAGATTCAGGGTGGTCATAGGTTTATCCTCGTAAGGTCGCGGTTAACCCTTTCTGGCAGGCGTACTGCTGCGCGAAATCCAGCAGGGCAGGGTTATCCAGCGGTTTGTCAGGGGCAGAGTAGGGTTGGCTGAGCAGGGTGTATTTGTTCATGCCCAGCGTGTGATACGGCAAAAAATGAATATCATCGACGCCGAGTTCGTCGGCGGCGAAGTTGGTAATGGCTGTGATGGACGCTTCATCGGCGTTAAAGCCCTGGATCAGCGGCACGCGGATGGTGATCTTTTTCCCGGCAGCGGCGAGGCGCTTCAGGTTGTCCAGGATCCGTTTGGCCGAACCGTCGGTCCACTGTTTGAACACCGCTCCATCGACGTGCTTAAGGTCGGCAAGGAACAGATCGACGTACGGTAATGACGGCTCGATATAGTGCCACGGCACGTGAAGGCAGGTTTCGACGGCGGTGTGGATACCCTGTTCGTGGCTGGCCTTGAACAGGGCGTGCGCCAGCTCCGGGTTCATAAACGGCTCGCCGCCGGAGAGGGTGATCCCGCCGCCGCTGCGGTCATAAAAGGGTTTGTCGCGCAGCACGGTGGTCATGATCTCGTCCACCTGCTTCTCTTCACCGCAGACGGTAAGCGCCTGCGTCGGGCAGCAGTCGGTGAGGGCGTTAAGCGTCTCTTCACTCAGCTTTTCGCGGTGGATGACCAGGCCATTGAGCGCGCGTTCGATACAGCCCGGTGCCGCCAGCTGACACAGGTCGCAGCCTTCCAGACACAGGCGCGCGTCAAACAGCACGTCCCGGCTGCGCGAGCGGCTTTCCGGGTTCTGACACCAGCGACAGCCCAGCGAGCAGCCTTTCAGGAACACCACGGTTCGAATACCGGGGCCGTCGTGGGTGGAATAACGCTGAATATTGAAGATCATATTTTTGCCCTCAAGTTGCATGTGAAGATTAAATGACTTTCGAATGAAAGTTATCTTGATGCAGGTCAACTCTTGAGCAGGTTTTGTCGTGATAGGGTAAGTGCAGGCTAATTTTGAGGGTGACATCATGGAACTTTATCTCGACACATCTGACGTTGCGGCAGTCAAAAAGCTGGCGCGTATCTTCCCGCTGGCGGGCGTGACCACCAACCCAAGCATTGTGGCGGCAGGAAAAACGCCGCTCGACGAGCTGCTGCCCGCGCTGCACGACGCGTTGGGCGGTAAGGGCCGTCTGTTTGCGCAGGTAATGGCAACCACCGCCGAAGGGATGGTGGAAGACGCGCGCAAGCTGCGCGCTATCATTAACGACCTGGTGGTGAAGGTGCCGGTGACCGCAGAAGGGCTGGCGGCCATTAAGATGCTGAAAGCGGAAGGGATCCCGACGCTGGGCACGGCGGTGTATGGCGCCGCGCAGGGGATGCTGTCCGCCCTGGCCGGAGCAGAGTATGTGGCCCCTTACGTTAATCGCGTGGACGCGCAGGGCGGGGACGGGATTCAGACCGTGATTGAATTGCAGCAGCTGTTGGCGCTGCATACCCCGCAGTCAAAGGTGCTGGCCGCGAGCTTTAAAACCCCGCGTCAGGCGCTGGACTGCCTGCTGGCAGGGTGCGAGTCCATCACGCTGCCGCTGGACGTGGCGCAGCAGTTTATTACCTCGCCTGCGGTGGATGCGGCGATCGTGAAGTTTGAGCAGGACTGGCAGGGGGCGTTTGGACGGACGTCTATCTGACGGGTGCGGCCTGATGCCCTCACCCCAACCCTCTCCCACAGGGAGAGGGAGCAAACACTAAAACGGCAACCTGAAGGTTGCCGTTTGCTTTAACCTCCGCAAACCTCACACCCCGGATTGCGCATCAGCTTCATCTCGCGGAACTGACAGGTCATCGCGTCATACATCACGATTTTCCCCGCGGCAGGCGTGCCGTAGTGCGCCAGCACTTTAATCGCTTCCATTGCCTGCAATGAGCCAATCACGCCGACGAGTGGTGCCATCACGCCCGCCTCGACGCAGGTCAGCGCATTCTCGCCAAACAGACGGCTCAGGCAGCGGTAGCAGGGTTCACCATCCGCGTACGTGAAGACGCTAATTTGCCCCTCCATGCGGATTGCCGCGCCGGAGACCAGCGGGGTTTTGTGGGCAAAACAGCCCGCGTTCAGCTGGTTACGGACGGCGACGTTATCGGTGCAGTCGAGCACCAGATCGTGCTGCGCAATCTGCGCGAACAGCGCGTCGTCATCCAGCATCGCGTCAATCAGGGGGAACTGAACGTTGGGGTTGATGCGCGCCAGCGCCGTGCGGGCAGAGTCTACTTTCGGCTGGCCAACCGTCGCGTCGCTGTGCAGCGTCTGGCGCTGCAGGTTGGACACCGAGACGGTATCGAAATCCAACAGCGTCATCCTGCCCACGCCCGCCGCCGCAAGATACTGCGCGGCGGCGCAGCCCAGCCCGCCGAGACCGACGACCAGCACATTGGCTGCCTTAAGCGCTTCCTGACCCTCAAAGTCAAACCCGCGCAGCACGATCTGGCGGTTGTAGCGCATCATCTCCTGGTCGCTCAGCTCCACCGTCATGTCAGCCTCCGAACAGGTGGTTAAAGCGCTCAACCTCAACCCATTCGCCGGCTTCCACGTTGCCGCGCTCGCGCTCCAGCACGATAAAGCAGTTACCCTGGCTGAAGGAGCTGAAAATGTGCGAGCCCTGATGTCCGGTGGTGCTCACTTCGAGCTCACCGTCCGCGCCGCGTGCCAGAATGCCGCGCTGGAAATCGAGACGACCCGGTGATTTTTTCAGGCGCGTAGCGGCACGCACGCGCAGGCGCTCCGGCAGCGGGCTGGCTTTGTTGCCTGAAAGCTTCGCCAGCAGCGGGATCGCCAGCTGGTAGAAGGTGAGCGCCGCAGAGACCGGGTTACCCGGCAGGCCGCAGAACCAGCTGTGCGGAAGCTTGCCAAACGCGAACGGTTTGCCCGGCTTAATCGCCAGCTTCCAGAAGGCGATTTCGCCCAGCTCTTCAAGCAGGGTTTTAGTGTAATCCGCTTCGCCCACGGAGACGCCGCCGGAGCTGATGACCACGTCGGCGGATTTGTCCGCCTCGATAAACGCCGCGCGCAGTTTTTCCGGGTCGTCTGGAATAATCCCGAGGTTAATCACCTCGCAGCCCAGCTGCTCCAGCATCAGGTGTACCGCCAGGCGGTTGGTGTCATAAATCTGGCCATCCTGCAGCGGCTGGCCCGGAAGCTGCAGCTCGTCGCCGGTGGAGAAGACCGCCACGCGCACCTTGCGGACAACGTCAACTTCCGCGATGCCGAGCGACGCCAGCACCGGCAGTTCACCTACCGTCAATTTCTGCCCGGCGGCAAAAACGGTCGCGCCGAGGGTGATGTCTTCGCCCGTGCGGCGGATGTTCTGGCCCGCTTTAACGTTCGCGGTAAAACGCACCCCGTCGTCGGTCTGCTCGGTCTCTTCCTGCATCACCACGGCGTCGCAGCCCTGCGGAACCGGCGCGCCGGTCATGATTCGCACGCAGGTGCCCGCAGGCCTTTCGCCGCTAAACGGCTGGCCCGCAAAGGCTTTACCCGCCACCGGCAGGGCGTTACCCGTCTGGAGATCCGCCAGGCGCACCGCGTAACCGTCCATCGCGGAGTTATCGAACCCCGGCACGTTCATCGGCGAGACGATATCGCGCGCGGCAATACGACCAAAACAGCGCACAAGCGGCAGCGTCTCAACGTCATGCAGCGGAGAAATACGGTCAAGCATCTGCGAGAGTGCCGTCTCAAGCGGCATCAGTCCGGCGGTAAAATCCATGGTGGGCTCCTGCGGAGTAACAACGAAAGCGCCCATTATGGCAGAAAAGTGCGGCTAACTGTATGACCCGATGGGTGTACGCTTTACATCACTGTTGCGTCTTTCTATATTCAAAAATCATCTGAAGTTTCATCGACGATAATGATATTTATAGAAAAAGCCGCGAATCAGGCTAACGGGTGATGCGAATGGTTAATGCGGTAATCGCAATTCATGGCGGCGCAGGGGCAATCACCCGTGCACAGCTCAGTCCCGAGCAGGAAAAGCGCTACATTGACGCGCTGTACGCCATTGTGGAAACGGGCCAGAAAATGCTGGAAGCGGGCGAGAGCGCGCTGGATGTGGTCACCGAGGCGGTGCGCCTGCTGGAAGAGTGTCCGCTCTTTAATGCCGGAATAGGTTCGGTCTTTACCCGGGATGAAACCCACGAGCTGGACGCCTGCGTGATGGACGGCGTCACCCTGAAGGCGGGCGCCGTGGCGGGCGTGAGCCATCTGCGAAATCCGGTGCTGGCGGCGCGTCTGGTGATGGAGGAGAGCCCGCACGTTCTGCTGGCGGGCGCTGGGGCGGAAAAATTTGCCTTTGAGCACGGAATGGAACCGGTATCGCCGGATCTGTTTTCCACGGAAGAACGCTATCAGCAGCTGCTGGAAGCCCGTACGGCGGGCATAACGCAGCTTGACCATACTGCGCCGCTGGATGAAACCACCAAAATGGGCACGGTTGGCGCGGTGGCGCTCGATAAAGCCGGTAACCTCGCGGCGGCGACGTCAACGGGCGGCATGACCAACAAGCTGCCGGGACGCGTCGGCGACAGCCCGCTGCCCGGCGCGGGCTGCTATGCCAATAACGCCACGGCGGCGGTGTCGTGTACCGGCACCGGGGAAGTGTTTATTCGCGCCCTCGCGGCCTACGACATCACCGCGCTGATGGATTACGGCGGTTTAAGCCTGAGCGAGGCCTGCGAGCGCGTGGTGATGGAAAAATTACCTGCCCTGGGCGGCGTCGGCGGGCTGATTGCGGTCGATCGTGAGGGCAACGTGGCCCTGCCGTTCAACAGCGAAGGCATGTACCGCGCCTGGGGTTATGCCGGTGATGAGCCGAGCACGGGCATCTATCGTGAATAAGGGGGCAGCGCGTGCCGCACACTGAAGAACTGGACAACCGCGAGGTGCTGGCTGTCCATCAGCTGAATATTGCGTTTCAGGAAGAGCGGCAGTTCATCCCCGCAGTACAGAATTTATCGTTCTCGCTCAGGCGCGGCGAGACGTTGGCTATTGTTGGCGAATCCGGCTCCGGGAAATCGGTCACCGCGCTGGCGCTGATGCGCCTGCTGGAACAGACGGGCGGGCAAATCAGCAGCGAGAAAATGCTCCTGCGCCGCCGTAACCGTCAGGTCATTGATTTAAACGAGCTGAGCGGCGCGCAGATGCAGGGCGTGCGCGGGGCGGATATCGCGATGATCTTCCAGGAGCCGATGACCTCCCTGAACCCGGTGTTCCCGGTCGGGGAGCAAATTGCCGAGTCCATCCGGCTGCATCAGGGGCTGAGCGGCGATGAGGCGCTCAAAGAGGCCCGACGGATGCTGGAGCTGGTACGCATTCCGGAGGCGCAGGCCATTCTGGGGCGCTACCCGCATCAGCTTTCCGGCGGCATGCGCCAGCGGGTGATGATTGCCATGGCGCTCTCCTGCCGTCCGGCGGTGCTGATTGCCGATGAGCCGACGACGGCGCTGGACGTGACGATTCAGGCGCAGATCCTGCAGCTCATCAAAGTGCTGCAGCAGGAGATGGAGATGGGGGTGATTTTCATCACTCACGATATGGGCGTAGTGGCTGACATCGCCGATCGGGTGCTGGTGATGCACAAGGGCAATGCTGTGGAAACCGGTGCGGTCGAGCAGATTTTCCATGCCCCCGAGCATCCTTACACCAAAGCGCTGCTGGCGGCGGTGCCGCGGCTTGGGGCAATGAACGGCAGCGATTTGCCGCGCCGTTTTCCGCTGATTTCCCTGGAGGCGACAGAGCTGCAGGAGGATGAAGGCGAGCAGGACACCGTGGTGTCGGGCAAACCGATACTCGAAGTGCGCAATCTGGTGACCCGCTTTCCGCTGCGCAGCGGAATTTTCAACCGCCTGAAGCGCGAAGTGCATGCGGTGGAAAACGTCAGTTTCGATCTCTGGCCGGGTGAAACGCTGGCGCTGGTAGGAGAGTCCGGCTGCGGGAAATCCACCACCGGGCGGGCGCTGCTCAGGCTCGTGGAGACCCAGGAGGGGACGATAACCTTTAACGGTGAACGTATCGACGCCCTGCCAGATAATAAATTACAGGCGATACGACGAGATATTCAGTTTATCTTCCAGGATCCGTATGCCTCTCTCGACCCGCGCCATACGGTAGGGTACTCAATTATGGAGCCGCTGCGGGTGCATAACCTGCTCGACGGCGAGGCGGCGCAGCGTCGCGTGGCCTGGCTGCTGGAGCGCGTTGGCCTGAAGCCGGAACACGCCTGGCGTTATCCGCATGAGTTTTCCGGCGGGCAGCGGCAGCGTATATGCATCGCCCGCGCGCTGGCGCTGAACCCGAAGGTGGTGATTGCGGATGAATCCGTCTCGGCGCTGGATGTCTCGATCCGGGCGCAAATTATCAACTTACTGCTGGATTTACAGCGGGATATGGGGATTGCCTTCCTGTTTATCTCGCACGATATGGCGGTGGTAGAGCGTATCAGCCACCGCGTGGCGGTGATGTTTATGGGGCAGATCGTGGAGATTGGCCCGCGAAGGGCGGTGTTTGAGAACCCGCAGCACCCCTACACCCGCAAGCTTATTGCGGCGGTGCCGGTTGCCGATCCCGCGCACCGTCACGGCCAGCGCGTGCTGCTGCAGGATGAGATGCCGAGCAACATTCGTAAACGGGGCGAAGCCGTGGAGCGCGTCACGCTGCGTGAGGTTGGTCCGGGCCACTTCGTGGCTCCGCCGCGCCAGGACAATGCCTTCTCACGGTTATAACTTACAACAGGCAGGAGAACACAATGGTTACATTTGTAGCGCGTAAATGGTTGTTAGCCGCGAGCGTGACGGCAGCCCTGGCCGCTGCCCCCGCGTTCGCCGCCAAAGACGTGGTGGTTGCCGTCGGCTCCAACTTCACCACGCTCGATCCGTACGACGCCAACGACACGCTCTCCCAGGCGGTGGCGAAATCGTTCTATCAGGGGCTGTTTGGTCTCGACAGAGAGATGAAGCTGAAAAATGTGCTGGCGGAGGGGTACACCGTATCCGACGACGGGCTGGTCTATACCATCAAGCTCCGTTCCGGCGTGAAGTTCCAGGACGGGACTGATTTCAATGCGGAGGCGGTAAAGGTCAACCTCGACCGTGCCAGCAATCCTGAAAACAGCCTCAAGCGCTATAACCTGTATAAAAATATCGCCAGCACCGAGGTAGTCGACCCGGCAACGGTAAAAATCACCCTGAAAGAGCCATTCTCCGCGTTTATCAATATTCTGGCGCATCCGGCGACGGCGATGATCTCGCCCGCCGCGCTGAAAAAGTACGGTAAAGAGATCGGCTTCCACCCGGTGGGAACCGGGCCGTACGAGCTGCTCACCTGGAACCAGACCGATTTTGTGAAGGTGAAAAAATTCGCGGGATACTGGCAGCAGGGTCTGCCGAAGCTGGACACCATCACCTGGCGTCCGGTGGTGGATAACAACACCCGCGCGGCAATGCTGCAAACCGGCGAGGCGCAGTTTGCCTTCCCCATCCCTTATGAGCAGGCCGCCATTCTGCAGAAAAACAGCAAGCTGGAGCTGGTTGCCAGCCCGTCTATCATGCAGCGCTACATCAGCATGAACGTCACGCAGAAGCCGTTCGATAACCCGAAGGTGCGTGAAGCCATCAACTATGCCATTAACCGTCAGGCGCTGGTGAAGGTCGCTTTTGCGGGTTATGCCACCCCGGCCACCGGCGTGCTGCCGCCGTCTATCGCGTATGCGCAAAGCTATCAGCCGTGGCCGTACGATCCGGCTAAAGCGCGCGAGCTGCTGAAAGAGGCGGGTTTCCCGAACGGCTTCAGCACCACGCTGTGGTCGTCGCACAATCACAGCACCGCGCAGAAGGTGCTGCAGTTTACCCAGCAGCAGTTGGCGCAGGTGGGGATTAAGGCGCAGGTCACCGCGATGGATGCCGGGCAGCGTGCGGCAGAAGTGGAGGGGAAAGGGCAGAAAGAGAGCGGCGTGCGAATGTTCTACACAGGCTGGACGGCCTCGACCGGTGAAGCCGACTGGGCGCTGTCGCCGCTGTTCGCCTCGCAGAACTGGCCGCCAACCCTGTTCAACACCGCGTTTTACAGCAATCCGCAGGTGGACAAAGACCTGGCCGATGCCCTGAAAACCACCAAACCGGAGGAGAAAGCCCGCCTCTACAAGGACGCGCAGGACATTATCTGGAAAGAGTCGCCGTGGGTACCGCTGGTGGTGGAGAAACTGGTCTCAGCCCATAACAAAGCGCTGACCGGGTTCTACATCATGCCGGACACCGGCTTTAGCTTTGACGATGCGGATTTAAAATAAACCTCATGCTGAATTATGTTTGTAAACGTCTGCTGGGGCTTATCCCGACGCTGCTGATAGTGGCGGTGCTGGTGTTTTTGTTTGTCCACATGCTGCCGGGCGATCCGGCGCGTCTGGTAGCCGGGCCCGAAGCGGATGCCACCGTCATTGAGCTGGTGCGTAAACAGCTGGGCCTCGACCAGCCGCTGTATATGCAGTTTCTGCACTATATGTGCAACGTTCTGCAGGGCGATTTTGGTATCTCGATGGTGTCGAGGCGTCCGGTGTCGGAGGAGATTGCCAGCCGCTTTATGCCCACGTTCTGGCTAACGATTGCCAGCATGAGCTGGGCGGTGGCGTTTGGGCTGGGCGCGGGGATTATTGCGGCCGTCTGGCGTAACCGCTGGCCGGACAAGCTCGGCATGGCCCTGGCGGTGACCGGCATCTCCTTCCCGGCGTTCGCGCTGGGGATGCTGCTGATGCAGATCTTCTCCGTTGAACTGGGCTGGCTGCCGACCGTCGGGGCCGATACCTGGAAGCATTACATTCTGCCCTCCATGACGCTGGGCGCTGCCGTTTCGGCGGTGATGGCCCGCTTTACCCGTGCCTCGTTCGTGGACGTGCTGAGCGAAGATTATATTCGCACCGCGCGGGCGAAAGGAGTCAGCGAGAAGTGGGTCATTCTCAAGCACGGGTTCCGCAATGCGATGATCCCGGTGGTGACGATGATGGGGCTACAGTTTGGTTTCCTGCTGGGTGGCTCTATCGTCGTGGAAAAGGTCTTCAACTGGCCGGGGCTGGGGCGCCTGCTGGTCGATTCCGTCGAGATGCGCGACTACCCGGTGATTCAGGCAGAAGTCCTGCTTTTCTCGCTGGAGTTTATTCTTATCAACTTAGTGGTGGACGTGCTCTACGCCGCCATTAACCCGGCCATCAGGTATAAGTAAGATGCGATTGTTGAACTGGCGGCGTCAGGCCGTTTTGAACGCGATGCCGGGGCTGAAACCGGAGCATGTCCGCACCCCATGGTCCGAATTCTGGCGACGTTTTCGCCGTCAGCCGGTCGCAATGGCGGCGGGGCTGTTCGTGCTGGTGCTGATTGCCGTGGCGATCGTTGCGCCGTGGGTAGCGCCGTTTGATGCGGAAAACTACTTTGACTATGACCGCCTGAACGACGGCCCCTCAATGCTGCACTGGTTCGGCGTGGACTCGCTTGGCCGCGATATCTTCAGCCGCGTGCTGGTGGGGGCGCAAATTTCTCTCGCCGCCGGGGTAGTCGCGGTGCTGATCGGCGCGGCTATCGGTACCGTGCTGGGGCTCGTCGCCGGGTATTATGAAGGCTGGTGGGACCGCATCATCATGCGCATCTGCGACGTGCTGTTTGCTTTCCCCGGCATTCTGCTGGCGATTGCCGTTGTCGCCATTATGGGCAGCGGGATGGCGAACGTCATTATCGCGGTGGCGGTCTTTTCGATTCCGGCCTTTGCCCGCCTGGTGCGCGGCAACACGCTGGTGCTGAAGCAGCAGACGTTTATTGAATCCGCCCGCAGCATGGGAGCCAGCGATACCACCATTCTGTTCAGCCATATTCTGCCCGGGACGGTGTCGTCCATCGTGGTCTATTTCACCATGCGTATCGGCGTGTCGATTATTTCGGCGGCCAGCCTGTCGTTTCTGGGGTTAGGGGCACAGCCGCCGACGCCGGAGTGGGGTGCGATGCTGAACGAGGCGAGGGCCGATATGGTGATTGCGCCGCACGTGGCGATCTTCCCGAGCCTGGCGATTTTCCTGACCGTGCTGGCGTTTAACCTGCTGGGGGATGGACTGCGCGACGCGCTGGATCCGAGGATAAAGGGGTAGTGCAGTGAAATGTGCCGGGTGGCGGCTACGCCTTACCCGGCCTGTAAAAGATGTGCAGTGAGATTAAACCCGGCTACCCCACAGGTCATACTCGTCGGCGTTTTCAACTTTGACGCGAATAATATCACCCGGCTTAACGTTGGTTTCGCCGTTCAGGTACACCGCACCGTCGATTTCAGGGGCGTCCGCCATGCTGCGGCCAATCGCGCCTTCTTCGTCCACTTCGTCGATGATAACCATGATCTCGCGGCCCACTTTCTCCTGCAGACGCTCGGCAGAAATCTGCTGCTGCAGCTGCATGAAGCGGTTCCAGCGCTCTTCCTTAACCTCTTCCGGCACCTGATCCGCCAGCTCGTTGGCGGTTGCGCCTTCCACCGGGCTGTACTTGAAGCAGCCGACGCGGTCCAGACGGGCTTCTTTCAGGAAGTCGAGCAGCATCTGGAAGTCTTCTTCGGTTTCACCCGGGAAGCCGACGATAAAGGTGGAGCGCAGGGTCAGATCCGGACAGATTTCACGCCACTGCTTGATGCGCGCCAGCTGGCGGTCAACGGAGCCAGGGCGTTTCATCAGCTTCAGGATACGCGGGCTGGCGTGCTGCAGCGGGATATCCAGGTACGGCAGGATTTTGCCTTCCGCCATCAGCGGGATCACATCGTCAACGTGCGGGTACGGGTAAACGTAGTGCAGACGCGTCCAGATACCGAGCTTAGCCAGCTGCTCGCACAGGCCCACCATGCTGGTTTTCACCGGCTCGCCGTTGTGGAAACCGGAGCGGTGTTTGACGTCCACGCCATAAGCTGAGGTGTCCTGGGAAATCACCAGCAGCTCCTTCACGCCCGCGTCGGCCAGACGTTTCGCTTCCGCCAGCACTTCGCCAATCGGACGGCTCACCAGATCGCCACGCATGGACGGGATGATGCAGAAGGTGCAGCGATGGTTGCAGCCTTCAGAAATTTTCAGGTAGGCGTAGTGACGCGGCGTCAGCTTCACGCCCTGTTCCGGCACCAGGCTCAGGAACGGGTTGTGCTTTGGTTTTGGCACGTAGTGATGAACATGTTCCAGCACCTGCTCGTAGCTGTGCGGGCCGGTGATCTCCAGCACCTTCGGGTGCACTTCGCGGATTTGGTCCACTTTCGCGCCCAGGCAGCCGGTAACAATCACTTTGCCGTTTTCGGTCAGCGCTTCACCGATGGCTTCCAGTGACTCCTGGACCGCGCTGTCGATAAACCCGCAGGTGTTAACGATCACCATATCGGCGTTGTCGTAGCTTGGCACCACGTCATAGCCCTCGGTGCGCAGTTCGGTCAGGATGCGTTCTGAATCCACCAGGTTTTTCGGGCAGCCCAGGGAGACGAAGCCGATTTTCGGCTGGTGCGTAACATTGCTCATAGGTTAAAAATTCATCAATTATGGAGTTATCAGGGCGGGATTTTACAGCGTATCGCGGGGGATTTATACACTCTTTGCAAGGTGGATGCGCCAGGCCGAGGTTGTAACATTGTAAATAATGTTAATCAGTTAAGAATAATTGATCTCAGGCATTAAACTGTACAAAAAATGACCTTATTCTGAATGTGCAACATGGCTGACAGAGGAGGAAATAGCATGTCCGTTGACAGACTGAAACGCGATCTGCTTAACAAGCTGATCAACGCCCGAATCGACCTGGCCGCCTATCTGCAGCTCAGGAAGGCAAAGGGCTATATGTCAGTCAGCGAAAGCGAACATCTGCGTGATAATCTGTTTGAACTGTGTAATTTCATGCGTGAAAAAGCACCGACCCTGAAGGCGGAATACGATGAATGCGAGCTGATGGCGTTGCGTCGCGCCGCTGAGGTGCTCTCCATTGCAGGGGTATGTTTGATGAACGGACGCCACGACTGCCCAAATTTTATCGCTGTTAACGCGGAGAAGCTTGAAAACTGCCTGACAACGCTCTCTCTTTGCATCATGTGTCTTAACAAGCACGAGACGCTTGCACAGCACTGAGTTCGGGGGGAGACAACTCCCCCCATCTGATTAAGCTTTTGTAAAAGTGGTAACACGCCCGGAGGTAATGGCTAATCTTTATGCCATATGCCGAAAAAGGAGCGCTTTATGCCTCGATCCTCGTTGATTTTCCTACCTGCATTGTTTATTCCGTTTTCGCTTCTTGCTGCGCCAGAGGCGGTAAAGGTTGAGGTGCTGCAAAACCGACTCGATCACCCCTGGTCGATGGCGTTCCTGCCGGGCAATGACGGTTTACTGGTCACTCTTAAGGGCGGGCAGCTCAAGCGCTGGCAGGCCGGGAAAGGACTTTCCGATCCCATTGTCGGCGTGCCGAAGGTGTGGGCGAACGGCCAGGGAGGACTGCTGGACGTGGTGCTGGCGCCTGATTTTGAAAAGTCGCGCCGCGTCTGGCTGAGCTACGCCGAAGCCGGGCGTGACGGCAAGGCCGGAACGGCGGTGGGCTATGGCCGCCTGAGCGACGATCTTTCCCGCATCGAGGGATTCCAGGTGGTGTTCCGCCAGATGCCGAAACTCTCTACCGGTAACCATTTTGGTGGGCGACTGGTGTTCGACGGCAAAGGGTATCTCTTTATTGGACTCGGCGAGAACAACCAGCGCCCGACGGCGCAGGATCTGGACAAGCTGCAGGGTAAAGTGGCGCGCCTCACCGAAGACGGTAAAGTGCCGCCGGATAACCCCTTTGTGAACACCTCCGGCGCGCGGCCGGAAATCTGGTCTTACGGCATTCGTAACCCGCAGGGGATGGCGATGAACCCGTGGAGCGACACGCTGTGGCTGAACGAGCACGGCCCGCGCGGCGGGGATGAAATCAACATCCCGGAGAAGGGCAAAAATTACGGCTGGCCGCTGGCGACGCACGGCATTAACTACAGCGGGCTGAAAATCCCGGAAGCCAAAGGCGAGCACGTTGAGGGAGCCGAAAAGCCGCTGTTTGTCTGGAAAGTGTCGCCCGCGGTCAGCGGCATGGCGTTCTATAATAGCGACGTGTTCCCGCAGTGGAAAAACAAGCTGTTTATTGGGGCGCTGAAGGAAAAGGACGTTATCGTGCTGAGCGTGGACGGCAATAAAGTGACGGAGGACGGGCGGATCCTGGGCGACCGGGAGCAGCGTATTCGCGATGTGCGGGTGGGGCCGGATGGCTATCTGTATGTCCTGACCGACGAAACGGACGGGCAGCTGTTAAAAGTCAGCCCGTCCGGTGCGTAATCAGGTGACCGGGATCATCACCACGTTACGGTACGCCGGGCGCTCGCTAAGCTGCTTAAGCCAGCGGTCAAGGTTCGGGCGCGGCGTCCATTTCAGACCGAGGTTAGTCAGGTTCCAGACGAACGGCGCTACGGCAATGTCCCCCACGCCGAACGTATCGCCGGAGAACCAGGCGTGCTTCGCCAGCTCATCGTCCATCATCGCAAACAGGTTTTCGCAGGCATCCTGCGCGGCATGAATGGCGGGGTAGTCGCGCTCGGCTTCAGGGGTTCTCACCAGCCCCATCAGGATCACGCGGTGAACGGGAGAGAGCGTCTGATTTGCCCAGTCCATCCACTTCTCACCCTGCGCGCGCTGCGCCGGGTTTTCAACCCACAGGCGGCCAAGACCGTACTGGGCGGCGAGGTAACGCACAATGGTGTTGGACTCCCAAAGGGTTGCGTCTGTTTCGTCATCGCGCAGCAGCGGCACCAGGCCGTTCGGGTTCATCGCCAGATAGTCGGCCTCTTTGTTCACGCCGAACGACATGCCAGCCATGATTTGGTTAAACGGTAAATCCAGTTCCTCCAGCGTCCAGAGCACTTTCTTAACGTTGGTCGAATTATTCCTGCCCCACAGCGTAATCATATTTACTCCTGTTGAGTGTGAATCTGGGTCGGCTTTTTGCCATGGTGAGATAAACCTAACAATTACGCAACAGAAGACAAAAAAATCGCCTGAATCAAAGCGTAAATGAATGTTATTGCATAAACTTTAATAACTTTACCCTCGTTGGGTTTCTTTAACCGTTTTAGTGCGCTATTACTCATCGCTTCTTGCGACACGGTGATGTGACGTAATTTTTGAATGGACACTCGGGTGGCATTTATGACGCGAAAAATGACTTCTCTGCGCAGCCTGGCGGCAGGCTCTGCGCTTCTTTTCCTGTTTGCACCAACACTCTACGCGGCTGAACAGGCTGCGCCCGAAGCGCCGCCTGTGGACGCGCGCGCCTGGATCCTGATGGACTATTCCAGCGGTAAGGTGCTGGCGGAAGGCAATGCGGATGAGAAACTCGATCCGGCCAGCCTGACCAAAATCATGACCAGCTATGTGGTCGGGCAGGCGTTAAAAGCGGGCAAGATCAAGCTGGACGATATGGTCACCATCGGGAAGGATGCCTGGGCGACAGGCAACCCGGCGCTGCGGGGCTCGTCGGTGATGTTCCTGAAGCCTGGCGATCAGGTCTCCGTCTCCGATCTGAACAAAGGGGTAATCATTCAGTCGGGAAATGATGCGTGTATCGCGCTGGCCGACTACGTTGCCGGCAGTCAGGATTCTTTCATTGGTTTGATGAATGGCTATGCGCAAAAGCTCGGCTTAACCAACACCACCTTCAAAACGGTCCACGGCCTGGATGCGCCGGGACAGTTCAGTACCGCGCGCGACATGGCGCTGCTGGGAAAAGCGCTGATCCACGACG
Source organism: Enterobacter sp. IF2SW-B1 (assembly GCF_001743375.1). Taxonomy (NCBI): domain Bacteria; kingdom Pseudomonadati; phylum Pseudomonadota; class Gammaproteobacteria; order Enterobacterales; family Enterobacteriaceae; genus Enterobacter; species Enterobacter sp. IF2SW-B1. The sequence continues at coordinate 770,202 of NZ_MJAA01000001.1, read as the reverse complement.
TGCCGGATGAATACGCCATCCACAAAGAGAAAGAGTTTACCTTCAACAAAATTCGCCAGCCGAACCGCAACCGCCTGCTGTGGAGCAGCAACGTTAACGTGGACGGAATGAAGACCGGCACCACGGCCGGCGCGGGCTACAACCTGGTGGCCTCCGCGACGCAGGGCGACATGCGCCTGATCTCGGTGGTGCTGGGCACCAAAACCGACCGCATCCGCTTTAACGAGTCAGAAAAACTGCTGACTTGGGGCTTCCGCTTCTATGAAACCGTGACGCCGATTAAACCGGATGCCACGTTCGTCAGCCAGCGCGTCTGGTTTGGTGATAAGAGCGAGGTGAATCTGGGGGCGGGTGAGGCCGGTTCCGTGACCATTCCACGCGGTCAGCTGAAAAACCTGAAAGCAAGCTATACCCTGACCGAACCGCAGCTCACCGCGCCGCTGAAAAAAGGCCAGGTGGTCGGGACGATTGATTTCCAGCTAAACGGTAAGTCGATTGAACAGCGTCCGCTGATTGTGATGGAAGCGGTGGAAGAGGGCGGCTTCTTCAGCCGGATGTGGGATTTCGTGTTGATGAAATTCCATAGCTGGTTTGGCAGCTGGTTTAGTTAAGTTTTATGCCGAGTGGCGCTGCGCTTACCCGGCATAACCTCAATACATCAACTTCACCTGCTGTGCCTTTGCATGGGCCACAATCTCGTCATCGGGGCGGCAATCGCTGACGATGGCGTCAAACTGCGCCAGCTCGCCCATTCTTGCCGAACGCACCTTGCCAAACTTACTGTGATCGACCACCAGCACATGATACTGCGCGGCATTTAACGCCCAGTGCTTGACCGGCAGCTCCTCCAGATTAAAGCAGGTTGCACCCTGGCGCACGTTCACGCCTGCGGCAGAATAAAACGCGATGTCCGGGCATAAATTGCTAAGCGTGTCCTGCAGGTTAAGCGGTTTAAAGATGGCGTTGCTGGCGTGAAACTCGCCGCCGCAGAGGATCACCCGGCACTCGGGTTTCTCCTGAAGCGCCAGAAAGGTGTTCAGGGAGTAGCACACGGCGGTAAAGGGAATGCTGCTGTCGATGGCTTCGATAATCCACGGCGTGGTGGTGCCGCAGTCAAAAAACAGCGTCTGGTGCGGCTGAACCAGCGTAGCCGCAAGGCGCGCGGCTTTGCGCTTCTCTTCAACCAGACGCGTCTTCTGGTCGCTGATCAGATAATGGCTGGCGCTGCGCGGCTCAAGGACGATGTACCCGCCCAGCAGTACCACGGGGGCGCTGTCGCTGTTCAGATCGCGACGAATGGTCATCTCTGAGACGCCGAGGAGGTTGGCGGCTTCCTTCAGATGCAGCTTATCGCTGCGCTTCAGCGCCTGCAGCAGCTGAGCAATGCGGTCATCGCGTCGTGTTTCCATAGTTCCTCGGGATAAAAAAGTGAGCCCCCGCAGGGCGGGGGCTCAGTGTAACCTGTCCGGTTGGGATTAGTCACGTATCCAGCCCTTACGGATCGGGATGGCAAAAATGGCGCGATAGAGCGAAGAGAGCCCGCGGTAGAGCGCCTCACCGAAGAGATTCCACAGGATAGCCGCGCTCACGCAGCCAATCAGCCCCACCAGGAAACCGCCCACCATATCCAGCGGCCAGTGGACGCCAAGATAGACGCGCGACCAGGCGATAGCCACAGCGACCACCATCAGCACCGCACCCGACCACAGGCGATGCCAGAACAGGAAAGCCAGCGCGAAGGTGAAGATAACCGTACCGTGATCGCTCGGGAAAGAGTCATCCGGCGCGTGGTGCAGGAAGGTGTAGCCAATGCGATCGACAAAAGGACGATCGTGCGGGAATGCGTGGCCGAGAAGATAGCTGACCAGCACGCTTACCCCGAGCGCCATCGCGACTTTGATCACCAGCTGGCGCTGTGCCTTAACCTGGCTGCGCGGCCCCCACAGCCAGAGAATGGCAGCCAGCGCAGGCACGATGCTGATAAGGTCTTTCGCCAGAAAGGTGGCAAAATCAATCATCCACTCTGGCGAGGCCGGGGTGGCGTTGATCAGATAAAACAGCTGATAATTCAGATTCTCTAGCATAGCGTAATCACTCTTTTGCAAACCGGGTGGAAACCAGCCCGTAGACCGCCACCTGGGAAAACCAGACCCACCACCCGGCCCACAGGTTGTGAGAGAAAAAATGTGCCCCGCGCATCACCTGGCCGAAGCCCATCGCCAGACCCAGAACCGCGCCAAGGACCACAAAGCTCCAGGCGAGACGCGGACGCTCGCGCCAGAAGGCAAAAAACAGCCCCATCACCATAAAGCCGCTGGAAGAATGGCCACCCGGGAAGCAGCGGCCCGGACCGCTGTCTGCCGGAACGGCGCTGAACAGGGGGTAAGACACGGCCTTACCGCCATATTCCACCAGATCCCACGGGCAGCTGTGGTGGCTGATGCTTTTCAGCACGCCGACCACCAGCGCGCCAAGCCCCATCAGCAGCGCGGCTGTGACAAGCCTTGCGTTACGTTTGTAAGCGCCGTAAAGCAGCGCCACGGCGCCTAAGGCAATCGCAATGTACTTCGCCAGACGATGGTTCAGCAGATCCAGCAGGTGGTCTTTCTGCAGCGGGAAAGTCTGTGTCGCCGCGTCATACCAAAAACCGGTGATCCATCTGTCGAGCGCTTCATCGCGCGATAGCCACGTAAACACCACGGCAAGCGCTACTAGCACCAAAAGCTGATAACCATAAAAGCGGGACGGTAAGCGGTAAAGTTGTTTTGTCTTATTAGTCTGTAAGTTAGACAATTCTGAACGGCTGGAAGTGAGTGCCATAATTAGGGATCAGTGACGAGTAATCGCGCTATCATAAATCTGTCAACTTAAGGAAACCTTAAACGAAGACGATATGTGCTTTATTTCTGTTTCTCCTCGATAAATCACTATCTCGGATTACGGCATTTCATTAAACTCGTCGCGATTTTGTCATTATAAAGAGATTGCATGTTAAACCGTTCTTCTTCTGGTTCACGTCTGGGTCGTCAGGCGTTGCTTTTCCCTCTGTGTCTGGTGCTCTACGAATTCTCTACCTATATCGGCAACGATATGATCCAGCCCGGTATGCTGGCCGTGGTGGCGCAGTACAACGCGGGAATCGAGTGGGTGCCGACCTCCATGACCGCCTATCTGGCTGGCGGCATGTTTTTGCAGTGGCTGTTAGGCCCGCTGTCGGATCGTATTGGCCGCCGTCCGGTGATGCTGACGGGCGTGGTGTGGTTTATCGTTACCTGCCTCGCCACGCTGCTGGCGCAAAACATTGAACAATTTACGCTGCTGCGTTTCCTGCAGGGGGTGAGCCTGTGCTTTATCGGCGCCGTGGGGTATGCCGCCATCCAGGAGTCGTTTGAGGAGGCGGTGTGTATCAAAATTACCGCGCTGATGGCTAACGTGGCGCTGATCGCCCCCTTACTCGGGCCGCTGGTGGGGGCCGCGTGGGTGCACGTTGCGCCGTGGGAAGGGATGTTTGTGCTCTTTGCTGTTCTCGCCGCCATCGCGTTCTTCGGCCTGCACCGCGCGATGCCGGAAACGGCTACCCGTCTGGGCGAAAAACTCTCGCTGAAAGAGCTGGGCCGGGATTACAAAGCAGTGTTGCAAAATGGCCGCTTTGTGGCGGGGGCGCTGGCGACCGGATTCGTTAGCCTGCCTCTGCTGGCGTGGATCGCGCAGTCACCGGTTATTATCATCAGCGGTGAAAAGCTCAGCAGCTACGAGTACGGCCTGCTGCAGGTGCCGATCTTTGGCGCGTTGATTATTGGTAACCTGTTGCTGGCCCGTCTGACGTCTCGCCGCACCGTGCGTTCACTGATTATCATGGGCGGCTGGCCGATTGCGGCAGGGCTGATTCTGGCGGCGGTAGCGACCGTCGCGTCATCCCACGCCTACCTGTGGATGACGGCGGGGCTGAGCATTTATGCCTTCGGAATTGGCGTGGCGAACGCTGGCCTGGTGCGCCTGACCCTGTTTGCGAGCGAGATGAGTAAAGGTACGGTCTCTGCGGCGATGGGCATGCTGCAGATGCTGATTTTTACCGTCGGTATCGAGGTGAGCAAGCACGCTTACGCGCTGGGCGGCAACGGGTTGTTCAGCCTGTTTAACCTCGCCAACGGCGTGCTGTGGGTTGGCCTGATGGTGGTGTTCCTGAAGGACAAACGCGTCGGAAACGCCCTGCAACCATAATCTTTTTTCCCTCTCCCCTTTGGGGAGAGAGCCAGGGTGAGGGGCGAGGCTGCCATACCGCATGCGGTCAATTAAACGGTGCCTCCCCGTTCAACACCTTCTCAATCACGTTTAAAACGCCTTCCTCGTTATTATGCGGTGCTTCAAAGCGCGCCTCCGCTTTAATATGCGGTTTGGCATTTGCCATCGCAAAGCTGAACCCGGACTGACGCAACATCTCCACGTCGTTGCCGCTGTCACCAAAGGCCACCACTTCGCTGTCCTCGATGCCCCAGCGCGTTTGCAGGATCCGCAGGCCGTTGGCTTTATGCACGCCGGGGATAATCAGGTCAATGCTGCCGTGACCGGTAGTGACGGGCACCATAATGTCACTTAACTTTTCATGCAGCAGCGCCTGAATGCGCGGAATTTCGTCATCGGAAACGTTGAGCCCGAACTTGAAGAAGATGTCGTTCAGGCTGTTGAAATCCTGCACCCTTTCGAGGCGGTGATAATATTTTGACGCGATATCAATGAAGGCATCGTCATAGGTCTTAAGCGTGTAGGCGCTGCCTTTCCCGCAGGCGATAATCTCAATGCCGGGGACGTCATTTAAGACGGTGGCCACGGTGCTGAAATGCGCTTTTGTCAGCTCGCCGTTGAAGACATCTTCCCCGGCATCGACCACCCAGCCGCCGTTTTCGGCAACAAAGGCAATTTCATGCGCGATCTCCGGGAAGAAGGAGATCAGCTGGTAATACTGGTTGCCGCTGGCGACCACAAAGCGAATGCCTTGCTCCTTCATGCGCGCATACTGCGCCAGAAAGCGCGGGCGGTTATAGGTCTTGGCATCACTCAGGAATGTGCCATCCATGTCGACGGCGATCAGTTTAACGCTCATATCCCTTCTCCATTGACGTTTGTTCCGTTTCCGGCTTTGCCACCGCGCGCGCCACCAGCGCCGCGATAATCACCAACCCTAACACCACCAGCATGGCGCTGCGCAGCCCGTAGTGCTCACCGAGGAAACCGAGCAGCGGCGGCCCGACCAGAAAGGCGAGGTAGCCCGTGGTCGCCACCACGCTGACGCGGGTCGGGGCATCCGGGCCGGTGTCGCTGGCGGCCGAAATAGTCAGCGGGAAGCCGAGCGACGCGCCCAGACCCCAGAGGATCACCGAGACCCCGGCAATCCAGTCCACGTCCACAAAGACGATCATCGCGATACCCAGGCCGCCGAGCAGGGTGCTGGCGCGCACTACCGCCACGCGGCTGTAGCGGTCGATAAACCAGCCGCCGGTGAAGCGCCCTACGGTCATCCCCAGTGTAAACCCGGCGTAAATCAGCGAGCCGGAGGTCGGGCTAAAGCCGTGGCCGTCCACCATCAGCAGCGGCAGCCAGTCGTTGGCGGAGCCTTCCGCGAACGCCATCGCCAGCACCACCACGCCGATGAGCATCAGCTGGAAATCGCGGTAGAAGGGCAGCCCTTTTTCCGTCGAATGCTGTTCTTCAGCGGAATTCTTGCCGGTACCGTTCGGGATCGCCCGAATGCCGGTCAGGATCGGAATGATGCATACCAGCGCCGCCAGCAGGATATGCAGATTCGCGCTCATGCCAAAGGCCGTCAGCGCCATCCCCACGCCCGCGCCGGCGAGCGTGCCGAGGCTGTAAAAGCCGTGCATCATGGGCAGCACGGTTTTGTTCATCTCGCGCTCGACCGCCGCCCCTTCAACGTTTATCGCAACCTCTGCCGAGCCGAAGCTGCCGCCAAATACCGTCAGCCCCAGGGCAAACAGCACCGGCGAAGCAAACCACAGCGCCACGCTTAGCACGATCATCCCAATTACCGCGAAGCACATGGTGGTGCGGATCACCGCCCGCGTGCCAAAGCGCTTCACCAGCCACGCGGAGCAGAGGATACCGCTCATGGAGCCTATCGACAGACCGAACAGCACGATGCCCATCTCCGCGGTAGAGACGGACAAAATATCGCGAATGGCGGGCGTACGTGTGGCCCAGGAGGCCATCAGCAGACCGGGAATAAAGAAGAACATAAACAATGCCCACATGCGTAGTCGCAGGGCGTTGCGGGAAGAGGTCAGCGTCATTGGGGTAGCACCAGAAGTACAACAGTAGCGACAACACTAGCAAGTTTGTGTACATTTGTACACAAACCAGGTGAGGGATTTATGAGCAGACCACCGAACGATCCGCATCGACGTGAAAAAATTCTCCAGGCGACGCTGGACACCATTGCCGAACACGGGATTCACGCCGTCACGCACCGCAAAATCGCCACCTGCGCGGGCGTGCCGCTGGGGTCGATGACCTACTATTTCGACGGCATGGAGCCGCTGCTGGAGGAGGCCTTCACGTGGTTTACGCGGCAGATGTCGCAGCAGTACCGGGATTTCTTCGCGGGCGTCACCGGGCCGGAGATGGCGTGTGAATCCATCACCACCCTGATCCACAGCTCGCAGGTGACCATGCCGCACAACATGGCGCTGATGTATCAGCTTTACGCCTTTATGCACCGCAGCGCGGCGCTCAAAACGGTGATGCAGGACTGGATGAAAATGAGCCAGACCACGCTGGAGCAGTGGTTCGACCCGGTCACCACCCGTGCGCTGGATGCCTTCATCGAAGGGATGACGCTGCACTATGTGACTGACCGAGAGCCATTAAGCCGGGAGGAAATTCGGGCGATGGTGGGGAGAATTGCGGGCGAGGGGAACCCTTAGGCATCACTCGCCCTGCCTGTTTTACCTGCGTTCGATTTTTTTCCCGCTGGCGTCCACGACGGCTTCGCCATCCTCTTTACTAAACGCGCCTTTCTGCGCGTCCGGCAGGATGTCGAGGACGAATTCAGACGGGCGGCACAGGCGGGTGCCCAGCGGCGTGACCACAATCGGACGGTTAATCAGAATCGGGTGTTGCAGCATAAAGTCGATAAGCTGGTCGTCGCTGAGGATATCTTCGGCCAGGCCGAGCTGTTCATAGGGCTCCACGTTTTTGCGCAGCAGATCCCGCACCGAAATGCCCATGTCGGCAATCAGGGTGGTCAGCTTATCGCGCGACGGCGGGGTTTCCAGATAGAGGATAATCTCCGGCTCCGTGCCGCTGTTGCGGATCATCTCCAGCGTATTGCGCGAGGTGCCGCAGGCTGGGTTGTGGTAGATGGTGATGTGGCTCATATCAGTGGCTCATTACAGTGTGAAGGAGAGACGTAGCGCCAGCGCGGCGAGCGTCACAAACAGGACCGGCAGCGTCATGATGATGCCCGTCCGGAAATAGTAGCCCCAGGTAATCGTCATGTTTTTCTGCGCCAGCACGTGGAGCCAGAGCAGGGTGGCGAGGCTGCCGATAGGCGTGATTTTTGGCCCCAGATCGCAGCCAATCACGTTGGCGTAAATCATCGCGTCCTTAATCAATCCCGTCGCCGTACTGCCCTCAATGGAGAGCGCGCCAATCAGCACCGTGGGCATATTGTTCATTATGGATGACAGGAACGCGGTGATGAATCCGGTTCCCAGCGTGGTGGCCCACAGTCCGTGTCCGGCCAGGCTATTCAGCACGCCTGTGAGATAATCCGTCAGCCCGGCATTGCGCAGGCCATACACCACCAGATACATCCCGAGCGAGAAAATAACAATTTGCCAGGGTGCGCCGCGCAGCACTTTTCCGGTGTTTATTGCATGTCCCCGTTTTGCAACAGCGAATAAAATCAGCGCGCCGACGGTGGCGATGGCGCTGACCGGAATGCCGAGAGGTTCAAGCACAAAGAAGCCGACGAGCAGAAGCAGCAGCACGATCCAGCCCGTTCTGAACGTCGGGAGATCGTGAATGGCCCGCGCGGGCTCCTGAAGTTTCGCCAGGTCATATTCCGGTGGAATTTCCTTGCGGAAGAAGAGATGCAGCATCACCAGCGTTGCGACAATCGCGGCGATATCAACGGGGATCATCACCGAGGCGTATTCGCTGAACCCCAGCTTAAAGAAGTCTGCCGACACGATGTTGACCAGGTTGGAGACAATCAGCGGCAGGCTGGCGGTATCGGCGATAAAACCTGCCGCCATCACAAACGCCAGCGTGGCCTGCTTGCTGAACCCCAGCGCCAGCAGCATGGCGATGACGATAGGCGTCAGGATCAGCGCCGCGCCGTCATTGGCAAACAGCGCCGCCACGGCCGCACCCAGCAGCACGATATAAGTAAACAGCAATCGCCCGCGACCGTTTCCCCAGCGGGCAACGTGCAGCGCCGCCCATTCGAAAAAGCCGGACTCATCCAGCAGCAAGCTGATAATGATGACGGCGATAAACGTCGCCGTGGCGTTCCAGACGATATTCCAGACCACAGGTATATCGTTAATGTGAATTACCCCGCTGGCCAGCGCCAGCACGGCGCCAATGGTCGCGCTCCAGCCGATACTGAGCCCTTTGGGCTGCCAGATGACCAGTACCAGCGTAAACAGAAAAATTGCCCCTGCCAGAAACATCGCTTACTCCATTATATCTGTTTTTGTGAATGTGTTGTGATCAGCACGAGCCTGAGAGTCGGTTTTTCAGCTTCATGCGCGTCTCTTCCCGCAGGCAGTTCCAGCTGGTGTCGATAACGGCTGCCGCCCATGCCGGCATGTTGGGAGAGAGACGGTAATGGACCCATTTGCCCTCGCGACGATCGATAACCAGCCCGGACTCGCGCAGCAAGGCCATGTGGCGGGAGACTTTCGGCTGCGGTTCGTTGGTGGCGGAGCAGAGATCGCAGACACACAATTCTCCCGTTTCGCGAAGCAGCATGACGATGGCGAGTCGCGTTTCGTCGGAGAGGATTTTGAAGAGCTGGAGTGGGTGGAGCATGGGGATTCCTGAGGGTAGATTAGATCATATTCGTTTAATCATATATGTTTTGGTGGGAAGAGAGAAGGTCAGATTACAGAAAGGGGAATTTCAGGCAACAAAAAACCCATCAACCTTGAACCAAAACGGCGGGGTTGATGGGCTCCACAAATTGGGGACATCAAAGAAAAGCAGTGGCACTAGTTATGACTGCCCCCTGCTAAAAAAGTTCTGCGCGTTACAAAAATTTTTTCATTACGCGCAAACTTAGGAGTTATCCGAGTCCCGGCCAGATGATGATAATCAGCGTACCCGCCAGCGTCAGCAGTACGTTCGCGATAGCATAGGTGCCTGCATATCCCAGCGCCGGGATGTTGCTGCGCGCGGTATCGCTGATGATTTCCATCGCCGGGGCACAGGTACGGGCCCCCATCATTGCCCCGAACAGCAGGGCGCGGTTCATACGCAGCACGTAGGCGCCGAACAGGAAGCAGATCACCACCGGCACCAGGCTGACGATAAGGCCGGAAACCAGCATCTGCCAGCCGACGGCGCCCAGGCTGTGGCCGATGCCGCTGCCCGCGCTCAGGCCGACGCCCGCCATAAACACCATCAGACCGAACTCTTTCACCATGTTCAGCGCGCCCTGCGGAATGTAGCCGAAGGTCGGGTGGTTCGCTCGCAGGAAGCCCAGCATGATCCCGGCGAACAGCAGACCGGCGGCGTTACCGATGCCGAAGCTAAAGTTGCTGAACTGGAAGGTGATCATCCCGATCATCAGGCCAACAATGAAGAAGGCGCAGAAGGCCAGCAGGTCGGTGACCTGGCTGTGAATGGAGATAAAGCCGATGCGGTCGGCAACGGTTTTTACGCGTCGCGCGTCGCCGCTGACCTGCAGCACGTCGCCTTTGTTGAGCACAACGTTGTCGTCGATAGGCATCTCAATCTGGCTGCGGATCACGCGGTTGAGGAAGCAGCCGTGGTCGGTCAGCTTCAGCTGCGCCAGGCGGCGGCCCACGGCGTTATGGTTTTTCACCACGATCTCTTCGGTGACGATGCGCATGTCGAGCAGGTCGCGGTCGAACACCTCTTTGCCGTTACGGAAGCTCGGGTCGAGACGGGCGTGGGCGTCCGGGTAACCCACCAGCGCAATGTCGTCGCCCATCTGCAGCACCGCGTCGCCGTCCGGGTTCGCCAGAATGCCGTTGCGGCGGATACGTTCGATGTAGCAGCCCGTCTGGCGGTAAATCCCCAGTTCGCGAAGATTTTTGCCGTCTGCCCATGCCACCAGCTCCGGTCCGACGCGGTAGGCGCGGATAACCGGGAGATAGACTTTACGTTTGGAATCGGTATCCAGGCCGCGCTCGCGGGCGATTTGCTGGGCGCTGGTCTGCAGATCCTGGTGCTGCAGTTTTGGCAGGTAGCGCGCGCCAACGATCAGGCTCACCAGACCAATCAGATAGGTCAGGGCGTAGCCCAGGCTCAGATGGTCGAGGGCGGTAGAGAGCTGCGCGCCCGCCATGCCGGAATGGCGCAGGGTATCACCGGCGCCCACGAGCACGGGGGTTGACGTCATAGAGCCGGCCAGCATACCGGCCGTAAGCCCGATATCCCAGCTAAACAGTTTGCCCAGTCCTAACGCGATCAGCAGCGCGCTGCCGACCATCACCAGCGCCAGCATCAGATAATTTTTGCCGTCGCGGAAGAAAATTGAAAAAAAGTTAGGTCCCGCTTCTACGCCAACGCAAAAAATAAACAGCATAAAACCTAAGTTCAGCGCGTCCGTGTTAATGCTGAAGTGCTGCTGGCCTAATAATAAGGAGACGACTAAAACGCCAATGGAATTACCGAGTTGAACCGAACCCAGACGCAATTTACCCAGGCAAAGACCCAGCGCCAGTACCACAAATAATAACAGGATGTAATTCCCATTTAACAAGTCTGCGACGTTTATATTCACGGAGGCTAACTTCTTGTTTACCAGTAAGTTGTTGAATGAAAGGACTTTTTGGGCTACTGTTTTCTGGATCAGGGAAAAGCGCTAACGCTCCCTGTTTCCTGCTTTATTCCCTAAAACATTAGCTGGCGTGTAGTTTAATCGCATTAGCTACTGACAGCTACTGATTATCGCATCACCCTGTGCGTACTTTGGCATGGATTGCCGCACTGCTTTATCTGACTGGGCGTCTACCCGACGAATGTGTATTTGATAGAGATAAGTCAGGAGGATAGTTTGAATATGAAACGAAACTGGGCGGGGGTGATCAGCTGTTTTTTGCTGTTCACGGTCGTGTGCATGTCGCTCGCATTTAATGTAAAGGGCGCGTTCAGGGCGTCCGGGCATCCTGAGCTGGGGTTGCTCTTCTTCACGTTGCCGGGGGCTGCCGCCAGTTTTCTCTCCCGTCAAGGGGAGGTGGTGAAGCCGCTGCTGGGCGCCATGCTCGCTGCACCGCTGTGTCTGCTGATGATGCGCCTGATGTATATTTCAACGCGGAGTTTCTGGCAGGAGCTGGCGTGGTTGCTGAGCGGCGTATTCTGGTGCGCGCTTGGCGCGCTGTGCTATCTGTTTGTGCGCAGCCTGGTTCAGCACCGACGGCACCGCAAATAAAAACGCCCTCAGGGTGAGGGCGTCTCTTCATTACTGCTCGGCAAACAGGCCCAGATGCTCTTTAGCGTAGGCCTCAAAGTCGGTGCAACCGCCGATGTGTTTCTGATCGAGGAAGATCTGCGGCACGGTTTCAACCGGCTTACCGACGGTTTTTTCCAGGTCGGCTTTGGTGATGCCTTCCGCGTGGATGTCCACATAGCGGAAGTTGAAGTCATCGCGCTCTTCGGTCAGTTTCTCAGCCAGCTCTTTCGCGCGCACACAGTAAGGGCACCCTGGACGACCAAAAATTACTGCAAACATTTCTCTCTCCTCAAAAAACAAGCCTGACGGCGAATGACACGTATAGTGCCCCATAACCCGCCGTCATTAAAGAAGGTTTCGCCTGTCGTTATAATATCTATGAGCTATGTTTCGCCAATTACACCGCGCACATCATTGCCTATACTGGCTGCCATACGTATTAAGCAAGACTAAAGAGAGACAAGATGACGCCAACCATAGACCTGCTCCAGTCCCACCGCTCCATTCGCCACTTTACCGATGAGCCGATTACCGAGGCGCAGCGTAATGCGATTATTGACAGCGCAAGAGCCACCTCCAGCTCCAGCTTTTTGCAGTGCAGCTCGATTATCCGCATCACCGATAAGGCCATGCGTGAACAGCTGGTGACGCTCACCGGCGGGCAGAAGCATGTGGCTCAGGCAGCCGAGTTCTGGGTGTTCTGCGCCGACTTTAACCGCCACCTGCAGATCTGCCCTGAGGCCGAGCTGGGGCTGGCCGAACAGCTGCTGCTGGGCGTGGTGGATACCGCGCTGATGGCGCAAAACGCCTTTACGGCCGCGGAATCGCTGGGGTTAGGCGGTGTCTATATCGGCGGGCTGCGTAACAACATTCAAAGCGTGACCGACCTGCTGAAGCTGCCAAAACACGTGCTGCCGCTGTTTGGCCTGTGCCTCGGCTGGCCGGCGGACAACCCGGATCTCAAGCCGCGCATTCCTGCCGCGATGCTGGTGCATGAAAACCATTACCAGCCGGTCGATCAGGATGTCCTGAATCAATACGACGAAGAGCTGGCGAACTACTACATGACGCGCGGCAGCAATAACCGTCGCGACACCTGGACGGACCATATTCGCCGCACCATCATCAAAGAAAACCGCCCGTTTATTCTTGAGTATCTGCACAAGCAGGGCTGGGCAACGCGATAGTCCATTCCTCCTGCGCCTGCCTGCGTATATGATATGCAGGCTTTTTCCATGTCTTCAGAGAGGTGCAGGGTGAAAATTGCCATATTGTCCCGGGACGGAACGCTCTATTCATGTAAGCGCCTGCGAGAAGCGGCGGCGAAACGCGGGCATCAGGTTGAGATCCTCGACCCGATGTCCTGCTATATGAATATCGACCCCGCCGCCTCGTCGATTCACTACAAAGGCCGCAAGCTGCCGCACTTTGACGCGGTCATCCCCCGCATCGGCTCCCAGATTACCTACTACGGCACCGCCGCGCTGCGCCAGTTCGAGATGCTGGGCAGCTATCCGCTCAACGAATCCGTCGCCATTTCCCGCGCCCGCGACAAGCTGCGCTCTCTACAGCTGCTCGCACGACAGGGGATCGATCTTCCGGTCACAGGCATTGCTCATTCACCGGACGACACCAGCGATCTCATCGACATGGTGGGCGGCGCGCCGCTGGTGATCAAGCTGGTGGAAGGCACGCAGGGCATTGGCGTGGTGTTAGCGGAAACGCGTCAGGCGGCGGAGAGCGTGATCGACGCCTTTCGCGGGCTGAATGCGCACATTCTGGTGCAGGAGTACATTGAAGAGGCGAAAGGGCGCGACATTCGCTGTTTCGTGGTGGGGAACGAGGTTGTAGCGGCCATCGAGCGCCAGGCCAAAGAGGGCGACTTCCGCTCTAACCTTCACCGCGGCGGCGTTGCGCGGGTAGCCGATATTAGCGAACGCGAACGGGAAATAGCCGTGAAAGCGGCGCAAACCCTGGGGCTGGACGTAGCGGGTGTGGACCTTCTGCGCGCGACACGCGGGCCGCTGGTGATGGAGGTGAACGCCTCCCCGGGGCTGGAAGGTGTGGAAAAAACCACAGGGGTCGATATTGCAGGTAAAATGATCTCATGGATCGAGCGTCATGCCACGCCGGGTTACTGTCTGAAAACGGGCGGTTAAATGGATTACCGGGCGCTTTTTGAGTACCCTATGCGAAGTTTTTACTAAAGAGGCTGCACAGCGATGGATTTACAGGTCGTACCTACACTGGATACGTTACGTCAATGGCTTGATGATGCCGGGATCACCTTCTTCGAATGTGATTCCTGCCAGGCGCTGCATCTGCCTCATATGCAGAATTTCGACGGCATTTTCGATGCCAAAATCGATCTGATTAACGACGTGATTCTTTTTTCCGCGCTGGCCGAAGTGAAGCCTTCTGCGCTGCTGGCGCTGGCCTCCGATCTCTCGGCTATCAACGCCAGTTCTTTGACGGTGAAAGCATTTCTCGATATACAGGACGATAATCTGCCTAAACTGGTCGTTTGCCAGTCTTTATTCTCCGGGGCAGGGCTGTCGTTCAAGCAGTTCGCCTGGTTTATGCGCCTGAGCGAAGAGCAAATTTCCATGGTTATGATGGAAGCCAATGCACATCATCTGCTGTATAGCGCGGAAGACGATGCTGAGAATAATGATGCATCTCCCAATTTTCTTCACTAAGCCTGTCTGACTTTTGCGCAGTCGCTGCCATAGCGGCTGCAGAAGGCCATTTTTTCTGCTGCCTTTAACCTTTCTTTAAAGAATTTTTCACCTCCCTCAAGGCCATTTCGGCTTATCACGTAGACTTAACCTGCATAAAAAATTGATAAAAGGCGTTTTTTCGTCTGGGCTATAGCCGGAGACACGGGCTACAGTTATTCTTGCGATGCTTAAAAAAGCGAGCGGATCCTGCCGGGTAAAGAGGTTTCTTTTTATTTTGAGCAGAGCGACAAACTATGCATGATTTTTGCATATATCCAGATTGCACAGTTTAGTTCGTTTGTTAACGAGCTTTCAGAAGGAATAACACTATGATCGCCTTGAATAAAAAATGGTTATCGGGTCTGGTTGCGGGTGCTCTGATGGCCGTCTCTGCCGGCACGCTCGCTGCGGAACAAAAAACGCTGCACGTATACAACTGGTCTGACTATATTGCGCCGGACACGGTCGCTAATTTTGAAAAAGAGACCGGCATTAAAGTGGTCTATGACGTTTTCGATTCCAACGAAGTGCTGGAAGGAAAGCTGATGGCAGGCAGCACCGGTTTTGACCTGGTCGTACCTTCCGCAAGCTTCCTGGAGCGTCAGTTGACGGCGGGCGTCTTCCAGCCGCTGGACAAGAGCAAGTTATCGAACTGGAAAAACCTCGATCCGGAAGTGCTGAAGCTGGTGGCGAAGCACGACCCTGACAACAAATACGCCATGCCTTACCTGTGGGCGACCACCGGTATCGGCTACAACGTGGATAAAGTCAAAGCCGCGCTGGGCCCGGACGTTAAGCTGGACAGCTGGGACGTGGTGCTGAAGCCGGAAAACCTTGAGAAGCTGAAAAGCTGCGGCGTCTCCTTCCTCGATGCGCCGGAAGAGATTTTCGCCACCGTGCTGAACTACCTGGGCAAAGACCCGAACAGCAATAAAGCCGATGATTACACCGGCCCGGCGACCGATCTGCTGCTGAAGCTGCGTCCAAACATTCGCTATTTCCACTCGTCCCAGTACATCAACGACCTGGCGAACGGCGACATCTGCGTGGCGATCGGCTGGGCAGGGGACGTGTGGCAGGCGGCGAACCGCGCGAAAGAGGCGAAAAACGGCGTGAATGTGTCCTACTTCATTCCGAAAGAGGGGGCGCTGGCCTTCTTTGACGTCTTCGCCATGCCGGCTGACGCGAAAAACAAAGACGAAGCCTACCAGTTCCTGAATTACCTGATGCGTCCTGAGGTGATCGCCCACATCAGCGACCACGTTTACTACGCCAACGGTAACAAGGCCTCCGTGCCGCTGGTGAGTGAAGCGATCCGCAGTAACCCGGCAATCTATCCGCCAGCGGACGTGTTCGCCAAGCTGTTCACCCTGAAGGTTCAGGATCCAAAAATTGACCGCGTGCGTACCCGCGCGTGGACCAAGGTGAAAAGCGGTAAATAACGGCGTTTGGTAATGTTGCCCGGTGGCGCTATCGCTTACCGGGCCTACACAACCCGTAGGCCGGGCAAGCGTTCGCGCCGCCCGGCGATGCGCACCCAGACGGTGCGTTTGCACCAGTATTGATCTATGCCGGAGAGCACCCCGTGAATGACGCGATCCCCCGCCCGCAGGCGAAAGTCCGTAAAGCGCTGACCCCGCTTCTTGAAATTCGTAACCTCACCAAATCTTTCGATGGCCAGCATGCCGTGGACGACGTCAGCCTGACTATCTATAAAGGCGAAATATTCGCGCTACTGGGCGCATCGGGCTGCGGTAAATCGACCCTGCTGCGTATGCTGGCCGGTTTTGAACAGCCTACCGCCGGGCAAATTATGCTCGATGGCGTGGATCTCTCCAGCGTGCCGCCGTATCAGCGCCCGATTAACATGATGTTCCAGTCCTACGCGCTGTTTCCGCACATGACGGTGGAGCAAAACATCGCCTTTGGCCTGAAGCAGGACAAGCTGCCGAAAGCCGAAATCACCGCGCGCGTGGCCGAAATGCTGAGCCTGGTGCATATGCAGGAGTTCGCGAAGCGTAAGCCGCACCAGCTTTCCGGCGGTCAGCGTCAGCGCGTGGCGCTGGCGAGAAGCCTGGCGAAACGCCCGAAACTGCTGCTGCTCGACGAGCCGATGGGCGCGCTGGATAAAAAGCTGCGCGACCGTATGCAGCTCGAAGTGGTCGATATCCTCGAGCGCGTGGGGGTGACCTGCGTGATGGTCACCCATGACCAGGAAGAGGCCATGACCATGGCCGGGCGTATCGCGATCATGAACCGCGGGAAGTTCGTGCAGATTGGCGAGCCGGAAGAGATTTACGAGCATCCGACCACCCGCTACAGCGCGGAGTTCATCGGCTCGGTTAACGTCTTCGAAGGGCTGCTGAAGGATCGTCAGGAGGATGGTCTGGTCATCGAATCGCCGGGGCTGCAGCATCCGCTTAAGGTCGATCCTGACAGCTCGGTGGTGGATAACGTGCCGGTCTACGTGGCGCTGCGCCCGGAGAAGATCATGCTCTGTGACGATCCGCCTGCCGATGGCTATAACTTTGCCGTCGGGGAAGTGGTGCACATTGCCTATCTGGGCGATCTCTCCATTTACCACGTGCGCCTGAAAAGCGGACAGATGCTCAGCGCGCAGCTACAGAACGAACATCGCTACCGCAAGGGGCAGCCGACCTGGGGCGACGAAGTGCGCCTGTGCTGGGACGCGGACAGCTGCGTCGTGCTGACGGTATAAGGAGCGATCATGAGCACACTTGAACCTCCAGCCCGCGTCAAAAAACCGGGCGGCTTTGCCCACTGGCTGACGCGCCTTAAGATGAACCACGGCCGCAAGCTGGTAATCGCCATGCCTTACGTGTGGCTGATCCTGCTGTTCCTGCTGCCGTTCCTGATCGTCTTTAAGATCAGCCTGGCGGAGATGGCGCGGGCGATCCCGCCATATACTGATCTGTGGGAGTGGGCCGACGGGCAGCTGACGCTGACGCTGAATCTGGGCAACTTCCTCCAGCTCACCGAGGATCCGCTCTATTTCGAAGCCTATCTGCAGTCTCTGCAGGTGGCGGCGATCTCGACGCTCTGCTGTCTGGTGATGGGCTACCCGCTGGCGTGGGCCGTGGCGCACAGCAAGCCGTCAACGCGTAACATCCTGCTGCTGCTGGTGATCCTGCCGTCGTGGACCTCGTTTCTGATACGCGTTTACGCGTGGATGGGGATCCTGAAAAACAACGGGGTGCTGAATAATTTTCTGATGTGGCTTGGGGTTATCGATCAGCCGCTGACCATCCTGCACACCAACCTTGCGGTCTATATCGGCATTGTGTATGCCTATCTGCCGTTTATGGTGCTGCCGATTTACACCGCCCTGACGCGGATTGACTACTCGCTGGTGGAAGCCTCGCTCGATCTCGGCGCGCGTCCGCTGAAGACCTTCTTCAGCGTGATTGTCCCGCTGACCAAAGGCGGAATCATTGCCGGGTCGATGCTGGTGTTTATTCCGGCGGTCGGGGAGTTTGTGATCCCGGAACTGCTCGGCGGCCCGGACAGCATCATGATTGGCCGCGTGCTGTGGCAGGAGTTCTTCAATAACCGCGACTGGCCGGTGGCGTCGGCGGTGGCGATTATCATGCTCCTTCTGCTGATCGTCCCGATCATGTGGTTCCATAAGCATCAGCAGAAACAGATGGGAGATCGCGGATGAACAACTTACCGGTAGTACGCTCCCCGTGGCGCATTCTGATCCTCGTTATCGGCTTCACCTTCCTGTATGCGCCGATGCTGATGCTGGTGATCTACTCGTTCAACAGCTCTAAGCTGGTGACGGTCTGGGCGGGCTGGTCGACGCGCTGGTACAGCGAGCTGTTCCACGACGACGCGATGATGAGCGCGGTGGGGCTGAGCCTGACCATTGCCGCGCTGGCGGCCACGATGGCCTGCGTTCTGGGCACCATCGCCGCGCTGGTGATGGTGCGCTTCGGGCGTTTTCGCGGCTCAAACGGTTTCGCCTTTATGATCACTGCCCCGCTGGTGATGCCGGACGTCATTACCGGCCTGTCGCTGCTGCTGCTGTTCGTGGCCCTGGCGCACGCCATCGGCTGGCCGGCGGATCGCGGCATGCTCACCATCTGGCTGGCGCACGTCACCTTCTGTACCGCGTATGTGGCGGTGGTGATCTCCTCGCGCCTGCGCGAGCTGGACCGCTCCATTGAAGAGGCGGCGATGGATCTCGGCGCCACGCCGCTAAAGGTCTTTTTCATCATTACCCTGCCGATGATTATGCCGGCGGTGATCTCCGGCTGGCTGCTGGCGTTCACGCTCTCCCTCGACGATCTGGTTATCGCCAGCTTTGTCTCAGGGCCGGGCGCGACGACGCTGCCGATGCTGGTCTTCTCCAGCGTGCGCATGGGGGTGAACCCGGAGATCAACGCTCTGGCCTCTATCATCCTCGGCGTGGTCGGAATTGTCGGATTTATCGCCTGGTATTTGATGGCGCGCGCGGAAAAACAGCGCGTGCGCGATATCCAGCGTGCAAGACGCGGCTGAAGGATTTAAAATTTCCGGTGATGTGCCGCGCATGACGCGGCACTGTTTTTCAGGGAAGTAAAACATTGGGATTAGTAAAAAAATCACGTATTACGCACGCCCGTCCTAACGTTCCTGCGCTGGTTCAGGTGGCGGCGCTCGCCATTATTATGATCCGCTGCCTGGACGTGCTGATGATTTTGAATACGCTGGGCATGCGCGGCATCGGGGAATTCATTCACCGCAGCGTGCAGACGTGGAATCTGACCCTGGTCTTTTTAAGCAGCCTGGTGCTGGTGTTTATCGAGATCTACTGCGCGTTTTCGCTGGTCAAAGGGCGAAACTGGGCGCGCTGGGTCTATCTGCTCACGCAGGTGACCGCCGCCAGCTATCTGTGGGCCGCCTCGCTGGGCTATGGCTATCCTGAGCTGTTCAGCATTCCGGGCGAGTCGCGACGTGAGATTTTCCATGCGCTGGTCATGCAAAAACTGCCGGATATGCTGGTGCTCTGCCTGCTTTTCGTTCCGGCGTCCAGTCGGCGGTTCTTCCGACTGCAATAATGTGTATAATCGCAGCCCTCGTTTTCCTTAAGGTTTTCATATGCAGTGCGCACTCTATGACGCCGGACGCTGCCGCTCCTGTCAGTGGATAGAACAGCCGGTCTCTCAACAACTCACCGCCAAAATGGCCGACCTGCAACAGCTGCTGGCAGCGCACGCGGTGGGCGAGTGGTGCGCACCCGTCAGCGGCCCGGAGCAGGGCTTTCGCAACAAAGCCAAAATGGTGGTCAGCGGCAGCGTTGAAAAACCGCTGCTGGGGATGCTGCACCGCGACGGCACGCCGGAAGACTTAACCGACTGCCCGCTCTATCCCGCCTCGTTTAAGCCGGTCTTTGCCGCACTGAAACCGTTTATCGCTCGCGCGGGGTTAACGCCTTACAACGTTGCCCGCAGGCGCGGCGAGCTGAAGTACCTTCTCCTGACGGAAAGCCAGATCGACGGCGGCATGATGCTGCGCTTCGTGCTGCGCTCGGAAGCCAAGCTGGCGCAGCTGCGCGCGGCGCTGCCGTGGCTGCAGGAACAGCTTCCTCAGTTAAAGGTGATTACCGCAAACATTCAGCCGGTGCATATGGCGATCATGGAAGGGGAGAAAGAGGTTTTCTTCACCGACCAGCACGCGCTGGCGGAGAGCTTCAACGGCGTGCCGCTGTGGATCCGCCCGCAAAGCTTCTTCCAGACCAACCCGACCGTGGCAAGCAGCCTGTACGCCACCGCCCGCGACTGGGTGCACGCGTTAAACATCCATCATATGTGGGATCTGTTCTGCGGCGTGGGCGGTTTTGGCCTGCACTGCGCCACGCCTGAGATGCAGCTCACCGGCATTGAGATCTCCGCCGAAGCGATTGCCTGCGCAAAGCAGTCCGCCGCCGAGTTAGGGTTAACCAATCTGCACTTTCAGGCGCTGGACTCCACGCAGTTCGCGACCGGTCAGGGCAACGTGCCGGAGCTGGTGCTGGTTAATCCGCCGCGTCGTGGGATTGGCAAATCCCTGTGCGACTACCTGAGCCAGATGGCGCCGGAATACATCGTCTATTCAAGCTGTAACGCACAGACCATGGCGAAAGATATCGCTAATCTGCCGGGCTACCGCATTGAACGCGTGCAGCTTTTCGATATGTTCCCGCATACCGCGCATTATGAAGTCCTGACGTTGCTCGTGAAATCTTAAACAAAATGTGAACTCTGCCCGCCCATAAAATCAGGTAAGCTTACGTCATAAGAGATGAATAAAGGCTTACCCATGAAGCAGATCCTGCTGGTGGAAGACGACCACGATATCGCGGCGCTTCTGCGGCTCAACTTAGAAGACGAAGGCTACGCCATCACCCACGAGCCCGACGGGGGCAACGCCCTGCAGCGCCTTGAAAAACAGCCGTGGGATGCGGTGATCCTCGACCTGATGCTGCCCAACGTTGACGGCCTGGAGATCTGCCGCCGCATCCGCCAGATGACCCGCTACCTGCCGGTGATCATCATCAGCGCCCGCAGCAGCGAAACCGACCGCATCACCGGGCTGGAAACCGGCGCCGATGATTATCTGGCAAAACCCTTTTCAGTGCAGGAACTGATTGCCCGCATCAAAGCGCTGTTCCGCCGCCAGCAGGCGATGGGGCAGGCGCAGGCTGACGGGCAAATTCAGGCCCACGGCCTGACGATCGATCCCCTGGCGCGCAGCGTGCTGCTTCACGGCCAGGTGGTGGATCTCACCCCGCGCGAATTCGAACTGCTGTACTTCTTCGCCCGCCATCCCGGCGAGGTGTTTTCCCGTCTGGCGCTGCTGGAGCAGGTGTGGGGCTATCAGCACGAAGGCTACGAGCACACCGTCAACACCCATATCAACCGCCTGCGCATCAAGATTGAGAAGGACGCCGCCGAGCCGGAGATAATTCGCACCGTCTGGGGCAAGGGCTATAAATTTGCGGAGCCAAACCATGATGCGCCGCTTTAGCCTGAGCCAGCGCCTGACGCTGCTGTTTGTCCTGCTGATGATGCTCTGCGCTACCGTCGCCTGCGCGGTACAGCTCTACAGCAGTATGCAGTACGGCAACGCGATGGTGCAGCGGTTGTCGGGCGGCCTGGCGCAGCAGATTGTCCAGCGGGAACCGATTCTGGACGCGCAGGGCAGGGTTGACCGCACCGCGCTGAAGCCGCTGTTCGACCGGCTGATGACCTTCAACCCGAGCGTTGAACTGTACGTTATCTCGCCGGACGGCGAAATCCTGGCCGATGCCGCACCGCCGGGCCATATTCAGCGGCAAAAAATCGACCTGGCACCGGTTCAGACCTTCCTGAGCGGTACCGCCATACCGGTACTGGGCGACGATCCGCGCAGTCAAAATAAAAAAGTGTTCAGCGCCACGCCGCTGCGGCAGGACGGCGAGCTTAAGGGCTACCTGTACATTATTTTGCAGGGCGAGGAGTCGAACGCGCTGGCGGAAATGGCCTGGCATAAGGCGCTCTGGAGCACGGTGCTCTGGTCATTGCTGTGGGTCGCGCTGTTTGGCCTGCTGGCGGGTCTGCTGGTCTGGTACTGGGTAACGCGTCCGGTTAAGCGCCTGACGGAAGAGGTCACCGGCCTGGAGCAGGACAGCATTAGCGCAATCAGGCTGCTCGCAGCACAGCCGCCGGATGCCGCAGCCAATGACGAAGTGGCGCTCCTGCGCAACAGTTTCATCGAGCTGGCGCGGAAAATTACCCGCCAGTGGGACCAGCTGGCCGACAGCGATCGCCAGCGCCGGGAGTTTATCGCCAACATTTCGCACGATCTTCGCACGCCGCTGACCTCGCTGCTGGGCTATCTTGAAACCCTGTCGCTCAAATCCGCCACCCTGACGCCGCAGGAGCACCAGCAGTATCTCGCCACCGCGCTGCGTCAGGGACAAAAGGTACGACATCTTTCCCAGCAGCTTTTCGAGCTGGCGCGCCTTGAGCACGGCGGCATTAAGCCGCAGCGCGAACGGTTCGCGATGGGAGAGCTGATTTCCGACGTGGCGCAGAAGTTTGAGCTTACCGCCCGCACGCGCGAGGTGAATCTGCATATTGACGTGCCGGGCCCCTTGCCGCTGGTCAATGCCGATGTGTCGATGATCGAGCGCGTGGTGACCAACCTGCTCGATAACGCGATGCGTCATACGCCCACTGGCGGGGAAATTCGTCTGGCGGTCTGGCAGGAGAATGAACGGCTTCAGGTCGAAGTGGCAGACTCCGGAACGGGTGTGGATGCCTCGCTGCGCGACGATCTGTTCCAGCGGCCTTCGGCGCTGAATACCCAGGCATCGCGGGAGAACCGCGGCGGGTTAGGGCTGTTAATCGTTAAGCGAATGCTGGAGCTGCACGGCGGCGGGATCAGGCTGATGGAGTCCGTGAGCGGGGCGCGGTTCAGGTTCTTTGTGCCGCTGTGAAAAATTGCCGGGTGGCGCTGCGCTTACCCGGCCTACAGACCACCCCCGTAGGCCAGACCACCCGGCAAAAAGAGATTACTGCGGGAACCACTGCTCGCTGATTTTCTGGTACGTGCCGTCTGCTTTAATCGCCTTCAGCGCGCCGTTCAGTTTTTCCAGCAGGGCTTTGTTATCCGGACGTACCGCGATGCCGAGGCCCGTGCCGAAGTACTGCGGATCGGTCACTTTCTCGGTCGCCGTACCCAGCTGCGGGTTGGTTTTCAGCCATTCGTTTACCACGGCGGTGTCGCCGAATACGCCATCGATACGGCCATTTTTCAGGTCGATAATCGCGTTCTGGTAGCTGTCATAGGCCACGGTTTTCACTTCAGGATGTTTGTCCTGCAGGTATTTCTGGTGCGTGGTGCCATTTTCCATTCCGATGCGTTTGCCTTTCAGCTCGTCAAAGGATTTATAAGCCCCTTTCTTCGCAATTACCACCGCCGAGTTGGCGTAGTACGGGTCGGTGAACGC
The DNA here is from genome assembly GCF_001743375.1 of Enterobacter sp. IF2SW-B1. NCBI lineage: Bacteria > Pseudomonadati > Pseudomonadota > Gammaproteobacteria > Enterobacterales > Enterobacteriaceae > Enterobacter > Enterobacter sp. IF2SW-B1. Next base: position 746,843 of record NZ_MJAA01000001.1, on the reverse strand, counting down.
GACCTGCTTGCTACGCTCCGGCGTGATGTCCATCCCGGAGATCACCGCATCGTATTTCTTGAATTTCAGCGACGGGATCAGGCTGTCGAAGGCATGGTTGGTAAAGGTGCAGTCGGCCTGCATCTGCTTGCACAGGGCTTTCGCCAGGTCGATATCGAAACCGACGATCTGATTGCTGGCGTCCAGCGATTCAAACGGCGGATAGGTGGCCGAAACGCCAAAATTGATTTTATCAGCAGCGGATGCGCCAGCGGCGAAGGTGGCGAGTAGTGCGGCCAGAACTAACTTTTTCATTGTAATGCTCCCGTCTGTCTATCTTGTCATTATGCGCCGTGTCTGCGGCATGGATGTACAATGCCAGTTAATGAATTTATATGCAATAAATATGATTAAATATTGTGTTTGGTATAAAAAAAAGCGGATAAGCCATCGGGTTATCCGCTCTGGTAATTACGTTTTATGCACTCGCGTGGTTAATTTCTGCGCTCAAACGCTAACGCTTTACGCTCAATCAGTCGCATCATCAGCGTCAGCAGACCGTTCACCACCAGATAGACCACGCCGGCCGCGCCGAACACCATCACGTCATAGGTGCGCCCGTACAGCAGCTGCCCGTGACCCATCACTTCCATCAGGGTAATGGTGTAGGCCAGAGAAGTACTCTTAAACACCAGCACCACTTCGTTGGAGTAAGAGGAGAGCGCGCGCTTGAAGGCGTACGGCAGCAGGATCGCCAGCGTGTCTTTTTTGCTCATGCCCAGCGCCCCGCAGGACTGCCATTGTCCTTCCGGGATGGCACGGATCGCCCCGTAAAACAGCTGGGTGGTATAGGCCGCGCTGTTCAGCGAAAGGGCAATCAGAGCGCAGAGCCACGGCTCAGAGAGCAGGTGCCAGATAACCGGATACGCCTGCAGCGACGGGAACTGGCCCGGACCGTAGTAAATCAGGAAGATCTGCACCAGCAGCGGCGTACCGGTAAACAGGGTGATGTAGCCGCGCACGATCCACACCAGCACCGGCGTTTTCAGCGTCAGGATGATGGTGAAGATGAGCGCCAGGATCAGCGCCACAATGATGGACGCCACGGTCAGCGTCAGGCTGGTGTGCAGCCCTTTCATCAGCTCCGGGAAATATTCAAGCATCAGCCTGGTCTCCGTTCAAAGCGCGTCGCACGCAGGTCAATACGCTTGAGGATGTACTGACTGAGCAGCGTGATTACCAGGTAGATAGCCGCCGCCACGATGTACCAGGTAAATGGCTCCTGAGTACGGGTGGCGATGCTTTTGGTTTGCAGCATCAAATCGTTCACGCTGATCAGGCTCACCAGCGCGGTATCTTTCAGCAATACCAGCCACTGGTTGCCCAGGCCCGGCAGGGCGTGGCGCCACATCTGCGGCATCACCAGACGGAAGAAGATCGCTGCTTTCGACATGCCCAGCGCCTGACCGGATTCCCACTGCCCCTGCGGTACCGCTTTCAGCGCACCGCGCAGGGTTTGCGACGCGTACGCGGAGTAGAGCAGGGAGAGGGCAATCACGCCGCAGAGGAACGGGCTGACGTCAAAGTTGTCAATCTGCATCTGCACCGGTATCTGCGCAAAGCCGAGATTGATCGTGAAGCCGTCCGACAGCGTGAGCAGCAGCTGTGAGGAGCCGAAATAGATGAACAGGACCACCAGAATTTCCGGTAGCCCACGCAGTACGGTGACCAGCGCGGAGCCCGCCCAGGCGACGGGGAACCATTTTGCTGATTCCCACACCGCAAAGAACATCGCCAGCACCAGGCCGATAATCAGTGCGCAAACGGCAAGGCCGACGGTCATCCCGGCGGCGCTTGCTAAAGGAAAAATTTCATTCATCAGGAATTACTTCTGGAACCATTTTTTGTAGATGGTTTCGTAGGTGCCGTCTTTCTTCACTTTTTCCAGCGCAGCGTTGAATTTCTGCTGCAGCTCGGTGTTGCCCTGACGAACGGCAATCCCCAGACCGGTACCGAAGTAATCTTTATCGGTCACTTTGTCGCCCACTGGCGCCAGTTTGTCGTTGGCTTTCAGCCACTCGGTCACGACAGCGGTATCACCAAATACGCCGTCGATACGGCCATTCTGCAGATCCAGCTTCGCGTTCTGGTAGCTGTCGTACGGAACGGTGGTGATTTCCGGATGTTTATCCATGATGAATTTCTGGTGCGTGGTGCCGTTCTGCACGCCGACTTTCTTGCCTTTCAGCTGATCGACAGAGGTGAATTTACCTTTCTGACCAATAAACAGGGCGGAGTTGTCGTAGTAAGGGGTGGTGAACAGCACCTGCTTTTCGCGCTCAGGAGTGATGTCCATACCGGCCATGACGGCGTCAATACGGCGGAACTTCAGGCTTGGGATCAGGCTGTCGAACGCCTGATTGCTGAAGGTACAGGTTGCGTCGATCTCTTTACACAGGGCGTTTGCCAGGTCTACGTCGAAGCCAACAATTTTGTTGTTCGCATCAATGGACTCAAACGGAGGGTAGGAGGCTTCCGTGGCGAAACGAATGGTCTGGGCTGCGGTAGCGGAAAGGGTAACGCCAGCAAGCAGCACGGCAAGTAATACTTTTTTCATTATATTTCCCCTGACACAATCAATGAGATAAATAGTTTTTGAAGGCATCGGTTTGCGGGTTCGCGAAGCAGCTCGCGTCACCTTGCTCAACGATATACCCGTTTTCCATGTAGACCACACGGCTGGCGGTTTTACGCGCCACTTCCACTTCGTGGGTAACAATGACCTGCGTAATATTGGTTTCCGCCAGCTCGCGAATGATGCTGACGATCTGGGCGGTGATTTCCGGGTCCAGCGCCGCGGTCGGCTCATCAAACAGCAGTACCGCGGGCTCCATCATCAGCGCACGGGCAATCGCCACGCGCTGCTGCTGACCCCCTGAGAGGTGCAGCGGATAGCGGTCGCTGTAGGGCTTAAGGCGCAGACGCTCCAGCAGCTTTTCAGCACGCGCGATGGCCTGATCTTTGCTTAACCCCAGCACGCGGCACGGGGCTTCAATCAGGTTTTGCAGCACCGTCAGGTGCGGCCAGAGATTGTATTGCTGGAAGACCATGCCGACGTTTTGACGCAGTTCGCGTATAGCTTTATCTGACGGGGTTTTCGCGAAATCAAAATGGTTACCGGCGATAGCCAGCGTACCGGAACGGGGCATTTCAAGCAGATTAAGGACGCGCAGAAGGGAGCTTTTGCCTGCGCCGCTTGGGCCAAGTAAAACCAGCGTTTCGCCTTCCGGGCAGTTCAGCGTGATGTCAAACAGCGCCTGGTGTGCGCCGTAGAAGCAGTTAATGCCGTTTAGTTTAATACTCATCGGGGCAGTCTTTACTCATCCAGGCAATCTATAGCAATTGAGGCCGCAGATAGTACCGTTGACAGAATAGTTATGCAATATTTCTGCGTTAAAAGTTAAATATAACCCGCATTTCCTCTTAAACATAGCACAAAATAGCGAACGGCAAGGTCGGCGAGTATAAATGTCGGCATTCCGCGTGAAATGCCGGACATTTTACGGGGGTAACATTTTTATCACTAATGATCTAGCGGTTCTCAATCGACTGGCGCAGCGTGCCGGCCGGGGCATGAACGCTGCCGCCGATATAGCGCACATCGTCCACCGCCCAGCACTGGCCTTCACGGATCATCAGCACTTCGTCCTGCCAGGTTTGGGTTCCCTGGGTCAGCTTCACGCGCAGCGGAATGTTCCGCGCATCGGTGTTCGGGATGGTTGATGCGCTGGCCACCTCGGCGCTGTCCGGCAGCATGGTGCGGCTGGAGAACGGATCGGATTTCAGCAGGGCGTTATGCTGCGGATGGCGAGTGGCATCGTTGAGCAGTTTTGCAAGATTATCGCTCAGGTACGGGCGCAGGGCGGTGAGATCATTTCCGCGATGCTGAATGCGGTAATCATAGAACTGTTGCGCCACGGTATCCGGGCCGCCGTCTATGCAGGGGCCGCTGCGGGTACCGATATCCTTAAAGGCTGGCGTGACCGTGGTAGTACAGGCGCTGAGCACCAGCGCGCAGGGCACTAAAAGTGTTAAAGCAGAGTAGCGCATGTTGATTTCCTTATTTATTAACTATCCTTTCAATCATAGCGTAACGAACCGATAATGCTGTTGCTAACGCATTGAACGCTAAAGAAGGAGAGAAAGTATGCAGTTTTCAACAACGCCAACCCTGGAAGGACAGACCATTACCGAGTATTGCGGCGTGGTCACCGGCGAAGCGATTCTGGGCGCGAACATTTTCCGGGATTTCTTTGCCGGGATTCGTGACATTGTCGGTGGACGCTCCGGCGCGTACGAAAAAGAGCTGCGTAAAGCGCGCGAAATTGCGTTTAAGGAGCTGGGCGAGCAGGCCAAAGCGCTGGGCGCAGATGCCGTTGTAGGAATCGATATTGATTATGAAACCGTCGGCAAAGATTCGAGCATGCTGATGGTGAGCGTAAGCGGCACGGCGGTGAAAACCCGTCGATGAGGCGCTCGCTTTCAACGCTCCTGCTGGCGATGTTGCTGGCAGGATGCGCCCAGGAAAAAGGCATTGTTGATAAAGGTGCCTACGAGCTGGATACTCGCCATCAGGCGCAGGCGGCCTACCCGCGCATAAAGGTGCTGGTGATCCACTACACCGCCGACGACTTCGACACCTCGCTTGCGACCTTAACCGACAAAAACGTCAGCTCCCACTATCTCATCCCCGCAAAACCGCCGACGCCGGACGGGAAGCCGCGCATCTGGCAGCTGGTGCCGGAGAGCGAGCTGGCCTGGCATGCGGGCATCAGCTTCTGGCGCGGCACCAACCGGATCAACGACACGTCTGTCGGCATTGAGCTGGAGAACCGCGGCTGGCAGAAGCGCGACGGTGTGAAAGTTTTCGCCCCGTTTGAGCCCGCGCAAATCGCGGCGCTTATCCCGCTGGCGAAAGACATTATCGCCCGGTACGACATCAAACCGCAGAACGTGGTGGCGCATGCTGATATCGCGCCCCAGCGTAAGGACGATCCCGGCCCGCTGTTTCCCTGGCAGGCGCTGGCGAAGCAGGGGATTGGGGCCTGGCCCGATGCCGGGCGCGTGAACTTCTATATCAATGGTCGTCCGCGCTATCAGGAGGTAGATCGTGCAGCCCTGCTCGATCTGCTGATGCGCTATGGCTATGAGGTGCCGGACAACGCCACGGATCAGCAGCAGCAACGCGTTATCACCGCCTTCCAGATGCACTATCGCCCGCAGGTATGGAACGGCGTCGCGGATGTGGAAACGATGGCCATTGCAGAAGCCCTTTTAGAGAAATACGGGCAGGGGTAAACCTTCGGTTTGCGCCCGAATGCGCGTTTTCCCCTTATTTGTGCTTGAGATTAATCTCAAGTACAAACTCAATTCATTTTTAGTAAATTGACTTAAAATTATCCGGATTTAAGATAGACACATAGCTTGCTAAGTAAATCAAAAAAATATTGCTGGCGGCAGGCGTTTTTATTTTCTCCTTGAGCCTTTCATCAGGAAAAGATTGTTGGTTTTCGGTTTTAATACCGCGGCCATGCTATGTCTAATAAATCTAATCTTAAATGGGTATAACAATGTTAAGCATTTACGGTAAAAAATTACGTCCACAACCTGAAATGGAAGCCATTATTTCTGCCACGGAAGGTTTTGAAGAGAAAACCTTAAAGAAATGGCAGAAAATTTCCACGGCTGACTCTCAGTATATTCATATTATCGTCAGCGGCGAAGTCGAATTCCGTCGTGAATCAGACGAACTCTGCATGTTTACCGTCACCGGACAGTGCGTGTTTGGCCTGTCCGCTATTTTCTATCAGTCAGCCCATATGTACGGCCTGGTCCGCGCAAACACCGTGGTACGCAGCATCAAAAAAGAGGCCTTCGCGCAGCTTATGACCGAGAAAAATCTGTGGCCTGAATTGACCAAAGTGCTCTCCTGGTACATCTGCCTGCTGAGCAAACGCGATGATGTTCTGGTCGCCCGTAGCGCCTATTCTGTGGTCCGCGAATTCCTCTACGAAATTAATGAGCTGATTGTTCACCAACAGCGCGATATTAATATCTATGACTATATTCAGGAATATACCAACCTGGCCCGCAGTACCATTATTAAAATCCTCTCCGACCTGAAAAAAGGTCAATATATTGTGGTAGAGAAAGGTCGTCTGCTTAACCTCACTACGCTGCCTGAAAAATATTAACTACTCCAGCCGGTCTCCTTTTTTACTCAAAGGAGACTGGACGTTATCGTTATGCAACAAACTGCTTTGCGATTGATCCTGCGTTTCGTCAACCGGCGGCGCGGGAATTTTGCCTTGAGAATAATCCTGCTCTTGTTCTTTTAACGCCTGCTTAAACAATTCGGCTAACGAAGCATCTTCACTACCCGACGACGCGGTGGCGTTTTCGTGCGCCTCGGTTCCCGGCAGGGTATCACGCGAGGTATCGTGCCCGGCATCCTGCGGCACGGTGCTGTCAGGGGCCTGTTGCCAGTCAGCATCATCGGTGCTTATCGGCAGATCCTGCATGGGCGGCATCTCTTCCCGTACCGGCGCCGGTTTAGGATGCGGATGCGGGAACGGTTTACTCACGTACACATAATGCATATCGGAAAGCTGCGTTTCCGGTTTAGCGACGCTCGCTTTTACCGGTTCAGGGGCCGGGTGGCGCAAATTCCAGTAAATATGCGCGTACAGCCCTGCCATGACCAGGGCGCACAAACCCAATACCCATAAAAAGGTATGACCGCAAATTTTTCTCAGGCTGGGGAGGCGGTACGAAAACCAGACCGCCTCTCCGGTGGTGTAGCTGCGCTGAGCCGCAAGACAGATGGTAGACATTAGGAATGCTTCTCCTGCGTGTTGGCGTCCGGTGTGGCATGCGTGGCCTGAATCAGCACGCTCGGCGTGGTATGGGTTTCACGCATTAACTGCATCAGCGTATCTTCCCCTGGAATGCCATCCACATGCAGATGCATTTTTTGCTGGAACTCGCGGGTGCGTTTCATCATCTCAGCCGTCCAGGTCTGAGCATGGGTTTCAGGCTGGCCAAGAGCCAGACTCAGCGCCTGATCCAGCCAGCCCATGTCTTTCGCATCGCTGGCGGCGCTGATGGCATCTTTGCCTTCCGGCGTCAGGCGATGCAGCTGGGTAAAGTTACCGGTGGCATGCTGGTTAAACCAGCTGCGGCTCACCTGCCAGGTGCGGTTATTCATCAGCAGATCCATCGAGTCATCGCCTACGCGGGCGACAACAGCGTAGTTAAGATGGTTACCGGTTTTGAGTTCACTGACCCACGGATAACCCTCCTGTGCCAGCGTATCCGGTGACGCGTTGCCCTGTTTACACATCAGATTGACCTTCCCGGCGTTCTGACACAGCGCATCATCCGCGGAGGCGTCATACCCCCACATCAGGTACAGCTGGTGCATCGCATCCGGCTGATTAACCACTTCATTGTCGATAACCGGCACGACAGGCGCGTCGGCTTTTGGCTTCTGCTGTTTCCAGCTCGCCGGTACGGGAAGCTGAATCGGCAGTTTTGCATTGATTGAGGCGGTTAAATACCATCCGCAGGCGGCGAACAGAACCGAGGCGAACAATCCCACGGTCGCCAGGCGCTTACCGTGTTTTTTCGCCGGGAGGATCTCGCCTGCCGCCAGGCGTAAATGACGCGGGCTGACCTGCGCTGCACGTTCGGTCCAGGCCGCGAGCATTGACAGGTGCGCCAGTTCATTCAGTTTGCTGATGTTGCCTTTGGTCAGCGCGTGCATCTTGCGCACGCGCGCCGGGGTTAGCGGCGAATTTTCGCACCCGTGTTCTTCACACTGCGCCTGCACATAGCTGAGAAATTCCCGGCAGGTCAGGGGACGCAATGTATGACGGGTATGGGCATATTCGCGAAGTTCAGATGGGTGTAAGAGGGCGGCTTCCTGATCCGCGCTGCCCATCAGCACGATGGACAGACGGAACTCCAGCTCCTGAGCACGCGTAAGCAACATCCCCAGCACCTCACGGCAGGTCTCCTTCATCGCTTCCGCGTGACGGATGACCAGGGTTTTGCTGCGGTTTTTTCCGCCCTGCCACTGATGCAGCACGGCATCCACCGCCTGAATGCGGCTCTTGCTCTCTTTCGTTCCCGGGTTGAGCTTGTACAGCAGGCTACTGGCACTCAGCTTAGGAAACGCGTTGATGGCAATGGCGCCAGGAAGGCTGGCCTTCAGCGCATCGCTGAAGTGGCCCAGCAGCGGTGCGTCGTTGCAAAAGAGCCCGATAATTCCCGCCACCTGGCTTTTCTCTTTCAGCAGGTTGAATACGTCCTGATGATAAGGCACCAGAAAATCGCCGGAGAAACCCGTGATTGTTCTGAATGGCGGTTGTTTAAATTTAAAGTGGCTCTGATACATAACGACTTACCGTCTCTGATTAGGAATAGCAACAGGACGAGAAAGTAAAGCAACGCCACAGGGTGGTCAATTTGCGCACAGGGTAAAAATATCCAGTTGCAATGACCTAACATCCCGATTTTATTTGGTCAATAGTTTTTTTTTATTAAAGTTAATGGCGAAGTCGATGGTCGTATTTACGGCAGTTAATTACTATTTTTCACACATATTGGCGCAGCCCGACGCTGCTTATTTCCGCTTTGCTAAAGGCCAGATGAAAAATGAGGTTCTCATTTCTGTCACGGTGGATAACGCCTTGTATTATGTTTGTGCTGTTAATTTTTTGCGGCCAGCAAGGCTATCTGACGTTTAAAGATTATAAAAAAGTTACGAATAAGTTGGCTAAATCTGATGAACAGCCGCTGAAAAATCGTCGTGAAGAAAAGACATTTACTCTGTTCACGGCTGCGGTGCGTCAGGATAACTTACCGGCTGCCGCGAAAGCCCCGCTGGCAGCGGAAATTGAAGGAATTGTCAGCAGTGACGATGACTGGCTCTCCTTTGCGGTGATTAAAACCCCGGCAGGCCAGCGCAGCTATCGCGAAGGCGAGCCGCTGACCGGTTTTAACGATGCCTTTATTCAGGAAATTAACAAAGACAATGTGGTGGTTAATTATGAAGGTGCTACGCAGGTACTGGCGTTAAATAAGCCTGACTATTTTAAGGGCGGCGTTGACAGCGGCCCGGTAACCAAATCGACGAAAGATGCAGGCGCGGAAAGCGTGCATCTGGATGATTATCTGGTGTTAAAACCGGTAATCGAAAAAGGCCAACTGGAAGGCTACAACATCAATCCAAGGAATGCCTCAGCGTTCTTCAGCCATTCCGGGCTGGAAAAGGGCGACGTGGCTGTGAAAGTCAACTCTGTCGATATGACCGATGAAGCAAAGGCAAAAAGTATTATTGCCAACTGGTCGAAAATGAAAGAAGCGGAGGTCGTCGTCAGACGTCACGCTCACCTTGAAAATATTCGGGTTAATGTTCTAAACAATTAACAAGTGTACAGACATGAAGAAATTTCCTTGGGCGTGCGTGGCGCTGACCGCATTGTCGTTATATTCCAGTTCGCTGCTTGCAGCCAACTTTAGCGCGAGCTTTAAAAATACCGATATCCGCGAGTTTATCGATACGGTAGGCCGCAATCTTAACAAAACCATTCTCGTCGACCCGTCCGTTCAGGGCACGGTGTCGGTCAGAACCTATAACGTGCTGACGGAAGATGAGTATTACCAGTTCTTCCTGAGCGTGCTGGACCTGTACGGTCTGTCGGTGATCCCGATGGACAACGGCATGGTGAAAGTGGTGCGCTCAAGCGTAGCCCGCACCGCCGGGGCCCCGCTGGCCGACAGCAAAAATCCGGGCAAAGGCGATGAGATCATCACCCGCGTCGTGCGCATGGAAAACGTGCCGGTGCGTGAGCTGGCGCCGCTGCTGCGCCAGCTGAACGATGCCACCGGTATCGGTAACGTGGTGCATTTTGAACCGTCGAACGTCCTGCTGTTAACCGGGAAAGCCTCGGTGGTGAACCGCCTGGTGGATCTGGTGCAGCGCGTCGACAGAGACGGCATTCAGCGTCGCGAAATCGTGCCGCTGCGCTTTGCGTCCGCCAAAGAGCTCTCCGACATGTTGAACAACCTCAACAACGAAGAGCAGAAGGGGCAGAACGCGCCGCAGCTCGCCACCAAGGTGGTAGCGGATGACGAGACCAACAGCCTGGTGATCAGCGGTTCGGAAGATGCGCGCATGCGCACCCGTTCCCTGATCCATCAGCTGGATCGCGAGCAGAACAACGAGGGGAATACCCGCGTCTTCTACCTCAAATACGCCAGCGCCACCAAAGTGGTTCCGGTGCTGACCGGTATTGGCGAGCAGCTGAAAGACAAGGCGGGTGCGCCGAAGTCGAAAACCGCCACGGCGGCCAGCGATCTGAATATTAGCGCCGACGAGTCAACGAACTCGCTGGTGATCACCGCGCAGCCTAACGTGATGAACTCCCTGGAGAAGGTGATCGACAAGCTCGACATTCGCCGTCCACAGGTGCTGGTGGAAGCGATCATTGCTGAAGTGCAGGACGGTAACGGCCTGGATCTCGGCGTGCAGTGGACCAGCAAGCACGGCGGCGTGCAGTTCGGCTCAACCGGCCTGCCTATCAGCCAGATTAAAAACGGCACCATGAAGGGGGCAAGCTTCACCGGCCTGGCGACCGGTTTCTTCAACGGCGACTTCGGCGCCCTGATGACCGCGCTCTCCACCGACGGTAAAAACGACATTCTCTCCACGCCGAGCGTGGTCACGCTGGATAACAAAGAAGCGTCGTTTAACGTGGGCCAGGACGTGCCGGTCCTTGCCGGTTCGCAGACCACCAGCGGCGACAACGTCTTTAACTCCGTTGAGCGTAAGACCGTCGGTACCAAGCTGAAAATTGTGCCGCAGATTAACGACGGTGACATGATCCACCTGAAGATTGAGCAGGAAGTTTCCAGCGTTGACAACAGCGCGACGGAAGACGCCAGCCTCGGCCCAACCTTCAACACTCGCACCATTAATAACGAAGTGATGGTCCACAGTGGCCAGACGGTGGTGCTCGGCGGCCTGATGGAAAACGTCACCAAGCAGTCGGTTTCCAAAGTGCCGTTGCTCGGCGATATCCCGCTGGTGGGCCAGCTGTTCCGCTACACCTCGCAGGACACATCGAAACGCAACCTGATGGTGTTTATCCATACCACCGTCCTGCGTGACGACGACAACTACAGCGCCGCGTCGAAAGAGAAATATGACCAGATCCGCGTTCGCCAGATGCAGCGCGTGGAGGAGAAAAAGCTCGGCATTATTGAGCCAGCGGATAACGCCATTCTGCCCGCGTTTCCGTCTGCCGACACTAAGACGGCCACCCATGCCGCACCGGTGAAAACCAGCGCGACACGCAATCCGTTTAAAGAGTAAGGCGGAGGGGCAACGTGGACGAACTGAGTAAAACACTGTGTAGCAGCAGCTACGCAAAAGATAACGGCGTTTTATTTTACAACAATGACGTCTATATCCGTGAGGATACCCCGGCATTTGCACTGCTGGAAGTGCGCCGGGTGCTGGGACGCGCGTTCGTCCCGGTCACCCTCACGCCGGAAGCGTTTGACGAGATGCTGGCCAAAATCTGGCAGCAGAGCAGCGGCGTCTCGCAGCAGCTGGTGGACGATATGGATGCCGATATCGACCTGATGGCGTTAACCGAGGAGATCCCGGATAACGAAGATCTGCTCGATAACGACGAAAACTCGCCGGTGATCCGCCTGATCAACGCCATTCTCGGCGAGGCGGTGAAGGACGGCGCGTCGGATATTCATATCGAAACCTTCGAGCGCACGCTGAGCATTCGCTTCCGCGTTGACGGCGTGCTGCGCCCGGTGCTGCAGCCTGCGCGCAAGCTCGCGCCGCTGCTGGTATCGCGCATCAAGGTCATGTCAAAACTCGACATCGCCGAGAAGCGCCTGCCGCAGGATGGCCGTATCTCCCTGCGCATTGGTCGCAAGGCGATCGACGTGCGCGTCTCGACCATTCCGTCCCAGTACGGCGAGCGCGTGGTGATGCGTCTGCTCGATAAAAGCAATCTTAAGCCTGACATCAACAAGCTGGGCCTGATTGATGAAGAGCTGGAGAAGCTGAAAGGGCTGATTGACCGCCCGCACGGCATTATCCTGGTCACCGGGCCGACAGGCTCCGGTAAAAGTACCACCCTGTACGCCATTCTTTCGGCACTGAACGGTCACGAACGCAACATTCTGACCGTTGAAGACCCGATTGAATACGAGCTGGAAGGGGTGGGGCAGACGCAGGTTAACCCGCGCGTGGACATGACCTTTGCCCGCGGGCTGCGCGCCATTCTGCGTCAGGACCCGGACGTGGTGATGATCGGGGAAATTCGTGACGGTGAAACCGCGCAAATTGCGGTGCAGGCGTCGCTTACCGGTCACCTGGTCATGTCTACGCTGCACACCAACAGCGCCGCAGGGGCGATAACGCGCCTGCGGGATATGGGGCTGGAATCCTTTTTAATCGGTTCATCGTTGCTCGGTGTCATTGCCCAGCGTCTGGTGCGTCGGCTGTGTACCCACTGCCGGACCACCAGTCCGCTGGATGCCAATGAAAAAGCGCTGTTCAGCTTTATGGACGCGCCGCCAAAAGCAATCTACCGCGCGGTGGGCTGTGAACACTGCCGCCAGAGCGGCTATCAGGGCCGGGCCGGTATTCATGAGTTCCTGGTGGTGGACAGCACCATGCGCCGCGCCATTCATGAAGATAAGGACGAAATGTCCATCGAGACGCAGCTCTTTAAGCAGGCTTACAGCCTGCGTGAAAACGGGCTGCTGAAGGTGATTAGCGGCGTGACCTCGCTGGAAGAGGTGATGCGCGTCACCGCCGAGCGTGGGGGGGATGCGTAATGGCCTTCTACGCCTGGACCGCAACGGACGGCGCGGGGAAAACCCAGCGCGGCACGCTGCAGGCCGAGGGGCAAAAGCAGGTTCGCCAGTGGCTTCGCGAGCAAAAGCTGATGCCCGTCAGCATCAACGAAACCCGCGAGGCGGCGGCGTCCGGTAAAGCGAAAACCGGCACAAAGCTCTCCACGCCGGTGCTGTCGATGTTTACCCGCCAGCTTTCGACGCTGGTCAACGCCGCGCTGCCGCTGGAAAGCGCCCTGAAGGCTATCTCGAAGCAGACGGAGGACAAAAAGCTGGCGGCGATGGTGGTGGAGATCCGCGAGAAAGTAGTGGAAGGCCACACGCTGTTCGACGCGTTTAGCCAGTTCCCGCGCACCTTCGACAAGCTCTATTGCACCCTGGTGATGGCCGGCGAAAAAACCGGCCACCTGGGCGACGTGCTGGAGAAGCTGGCGGAGTACAACGAGCAGCGCCAGAAGATGAAAAGCAAGCTGACGCAGGCGATGGTCTACCCGATTACCCTGACCGTGGTCGCCATCGCGGTCATCAGCATTCTGCTGGTGGCGGTGGTGCCGCAGGTGATCGAGCAGTTCACCCACATGAAGCAGCAGCTGCCGATCACCACCCGCACGCTGATTGCGGTGAGTGATTTTCTGCAGGCGTACGGGATCTACATCGTGGGGATCCTCGGCGGCGGGTTTGTCGGCTTTAAGACCTGGCTGAGAAACGCCAAAAACCGTTTTCGCTGGCACAGCTGGCTGGTGAACGGCTCGCCGATTAAAAAGCTGGTGTGCGCTATCAACAGCGCCCGCTACATCCGTACCCTGAGCATTTTGCAGGCCAGCAGCGTGCCGCTGCTGGAGGGGATGTACATCGCGATGGACGGTATCGAAAACCTCTACGCCCGGCAGGTGCTGGAGCAGGCCGCTGATACCGTGCGCCAGGGGGCATCGCTCTATGCCGCGCTGGAGCAGGCGAAATTATTCCCGCCAACCATGCTGTATATGATTGCCTCCGGCGAAGAGAGCGGAGAATTAGGCAATTTAATGGACCGCGCGGCGGAAAACCAGGAATCGGCATTGCAGCATCGAATTACATTAACGCTGTCGGTATTTGAACCGGCGCTGGTGGTATCCATGGCGACGATTGTTTTATTCATCGTGCTGTCAATATTACAACCGCTTCTGCAACTTAATAATATGGTAGGTTAAATCATGGCTTTAAAACGTAAAAACCTGGCGCGTCAGGCGGGTTTCACCTTGCTCGAATTAATGGTGGTCATTGTTATTCTCGGCGTACTGGCGAGCATGGTGGTGCCAAATTTAATGGGCAATAAAGAAAAAGCAGATACGCAAAAAGCAACCAGCGATATTGTCGCGCTCGAAGGTTCGCTGGATATGTATAAGCTGGATAACCACCGCTACCCGACAACCGAGCAGGGTTTACAGGCGCTGGTAACCAAGCCTGAAATCGCGCCAATCCCGAACGGCTACCGTGCCGATGGATATATCCGTCGCCTGCCGCAGGACCCGTGGGGCGGAGATTATATTCTGGTTAGCCCGGGCGAACACGGCGCGGTCGACGTCTTCTCCGCCGGTCCGGACGGTGAAGCCAATACCGCCGATGATATTACGAACTGGTCTCTGGATAAGAAAGAGAAATAATGAATAAACAACGCGGCTTTACGTTGCTGGAAATTATTCTGGCGCTGGTGATATTTGCCAGCTGCGCCATGATGGTGGTGTCAACCATACCCTCACGCAGCGGTGCGGATATATTTGGCCAGCAATTAAAAGCCCTCGTTGATTATGGTTCAGACCGTGCGGTGATGGACGGAAATATCGTCGGGCTGGTCATCACGACGGATAATTATCAGCTGGTGACGCTCGAGGATAAAAACGGCGAACGTCACTGGGTGCCGTTATCCGCCGGGCGTATTACCACCAAGGGCGATTTCCCGGAAGAGATGCACGTTTCGCTCTCGCCCCAGCGCCTTGCCGCCACGGTAAGCGCCGATCCGCAGGTGCTCTTTTTACCGGACGGCGAAATCAGCCGCTTCACGCTGACGCTGCAAAGCTATGACAAACAGCACCATTTCCGCGTGGTGTCGCAAGGCGCTGCGCCTGTATCGGTAGAGAACGATGGCTAACGGCAAAAAGCAAAAGGGGATGACGCTGCTGGAGGTGATGGTCGCGCTGGTGATCTTCTCCACCGCCGCGCTGGCGCTGATGAACTCCGTCTCCCTGAACGTGCGTTTCACTCACGGCCTGGCCGACACGCTGCAGGCCAGCTGGGTGGCGGAAAATCAGCTGGCGGAAGCGCAGCTCACGAAAACCGACTTCCCGGACGCCGAGGCGCAGGGGACGGAAATCATGGGCGGGCGCAGCTGGAACTGGCGCAAGCAGCGGGTGAAAACCGCCGACAACGGCTGGGCGAACGCCATTCGCGTCTACGCGGAAGGGGACGACAGCCAGCCGGTTATCGCTTTGCAGATCGTTCCGCCGGGAGAGAGCAAGTGAAAAAAACGCGACGCCAGCGCGGGTTTACCCTGCTGGAGATCATGATTGCCCTGACCATCTTCGCGGTGATCAGCACCCTGGCCTGGCAAATTCTGGACGGCGCAATGCGCACCAGTTCGGCAACCGACGCCAGCGCCGCGAAGCTCAATCAGCTGCAGCGGGCCTGGAATCTGATGGAGCGCGATTTCTACCAGCTGCAGGCGCGCGCCCCGCGTAACGAGCCGGATCTGTTTCGTCAGGTGGATGATGCGCTTGAGCTGACCACGCTGAATGGCGTGAGCGGAACGATCCAACTGGAGCGTGTGCGCTGGCGCCTGGAAGAGGGGCGTCTGTATCGCGACGTCTGGCCGGTGATTGATGGCCCGGTGGACGCGAAGCCCGATGAAGTGCCGATTGTCAGTGAGGTGAAATCGCTGCAGTGGCGTTTTTACCGTCAGGGCTGGCAGAAAAGCTGGAGCGACCCGGCGCATCTGCCGGACGGCGTGGAGCTGACGCTGACCATGGAAAACGGCGATACCTGGCGCTGGGTCTTTACGACTCCTGGCGATATGCCTGAAGCGGCGGCGCCAGCGCCCGCCGCTGCGCCAGAGACCGCGCCTGCGCCGTTGCCGGCACCGGAAGCAAAATCATGAGTGCATTACGTAAACAGAAAGGGGTAGCGCTGCTGGTTGTGCTGATCCTGCTGGTCATGATGTCGGCGCTGGCCGCCAAAATTAGCCAGCAGTTCTGTCGCAATCTGCAGAAAACCCATTATCAGGTCAGCCAGCAGCAGTTGCGCTGGGCGATGCAGGCGCAGGAGAAGGTGGTGAAGGACCGCCTGCAGACCGACGCCACCGGTGAAAACAAGGCTCTGAACCTTGACGGCGACTGGCACCAGCCGCTGGAGACGCGGGGCGAAGATTACACGGTGGTCAGCCAGGTGGAAGACGCGCAGGACTGCTTTAACGTCAATAACCTGCTGGCCGCAGAGAAAATACCACAGGGGCAAAACGCGCCCGCCGTGCCGGAAAAACCGCGCAACGAGCAGATTGTTGAACAGATCCTGACGGAAAGCGGCATCAGCCACACTACGGCAGAAGAGGTGTATCAACAGCTGGTGGACTATCTCGATGGCGACGCGACGACGGCCAAAGACGGTGCAGAGAGCGATGCCTGGGCGGGCGTCTTGCCCGCCCGACAGCCCGCGAACCAGATGATGCGCACCATTGCGGAGATCAAACAGCTGCCCGCGTTTCCGGCGGCGGCATACCCGAAGGTGAGCAAACTGCTGTGCGCGCTGCCAGACACCGCCAGCAAGGTGGATGTGAACACCCTGAAGCCGGAACAGGCCGCCTTACTGGCCGCCCTGTTCCCGGGAAAACTGACGGAAGATGACGCGGTTCGCCTGATTGATTCGCGTCCTGAAACGGGCTGGGAAAATATGGAAACCTTCAGCAAAGCGCTGGAGCAGACCTTCCCGCAGTTGAAAGACGACCTCCCGCAGGTGGCTGAGTTTCTCTCCATCAGCAGCCGGTATTTCCGCGTGAATTATACCGGCAATACCGATGAATTAACGCTTCGCGTGGTTAGCCAGCTTCAGGTGAATAACGAAGCCGGTGAGATCGTGACGTGGCAACGTCGTTACCGAATGATTGAATAAGAAAAGTAGATCGCTATGAAACAGGTACTTTTTGTTCGTCCCGATAACCGCGAGGGCGGGAAAATAATGGGGTGTGTCTCCGGCAGCCAGCAGGTTGAGACGCTGGAGAGCCTGGACGCGCTGGCGGACCACCCACTGGCGGCCCGTGTTTGTCTGCTGCTGCCCGCCAGCAGCATGATCTTCCGCCATTTTACGCTGCCGAAGAAAGTCGCCTCTCAGGCGACGGCATTCTCCTGGATGGCGGAAGAGACGCTGATTGGCGAGGTGGATAATCTCCACTGGACGGTGCTGAACAAAAAAGGCGCTGAGGTTGATGCGGTGGCGATAGACGCCGATCTGCTGCGCGGGTGGTTAAGCCGCTGTCAGGAGGCGGGGTTAAAAGTGATCCAGGTGCTGCCGGATGCCTGGCTGCTGCCCGTGACGGCTGGCGGAAGTACTCTTGTCGCTCAGGACGACGGCTACTGGCTACGTTTATCACCGCATGTTGCCAGCGAAATGGAAGCGAGCCTGCTGCCGCTTCTGATGCAGAAGGCCGGAGAGGGGGAGGTGTGCTGTTACGGCGAAGCGCCTGCTGGTGTGGACGTCGACATCGCCCAGCCCTGGCAGCATCCGTTGGTGCTGATCCAGCCACAGTGGCAGGCCTGTCGCGTGAATCTGCTTCACGGTGAATTCAGCCTTAAGGCCGGTAACGGGCGTGTCGCGAAAAGCATGAAAGCCGCAGTAGCGATTGCGGGCCTGCTGTCCGTTGGCCTGCTGCTGGGGCCGCGCATTGCGATGGCCTGGATGCTGGTGCAGCAGGAAAACCAGATACAGGAGGAGATCCTCCAGGTGTATAAGCACCATTTCCCCAGCATGCGTCACCAGACCAATATCAAATATCACTTTGGTCAGAACGTCAAAAAACAGAGTAAGGGGATCTTCCTTCAGCTGGACGAGCTGGCGGCCGCCCGGCAGTCAGTGCCTGCGATGGAAATCGATCTGCTGGAATACGATGCGCAGCAAAACACGCTGACGCTGAGCATCAGCGCGCAAAACCAGCCCGCGTTGCAGGCGTTTGTTAACCAGACCCGTGAGAATTTCGATTTTACCTTACAGCCTGTTTCAACCACCAAACCCTATACCGCCATGATCGCAGGGAAACATAAATGAAAGAGCGAATCGCGCAGCTGAAATCACGCTACCAGAACTACAGCGCCCGGGAGAAAGTTATTTTAAAACTCTGCATCGTTGCCCTGCTTGGGGCTGCGGTGTATTACGCAGGAGTCATCCCTTTGGATAATATGATTCAAAATAGTAAATCGACGCTTAAAAGACAAAAAGAGACGCTTAACTGGATGCGCAATGAAATTGATAAAAATCATCTTCAGGTTCAGTTAGTCAAAACGGATAATCCACGCACGGTGGTCGAGAAAAGCGCCAATGAAATTAACCTGTCGCTGACGGACGTGCGCCAGGAAGGACAAACTTTATCGTTCGTGGTTAATCGGGTAAATGTTTATGAATTAAAAAACTGGCTGCGCGAAATTAATCAGACCTCCGGCGTCAGATTGCAAAAAATAAACCTTACGCCGGTTGACCATCTCAGCGATGTAAAAGCGCAGGTGCAGCTCACCTGGGCAAAAAACGCATGAATACCTTCTCGCTGATCCGGGAGGCCTGCCCGGTTAGTTTTCCGATAATGAGTGCGATCCTGGGCGGGATTATGGGTAGTTTTCTTGGCGTTGTTGCCGAGCGCCTGCCGGGAATTGTGATGGATGAAGAGGGAAGCGGCAATCTGCTCTTTCCTGCCTCGCACTGTCCGGTGTGCCAGCACACGCTTGCTGCATGGGAAAATATTCCCCTGGTCAGCTGGCTGTTATTACGGGGACGCTGCCACCAGTGCGGCACGACCATCCCGCTGCGGTTATTTTTGATCGAATTTTTCTCGGCGCTGTTTTTTGGCGTTACGGCCTGGTGCATGCCGGACGTTCAGGGGTTGTTTTCGCTGTGGTTACTCGCGCTGTTTTTACTGCCACTGGCGATGATCGACTGGCAGCATCAGCTTCTCCCGGACTGCCTGACCCAGCCGCTGTTGTGGGCAGGTCTCTTACTCCATGCATTTGACCACAGATTGCCGTTGCAGGACGCGTTGTTCGGTGCGGTAGCAGGCTATCTGTCGCTCTGGCTGCTCTACTGGGCCTTTCGCCTGCTGACAGGGCGGGAAGGGCTGGGCTACGGCGATTTTAAGCTGCTGGCGGCCTTAGGTGCCTGGTGCGGCTGGCAGGCGCTGCCTTCAATTGAACTTGCCGCAGCGTTGAGCGGTATCGCGGGCTATTTCGCGTTAAATAATTTAAATAAAAATAACCTCACTATTTCTTTCGGACCCTATCTGTCATTTGCTGGAATAGTCGTGTTTATTGGACAGCAGTTTGCTTTCATATTTTAAATATACAGGTCAAGTTTTTTTATAAGTTTTTTTGACGGTGGAAGAGAAGGATGTCTCTTTGCGCTCAGTGTATCGTAAAAGATATAAGCTACACGGAATTTGGGCTTGTATCTTTTTATGGAGGAATACAACGCAGCAAAACGTTTTTTGTCACGGTTTTCAGGTTGGTTAAATACGCATTACGCAAATAGACTCCATGCTCTCAAGGAAGACATGGATTATTACGTTACGAATAAATTTATCAGGAAATAAAAAATGAAATTTATGAAGCCTAAATATCTGGCGCTTTTTGTTGCAGCCGCAACAAGCTCAGTATTTGCAGCGGCGCCGGGTACACCGTCAATTACATCAGGCAATGATAAGTTTGCGCTGGTAGAGGTGGATCAGGCGGCACAGGACTACAACAACCTCATCAAAGTGCATAAAGATGGCGTTGACGTGAAGGTGGAGTGGAACGTCTGGAGCGGCGATGCCCCAACGTCTGCAAAAGTTTTGCTGGACGGCAAGACCGTCTGGACCGGTGCGGGTAGTGCCGCAGGCTCTGCGACCTTTAAAGTGAAGAAAGGCGGACGCTATCAGGAGCAGGTCGAGCTGTGTAACGACAGCGGCTGCACCAAGAGCGCCAGCAAGCTGATCATCGTGGCGGACACCGACGGTAGCCACCTGCTTCCTCTGAACACCCCGCTGCTGGAAAACAACAAAGCGTTCGCGCAGCACACCGATAAAGTGGTTGGCGCTTACTTCCCTGAGTGGGGCGTGTACGACCGTAACTTCTCGGCAGACAAAATTCCTGTCGCGAACATTAACCACCTGCTGTACGGCTTCATTCCAATCTGTGGCGGCGACGGCATTAACGACAGCGCCAAATCCTCCGGCGCGCTGGAGTCTCTGAAACGCGCCTGTCAGGGCCGCCAGGACTACACCGTGGCGATCCACGACCCGTGGGCTGCGCTGCAAAAACCTCAGCAGGGCGTAAGCAACTGGGACGACCCGTACAAAGGCAACTACGGCCAGCTGATGGCGATGAAAAAAGCCCATCCTGATCTGAAAATCCTGCCATCCGTAGGCGGCTGGACTCTGTCTGACCCGTTCTATCAGATGGATAACAAAGTGCTGCGTGACCGCTTCGTTGCGTCCGTTAAAGACTTCCTGACCACCTGGAAAGTATTCGACGGTGTGGATATCGACTGGGAATTCCCGGGCGGCGGCGGTGAGAACGCCAAGCTGGGTAACCCGCAGACCGACAAAGCGACTTACACCGCGCTGATGCATGACCTGCGTCAGATGCTGAACGAGCTGTCTGCGGAAACTGGCCGTACCTACGAGCTGACCACGGCAATCGGTGCAGGTAAAGATAAGATCGAAGACGTGGACTACAACACCGCGCAGCAGTACATCGACCATATCTTCCTGATGAGCTACGACTTCTACGGTGCGTGGAGTAATACCGATTTGGGTCACCAGACCGCGCTGTACGGTGCGTCCTGGAAACCAGATACCAACTACACCACCGATAACGCAGTGAAAGAGATGCTGGCGCAGGGCGTTCAGCCTGGCAAGATCGTCGTCGGTGCGGGCATGTATGGCCGCGGCTGGACCGGCGTTCACGGTTACACGGGTGACAATCCATTCACCGGTACCGCGACGGGTCCAATCAAAGGGACATGGGAAAACGGTATTGTTGACTACCGTCAGATTGTAAACCAGATGCTGGGCAAACCAGGCTGGGAATACAAATACGACGAAGCAGCAGAAGCGCCGTACGTGTTCAACAAATCCACCGGTGAGCTGGTGACATACGATAACGCCCGTTCCGTCAATGCGAAAGGCAAATACGTGCTGAGCAAAAACCTGGGTGGTTTGTTCGCATGGTCTATCGAATCCGATAACGGCGATATCCTGAATGCCATGAACGAAAGCCTGCTGGGCGGCAGCTCTACGCCTGTTGAGCCGGTTGTAACCAACCATGCGCCTGTCGCTTCTGCAACCGACATGACGGTAACGGGCCCGGCGACTGTCACGCTCGACGGCTCAGCCTCCAGCGACCAGGACGGCGATGCGCTGACCTATAAATGGACGCAGGTTTCCGGCGCCACCGTGACCCTGGCGAACAGCACCAAAGCGAAAGCCAGCTTCAGCGTACCGGCCGTGACCAGCGATCAGAACCTGGTGTTCCGCCTGACCGTGACCGACGCGAAAGGGTTGAGCAACGCTATCGACGTACAGGTAGTGAACAAAGCGCCTAAGGCCAACCAGGCTCCGGTGATCAATGCCATGGAATCCGTTACCGTTGAATCCGGTGAAGCGATTTCTCTGCATGCACAAGCCTCCGATCCTGATGGCGATGCGCTGACCTACAGCTGGAGCGTACCGGCTGATATGAACGCAACGGGTACCGATACTGCTAACGTTCGCATCACTGCGCCAGAGGTGAACAATACCTCTTCTTACACGCTGAGCGTTGTTGTGACGGATGGTAAAACCAGCGTGCAGTCTAACGTGCAGGTGACTGTGAATCCAAAACCGGCTGACGTAACGCCACCGGCTGATGAGGTGACCCCTCCGGCTGACGATGTGACCCCACCAGCTGACGATGTGACCCCTCCGGCTGATGATGTGACTCCGCCATCTGACGAAGGTTCTGCAACCGGTAGCTGCGACGCGCCTGTCGATGCTAACGCCAGCAAATATGCTGCGTGGGATGCCAGCAAAATCTACAACAATGGCGATACCGTAAGCTTCGACCATCTGGTGTGGAAAGCGAAGTACTGGACGCAGGGCAACCAGCCTGGCTTCGGTGTGGATGCATGGGAACTGGTGAGCAACGTGAAAATGAACTGGCGTTCTGACCTGGTCTATAACGGCGGTGATACCACCACTTACCAGGGCAGCGTTTACCGTGCCAAATGGTGGACCCGTGGTGATAACCCGGCTAACAGCGATGTATGGGTAAAAGAAGGCGCAGCAACAGACTGCAAATAATCTAGCCCAATAAATGCTCCCCCCTTATTGGGGGGAGCAATTCAAACTTCATTTTACAGGATGTTGGCCAGGAGAAATAACCGAAAATGTCAGCAGGTAAAAATGAAAAAGTTCATCTTGTTATTATTGATAATAAGCCACGGCGCACTGGCAAACTGTTGGAATAACGCCGCGCACTATTATCATGTCGATCCTTATTTGCTGTACGCCATCGCTAACGTTGAATCGGGGATGAACCCGTATGCGGTAGGGCAAAATCATGATGGCACACGCGATGTCGGATTAATGCAAATAAACAGCTCACACTTTACGGAGCTTGAGAGAAAAGGCATTGATGAGTATCGGTTGATGGCCGAACCCTGTACCTCAATTATGGTGGGAGCGTCGATTCTCTCAAACATGATTAAGGTCTACGGTTATAACTGGGAAGCAGTAGGGGCTTATAACGCCGGATTAAAAAGAGAGAACTATCCGCAGCGTATGATGTATGCCCACAAAGTCTGGAAAAAATATCAGGAATTGAAATTAGCAGCGCGTTATTAACGTTTTTTATTTTTGAAGAATTCCTTTTGGTGTTCTTCGAAAAGTGAAAACAGCTGTCTGTGGTTTATTTATTAATGGATTAATACATAAACCGGGATTCTTTTTTTAATCTTAACGAAACAGGAATATTGAAATGAACAAAAGGACGTTACTGAGTGTACTTGTTGCTGGTGCTTGCGTTGCACCTTTTATGGCGCAGGCTGCCTCTTTGCAGGCGACCACCGGCGAGCCGTACACCATGAAAGCCAGCGATCTGGCGAAGAAAGAGCAGGAGCTCACTAACTTCCCGCTGATGACCTCCGTTAAAGAGACGATTCAGACCCTTGATAACGCGCAGGTCGAAATGATTGAGCCAGGCCGTGCGGCGAACCCGGACAACGTTAAGCGCGTGGAAGGGATCGTGAAGGCCAGCGACTGGGATTATCTCTTCCCGCTGCGCGCTCAGGCCTATACCTACAGCAACTTCCTGAAAGCCGTAGGTAAATTCCCGGCGCTGTGTAAGACCTATAACGACGGTCGCGACAGCGATGCGATTTGCCGCAAAGAGCTGGCCACCATGTTTGCCCACTTTGCCCAGGAAACCGGCGGCCACGAAAGCTGGCGTCCGGAAGCCGAGTGGCGTCAGGCGCTGGTCCACGTGCGTGAAATGGGCTGGAGCGAAGGGCAGAAGGGCGGTTATAACGGCGAATGTGACCCGAAAGTATGGCAGGGCCAGACCTGGCCGTGCGGTAAGGATAAAGACGGCGACTTCCTGAGCTACTTCGGTCGCGGCGCGAAGCAGCTGTCCTACAACTACAACTACGGTCCGTTCTCCGAAGCAATGTACGGCGACGTGCGTACCCTGCTGGATAAACCTGAGCTGGTGGCTGAACCTGGCGAGCGCGATCTTCTTCTTCGCCTACCCGCAGCCGCCAAAACCAAGCATGCTGCAGGTTATCGACGGCACGTGGCAGCCGAACGATCATGATAAAGCCAACGGTCTGGTCCCTGGCTTCGGTGTGACCACCCAGATCATCAACGGCGGCGTAGAGTGCGGCGGCCCGACTGAAATTGCTCAGTCTCAGAACCGTATCAAGTACTACAAAGAGTTCGCGAACTACCTGAAAGTGCCTGTTCCGGCCAATGAAGTGCTGGGCTGCGCCAACATGAAGCAGTTCGACGAATACGGTGCCGGCGCCCTGAAGATCTACTGGGAGCAGGACTGGGGATGGAGCGCGGATACGCCAGACGGTAAGACCTACTCGTGCCAGTTGGTGGGCTACCAGACGCCGTTCAGCGCGTTCAAAGACGGCGACTATACCAAGTGCGTGCAGAAGTTCTATAACGTCAATATCGTGAACGATGACGGCTCTGCCGTAACGCCGGACGAAACCCCGGTAACGCCAGCGCCAACGCCTTCAGAAGATGAAACGCCGGCACCAGCTCCAGCGCCAACGCCGGATGAAACCCCGGCTGAACCTGTTGCGGTGAACCACGCGCCGGTTGCGCAGATTGCGGGTCCAATCGGTGCCGTTGAAGCGGGCGCACAGGTTTCTCTGAGCGCGGAAGGCTCTACCGACGCGGACGGCAACAAGCTGACCTACACCTGGCATTCTCAGGATGGCCAGACTGTGACCGGCGAAGATAAAGCGGTGGTGACCTTCAAGGCGCCTGAGTCCGCAACGGCGCAGCAGATTGAAATCAGCCTGACCGTCAGCGATGGCGAGCTGAGCAATACCACCACTTACCTGCTGAACGTGAAAGCGAAAGCGGCAACGCCATCAGGTGACGAAGGTGCTTACCAGGCGTGGAGCGCGAACAGCAAGTACAACGCAGGTGATATCGTGAACAACCACGGTAAACTGTTCCAGTGCAAACCGTTCCCGTACAGCGGCTGGTGTAACAACTCCCCGGCATACTATGAACCAGGCGCAGGTCTGGCATGGGCTGATGCCTGGACGGCTCTGTAAAAGCAAACGGCAACCGAAAGGTTGCCGTTTTAGTATTTGCACTTTCCCCTCTCCCCGAAGGGGCGAGGAGATGTAGGCCCGGTAAGGCGAAGCCGCCACCGGGCAAAAAGGCTAGCGGTGCAACTTCCCGTGATCCCGTAACCACGCCGCCGTGCGCACAATGCCTTCATCCAGCGTCACAATCGGCTTATACCCCAGCTCAGTCTCCGCGCGCGTGATATCCAGCGTAAAATCAAAGTTAAGCTTCGATACGCCGTAGTGCGTCAGCGCGGGCTCTTTGGCGGATTTACTGCCAAAACGCTCCATGCTGCGGGCGATCATGTCCAGCATCGGGTAGGGCACGGAACGGATACGGCAGTCGATCTGCAGTTCATCAATCAGCCGCTGCACAATGCTGCGCAACGTGCACGGTTCACCGTTGGTGATGTTATAGGCGCGACCTGAGATAAGCTTATCGCAGTCCGGCTGGCTTGCCAGCCACATGGCGTGGACGGCATTTTCGTAATAGGTCATGTCCACCAGCGCATCGCCGCCGCGCGGCAGCAGCACGCTGCCGTAGTGGTGCATCATCTGCGCCAGACGCGGAATAAACACTTTGTCGTGCGGTCCGAAGAGGCTTTGCGGGCGCAGGACGGTAAAACGGGTATGCGGGTTTGACTGCGCCAGCAGGTCGATCACCTCTTCGCTGGCCGCCTTGCTGCGGGCAAACTCGCAGGCAAAGCGAGCAGGGCGGAAGTCTTCCTGCACGTCGCGATGGTGGTGATAATCAAAATAGAGCGACGGGGAGGAGATATGGATAAAGTTACGCACGCCCCAGGCGACGGCCCATTCGCCCAGACGACGCGTGGCGCGCACGTTGGCGAGATCGAAGGCTTCCTGGGTTCCCCACGGGGAGGTAAAACTGGAGCAGTGCCACAGCGTGTCGATACCGGCGAGCATCACCTTCGCCTGCGAGGAGACCAGCTCCGTCAGGTCGGCATGGACGAACTCCGCGCCCATTTTTTGCAGCAGTTTCCCCATCGCTTCGTTGCGACCGGTGGCCCTGACGCTGATGCCCTTGTTGCGCAGAAATTCGACCGCATTTCGGCCTAAGCCGCTGGTCGCCCCGGTAACCAGTACCTTCATATCAATCCACTGTGTTGAAAAGAATTTCGTGCGCATTCTTTCGTGAATTACGATGTGTTGCAATGGGAAAGGTGAAAGAAAGAGGGTTTTATTAACTTATTTTCGTCTTTTGTTCTGCCAGTTGCGCAATGCGTTTTGCCATACCCCGGAAGATAAACAGATGGGCGGGGATCATAAACAGCCAGTAGAACAGACCCGGCATCCCGTGTGGGTGCCACCAGGCGCGAACGTCCAGTTCCCGATGGTCGCCTTTGTCCTTGAGCGTAAAGCAGAGCCGCCCCAGCCCCGGCGCCTTCATGCCGAACAGTAGCGCCAGCTGTTTTTCCGGCTCGACGACGATCACCTTCCAGCTGTCGACCGCATCGCCTGGCTTAAGATACGGATGCGCCGGGCGGCCTTTCGCCAGCCGGTGACCGACCAGCAGATCCATCGCACCGCGCGTCTGCCAGAGGATATTGCCGAAGAAATAGCGCTCTTTGCCGCCGATCTGGTTCACCACCTCCCACAGCGCGTGAAGGCTGGCAGAGGTTTTTACCGTGCAGCCCGCCTGTTTCGGGTAATAGCCGTACTCAGGGCGCCAGCGGGCAAAGGCCTGCGCGTCGTAGCCCCAGTCGCTGGAGTTCACCAGCTTCTCTTCTTCTTTCAGCGTATGGCGCACTGCGTCGTCAAAGCGGATCAACGCCTGGGGGATCAATGCGCGCAGCGCGCGATCGTCCGCCAGCAGATCGTGCTTTAGCCCCTGGATCAATGCTTTGGCGGTCGTTGGCGGCACGGAGGTGATGACATTCAAAAACCACACTGAAATCCAGCGGGTCGGGAAGGGGATGGGGATGAGCCAGCGGCGGCGTCCGCTGACGCGCATGAAATGTTCGAACTGCTCCTGATAGCTCAGCACTTCCGGGCCTGCCGCCTCCAGCACGCGGTGTTGCTCTGCCGGGTGATCCAGCAGGGCCACCAGATAGTGGAGCAAATTCTCCAGCGCAATCGGCGTGGTGCGCGAGCGCACCCAGCGCGGCGGGGTCAGCACCGGCAGGTTGTAGACCATATCGCGCATTACTTCGAAGGCCGCGGAACCCGCGCCGACGATGATCCCGGCGCGCAGTTCGGTGACGGGAATATTCGCCCCGCGCAGCGTGTCTGCCGTCAGCTGGCGGGCGCGCAGATGGTCGGACTGCTCGTGTTCGGGTGCCTGGAGCGAGCTTAAAAAAATCACCTGCTTCACCGGTGTTTGCAGCAGGGCATCGCGGACGTTCATCGCCACCTGACGCTCGTGGGCGATAAAATCCCCGCCTTCACCCATGCTGTGGACCAGGTAGTAAAGCGTGTCGACCCCTTCCAGCAGCGCGGGGAGTTCCTTCGGCCAGTTGAGATCGACGTTGTGACAGGTCACGCCAGGCAAACCAAGCTTTTGCAGGCGCTCGGTATTGCGTGCCGCTGCCCGCACCTGATGCCCCTGCTGGCTTAATGCAGTGGTGAGGTGCTGACCGATATATCCGCTGGCGCCAAGCACCAGAATACGTTGCGGCACGTGATGCTCCTTAACGCTGTAAAAACGCCTGCCAGTGTTTCACCACGTCCGCCAGCTGTTCGCGGCTCACGTCGAGATGCATCACCAGGCGCACGACCGGGGAGGCGTTGATCAGCACACCACGCGCTTTCATAAACTCACCCAGCGCAGCGGCGTGCTCATCGCCCACGCGCACAAAAAGCATGTTGGTGTCGTGACGCATCACGTCCGCGCCGATCTCGCGCAACTGCGTTGCCATCCACGCGGCGTTGTCATGATCGTCCTTGAGGCGCGCCACGTTATTTTTTAATGCGTACAGTCCGGCAGCCGCCAGAATGCCCGCCTGACGCATGCCGCCGCCGGTCATTTTACGCCAGCGGTTGGCGCGCTTGATGTAGTCTGCGCTGCCGACCAGCAGCGAACCCACCGGCGTACCCAGCCCTTTTGAGAGGCAAATGGTGAACGAGTCGCAATATTGCGTTATCTCTTTCAGCTCGCAGCCGTACTCCACCACGGCATTGAAAATGCGTGCGCCATCGACGTGCAGGCCGAGCCTGCGCTCGCGAGTGAATTCCCACGCTGCTTTCAGGTATTCGCGCGGCAGCACTTTACCGTTGTGGGTGTTTTCGAGGCTGAGCAGCCTGGTGCGGGCGAAGTGAATATCGTCAGCTTTGATTTTTGCCGCGACTTTATCCAGCGGCAGGGAGCCGTCCGACGCGGCGTCAATCGGCTGCGGCTGGATGCTGCCAAGCACCGCCGCACCGCCAGCTTCGTACAGGTAGTTATGCGCACCCTGGCCGACGATATACTCTTCGCCGCGCTCGCAGTGGCTGAGCAGCGCCACCAGGTTAGCCTGCGTGCCGGTCGGCAGGAACAGCGCGGCCTCCTTGCCGCTCAGCTCTGCCGCAAAGCGCTGCAGTTCGTTGACCGTCGGGTCATCGCCGTAGACGTCGTCCCCGACCGGGGCG
Source organism: Enterobacter sp. IF2SW-B1 (assembly GCF_001743375.1). Classification (NCBI taxonomy): domain Bacteria; kingdom Pseudomonadati; phylum Pseudomonadota; class Gammaproteobacteria; order Enterobacterales; family Enterobacteriaceae; genus Enterobacter; species Enterobacter sp. IF2SW-B1. The sequence goes on along the minus strand of NZ_MJAA01000001.1, from coordinate 718,277 downwards.
GCCATCATCTCTTCGAGCATGGCGCGGCTCGGGCGGGTAACGGTATCACTACGCAAATCAATCATTTCACATCCCTTTATTTAAGAGGTCATGCGAAACGTTTTACCTGAGCCAGTTGGTTTTTGCCAGTTCGATCACTTCGTCACCGCGCCCGCTGATGATGGCGCGCAGCATGTAGAGGCTAAAACCTTTGGCCTGTTCCAGCTTGATCTGCGGCGGGATCGCCAGCTCTTCTTTGGCGACGACGACGTCAACCAGTACCGGACCGTCGATGGAGAAGGCGCGCTGCAGGGCTTCATCCACCTCGGAGGCTTTCTCCACGCGGATGCCGGTGATGCCGCAGGCCTCGGCGATGCGGGCAAAGTTGGTGTCGTGCAGCTCGGTGCCATCCGTGAGATAGCCTCCGGCCTTCATCTCCATCGCCACGAAGCCCAGCACGCTGTTGTTAAAGACCACGATTTTCAGCGGGAGCTTCATCTGCACCACCGACAGGAAATCGCCCATCAGCATGCTGAACCCGCCGTCGCCGCACATCGCCACGACCTGACGCTCCGGTGCCGTCGCTTTTGCGCCCAGCGCCTGCGGCATGGCGTTGGCCATCGAACCGTGGTTGAACGAGCCGAGCAGGCGGCGTTTGCCGTTCATTTTCAGGTAGCGTGCCGCCCAGACGGTTGGCGTGCCCACGTCGCAGGTGAAGATGGCATCGTCGTCCGCAAAATGGCTGATCTGCTGCGCCAGATACTGCGGGTGAATGGCTTTGTCGCTCGGTTTGGCGAGGTCGTCGAGCCCCTTGCGCGCGTCGCGATAGTCGCTCAACGCTTTATCGAGGAACTTGCGGTCGGTTTTCTCTTCCAGCAGCGGCAGCAGGGCGGCAAGGGTGGATTTGATGTCGCCCACCAGCGCCATATCGACCTTGCTGTGCGCGCCGATGCTGGCCGGGTTGATATCAATCTGAATGATTTTGGCATCCGTCGGGTAGAACGCGCGGTACGGGAACTGGGTGCCAAGCAGGATCAACGTGTCGGCGTTCATCATGGTGTGGAAGCCGGAAGAAAAACCGATCAGCCCGGTCATGCCCACATCGTACGGGTTATCGTATTCGACGTGCTCTTTGCCGCGCAGGGCGTGGACGATGGGCGCTTTGAGCTTACCGGCAAATTCCAGCAGCTCTTTATGCGCGCCCGCACAGCCGCTGCCGCACATCAGGGCGATATTGCTGGAGTAGCGCAGCAGCTGCGCCAGCTTTTTCAGCTCCTCTTCGGCTGGCGTTACCACCGGCTGCGGAGCGTGATACCAGTGGGTGCTGGCCCCTTCAGGTGCAGCCTTGAGCGCCACGTCTCCCGGGATAACGACCACGGAAACGCCACGGTTTAGTACGGCTTTGCGCATGGCGATCGCCAGCACCTGCGGGATCTGCTCCGGGGATGAAACCAGCTCACAGTAGTGGCTGCATTCACGGAACAGCTCCTGCGGATGCGTCTCCTGAAAATAGCCGCTGCCGATTTCGGAAGAGGGGATATGGGCGGCAATCGCCAGCACCGGCACGTGGTTACGGTGGCAGTCGAACAGGCCGTTGATCAGATGCAGGTTGCCGGGCCCGCACGAGCCTGCACACACGGCCAGTTCTCCTGTGAGCTGCGCTTCGGCACCGGCCGCGAAGGCAGCGACCTCCTCATGACGGGTCGGCATCCATTCGATGGTTTTCATCTTGTTCAGGCTGTCGCTGAGCCCGTTCAGGGAATCGCCGGTCACGCCCCAGATACGTTTTACGCCAGCCTGTTCGAGCGTTTTCGCTATATATGCAGCCACGGTTTGTTTCATGGTTGTCCGTCTCCTTTTTGTGATATCGCTTACAAGCTTAGAAGAAAGTCACTGTATTGCCCGTCAAATCCCCCCATTTAAAAGGTGCTTTTCACGCGCCACGCTTCGGCATAATCTGGTGATGCCTCAGTGAAAACAGGAATCATTTCAAATGGTTAAATCATTGTTAATTGCTGTTAATGAAAAGCTATCGTACGACGATCTCGGCAAACTCTTGTTACGACTTGCCGTCGGTGGGCTGATGCTTTTTCACGGTTTACATAAGCTGTTTGGTGGCGTGGGATTTATCAGCGGCATGCTGGTAGAGAAAGGGCTGCCGGGATTTATTGCCTACGGCGTGTTGATTGGCGAAGTGGTGGCACCGATCCTGATTATTGTCGGGCTCTTTACGCGCCCGGCCGCGCTGGTGCTGGCGTTTACGATGATCGTGGCATGGCTGATGGTGGGAGTGGGTGAAACGTTCGCGCTCGATAAGGTTGGGGCATGGGCGATTGAAAGCCTGGTGTACTTCTTTGTTGGCTCGCTGGCGGTAGCGTGTTTAGGGGCAGGGCGGTTTGCGTTAGGGAAAGCGCCTGCGTGGCAATAAAGCTGGGTACTGAAAATATAAGGGTCTCTGGACCCTTTTTTATTGGTGGTTTTTAAGTCTTTGATTTTATTAAACGGAATTATTTGTGATGAAAAAAGGGTTTAAAGGGTATTTTTTAGGGGAATTCTTTATCTGACAAGGTGATAGGTGTAGATTGTTCCGTTCACTGCCGTACAGGCAGCTTAGAAACGCTTCAACGTCTCAGCAAAGCCCGCCGTGATGTTCACTGCCGTACAGGCAGCTTAGAAATCTGCGGCCATCTTCAGATACTGATCGGGGGATTTCACCGCCGAACAGGCAGCATGCACAACGTAGGCCGGGTAAACGCAGTGCCACCCGGCAAAAAAGCCCGGTAGCGCTAGTGCTTACCGGGCCTACGATCGAACGTTTATTGCTTATGCGAGGACCAGATCCCCCTGCGGGTGGCACGAGCACGCCAGCACGTAACCTTCGGCAATTTCCGCGTCGGACAGCGTCATGGTGCTGGTGACGGTATATTCCCCGGAAACCACTTTCGTTTTACAGCAGCCGCACACGCCCGCACGGCAGGCCGCGACTACCGGCACCTTGTTGCTTTCCAGCGCTTCCAGCAGCGTGGTGCCCACGCGGCCAAAGAAGGTCTGTGCGGGCTGCAGTTTGGTGAACTGAATCCCGCTGGTTGCCGCTTCCGCCACCGGCGTGAAGAACCGCTCTTTGAAGAAGCGGGTCACGCCAAGCGCTCTAACTTCTTTCTCCACGATATCCATGTACGGCGCCGGGCCGCAGGTCATCACGGTACGGTTCGCAATGTCCGGCACGCTTTGCAGCAGCTCGCGGCTCAGGCGACCGGGCACAAAACCGTGGGTCGCGTTGTGTTCCGCCACCAGCGTCACCGGATAGTCACGCCACTCCTCGGCAAAAATCACATCTTCCGGAGAGCGCACGCTGAAGATTGTCTGCACGTCGGCCTGCGGGCGGTTCTTCGCCAGCCAGCGGCGCATCGACATGATCGGCGTTACGCCGCAGCCCGCCGCCAGCAGCAGGAATTTATCGTCTGCCTTGTCGTCACAGGTGAAATCCCCCTGCGCGTCAGACAGCCAGATGTAATCCCCGCGCTTCACGTCACGGGTCAGCCACTGGGAGCCTGCGCCGTCATCAATGCGGCGGATAGTGAGCGTAATGTACTCGCTCACGCCCGGCGTGGAGGAGATCGTATAGGCGCGAAGCGTGTCCGCCGAGTTGCGAACGCTGACCAGCGCATACTGGCCCGCACGGTACGGATAGTAGTCGTGGCAGAGCAGCGACAGCGTCCACACATCCGGCGTCTCCTGATGGATGTGATGAACCTGCATCCGCCACGGACATTGTGAGGTTGGCATGGTCATGAATCGCTCCTTACGCGCTCAGCAGTTGTTTCATATCATCTTCAACGTTGGTCACGGAACGCAGACCGAATTTCTCGTTCAGCACCGCCAGCAGGTCCGGCGTCAGGAAGCCTGGCGCCGTCGGGCCGGTCACGATGTTGGTTACGCCCAAAGAGAGCAGGGTGAGCAGGATGACAATCGCTTTCTGCTCAAACCAGGAGAGCACCAGGGACAGGGGCAGGTCGTTGACGCCGCAGCCGAGTTTTTCCGCCAGCGTGACCGCCAGAATGATGGCCGAGTAAGCATCGTTGCACTGGCCTGCATCAATCAGGCGCGGCAGGCCTTCGATGTTGCCGAAGTCCAGCTTGTTGAAACGGTATTTACCGCACGCCAGGGTCAGGATCAGGCAATCATCCGGCACGCTGGTGGCGAAATCGGTGAAGTAGTTACGCTCGCCGCGCGCGCCGTCGCATCCCCCAACGAGGAAGATGTGGCGCAGCTTTTCACGGCTGACGAGGTCAATCAGTGAATCTGCCGCACCCAGCAGCGTTTCGCGACCGAAGCCAACGGTGATCAGATGTTCGATTTCGCTGTACGGGAAGCCCGCCATCTGCTGCGCCTGCTCGATAACCGGACCGAAATCGTCGCCTTCAAGGTGGCTCACGCCCGGCCAGCCGACGATGCTGCGGGTCCAGATGCGGTCGTCATACGCGCCCACGGTAGGGTCGATGATGCAGTTGGAGGTCATCACGATAGGGCCAGGGAAGCGGGCGAACTCTACCTGCTGATTCTGCCAGCCGCTGCCGTAGTTACCCACCAGATGCTTGAACTTGCGCAGTTCCGGGTAGCCGTGGGCGGGCAGCATTTCGCCGTGGGTATAGACGTTAACGCCGGTGCCTTCGGTCTGCTTCAGCAGGTTGTAGAGATCTTTCAGGTCGTGGCCGGAAATCAGGATGCATTTGCCTTCGGTCGCTTTGACGTTGACCTGCGTCGGGGTCGGATGACCGTAGGTGCTGGTTTCACCGGCATCCAGAATGCTCATGACCCTGAAGTTCATCTGGCCGATTTCCATTGCGCACTCGAGCAGGGCGTTCATGTCGGAAGGCCAGGTGCCGAGCCACGCCATAATTTTGTGGTACTGAGCGTAAATGTCGTTATCTGACTTCCCGAGAACGTGCGCGTGTTCCATATAGGCCGCTGCACCTTTCAGGCCGTACAGGCACAGCAGACGCAGGCCGAGGATGTTCTCGCCAATCGCCGCTTTGTCCTTATTAGGGGTAAATTCTGCGGCCTGGCGCTGTAGCTCGCCCAGGTCGTCGCTCACCAGCTGAAGCTCCGCCATTGGGTTGTCCACGCGGGCACTGGTATCGGCATTCAGGCACTGCGCTTTCAAAGCTTCGCGCAGGGCAATCGCTTCGCGGGCATAGCCGACGATGCGAGGAGAATCGAAGTTGACGTTAGTCAGCGTGGAGAAAAACGCGCGCGGCGCGAAGCTGTCGACGTAATGGTCGACGATGCCGTATTCACGGGCTTTGAAGGCCCAGGCGGAAAGACCATGCAGGGCGGCTATCAGCAGATCCTGCAGGTCTGATGTTTCTGCGGTTTTACCGCACATACCCTGCGCGTAAGAGCAGCCGTTGCCTGCCGGGGTACGGATGGTTTGTTCACATTGCACACAAAACATAATCACACCTGTAAAAGTTATATTTAATATACATGTTTAAGGGTATGCCTGTGCCAGAACGGTGAAAAGAGCTTTCTGCGACAAAATAGAGGGAGATTGATTTAGCGCAATTTTGGCGGCAGGAGCCCTACCGCCACAGAGGTATCAGGCAGAGAAAAACGCCATCAGGACGGGAACCAGCAGGCTCAAAATAAAGCCGTGAACGATGGCTGCGGGCACCATTTCCAGCCCGCCAGAACGCTGGAGGACCGGCAGGGTAAAGTCCATCGACGTGGCGCCGCACAGGCCCAGTGCCGTCGAGCGGCTGCGGCGAACCAGACCCGGGATCAGCATGATGGCAATCAGCTCTCGAGCCAGATCGTTAAAAAAGGCGGCGCTGCCGATCACCGGGCCGAAGGATTCGGTCAGCAGAATACCGGAGAGGGAGTACCAGCCAAACCCGGAGGCCATCGCCAGGCCGGTTTTCAGCGGCAGATCGAGAATAAAGGCATTAATCACGGCCGCGACCATTGAGCTGACGACAACCATAACGGCAACGATCATTCCCCGACGGTTCAGGACAATCTGTTTCAGCGTCATACCGTTATTTCGCAGCTGAATACCAATCAGGAACAGCAGGAAGATCAGGGTATATTCGCTGGCGTCCGTCGCGTGCTGCAAAAATGTCCATCCGGTAAGGCCCAGAAGAAATCCAAGCACCACGACGCCGCAGAGCTTTAATGATTCCAGCGCCATTGCAATTCGGGAGGGAAGCTTTTCCTGGTGGTGATTATTTTTCCACGGAATAGTGCGTTCCAGCCACAGCAGGGCGGCAATATTGCACAGCAAAATAACCACCACGGTGACCGCAGAATAATGCAGGATGGAAAGTAAATTTGTCGCCAGATTATCCAGGAAGGCCAGGCTGATCCCCATAAAGAACAGAATGACGTAAACAATCCAGCTGAGAAAACGGTTAATAAGCTTTAAGGCCGATTCATGACGCAGCGGAATAAGATAGCCCACAATCAGGGGCAGCAGAATAATGAGGAGTCCTGAAAACATGAACAGCCGGTCCTTTTGAGTTTCTGTTAAGCGCCAGAGACACTACCCAATAAAGGCTGCTCAGTAAAGCGGCAAAGAAAGCCGGGCGGCGGCTACGCCTTACCCGGCCGACAAAGTGCACACTCACGTAGGTCGGGTAAGCGTTAGCGCCACCCGACATTACAGGCCGCAATTAATTAATCGCGTTTTTCCAGCAGAGTGCGGTACAGCACGCCGCCCAGAATACCGCCGACAATCGGCATCACCCAGAACAGCCACAGCTGCTCAAGCGCCCAGCCGCCCTGGAAAATGGCGACGGCGGTGCTGCGCGCCGGGTTAACGGAGGTGTTGGTCACCGGAATGGAGATCAGGTGGATCAGCGTCAGCGCCAGACCAATGGCGATGGGCGCGAAGCCTGCAGGCGCGTGTTTGTCGGTTGCACCGTGGATCACCAGCAGGAAGCCTGCGGTCAGTACAATTTCAATTACAATGGCAGAAAGCATGGAATAACCGCCCGGAGAGTGTTCGCCAAAGCCGTTAGAGGCGAAGCCGCTGGCCGCCGCGTCAAAGCCTGCTTTACCGCTGGCAATGACGTACAGCACGCCCGCCGCAATAATACCACCAACCACCTGCGCCACGATGTAGCCAATAACCTCTTTCGCCGGGAAACGCCCGCCCGCCCATAAGCCTAATGTCACCGCCGGGTTAAAATGACCGCCGGAAATATGCCCCACGGCGAAAGCCATGGTTAATACGGTTAAGCCAAATGCCAGCGCGACGCCGACAAAACCAATACCTAATTCCGGGAATGCTGCTGCCAGAACGGCGCTACCGCAGCCACCAAATACCAGCCAGAATGTACCAAAGCATTCTGCTGCCAATTTTCTAAACATAACCACCTCAAAATAATTTTCCACGCGTTTTCCCGCGCGCGGGATATATCGCCATAAAGGGATGACGACTCAAAGAGCCCGTATTTTAAAAACCAACAACATCCCTTCGCCACTTAAATAAATTCGGTTAATTTGATTTAAGGCAATGTGATGTTAATCCTTGTTCAAATCAGCGGTAAATAGAGCATAGTTCAAATCCCGCAAGGGTGAATGTTCTGCTGTCGTGCCAGGGTTCCTGCCGCTATACTGCTGATAACTTAAAGGAAAAAGTGATCATTTCGCGGGGGATTTATGCTTCTCGAACGTGTGGAAATTGTCGGGTTTCGCGGTATTAACCGCCTGTCGCTGCAGCTGGAGCAGAACAACGTCCTGATCGGCGAGAACGCGTGGGGTAAGTCCAGCCTGCTTGATGCACTAACGCTGCTGCTTTCACCCGAAGACAAGCTGTATCACTTCGTCCACGATGATTTCTGGTTCCCGCCCGGCGATATCGCGGGCCGCGAGAAGCACCTGCATATCATCCTGACGTTCCGTGAATCTGAACCCGGCCGTCACCGCGTGCGTCGCTTCCGCCCGCTGTCGCCCTGCTGGGTGCCCTGCGACGACGGTTTCCACCGGATTTTCTATCGGCTGGAAGGTGAGATGGCGGAAAACGAGGGGGTACTGACCCTGCGTGAATTCCTCGATGAGAAAGCCAACCCGATTCCGCTGGAGAATATCGACGATCTGGCGCGTCACCTTATCCGCCTGACGCCGGTGTTACGCCTGCGCGATGCGCGCTTTATGCGCCGTATTCGTAACGGCACCGTACCGAATATGCCGGAGGTGGAAGTCACCGCCCGCGAGCTGGATTTCCTGGCGCGAGAGCTGGTGTCGCGTCCGCAAAACCTCACCGATGGTCAAATTCGTCAGGGGCTGTCGGCGATGGTGCAACTGCTGGAGCACTATTTTTCCGAGCAGGGCACCTCGGAGTCGCGCCATCGTTTGATGCGCCGCCGTTCTCATGATGAACAGCGCAGCTGGCGCTATCTCGACATCATCAACCGGATGATCGACCGGCCCGGCGGGCGTACCCATCGGGTGATTTTGCTGGGGCTGTTTTCAACGCTTCTGCAGGCGAAGGGCACCGTGCGTCTTGACCGGGATGCCCGCCCGCTGCTGCTGGTGGAAGATCCGGAAACGCGCCTGCACCCCATCATGCTCTCCGTGGCGTGGCACCTGCTGAATCTGCTGCCGCTCCAGCGGATTACCACCACCAACTCCGGTGAGCTGCTATCGCTGACGCCGGTGGAGCACATCTGCCGTCTGGTGCGCGAGTCCTCCCGCGTATCCGCGTACCGCCTCGGGCCCGGCGGGATGAACGCCGAAGACGGGCGGCGAATCGCGTTTCATATACGCTTTAATCGCGCCTCGTCGCTCTTCGCCCGCTGCTGGCTGCTGGTGGAGGGGGAAACGGAGACCTGGGTCATCAACGAACTGGCGCGCCAGTGCGGCCACCATTTTGATGCCGAAGGTATTAAGGTGATCGAATTTGCCCAGTCGGGATTAAAACCGCTGATAAAATTTGCCCGCCGAATGGGAATTGAATGGCATGTGCTGGTGGACGGCGACGAAGCGGGGAAAAAATATGCCTCAACCGTGCGCAGCCTGCTGAACAACGAGCGGGAAGAAGAACGGGACCATTTAACGATGCTGTCCGCGATGGACATGGAGCATTTTATGTACCGTCAGGGCTTTGACGATGTATTCCACCGCATTGCGATGGTGCCGGTCGACGTCCCGATGAACATGCGGCGCGTGATCGCCAAAGCTATTCACCGTTCGTCGAAACCGGACTTAGCCATTGAAGTGGCGACGGAAGCGGGAAGGCGGGGCGTAGAGGCGGTTCCGACCCTGCTGCGGAAAATGTTCTCCCGCGTGCTGTGGCTGGCACGCGGAAGGGCGGATTAACGTTCGGTCGCCTGTTTCACCTGCTGAATCAGGCTATCCAGCAGCGCGTAGCGGCGACGGTATTCGGCGCGTTTTTTGCTCGCGATCTCTTCTACGGGTTTACGCGGCATGGCAAGCGGCAGCATAAAGTGGCCGCTCTCCTGTTTTTCCCCACCGAGGGAACTCCAGAAGCCGTCGTAATCGGCCAGCAGTTTTCCCTCTTTTTTCTTGCGGTAGCGCCAGCTGCGATAAATATGGGTGGCATTACTGACGGCAACAATCTGCGCGACCGGGAATGCGGCGCCGAACGTCATGGCGGCTTCAACCAGCAGGCGTTTCGGGAACAGACCGTGGCAGGCCTTCGTCGCTTTCTGGATCAGCTCATGAGGAACATGCGCTTTCGCGCCCTGCAAACCGCCGATGAACAGCGTCGATTTTCCTTCAAACTGGCAGAGCGTAAAGGTTAGCTCCGCCAGCACCGTATTCTGAACGTCGCAGAAGGTGAGGGTGGCCTCTCCCTCTTTATCCAGAAACGCATCGGCACACAGGCGGACGGTAAATTGCTGTTCATCTTTCCCGGTTAAGGTCAGCAGCGTAGTCCCCTGCGTCGAAAGATAGCCCTTCAGTAGCGTGGCCGGGAGCTGGCGGCTCATGGCCTGATAGTGCCAGTTCAGGGATTCCAGCGCGTGCTGGCGATCCATCTTCACCGTCAGCCAGGGACGATGAAGCCGACACGGCAAACCGGGCTGCACCTGCAGCATCTGCATCAAACGCGGCTGCTTAGCGAGGTTTGTTAACAGGCGAGAGGTGCTCACGGGCGTCGCCAGAGAACGCAGCATGAACTTACGGCGATAGGCGGGGTTCTGCCATGCAAGGCCGGGCGCGATCTTGCCGAACGCCAGATTTTTGAAGAGCTGCCAGCCGGATGTCGGCTGCGTCAGGTTTGGAAGAGGTGTATCGACGATAGAAGACATGATAAATCCTGAGTCTTTTGGAATACCTCTATTTCAGCAGGGGAAATATCAACGTCTTGTAAACAAATTAGGGTGATTTCGGAGAACAGGGGTTTCGTTAAGGAGTCGTTTAGATAGAATCAACGTTTATTATTGCCAGAACATTTATTTGGAATATTTATGAACCTCAAGGGAAAACGCAGAACGCTGTTTCTGCTGCTGGCGCTGGTGATTGTCGCCGGTGGATTCTGGTTATGGCAGGTGCTTAACGCGCCTGTGCCGCAGTACCAGACGCTGATCGTTCGTCCGGGTGAACTGCAGCAAAATGTCCTTGCGACGGGCAAACTTGATGCGCTGCGCAAAGTTGACGTCGGCGCTCAGGTCAGCGGCCAGCTGAAAACGCTGTCGGTAGAGATTGGCGACAAGGTGAAAAAAGGCCAGCTGCTTGGCGTTATCGATCCCGAGCAGGCTGAGAACCAGATCCGCGAAGTGGAAGCGACGCTGATGGAGCTGCGCGCGCAGCGTGCGCAGGCGCAGGCAGAGCGTAACCTGGCGCAGGTGACGCTGACCCGCCAGCAGGCGCTGGCGAAAACCCAGGCTATCTCGAAACAGGATTTAGACACCGCCGCGACTGAACTGGCGGTGAAACAGGCGCAGATTGGCACGATCGACGCGCAAATCAAGCGTAATCAGGCCTCGCTGGATACGGCGAAAACCAATCTTGATTACACAAAGATCGTCGCGCCGATGGCCGGGGAAGTGACGCAAATTACCACGCTGCAGGGCCAGACGGTGATTGCCGCCCAGCAGGCGCCAAACATTCTGACGCTGGCGGACATGAGCACCATGCTGGTGAAGGCCCAGGTCTCCGAGGCGGACGTGATCCATCTTAAGCCGGGGCAGAATGCCTGGTTTACCGTACTAGGCGATCCGCAGACCCGCTACGAAGGCGTGCTGAAAGACATTCTGCCGACGCCGGAAAAGGTTAACGACGCCATTTTCTACTATGCGCGTTTTGAAGTGCCAAACCCGAAGGGCGTGCTGCGCCTGGACATGACCGCGCAGGTGCACATCCAGCTGACCGGCGTGAAGAACGTGCTGACCGTTCCGCTCTCCGCGCTGGGTGAATCCGCCGGGGACAATCGCTACAAGGTGAAAGTGCTGCGCAACGGTGAAACGCGCGAGCGCGAGGTGGTGATTGGCGCGCGCAACGACACCGACGTGGTGGTGGAGAAAGGGCTGGAAGAGGGCGAGGAGGTTGTTGTCAGCGAAAGCCTGCCCGGAGCCGCTAAATGACCGCGCTGCTTGAGCTGAAGGACATTCGCCGCAGCTATCCGTCCGGCGACGGCCCGGTGGAGGTGCTGAAAGGCATCTCCCTGAGCGTGGAGGCGGGCGAGATGGTGGCGATTGTCGGGGCATCGGGCTCCGGTAAATCGACGTTGATGAACATTCTCGGCTGTCTGGATAAACCCACCAGCGGTACCTATCGCGTGGCCGGAACCGATATCTCCACGCTGGACGGCGACGCGCTGGCGAAGCTGCGCCGGGAACACTTTGGCTTTATCTTCCAGCGTTACCACTTGCTCTCTCACCTGAGCGCGGCGCAGAACGTGGAGGTTCCCGCGGTGTATGCGGGCGTTGAGCGGAAGAAACGCCTTGAGCGCGCGAAGGCGCTGTTAACGCGTCTGGGGCTGGCGGAGCGGGTGGAGTACCAGCCGTCGCAGTTGTCCGGCGGCCAGCAGCAGCGCGTGAGTATTGCCCGCGCGCTGATGAACGGCGGGCAGGTGATCCTCGCGGATGAACCGACCGGGGCGCTCGACAGCCACTCCGGCGAAGAGGTGATGGCGATCCTGCACCAGCTGCGCGATCAGGGCCACACGGTGATTATCGTTACCCACGATCCGCAGGTAGCGGCGCAGGCCGAACGCATTATAGAGATCCACGACGGCGAGCTGGTGAGCAACCCGCCGCCGCGTGAGTCCCGCGCGGCGGCACCGAAGGAAGCGCTGCCTGCGTCGACCGGCTGGGCGCAGTTCTCCAGCGGCTTTCGTGAAGCGCTGACCATGGCCTGGCTGGCGATGGCGGCCAACAAAATGCGCACCTTGCTGACCATGCTAGGCATCATTATCGGTATTGCCTCGGTGGTGTCGATTGTGGTGGTGGGCGACGCGGCCAAGCAGCTGGTGCTGGCGGATATCCGCGCCATCGGGACCAACACCATTGACGTTTATCCCGGCAAAGACTTCGGCGACGACGAGCCGCAGTATCAGCAGGCGCTCAAGTATGACGATCTGGCGGCGATTCAGAAGCAGCCGTGGGTGAACTCCGCCACGCCTGCGGTCTCGCAAAACCTGCGTCTGCGCTACGGCAACATCGACGTAGCGGCCAGCGCCAACGGCGTGAGCGGCGACTACTTCAACGTCTACGGCATGACCTTCAGCGAAGGGGCCACTTTCAACGCCGAGCAGCTGGCGGGGAGGGCGCAGGTGGTGGTGCTGGACGCCAACTCGCGCAGGCAGCTTTTCCCCAATAAAGCGAACGTGGTGGGCGAAGTGATCCTCGTCGGCAACATGCCTGCCACGGTCATTGGCGTGGCGGAAGAGAAGCAGTCGATGTTCGGCAGCAGCAAAATCCTGCGCGTCTGGCTGCCGTATACCACCATCTCCGGGCGGATTATGGGCCAGTCGTGGCTTAACTCCATCACCGTGCGCGTGAAGGAGGGCTACGACAGCGCGCTGGCGGAACAGCAGCTGGAACGGCTGTTAACGTTGCGCCACGGGAAGAAGGATTTCTTCACCTGGAATATGGACGGCCTCTTGAAAACGGCGGAAAAGACCACACGTACTCTTCAGCTGTTCCTGACGCTGGTGGCGGTGATCTCGCTGGTCGTTGGCGGTATCGGGGTGATGAATATCATGCTGGTGTCGGTAACTGAACGCACCCGGGAGATTGGCATCCGCATGGCGGTCGGGGCCAGGGCCAGCGACGTGCTGCAGCAGTTTTTAATTGAAGCGGTGCTGGTATGCCTGGTGGGCGGCGCGATGGGCATTGCGCTCTCGATGATGATTGCCTTTGCGCTCCAGCTCTTTTTACCCGGCTGGGAGATTGGCTTCTCGCCGATGGCGATACTCACCGCGTTTTTGTGTTCCACCTTTACCGGGATTTTGTTTGGCTGGCTGCCTGCGCGCAACGCGGCGCGGCTGGATCCGGTGGACGCGCTGGCTCGGGAATAACCCGAAAATAAAAATGCCAGCCGATCGGGCTGGCATTTTGACTGCGTGATGTACACAATAAAACAGAGAGCTATGCAACCGTTTCTGCTTCAACGGGTACGATTAGGCTTGCATGATTGCCTTTTGGTCCCTGGTGTACATCGAACCGGACGGACTGCCCGGCTTTGAGCGTCCTGTAACCATCCATCTGAATGGTGGAATAGTGAGCGAAGATATCTTCGCCGCCGCCTTCGGGGCAGATGAAGCCAAACCCCTTGGCGTTGTTGAACCACTTAACAGTACCCATTTCCATGCTTCGACATCCTTCGTAAATCTTATAAATTAAGATGGAATGAACCGGTGGTGGAGTGGGGGCTGTTCAAAACCTCGCCATCTCACGCTTGTACAATTTAGATAAACGAAAGACGTCGTCAAGCGTTTGGCGCTGGAGTTGGGACAATAATCAACCAAATTTTGAAGCAGTTAACGCTATTGCAACAGTTTGTGACAGACATCGCGGATGACAGTAATAGATGATTGTTATCTAACATCTGAGGTAGATTCAAAGTGGTTATGCAAAATGGGTAAGACCAACGACTGGCTGGATTTTGACCAGCTGGCGGAAGATAAAGTGCGCGACGCGCTAAAACCGCCATCTATGTATAAAGTTATGTTAATGAACGATGATTACACGCCGATGGAATTTGTTATTGACGTGCTACAAAAGTTCTTTTCTTATGATGTAGAACGTGCAACGCAACTGATGCTTACCGTTCATTATCGTGGCAAAGCTATCTGCGGCATTTTTACCGCCGAAGTGGCGGAAACCAAAGTGGCGATGGTGAACGACTATGCGAGGGAGAACGAGCATCCGTTGCTGTGTACGCTGGAAAAGGCCTGATAAGGCATAAAATTGGGGGAGGTGCCTATGCTCAATCAAGAACTGGAACTCAGTTTAAACATGGCTTTCGCCAGAGCGCGTGAGCACCGACATGAGTTTATGACCGTCGAGCATTTACTGCTCGCACTGCTTAGCAACCCATCTGCCCGCGAAGCGCTGGAAGCCTGCTCCGTGGATCTGGTGGCGCTACGTCAGGAACTCGAAGCCTTCATCGAACAAACCACACCGGTGCTGCCAGCCAGTGAAGAAGAGCGCGACACGCAGCCGACGCTCAGCTTCCAGCGCGTGCTGCAGCGCGCGGTATTCCACGTCCAGTCTTCCGGACGTAGCGAAGTGACTGGCGCAAACGTCTTAGTCGCCATCTTCAGCGAGCAGGAGTCACAGGCTGCCTATCTGCTGCGCAAACACGAAGTCAGCCGCCTCGACGTGGTTAACTTTATTTCTCACGGAACGCGCAAAGACGAGCCTAACCAGGCATCGGATTCCAGCAATCAGGTCAATAACAATGAAGAGCAAGCAGGCGGGGAGGATCGTATGGAAAACTTCACCACCAACCTTAATCAGCTTGCTCGCGTTGGCGGCATCGACCCGCTGATTGGCCGCGATAAAGAGCTGGAGCGCGCGATTCAGGTGCTGTGCCGTCGCCGCAAGAACAACCCGCTGCTGGTGGGCGAGTCAGGCGTGGGTAAAACGGCGATTGCCGAAGGTCTTGCCTGGCGCATTGTGCAGGGCGACGTGCCGGAAGTGATTGCCGACTGCACCATCTACTCGCTGGATATTGGCTCGCTGCTGGCGGGCACTAAATACCGCGGTGATTTTGAAAAACGCTTCAAGGCGCTGTTAAAACAGCTGGAGCAGGACACCAACAGCATCCTGTTTATCGATGAGATCCACACCATCATCGGCGCAGGTGCGGCTTCCGGTGGCCAGGTGGATGCGGCAAACCTGATCAAACCGCTGCTTTCAAGCGGCAAGATCCGCGTGATGGGCTCCACGACGTACCAGGAGTTCAGTAACATTTTTGAGAAAGATCGCGCGCTGGCGCGTCGTTTCCAGAAAATCGACGTCACCGAGCCGTCGGTTGACGAAACGGTACAGATCATCAACGGCCTGAAAACCAAGTACGAAGCGCACCACGACGTGCGTTACACCGCGAAAGCGGTGCGTGCGGCGGTGGAGCTGGCGGTGAAATACATCAACGACCGTCACCTGCCGGATAAGGCGATTGACGTGATTGATGAGGCCGGGGCGCGTGCGCGCCTGATGCCGGCCAGCAAGCGTAAGAAAACCGTTAACGTGGCGGATATTGAGTCCGTGGTCGCCCGCATCGCGCGTATTCCTGAGAAGAGCGTTTCTCAGAGCGATCGCGATACGCTGCGCACGCTCGGCAATCGCCTGAAAATGCTGGTCTTTGGTCAGGATAAAGCCATTGAGGCCTTAACCGAAGCGATCAAGATGGCCCGTGCTGGCCTGGGGCATGACCACAAGCCCGTTGGTTCCTTCCTGTTTGCCGGCCCGACCGGCGTGGGGAAAACCGAGGTGACGGTTCAGCTCTCCAAAGCGCTGGGCATTGAGCTGCTGCGCTTTGATATGTCCGAGTATATGGAGCGTCACACCGTCAGCCGTTTGATTGGTGCACCTCCGGGCTACGTCGGCTTTGACCAGGGCGGCCTGCTCACCGACGCGGTGATCAAGCATCCGCACGCGGTACTGCTGCTCGATGAAATCGAGAAAGCGCACCCGGACGTGTTCAACATCCTGTTACAGGTGATGGACAACGGGACGCTGACCGATAACAACGGGCGCAAGGCGGACTTCCGCAACGTGGTGCTGGTGATGACCACTAACGCCGGGGTGCGTGAAACCGAGCGCAAATCTATCGGCCTGATCCACCAGGATAACAGCACCGATGCGATGGAGGAGATCAAGAAGATCTTCACGCCGGAGTTCCGTAACCGTCTGGACAACATTATCTGGTTCGATCACCTGTCTACCGAAGTGATCCATCAGGTGGTGGATAAGTTCATCGTCGAGCTGCAGGTTCAGCTGGATCAAAAAGGCGTCTCGCTGGAAGTGAGCCAGGAGGCCCGCAACTGGCTGGCCGAGAAAGGCTACGACCGCGCGATGGGGGCCCGTCCGATGGCGCGCGTGATTCAGGATAACCTGAAGAAACCGCTCGCGAACGAGCTGCTGTTTGGCTCGCTGGTAGACGGCGGTCAGGTGACCGTGGCGCTGGACCAGGCGAAGAACGAACTGACGTACGATTTCCAGAGTGCGGCGAAGCACAAGCCGGAAGCGGCTCACTGAGTTGTAAGGTAAAAGCAAAACGGCAACTTCGGTTGCCGTTTTTGTGTTTGCAAGTAAAGAGACGTATGGGCATATCAGAAAAAGGACTCTTTGGAGTCCTTTTTTATGCTACTGCTCTTTCATTCCATGAGTCTTTGAACATTATGTTCCCATCACAGTAAATCCATTCTATAGATTCATAACGAATTTCAATTTCTTCCATATGCTTACTTGCAACGCCCATTGGAAATAAAATGGGGGAAATCCTTGTAATTTTTACGTTCTCCATCTTTATATTAAAGTATTCTACTTCTATTCCTGCTTCATTAATCCTGTACATTTTTATTAAAGCAGTTTTAAGTGTTCTACCCTGACATACCGCCCTGAATAAATAGGGAGTGAGGCGATCTATCTCTTTTTCAAATGTAATTGGAACATGTAGGCGCGTACCAGTAAGTTTTCCAGTGTTATAATCTGTAGGGATCCATACAGAATGATTGAACGATTTAAGTTCTGTCGAACCCAATCGTGTAGGCATTAAGCACTCCCCCATTATAGGTGAGTTATTTTCATCGGTAAGCCACATATATGCTGGTATAGACATTTATTTTTTTCCTTTATAAAAAAGTACTAATGAAAATATAGTCACTACTATAGAGACGATAATTATAAATGAAACCTTGTTATTATTTACTAGAGCCGAAACGAAAATGGAGATCATTATAATAAAAAAAATAATCCCCCAACCTATAAGATCATTAATGCAATCACCTTTAATACTGGTAAATAAACGCTTAACACAACGCCAAAGAAATTCATTTATCAAATTAAACATTATCACATCATTCTCTTTAATGCTTGGGTAATTTCCTCATTCGAGGCTAAGCTAATATTCAGATATCCTGCTTTCAGGATAATCGGTTCGATCAAGAAATACAGCATTTCTAATCCCTCTCTATATAAAGCATTATAAAATAATGGACAATAATATTTTAGATTATTTGCACTTTCAGCAGCATGTTGAACAATGCCATAAATATTTGCGCCTCCCACCACCCATCCGACTCTGCTACCAATTTTTTTCATTAATGCATCTTGTACTACTAAACTCATCTTATTCCCGTAGCATATATAAGATGTCACAGTATATATTAAACCATTTTTTGAAATGTATTTTATAGAGTAGTGTGTTGTAAAGGGTGTTAATTTCTCAAGGATTGATTTTTTTTCTACATCACTCTTATTTTTTAGAAGTGTTTCAATGTATATTTTTATCATCCGGAATATAACATCCCGATGCTTTATCAGTTCATACAGAGAAAACAAAAATCTTTTATCCTCAGATATTAGTTTATTACACACATCTTGATAATTGTCTGTAAGACAAGAAGTATAATAAAGTAATCGTGTTACGCCATCCTCCAGACCATTTAAATAATCTACGACCCCCTCTTTAACTCCAGCTAACGCTTTATCTAATCGCACTGCTAGCTCTTTATCGGTTCCAATTTTCCTAATGATTTCTTCGCTGTAATACATAATATATTCCTTTAGTTTAATGCGTTTATCTTCTTATACGAAAACATTTGATCAAGTGATCATGCTCTCACTTTTGTTAAATAGGAAAAAGATTACTCTTTATCATCTTGATGGATGAATGGACTTAAATAATTAATGTGGTGAATATAAAACTGGATTATCAGTTGTTTATTATTTTGATTGGCTTATTTTCCGATTTCAAAGTGCGTCCGGAGAAGTTATCACGCATTCCAACCCGTCCTGCACCTCTCTCACTTAAATTACATTATTATTTGTTCTTTTTGGACGTCCTTTGTTGTAGGAGAGGGGGGAGAGCATGTGGCTGCAGAGGAATTTTGCGAGGCGCTTTCCAGTTTCTTTCGAAGTCAGTTGCTGGATAAATACACAGTAATAAAATGGCGGCGCACCTGCAAAATCAGGTGCCGGGATTGGCGTCCTGAAAGTGTGTGAGCAGCAGTAATGCTGCAGGCTTCGTTCGCCCTAAGGAAAAGGGTATAATTCTGCATCTGGCGGGCGAATCGGAAGCTTCTTTTGAAGCGCCAGTAGCACACACACTGGTACGCCAATTCCTTTTCGTCCGCCGCCAGCAAATTGGCGTTTCCTGCGGTGGTAAATTCAAAGTGTGTGAAGGAATTACCCAATGAATACAGAAAACAACCTCGTCCATTTCTACAGCGAGCTCTCCCTCAACCCCGATCTCCCAACCCTTGCCCAGCGCTGCAAACTGCTCACCGAAATCCTGCTCGACTGCAAATCACTCCCCCAAACGCAGCCCGTATGCCGTTGCCTCGGGGCTTATCTGGAAGAAGTTAAAACCGGCCTCACGGAATCCATGCGTGATTTTCAAGTGGTGGAATTTGAGGACGAAGCGGAACAACCGCGACAAAAAGAGTGGCTGCTGGAAGATACCGAAACGAAATGTGACTACTGCCGGGCGTTGAATCATGTGCTGCTGGTGTCGCATTTTGACCGCGACATGCTGCCGCATCTTACAGGACTGCTCCATGACATTACGCATTCTATGGCCGCAGATGTTGTTGCGCCTCAACGTGAAGAAACGGTAATTCACATTATTTCCTAAGTGCAATCCAGGGCGTCGGGGGCGTTATTCTGACGCCATTGGTTTATACCCTTTTTTCTGATGCTTACGTAACATATTGATTTATATAGTGCGGATTTACGTTCCAGAAAAAAGGGTTTTAGGCGTAAAAGTTGATTATTTTATTTGCTAACAATAAGATGGCGTTGTTTCCTTTCAGTTCACTGCCGTACAGGCAGCTTAGAAACTTAATTGTATAGGGGGAGCTATGAAAACGTTGTTCACTGCCGTACAGGCAGCTTAGAAATATAACTATCAATATACAAAATAAATGGTGCGGTTCACTGCCGTACAGGCAGCTTAGAAATAAAAAGATAAGAGCAATGTTCGTCGATGAGGGTTCACTGCCGTACAGGCAGCTTAGAAAAGATACAACAATTATTTTAACAGATGATGGTAGTTCACTGCCGTACAGGCAGCTTAGAAAAGGCTCAATGGTTCCCTGCATGCTATCACCACGTTCACTGCCGTACAGGCAGCTTAGAAAGTCAGACGCTCAATCGCAAGCTGCATTTTTGAATTCACTGCCGTACAGGCAGCTTAGAAAGAAGTATGGGTCACGTTTAACCCGTATTTCGCGTTCACTGCCGTACAGGCAGCTTAGAAATCTCGCACAAGGTCATTGAGTGGAGAGTGACCGTTCACTGCCGTACAGGCAGCTTAGAAACTCAAAATAAAAACCCTGGGCTAAATGCTCCCGTTCACTGCCGTACAGGCAGCTTAGAAACGCAGCGAAGCGAGGACTCAAAAAGCATTACGGGTTCACTGCCGTACAGGCAGCTTAGAAACAGCTCGCGCCTTCATGCGCTTACGCGCATTCCGTTCACTGCCGTACAGGCAGCTTAGAAAAAAGCGACGCACCAAAACCGGCAGTAGTCACCGTTCACTGCCGTACAGGCAGCTTAGAAATGATCTGGTGTGTGCTGATAGTGTGTTTCACAGTTCACTGCCGTGCTGGCAGCTTAGAAAGCCAGGAATGCGAGATTGCGGATATCAGTTGGATTCACTGCCGTGCAGGCAGCTTAGAAAAGGACAGGCCCATATCACAGGATTTCTCTGTTATTCACTGCCGTACAGGCAGCTTTGAAAGCCCCTTTGGGCTTTAATGCCGTGGAAATGGCGTTACTATCTCACAGACAGTACAAGTAAACCCATCCCTCACAAATATTCACCTTGTCTATTTAAAAACGAAATACCATCATCCACACGCTATCCATTTTCAGATTAAATAAAAATCCCATTCAGGGGTTAATTATATTTCCGTGTATATATTATTTTTAAAAATAATACTTTAAAAAAATAATGTGTTTTTGTTTAGTTATCACAGAAATTTCCATTCATTTGATATATATCACATTTGTATTTCTCTCATCTCCGATAACATACCCGCATTCAATACCTTGAAATTAAAGCCGTTGCTATGCCTGCAAACAGCGTTACCCCAACAGATTTAAAAACCATCCTGCATTCAAAACGCGCCAACATTTATTACCTGGAGAAATGCCGCATCCAGGTAAATGGTGGGCGTGTTGAATATGTCACCCAGGAAGGAAAAGAGTCTTTTTACTGGAATATTCCCATCGCGAATACCACGGCAGTGATGCTGGGAATGGGAACATCCGTTACGCAAATGGCAATGCGGGAGTTTGCCCGGGCTGGGGTGATGGTCGGCTTTTGCGGAACGGACGGTACGCCGCTTTATTCTGCGAACGAGGTGGATATCGATGTCTCATGGCTCAGCCCGCAAAGCGAATATCGTCCAACGGCGTATTTACAAAACTGGGTCTCGTTCTGGTTTGATGAAGAAAAACGTCTGCAGGCAGCAAAGCATTTTCAATTTATCCGTTTACAGCAAATTGAAAAACAATGGGAGAGGCTGCGAATACAGCGAGATACGCCTTTTCAGCCTGATAAGGTCGCGCTGGAGGCTACTCTGGAGCGGGCCAGAACGGGCATGGAAAACGCACAGGATCACACCTCGCTGATGCTCCAGGAAGCGCAGCTCACAAAATCGCTCTACAAACTCACCAGCCAGACGGTGGGCTATGGCAGCTTTACCCGCGCCAAACGCGGTGGCGGGACGGATATGGCGAACCGTTTTCTCGATCAGGGCAACTATCTGGCCTACGGGCTGGCGGCTGTCGCGGCCTGGGTCACGGGCATTCCTCATGGTCTGGCCGTCATGCACGGAAAAACCCGACGCGGCGGGCTGGTTTTTGATATTGCTGATTTAATTAAAGACGCCCTCGTTATGCCGCAGGCCTTTATTGCGGCGATGGAGGGTGAGGATAATCAACAGTTTCGTCAGCGCTGCATCAACGCGTTTCAACAGGCAGAAGCGCTGGATGTGATGATCGCCACCTTGCAGGACACCTCGCACTCTCTGGTGGGCGTTGAAAAATGAATGTGCTGATTATCTCCCGATGTACCAAACGTGCGCGCGAGCAAAGCTGCCGGATTATCGATCAGTTTGCTGAGCGCACGGGTGACGCGGCGTGGCAGACGACGATTACGATGGAAGGCGTCGTCACGCTGCGCAAGCTGCTGCGTAGAACGGCCCGTCGTAACACCGCCGTGGCCTGCCACTGGCTGAAAAAAAACGGTCAAACCGAACTGCTGTGGATAGTCGGAAACTTGCGTCGCTTTAACGCGCAGGGGCGCGTGCCAACGAATCGCACGACGCTACAAGTTATTCGCAACGACGGTGAACACCGCTGGCAAAGCGCGGAAAGCATCGCCTTGCTGGCGGCGATCGCTGGGCTGTTTCATGATTTTGGTAAAGCGGGGATGTGCTTCCAGCAGATGCTCAAGGGGGAAAGCCAGCACGTTTGCCAGCCGTATCGCCATGAGTGGATCTCGGTGCGTCTGTTCGAGGCGTTTGTAGGAGAGCGTAGCGATGAACAATGGCTGACATCCCTTACTCAACTAAAAGCCACTGACGAAAAGGCGATGCTGAAAGCGCTGAAGAGGGACACAGACAAGAAATGCAGCCTTTTGGAAAAGCTTCCACCTCTGGCGAAAGTTGTGGTATGGCTGATATTGTCGCACCACCGTTTACCCCAGTCGCATTCGACTCGTCCTGAGTTGCTCTATTGCGAAGGCTGGTTTGAGAAACAGCTGAATGCGGACTGGAACGCGCTTAATCATAAATCTACCGAAAAACATCAGTGGAAAGCGCGTGATTTTAAAAATGTCTGGAAATTCCCCCACGGAACGCCGCTAAAGAGTCAAACCTGGCGAAAGAAGGCTCGACAGATTGGTAAACGCATCCGAAACCTGCCTGCGCTGCTACACGCGGGATCGCTGGATAATCTCTTTACCCTCCATCTTGCCCGCCTGTCGCTGATGCTGGCCGATCACGTGTACTCCTCACAACCCGCTTATTCAGGATGGCAGGACGATGCCATCCCGTGCTGGGCCAACAGCGACCGCCAATCCGGGCAGCTTAAGCAAAAACTGGATGAGCACAATGTCGGTGTCGCGCATCAGGCGCTATTGATGGGGCGTTCTCTTCCTGCGTTGCGCCGTTCATTGCCCGCCATCGCCCGGCATAAAACGTTTCGGGAAAGGGCGAAAGAAGAGCGTTTTGACTGGCAGAACAAGGTCTGGGATGTCGCCTCTTCCCTGCGCGAGAAAAGTGAAGAGCAGGGCTTCTTCGGCATCAATATGGCCTCGACCGGATGCGGTAAAACCTTTGCCAATGCCCGAATTATGTACGCGCTGGCAGATGAGCAGGCGGGATGTCGTTTCAGCGTGGCGCTGGGGTTACGCACGCTGACGCTGCAAACGGGGCAGGCTTTGCAGTCGCGCCTGGGGCTGGATGACGACACGCTGGCCGTGGTGACCGGTGCCGCAGCCGTGAAGGAGTTGTATCAGGGCAATGATACCGAAGATATCAGTAGCGCCAGCGACGAAGCGTTCTTCGCCAGCCATCATTACGTGCATTATGAAGGGGCGACCAGTAGCGGGATCGCGCAGCAATGGCTGGCGAAAGAACCGGCGCTAAACCGTCTGGTCAGTGCCCCGGTGCTGGTGACAACCATCGATCACCTGATGCCTGCCACGGAAGGCGTGCGCGGCGGCAGGCAGATCCCCGCCATGCTGCGCCTGCTGACCAGCGACCTGGTGCTTGACGAGCCTGATGATTTTGACGTTGATGATTTGCACGCCCTTTGTCGGCTGGTGAACTGGGCGGGCATGCTCGGCTCTCGCGTGCTGCTCTCCTCCGCAACGCTGCCCCCTGCATTAACGGAAGCGCTGTTTGAAGCCTATCGGGAAGGGCGTAAAGCCTGGCAGGCGGCGTGCGGTCAGTCGGACAGACCGACGAGTATCTGTTGCGCCTGGTTTGATGAATACGGCGCGCAGTCGCAGGATGTGGCCGAAGATGCGCATTTTCGCCGGGCGCATGACGACTTTGTTCGCCAGCGAATCAAACGTCTGCCAGACCAGCCCCGGCTTCGCCTGGGGAAACTGGCTGCCGTCATGCCGCAGTCTTTCTGTACTGCCGATGTTGTCTCTGCGCTGGCGCAGACCTTGCACCAGCACATGATCGTGCTGCACGACGATCATCGCAGCACGCACAAAAGCGGCAAAACCGTGTCGTTTGGTCTGGTGAGGATGGCGAACATCAACCCGCTGGTTGCCGTCGCGCAGGCGCTGATGGCATTACCTTCTCCGGAGAATTACCGCATTCATTATTGCGTGTACCACAGCCAGCACCCGCTGGCTGTGCGTGCGGCGATTGAAAAACGACTCGATGCCGCGTTCGCGCGGCACAAACCGCAGCAGGTCTGGCAGTTGCCTGACGTTAAGCAGGCGCTGACGTCACCGGAACAGCATCATCTCTTTGTCGTGCTCGGCACATCCGTTCTGGAAGTCGGGCGCGATTTTGATGCCGACTGGGGGATTATCGAGCCGAGTTCGATGCGTTCACTTATTCAGTTTGCAGGGCGTATTCAGCGGCATCGTCAGATCGTGCCTGAGAGCGAAAACCTTGTGATTCTGGAACGCAATGTGCGTGCGCTTCGCGGAGAAAAGGTCGCCTACTGCCGACCCGGTTTTGAAACTGAACATCATCTTCTGCCTCACCACGATCTCCATGAGCTGCTCAGCGAAGAGGGCTATCGCACGCTGAATGCGATCCCGCGCATCGTTGAAAACCTGCCCGGCAATGCGCTGGCGGCGCTGGAGCATGCCCGGTTGCGAGCCGCATTGTTGGATGGCGGCGAACGGTCAGATGCGGTTGCCGCGTCGTGGTGGCGGCTGCCGCTGACGTGGAACGGTGAGTTGCAGCGGCGGACGCCGTTTCGCCGCTCGTCGCCGCAGGACACTTTCTTTTTAAGCATGGAAGACGAAGGTGAGCAACCTGAGTTTTGCCTGATGCAGGAAAACGGGGTGTTAAAGCCTGCGGGACGGTTTTGCGAGAAGACCTTATCGATGGCTCACGGCGTAGAGCCGTGGATGGCGATTGATTATGGCGAGGTATTACAGGCGCTGGCCGAGACAAGCCAGATGGAGCTGGCCGCGGTATCGCGACGGTATGGCGAAATCACATTGAGAATCAGCAGGGAGGAGGAGACAGAGCAATGGCTGTATCACCCGGTGTTGGGTGTGTTCAGGGAATATCGATAAGGAGCCAGGAGCGAGTATGTCAGTTGAAGCACTAAGCGCTTTCATTGCTGAGTATATTGCCGGACGACGGCAAACAAAGCTGGAAGCATTTGATAAAGAGGCCGCCAAGCGCAGCGATACAGATAGCGCAACGCTTGCGGCAGAACGCCGGGAACTGGAGCTTCGCTATGAACCGAAAGCCTGGCTGACGGATGCCGCGAAGCGAGCCGGACAAATTAACCTCGTGACCCATGCGGCGAAATTTACCCACGGGGATTCAAAAAGCAGCAGTATCTACAGCGAGGCAGTGGCGCTGGAAGGGTATCTCAGCACCGCTGCGTTGTCAGGTCTGGAACCGGATGCCGTGGGAAACGCCGCGGCGCTGGACGTCGCGAAATTGCTGCAAACGCGGGTTAACGGTGGTGATTCTCTACTGGCAAGCCTGAAACGCGGAGATCGCGCTGCGCTGGCCGCTTTTACCGATGACGCAAACCAACTGGATGAATGGATTGCGGGATTTTCCCGTGCCTTAACGCCCGGAGAGCCCGCTTCACACAAGCTGGCTAAACAGGGCTATTTCCCGGTAGGTGAAAATTACCATCTGCTGAGCCCGTTATTTGCCACCTCGCTTGTTCACGCCATGCATCAGAAAATGATTGCCTTCCGTTTTGGCGACGATGTTAAAGCCATCTGGAAAGCGCGCCGGGAGAAAACCTGGCATCCCACTCCGCTGACGCTTTTCCCGCATTCAGCGGAAATACACTTTGGTGGCACCAAACCGCAAAACATTTCTTACCTTAACAGCGTACGCGGCGGACGGAGCTGGCTGCTTTCCTGTCAGCCGCCGCAGTGGAAAAAAGCAGACAAGCCGCCGACGACGTTACGTTCTATTTTCACTTCAGGTGGTCGGTTTGATCGACGTGCAAACAGCACTGTTCAACTGCTTGTGTCTTTACTGGCCAGAACCGCTGATTACACCAACGTCCGTATTCGCGAAGCGCGTGATGAATACATTGATGCGCTTATCGACCTGCTGTTTGTAGTCGCGTCGGAACTACAGCGTGATACGTGGCAAAACTGGACGCTCTCGTGCGAACGATTAGTCACTCATCAACAACTCTGGCTCGATCCCTGGCGCACCAAAACCGATGAGGCTTTTCGGCTCGAGCGGGATAAAGACGACTGGCAGGTTAGCGTCGCGACAGATTTTGCCCTGTGGCTTAACGCGCGTCTGAGCAAGGCGTTGAAGGACCTGGGGTATGTGGAACAGCGTGAATGGCAAACCCGTGAGCGTTTACGCAGTAACCTGCGTGAGATGGAAAAAATTATCCGGGAGGCGCTGAAATGAGTTCCTTGATCCTGCTTCGCCGTATCAGCGTCGAAAACGCCAACGCGATTGCTGGCCTGACTTACGGTTTCCCCGCCATTACCCATTTCCTGGGATTTGCCCATGCGCTGTCGCGCAGGTTGACCGAAACGCACGGGCTGCGCATTGATGGCTGTGCCGTGGTCAGCCACGAACAACAGATCCATGCGCACACGTCTGGCCGCGATTATCAGTTTGCCCTGACCCGCAATCCGCTTACACGGGACGCGAAAACAGCCTCCTTTAACGAAGAAGGGCGCATGCATATGACGGTTTCGCTGCTGCTGGAGTGTCACGGGGAAATCCCCAACGGTGAATACGGGCAACGCGACCTGGCCGAGTTTCTGTCTCAGGTGTGCCCTACGCTCCGGCTGGCCGGAGGAATCATCGTGGGTATCCAGAATATTTCCGTTATGGCGATGCCTGCCAGCGCTCAGGAGATGGGCCGATTACAGTGGCAACTGATGCCGGGCTTTGCTTTACGCGACCGAAGTAGCTGGCTGGGCGAACATCATCAAATGCTTCTTGAAAACGATCCTAACGCCACGCTGCTTGACGCCTGGCTGGATTTTGCTGCGCTAAAAATACAGGCCGAAACGCCGGAAGACGGCAACATACGCGAAGGTGAACCGGCCAACTGGCATGTTGTTCCCAAACCCAATTCCGGTTATCTGGTGCCATTAATGACCGGCTACCAGCGTATCTCTGAACTCTACGCCCCCGGCGTCGTGGCAAACGCGCGCGATGCGGAAACGCCCTTCGCGTTTACGGAAGCCGTGTATGGCGTGGGCGAGTGGTGCGGAATGCACCGTATTCGGTCACTGGACGAGATTTTCTGGCGTTATCGCACGACGGAAACAGGCTACTACTGTCAGGGCGCGGGCGCGCCGGTGACAACTGAACATCTTAATTAAAAAGGACTTATTTATGGCAAAGGCTCCAACGGCCGTTAAAACGGCATCCGTACTGGCATTTGAACGTAAGCTGGCAACCTCGGATGCGGTGATGTATTCCGGAAGCTGGCAGGGCAAGCAGTGGCAACCGATCCGTATACAGGAAAAAGCGGTCCGCGGTACGATTTCGAACCGCTTGAAAAATGCCCTGACCAACGATCCGGCTAAACTGGATGCCGAGATCCAGAAAGCGAACCTGCAGCGTGTGGATGTGGCGGCGCTTCCTGCCGATGCAGACACCCTGAAGGTGAAGTTTACCCTACGCGTGCTGGGCAACCTGTCGACGCCATCAGTGTGTAACGATCGCGCCTATCAGGATGAACTTCAGCAGGTTATCGACGGCTATATCATTGAACACGGTTTTGCAGAACTGGCGCGCCGCTATGCAACTAACCTGGCGAACGGACGTTTTTTATGGCGTAACCGCGTCGGTGCAGAAAAAATTATCGTGACCGTGACGGGCAGTAAGTCGTGGACGTTTGATGCGTACAGTTATGCGCTGCGAGATTTTTCTGCCAGCGACGAGAGCCTAAACGCACTGGCCCAGGAAATCGAAAAAGGGCTTAGCGGCGAAGGTTTTGTGCTGTTGAACGTCGAAGCGCAGGTGCTACTCGGTGCCGGACAGGAGATCTTCCCGTCGCAGGAGCTGGTTCTGGACAGCAACAGCAGCAAGAGCCGCCTGTTGTATCAGGTAGACAGCGTTGCGGGCATGCATTCGCAGAAAATCGGTAATGCCATTCGAACTATCGATACCTGGCACCCTCAGGTAGATGCGCTGGGCGCTATTGCCGTTGAGCCGTACGGCTCAGTCACCAGTCGCGGTGTGGCTTGTCGTCAGCCGAAAGAGAAAATGGACTTCTATACCTTGCTGGACAACTGGGTGACGAAGGGCCAAAAGCCTGACGTTGAACAGCAGCATTATGTGATGGCCGTGCTGATCCGCGGCGGCGTCTTCGGTGAGAAGGGCGAGTAAGGAGTGGTTATGGATCACTATCTAGAGATCCGCGTCCTGCCCGACCCGGAGTTCAGCGAGGAGATGCTGATGGCCGCGCTGATGGCTAAACTGCATCGTGCGCTGGGACAGCGGGGGCTGGGGGATATTGGTATCAGCTTCCCTGCACATGGCATAAAGCCCGGCGCGATGTTACGCCTGCACGGTTCGCAACAGGCGTTAAGCGAGCTCGACTCCCTGGCATGGCGAAAGGGACTAAGCGATTACTGCCTGTGCACGGCGATACAACCCGTTCCAGAGGTAAAGCAATGGCGATGCGTGTCCCGTGTGCAGGTGAAAAGCAGCGCGCAGCGGCTTATGCGCCGTTCGGTAAAAAAAGGATGGATCACTGAGGAAGAGGCGCAGCAGCGCCTATTAAAAATGGAAGAGGCGCGGACTGATTTGCCCTGGCTTAATTTACGTAGCCTCTCTACAGGTCAGTCTTTCAGGCTTTTTATTCGTCATGGTGAGTTGCTTCCTGCACCCGTGGATGGACGCTTTTCAACCTACGGGATGAGCGCGACAGCGACAGTTCCCTGGTTCTGAGAAAACACAGCCGCATCAGCGTTCAGGGTGCGGTTTTTTCTGCGAGACGGGTATCAAAAATAAAGGGCATCTGCTGAACAGAACTGAGCGCCGTGTGGAATGCGGGATGTAAGGGGTTAAGGATGGCATTGTTTTCATAGGGTATGATGCAGGAAGGTAGGATAAGCGCGAGGGCACTGCTAGCCTGCAACCATCCGGTTCCCAGATCCATCGTCGATACCGGTGCCGGATTTTCCTGCCAGTCCTCGGGGAGCCAGGCTTTATCCAGGTAATCAATCTGGTCATCCGGGATATCAATGCTGAAAAGCTGGTACTGATTCAACACGGTATCTTTTCTGACGTGCACCAAAATCTCCAGTGAGGCCAGCGAGATGGACGTGGACACATATACGGCGGGATGCCCTTTATGATTCCAGCGACCGCCGTACTGATTTGCGCCGCTTCCACTCCACGCTTCGCTGGCGTAGCGTCCCGTCACCAGCCGATAAAAAATCATGCAAACACTCCGTGTTCCAGACGACCAATCAAATCGGTGACTTCCAGTGCACCGGTTTCCGTAGCGATCAGGTCAACAGGCGCAACATTGCCAAGCCCGCGCACCGGCGACTGAAGCCAGTTCCATGCTTCTTCTTTACTGCCAAAATAGTCGACGGCCGCATCCAGCACCCGAACAAAACGGGCTACGCGTTCGCTCTCATCCGGCGTCAGCGTCCGTCCCGCGCTTTTGCGGCGGGCCACGTTACGTTCATTAATCCCTGTAACGCGTAAAATGTCCGCTTTCGACATGGCCGTCCATTCATGAATATTGTCGAGCACGCTGACGGGCAATCCCTGGTTGAGAAATTCTATCAGCCGCATACCTCTGTTCGCGGGTAAACCGGCGTAGCGCCAAAGTGCGTTATCAGCAGGTTTCTTGGCGGGGATCCAGGTTCTCATGTTACCTCCTGATTAATGTCATTTGTCATGGTTAAGTATAGTCATTTGTCAGATGGAGTGGAATGGGGATTTTTTGTGCTGGGTGGTTTGTGAGAAGAACGATGTTTTGACCCTGATTTTTAACGGTTTTGTAATCCATTGATTTTAAATGAGTATTTTTGGTGGGTAAAAAAGAGGGTCAGAGAAGGTTTTTTAGCTTTTTTTGTATGCAAATCAGAAGGGTGTGGAGATATTATTTCAGTGCACTGCCGTACAGGCAGCTTAGAAAAGCATTGCCGGGACTCTCAGCGTCGAATCCAGGTGCACTGCCGTACAGGCAGCTTAGAAATAAGCCCTGGAAATCAATCTGTCCTCCTGTGTGTGCACTGCCGTACAGGCAGCTTAGAAATTTTTGCTCATTGGTTTTTCAGCCTCAGTCTGGTGCACTGCCGTACAGGCAGCTTAGAAAGTGGGGCTCGAAGCTCTGGCTGCTCAGCCGTGGTGCACTGCCGTACAGGCAGCTTAGAAAAGCCTGATGGCAGCGCCGCAGCATGAAGTGATGTGCACTGCCGTACAGGCAGCTTAGAAAATATTGATACCATCCTCTGTGGTGGCGCTATTGTGCACTGCCGTACAGGCAGCTTAGAAAAAGAGGCCAGCTTCGTGAATCTGGCTTACGTAGTGCACTGCCGTACAGGCAGCTTAGAAAATAACCCGAATGTGTGAGCGGAGCCCCTTTACGTGCACTGCCGTACAGGCAGCTTAGAAAACGGAGTACAGGTCAGCAACGTCAGCTGACGGGTGCACTGTCGTACAGGCAGCTTAGAAAATATTCTGCTAAATCAACCCCGGCTCAAACGTGTGCACTGCCGTACAGGCAGCTTAGAAAATGAAGTCATTTACACACATTCAGCAGAAGGTGTGCACTGCCGTACAGGCAGCTTAGAAATACGCGATTCATCGGGGTCAGGGAAATGACAAGTGCACTGCCGTACAGGCAGCTTAGAAAGAAGGGCGTAATACTCCAGGCCAAAACGATAGGGGCACTGCCGTACAGGCAGCTTAGAAAAGAGATTGAACAGCTGAGTGACAAGCGTCGATTGTGCACTGCCGTACAGGCAGCTTAGAAATACATCACAGGACAATCATCAAACTCACCAGAGTGCACTGCCGCACACGCAGCTCAGCAAAATAGAAAATAAGGCCTAACAGTCGTCGCACCGTGCACTGTCGAACAGACAGCCCTGAAGCTGGAACGAACGGCTAAATAATTGTTCAAATAATCAACAGCACCACTAAAAAATAAGGCCGGGATTAACCCGACCTTTTATATATTCATCTGCCATTACAGGCGAAAAAATTAGCGACTACGGAAGACAATGCGGCCTTTGCTCAGGTCGTACGGGGTCAGTTCAACAGTCACTTTGTCGCCCGTCAAAATGCGGATGTAGTTTTTGCGCATTTTTCCGGAGATGTGCGCAGTTACCACGTGACCGTTTTCCAGCTCTACGCGAAACATGGTATTAGGCAACGTATCAAGTACGGTACCCTGCATTTCAATATTGTCTTCTTTGGCCATCTAATCCTCTGGGGTATCACTACCAAGTTTTGAACCGGCAAGATAATGCCGAAATTCATCAATTAAGTAAAGAATTGCGCGATTAAAACGCAGCAAAACAGTTTCGGCGCATTGCCCAAGCGTCACGGTACAACCGAACAGGAAGCGCATTCGTAAAGGGGAGACGACAGGATAAACGTCAGGACGTTATCTGAAGCGAGGGTCCCAAACGGCGGCGGGGCAACAGGCAGAAGCTACTCTGCGGCATAATTATAACACCCTCACAAAAAATATGCGGAAAACATTTAAGCATTGGGCATAAAGAGCGTTCTGGGGATCCAGAAGTCGCGCGGGAGCTTCTCCTGACGGCAGGCGTCAAGATGCTCAATATACTGTCGTCGCGGGATGTCAACTGCACCGAGAGAGGCCGTGTGCTCGTTGAGTACCTGACAATCGATCAGGCGTCCGCCGCGCTGGGCAAAGGCCTCGCAGAAGACCAGCAACGCGGTTTTCGAGGCGTTGACCGCACGGGAGAACATCGATTCGCCGCAAAACAGCGTCCCTTGCGCCACGCCGTACATGCCGCCAACCAGTTCCCCCTTTTCCCAGACCTCAATGGAGTGGGCGTAGCCAAGCTCATGGAGCTGGTGATAGGCGTTGACGATATCGCGGGTGATCCACGTCCCTTCATGGCGATCTTCGGCACAGCCTTCTATCACCTGCCCAAAGGCGTGATTCAGCGTGACGCGATACGGGGATTTAGCATGGAAACGCTTCATGCTGCGGCTCAGATGGAACTGCGCTGGCCACAGCACGGCGCGCGGGTCGGGAGACCACCATAAAATCGGGTCGCCGGGAGAAAACCACGGGAAGATGCCGCGCTGGTAGGCCATTAATAGCCGCGCAGGGCTAAGGTCACCGCCAAGGGCCAGCAGCCCGTTGGGCTCACGCAGCGCTCCCTCCGGCGAAGGAAACGCGATGTTATGACGAGAAAGCTGGACCAGGCGCATGACAGCAAAACTCCAGTACGCGAGTGAGGACGCTACAAATATAGTCTACAGACGCTGTTTGAACTGGTAGTAGCGACCCTGTTTCGCCAACAGCTCTGCGTGACTACCTTGCTCAATAATGTGTCCGTTGTCCATCACAATTATCCGATCAAAACTTGCCAGCCCGCGCAGGCGGTGCGTCACCATCAGGACGGTTTTTCCTGCCATAACGTTTGCCAGTAAATCAAGGATTTGACTCTCGGTTGTCGCATCAAGCCCTTCTGTAGGTTCGTCTAGCAGCATCAGAGGTGCATCATGCAGCAGCGCGCGCGCAATGGCCAGACGGCGCAGCTCTCCGCCGGAAAGCTGACGACCGCCTTCTCCCAGCCAGCTATTCAGTCCTTCGTCCTCAAGCAGCTTTTGCAGTCCGACCTGCTCCAGTACGGCGCGAAGATCATCGTCCGAAGACTCTGGCGCGGCCAGCAGCAGGTTATCGCGCAGGGTGGCGCTAAACAGATGCACGCGCTGTGGAACAACGCTCACGGTCTTGCGCAGGGCCTGCTCGCTGAAATCAGTCAGCAACGTGTTATTAAAACGAATCTGACCGTGCTGTGGATCCCAGGCGCGCGTCAGCAGCTGCAGCAGCGTCGACTTACCGCAGCCGGTACGGCCGAGGATCGCAATCCGCTGCCCTGCATTAACGGAAAGGTTGATACCCTCCAGCGCGTTCTGCGCCTGTTTGTCATAGGCGAAGGTCACGTTATCAAGCGTCAGCGCCACCTGCTCAGGCACGGTGGTTTGCCCGGCACTGAACGTGACTTCAGGCTCCTGTTCGGCAATCTGGGTGATGCGCAGGGCAGAGGCGATCACCTGTCCAAGATGCTGGAAAGCGCCCGTCACCGGGGCCAGAGCCTCAAATGCGGCCAGCGCGCAGAAAACAAAGAGGGCAATAAGAGGGCCTGGCTGGGTATTACCGCCAATGCCGCCTGATGCCAGCCATAGCATGGCGATCACCGCCACGCCGCCGATTAACACCATCAGCGCCTGCGAGAAGGCCGTCAGTTCCGACTGGCGGCGCTGGGCTTCATGCCAGTTCAGCTCCGTACTTTCCATTCGGGCACGGTAGCGCTTGCTGGCTCCAAAAATGGTCAGCTCCGCCTGGCCCTGAAGCCAGGAGGTCAGCTGCTGGCGGTAATCCCCGCGCAGCCGCGTCAGGTTTTCCCCGGTGGATTTCCCGGCGCGATAAAACAGCGGCGGCAGAATAATGAGCGTCAGCAGCATAATTCCACCCAGCGTCAGCGCAACGGGAACATCCAGAACGGACAGCCCCAGCGTAACTACCGCAATCACCACAAACGCGCCCACTATCGGGGAGATCACCCGCAGGTATAGGTGGTCCAGCGTGTCGACATCCGCAACGACACGGTTCAGTAATTCGCCCTGGCGAAAACGCGCCAGCCCGGCAGGGGAGAGGGGAAGCAGTTTACTGAAGGTGTAAATGCGCAGGTGCTGCAGGACGCGGAACGTCGCGTCGTGGCTGACCAGCCGCTCGAAATAGCGTCCGGCAGTACGGGTAATGGCGGTACCCCGCACGCCTGCCGCCGGCAGCATATAGTTGAAGCTGTATAATCCGGCGAACCCGGCTACGGCGGAGGCCGACAGGAACCAGCCGGAAAGCGTGAGCAGGCCGATGCTGGCGAGCAGCGTGACAATCGCCAGCACGATCCCCAGCGTCAGCATCCACTTGTGGCGTTTATAGAGCGCAAGATAAGGCAGCAGAGCACGCATCAGATGTCCTCCTGACGGTTCGCCAGCAGGGCGGCGAACGGCCCCTGCGCGGCAACAAGAGCGGCGTAATTGCCTTGCTCAATAATATGTCCGTTTTCCATCACCCAGATCTCATCCCAGTCAGCAATGCCTTCCAGCTGATGGGTAACCATCAGGGTGGTTTGCTGCAGGGAAGCGGCGCTCAGGGCCGCCATGACGCGCTGTTCACTGTGTGAATCCAGGCTGGCAGCAGGCTCATCCAGCAGCATCAGCTGGCACGGGTTCAGCAGCGCACGGGCGACGGCCACGCGCTGTGCCTGGCCGACAGACAGCCCGGCAGACTGATCGCCTACCACGGTATCGACACCCTGCGGGAGCAGCGGCAGAAATTCACTGACCCACGCGCGGTCGAGAACGGACTGCAGTTCATCTTCACGAGCATCCGGGCGTGCCAGGAGCACGTTTTCGCGCAGCGTGGAAGCAGGAAGCTGCGGGTTTTGTCCGACCCAACTGAGCTGCTTACGCCAGGCGTCGGGATCGAGATTACGCAGTTCAGTTTTGTTTATCCGCAGCGAACCGGTGTAGGCCATAAAACCGGATAACGCATTCAGCAGAGAACTCTTCCCTGAACCGCTGGTGCCGACCAGCACCACGCGTTTTCCGGCGGGCAGGCTAAAGTTCAGCGGGCCAGCCAGCACTTTTCCTTCCGGTGAGAGAATGCAGAAATCGCTCGCTTCGACGGTTACCGGCTCTTTAGCGTTCAGCGCCACGTCACCGCGCTCCGGGTGCGCCAGCGGCGTCTCCAGGAAGGTTTTCAGGCTGTCGGCCGCGCCAACGGCCTGCGCTTTGGCATGATAGAAGGTCCCCAGGTCGCGAAGCGGCTGGAAAAACTCCGGAGCCAGGATGAGCGCGAGGAAACCGGCAGAGAGGGTCACCGCCGTGCCGTAGTGGCCGAAATCCAGCGCGCCGAGATAGGAGAAACCGAAATAAACCGCCACGAGGGCAATCGACAGCGAGGTAAAGAATTCCAGCACGCCGGACGAGAGGAACGCCAGGCGTAACACTTCCATCGTGCGCTGGCGGAAGTCCTGTGATGCCAGGCGAATGTTCTCGGTTTCCGCTTCACCGCGACCAAAAATACGCAGGGTTTCCATCCCGCGCAGACGATCGAGGAAATGTCCGCTCAGCCGGCCCAGCGCCAGGAAGTTGCGGCGGTTGGCATCAGCCGCACCCATGCCGACCATCGCCATAAACAGCGGGATCAGCGGGGCGGTCCCCAGCAGGATCAGCGCCGCCACCCAGTTAACCGGGAAGATGGCAATAACAATCAACAGCGGCACAAAAACCGCCAGCGCCATCTGCGGAAGATAGCGCGCGTAGTAATCGTGCATATCGTCGATCTGCTCAAGGATCAGCGTCGCCCAGCTTCCGGCCGGTTTACCCTGGATCCACGCGGGCCCGGCTTCCTGCAGGCGGTCGAGCACCTGACGACGGATCTCGTAGCGGATATGCTGTCCGGCGTGGAAGCCGACACGTTCACGCAGCCACACCACCCAGGCGCGCAGGACAAAAACCAGGATCAGAACAATAAAGGGCAGCAGGAGCGCTTCGCGGGGAATGTTCTCCATGATCATGTGATTAAGAATGCGGGCCAGCAGCCATGCCTGGGCAACAATCAACAGACCGCTAACGAACCCCAGAAGACGGGAGATCGTAAGCCAGCGGCGGGAAATAACGCTTTGCTGTTTCAGCCAGCGTGTTAACTCTTGTTGACGGGTTTTATCCATTGCGTATTTTGCAGGTGACGTTATAAGAAATTAGACATCTGCATGTTACACGCGAGCAAAAATAAAGGCGACCTGTGGCCGCCTTTATTTACGTTTGTTACTGACTTGTAAAGATTATTTACCTTGTTCAGCCAGTCCATCGAGGTAGCGTTCAGCGTCCAACGCGGCCATACAGCCGGTGCCCGCAGAGGTGATCGCCTGACGATAAATATGGTCCATCACGTCACCTGCAGCGAACACGCCCGGGATGCTGGTCTGGGTCGCGTTACCGTGAATGCCGGACTGCACTTTGATATAGCCGTTTTCCAGCTCCAGCTGGCCTTCGAAGATCGCGGTGTTCGGGCTGTGGCCGATTGCCACAAACAGGCCCGCCACTTCCAGCGTTTCGACGTTATCGGTGTTCTGGGTATCACGAATGCGCAGACCCGCAACGCCCATCTGATCGCCGGTGACTTCTTCCAGGGTACGGTTGGTGTGCAGCACGATGTTGCCGCTCGCCACTTTATCCATCAGGCGCTTAATAAGGATCTTCTCGGCGCGGAAGGTGTCACGACGGTGGATCAGATGCACTTCAGAGGCAATGTTCGCCAGGTACAGCGCTTCTTCCACCGCGGTATTACCGCCGCCGATAACCGCGACTTTCTGGTTACGGTAGAAGAAACCGTCGCAGGTCGCACAGGCTGAGACGCCGCGGCCTTTGAACGCTTCTTCAGACGGCAGGCCGAGATAACGGGCAGAGGCGCCGGTGGCAATGATTAGCGCATCGCAGGTGTATTCACCGCTGTCACCCGTCAGGCGGAACGGACGGTTCTGCAAATCCACTTTATTAATGTGGTCGAACAGGATTTCGGTTTCGAATTTGGCGGCATGCTCGTGCATGCGTTCCATCAGCAGCGGCCCGGTCAGATCGTTCGGGTCGCCCGGCCAGTTTTCCACTTCCGTGGTGGTGGTCAACTGACCGCCTTTTTCCATGCCGGTGATCAGTACCGGCTGCAGGTTTGCGCGTGCAGCATAGACCGCCGCGGTATATCCCGCAGGTCCAGAACCAAGGATTAACAACTTACTGTGTTTGGTCGTGCCCATGAGATCCCCATTGTTGTTGGCAGGCAATGGGCTGGATTGTAGGGAATTTGTTGCCGTAAAAAAAGAGCACTGGGATTTTGCTTTCGATATATGTAATAGCTGCGCCCGATGAATCCAGTGCCGTTACATCACGTTTTCTACTGAAAACCGCTCGTATATAAAGCAGTAAAATGAGGATTAATACCCCCCCGTAATGAATATCCGGCATCTTGTACTAAAAAACGATGTTTTGCTTTGACAATCCCCTGCGCATTTGCGAAAACATTCAAGGAAGAAAAAAAACCGCGTTAACCGTATGCCGCATAGGCATGCACGTAAATGCCATTTTTACCGTGTCAGTGAAATCTACGCATGGCGTGGACAGACGCCATACGTGATGTCGGTGACAGCCTTCGGGCAGCGGTCTTCTTACCAACAGAACCCGAATCCGCATCGCGTCTAATACATAACCAGGCGATGTGATGACTAACGGGTACAGGCTCTGAACAGTGATGTGCACAGGGTCCAGGCAGGAGTAGGGAAGGAATACAGAGAGACAATAATAATGGTAGATAGCAAGAAGCGCCCTGGCAAAGATCTCGACCGTATCGATCGTAACATTCTTAATGAATTGCAAAAGGATGGGCGTATTTCCAACGTCGAGCTTTCAAAACGTGTGGGACTTTCCCCGACGCCGTGCCTTGAGCGTGTGCGCCGACTGGAAAGACAGGGTTTTATTCAGGGCTATACGGCTCTGCTGAACCCGCATTATCTGGATGCCTCACTTCTGGTATTTGTTGAGATTACTCTGAATCGTGGTGCGCCGGATGTGTTTGAGCAATTTAACGCCGCTGTACAAAAACTTGAAGAAATTCAAGAGTGTCATCTGGTGTCCGGTGATTTCGACTACCTGTTGAAAACCCGTGTGCCTGATATGTCCGCCTACCGTAAGCTGCTGGGGGAAACCCTGCTGCGTCTGCCAGGCGTGAACGACACCCGTACCTATGTGGTGATGGAAGAGGTCAAACAGAGCAATCGTCTGGTTATTAAGACGCGCTAACACGGAACAGGTGCAAAATCAGCGTAGTTTGATTACACTCCTGTTAATCCATACAGCAACAGTGCCGGGGAGCCCCGGCGCTGTTGTCCGTTTTAGCAAACAGGCAGGATATGCCTGATACCTGGAGAGCCTTTCTTGAGCCAGGAATACACTGAAGACAAAGAAGTCACACTATCGAAGCTAAGCAGCGGACGTCGTCTCCTCGAGGCTTTGCTGATCGTTATTGCCCTTTTTGCCGTCTGGCTGATGGCAGCCTTACTCAGTTTCAACCCCTCCGATCCCAGCTGGTCGCAAACCGCGTGGCATGAGCCTATCCATAATTTAGGCGGCGTACCCGGAGCCTGGCTTGCGGACACGCTCTTTTTCATTTTCGGTGTGATGGCCTACACCATTCCCGTCATAATCATTGGCGGATGCTGGTTTGCATGGCGTCATCGTCAGAACGATGATTACATCGACTATTTTGCAGTTTCCCTGCGCCTGATTGGCGCCCTGGCGCTGATCCTCACCTCCTGCGGGCTGGCGGCGATTAATGCCGATGATATCTGGTACTTCGCCTCCGGTGGGGTGATTGGCAGCCTGCTGAGCTCTGCGCTACAGCCGATGCTTCACAGCAGCGGCGGCACGCTGGCGCTGCTCTGCATCTGGGCGGCCGGGCTGACGCTGTTTACCGGCTGGTCATGGGTGAGCATTGCCGAAAAGATCGGCAGCTTTATTCTTACGATCCTGACCTTCGCGAGCAACCGTACCCGCCGCGACGACACGTGGGTCGATGAAGAAGAATATGAAGATGAGTACGAAGAGGAAGACGATGCGCCGGTGCAACGTCGTGAATCTCGTCGTGCCCGTATTCTGCGCGGTGCCCTGGCGCGTCGCCAGCGCGTTGCTGAAAAATTTGCCAACCCGCTTGGACGTAAAACCGACGCGGCGCTCTTCTCCGGTAAGCGTATGGATGAAGACGAGCAGGTGGAGTACCGCGCAGCGGGTAGTACAGTCGATCCTGATGATGTGCTTTTCTCCGGCAACCGGGCGATGCCGGGTGATTTCGATGAATACGATCCGCTGCTTAACGGCCATACCGTTACCGCGCCGGTTGCCGCGGCCGCAGCCGCAACGACAGCATCACAGGCGTATGCCGCGCCTGTCGAAGCCGTGATGCCATCCGCGCCGGTTCCGCCTCCGGAATCCGCTATTCAGCAGCCTCAGGTTGCCTGGCAGACCGCGCCGGGTGTCCACACGCCGGAGCCTGTTATCGCGCCGGAACCAGAGAGCTACATCCCCGTGCAGCAGGAGCAGTGGCAGCAGCCTTATCAGCCGCCGCAACCTGAGTATGAACAGCCGCACTATGAGCAGCCTGTGGCCCAGCCTTATCAGGAGTACGTGCCTGAACCGGTTGAACCTGTGCAGCCTTATGTCGAGCCTCAGCCTGAACCTGAGGTGGTGGAAGAGATGAAACCGTCTCGTCCGCCAATGTACTATTTTGAAGAAGTTGAAGAACGCCGTGCTCGTGAGCGCGAACAGCTGGCGGCATGGTATCAGCCTGTGCCTGAACCGGTGCAGGAACCTGCGCCAAAAGCCCCGTCGGTTTCGGTTCCACCGGTCGACCCGACGCCTGCTGTTGCCCCCGTAGCGGAAAGCGTGAAGCAGGCTACCGCAGCCGCAGCGGCGGCGGCACCTGTCTTTAGCCTGGCAACGGGCGGTGCGCCGCGTCCACAGGTGAAAGAGGGAATTGGTCCGCAACTGCCTCGCCCTAACCGCGTCCGCGTTCCAACTCGTCGTGAGCTTGCCTCCTATGGTATCAAGCTGCCTTCCCAGCGGATGGCCGAAGAGAAAGCGCGTGGGACGGACTACGAAGATGATGCTGATGAAATGCAGCAGGACGAGCTGGCGCGCCAGTTCGCCGCGCAGCAGAATCAGCGCTACGGTGAAGACTATCAGCATGATGAACCGATGCTGGAAGACGAAGATGACGCGGCTGAAGCCGAATTAGCGCGTCAGTTTGCGGCAACCCAGCAGCAGCGTTACTCAGGTGAACAGCCAGCTGGTGCGAACCCGTTCTCATTATCGGATTTCGAGTTTTCGCCGATGAAAGATCTGGTGGATGATGGCCCGAGCGAGCCACTGTTCACCCCGAGCGTGATGCCTGAAGCAGAGCCTGTGCGCCAGCCGCCAGCGCCGCAGGCACAGACTTACGCGCAGCCGCAGCAACCTGTTCAGCAGCCGTATGCGCAACCGCAGCAGCCACAACAGCAGCCGCCGCAGTACCAGCAGCCAGCACCGCAGCCGCAGGAGAGCCTGATTCACCCACTGCTGATGCGTAACGGTGATAGCCGTCCGCTGCAGCGTCCGAGCACGCCGCTGCCTTCGCTGGATTTGTTGACGCCGCCACCGGCTGAAGTCGAGCCGGTTGATACGTTTGCCCTGGAGCAGATGGCCCGTCTGGTGGAAGCCCGTCTGGCAGACTTCCGCATCAAGGCGGATGTGGTGAACTACTCGCCGGGTCCGGTGATCACCCGCTTCGAACTGAACCTGGCGCCGGGCGTCAAAGCCGCGCGTATTTCTAACCTCTCCCGCGACCTCGCGCGTTCTCTGTCGACCGTGGCGGTACGTGTGGTGGAAGTGATTCCGGGTAAACCGTACGTTGGCCTTGAGCTGCCGAACAAGAAACGTCAGACCGTTTACCTGCGTGAAGTGCTGGATAACACCAAGTTCCGCGATAACCCATCTCCGCTGACCGTGGTGTTGGGTAAAGATATCGCCGGCGACCCGGTAGTGGCAGACCTCGCGAAAATGCCTCACCTGCTGGTAGCGGGTACCACCGGTTCCGGTAAATCGGTCGGCGTGAACGCCATGATCCTTAGCATGCTCTACAAAGCGCAGCCTGAAGACGTGCGTTTCATCATGATCGACCCGAAAATGCTCGAACTGTCGGTCTACGAAGGCATTCCGCACCTGCTGACGGAAGTGGTCACCGACATGAAGGACGCCGCCAACGCCCTGCGCTGGAGCGTCAATGAAATGGAGCGTCGCTACAAGCTGATGTCTGCGCTGGGCGTGCGTAACCTGGCCGGTTATAACGAGAAGATCGCCGAGGCGGCGCGCATGGGTCGTCCAATTCCGGACCCATACTGGAAGCCGGGTGACAGCATGGATGCCCAGCATCCTGTGCTGGAGAAACTGCCTTATATCGTCGTGCTGGTGGATGAATTCGCCGACCTGATGATGACCGTCGGGAAGAAAGTGGAAGAGCTGATCGCGCGTCTGGCACAGAAAGCGCGTGCGGCAGGTATTCACCTGGTGCTGGCGACCCAGCGTCCGTCCGTGGACGTTATCACCGGTCTGATTAAGGCGAATATTCCGACCCGTATTGCGTTTACCGTTTCGAGCAAAATCGACTCCCGTACCATTCTTGACCAGGGCGGCGCTGAGTCGCTGCTGGGAATGGGTGACATGCTGTACTCCGGCCCGAACTCCACCTCTCCGGTGCGCGTACACGGCGCGTTTGTTCGCGACCAGGAAGTACACGCCGTGGTGCAGGACTGGAAGGCGCGCGGACGTCCGCAGTACGTTGACGGCATTACCTCCGACAGCGAAAGCGAAGGCGGCGGTGGTGGCTTTGACGGCGGCGAAGAGCTGGATCCGTTATTCGACCAGGCGGTTAATTTCGTTACTGAAAAACGCAAAGCGTCCATCTCTGGCGTGCAGCGTCAATTCCGTATCGGCTATAACCGCGCGGCGCGCATCATCGAGCAGATGGAAGCGCAGGGCATTGTGAGCGAGCAGGGGCACAACGGTAACCGTGAAGTGCTGGCTCCGCCGCCGTTTGATTAACCTTCAGCGATTGCAAAGAAGGGTAAATCAGCAAAAATTAAGCATATTCTTCTGTCGCCTGCCTTCGGGCAGGTCCAGAATAGAAACGGAAACCCCATTTCGGGAAGACGTATTTTAAGGAATAACAATGAAAAAAATCGCCATCGCCTGTGCATTACTCACCAGTTTTGTAGCCAGCAGCGTCTGGGCTGATGCAGCCAGCGACCTTAAAAGCCGACTGGATAAAGTAAGCAGCTTCCACGCCAGCTTCACGCAAAAAGTGACGGACGGCAGCGGCAATTCGGTGCAGGAAGGACAGGGTGATTTGTGGGTGAAACGCCCCAATCTGTTTAACTGGCATATGACCCAGCCGGATGAGAGCATCCTGGTTTCTGACGGTAAAACCCTGTGGTTCTTCAACCCGTTTGTTGAGCAGGCCACTGCGACCTGGCTGAAAGACGCGACCAGCAACACACCGTTTATGCTGATCGCCCGCAACCAGACCAGCGACTGGCAGCAGTACAACATTAAACAGAACGGTGATGAATTTGTCCTGACGCCGAAAGGCAGCAACGGCAATCTGAAGCAGTTCACCATCAACGTCAGCACCAACGGTACCATTAATCAGTTCGGCGCGGTTGAGCAGGACGATCAGCGCAGCAGCTACCAGCTTAAGTCTCAGCAAAACGGCGCCGTTGACGCATCGAAATTCACCTTTACCCCGCCGCAGGGCGTAACGGTGGACGACCAACGCAATAAGTAAGAGGCGTGAGTGAGCAACCTGTCGCTCGATTTTTCAGATAATGCGTTTCAACCTCTGGCCGCCCGTATGCGGCCAGAAAATTTAGCGCAGTACATCGGTCAGCAGCATCTGCTGGCTGCGGGGAAACCCTTGCCGCGCGCTATTGAGGCGGGGCATCTGCACTCCATGATCCTCTGGGGGCCGCCCGGCACCGGAAAAACCACGCTCGCTGAAGTGATCGCCCGCTATGCCAACGCGGACGTTGAGCGTATCTCGGCGGTAACGTCTGGCGTGAAGGAGATCCGCGAGGCGATCGAGCGCGCGCGTCAGAACCGTAATGCCGGACGCCGCACCATTCTCTTTGTCGATGAAGTCCACCGCTTCAACAAGAGCCAGCAGGATGCTTTCCTGCCGCACATTGAGGACGGGACGATCTTCTTCATTGGTGCGACCACCGAAAACCCGTCGTTTGAACTCAACTCGGCCCTGCTGTCCCGCGCCCGCGTCTACCTGCTTAAATCCCTGACCACGGAAGATATCGAAAAGGTTCTGACGCAGGCTATGGACGACAAAGCGCGGGGTTACGGCGGGCAGGATATCGTTCTGCCTGACGACACGCGACGTGCGATTGCGGAGCTGGTCAACGGCGATGCGCGCCGCGCGCTGAACACGCTCGAAATGATGGCCGATATGGCCGAAGTGGACGATGCGGGCAAGCGCGTATTGAAGCCTGAACTGCTCACGGAAATTGCCGGCGAGCGCAGCGCGCGTTTCGATAATAAAGGCGACCGTTTCTACGACCTGATCTCGGCGCTGCATAAGTCCGTACGCGGCAGCGCGCCGGATGCGGCGCTCTACTGGTACGCACGTATCATTACCGCAGGTGGCGATCCGCTATACGTTGCGCGCCGCTGTCTGGCGATTGCGTCAGAAGATGTTGGCAATGCTGATCCACGCGCCATGCAGGTTGCGCTTTCAGCCTGGGACTGCTTCACCCGCGTAGGCCCGGCGGAAGGCGAACGCGCCATTGCGCAGGCGATTGTCTATCTGGCCTGCGCGCCGAAAAGCAATGCGGTCTATACCGCGTTCAAAGCGGCGATGTCGGATGCGCGCGAGCGCCCGGACTACGATGTGCCGGTTCATCTGCGCAATGCGCCAACCAAACTGATGAAAGAGATGGGTTACGGGCAGGAGTATCGCTACGCCCATGATGAGCCTAACGCCTACGCCGCCGGGGAGGAATATTTCCCGCAGGAGATGGCACAAACGCGCTATTATCATCCCACAAACAGAGGTCTTGAAGGCAAGATTGGTGAAAAGCTCACCTGGCTCGCCGGACAGGATCAAAATAGCCCTATAAAACGCTACCGTTAGTTCAATCGTTGCGGTAATGTTGGCAATTGTATCCTTGTGACCGCAGGCTGTGGTCACATTTCCTATTTTAATTCGATAAGCACAGGATAAGCATGCTCGATCCCAATCTGCTGCGTAATGAGCCAGACGCAGTCGCTGAAAAACTGGCACGCCGGGGCTTTAAGCTGGATGTAGATAAGCTGCGCGCTCTTGAAGAGCGTCGTAAAGTACTGCAGGTACAAACTGAAAATCTGCAGGCAGAGCGTAACTCTCGATCGAAATCCATTGGCCAGGCGAAAGCGCGCGGGGAAGATATTGAGCCATTACGCCTGGAAGTGAACAAGCTGGGTGAAGAGCTGGATCAGGCGAAAGCGGAGCTGGACGTTCTTCAGGCCGAAATTCGTGACATCGCTCTGGCTATCCCGAACATTCCTGACGACAGCGTGCCTGTCGGCAAAGACGAGAACGACAACGTTGAAGTGAAGCGCTGGGGTACGCCTCGCGAGTTTGACTTCGAAGTGCGCGATCACGTGACGCTGGGCGAAATGCACGCTGGCCTGGACTTTGCCGCTGCGGTTAAGCTGACCGGCTCTCGCTTCGTAGTTATGAAAGGTCAAATTGCCCATCTGCACCGTGCCCTGGCGCAGTTCATGCTGGATCTGCACACCGAGCAGCACGGCTACAGCGAAACCTATGTTCCGTATCTGGTTAACCACGATACGCTGTACG
The DNA here is from genome assembly GCF_001743375.1 of Enterobacter sp. IF2SW-B1. Classification (NCBI taxonomy): domain Bacteria; kingdom Pseudomonadati; phylum Pseudomonadota; class Gammaproteobacteria; order Enterobacterales; family Enterobacteriaceae; genus Enterobacter; species Enterobacter sp. IF2SW-B1. The sequence continues at coordinate 673,770 of NZ_MJAA01000001.1, read as the reverse complement.
GTACGGGCCAGCTGCCGAAATTTGCCGGCGATCTGTTCCATACCCGTCCGCTGGATGAAGAAGCAGACAGCAGCAACTATGCGCTGATCCCAACCGCGGAAGTGCCGCTGACCAACCTCGTGCGTGATGAGATCATTGACGAAGACGATCTGCCAATCAAGCTGACGGCACACTCTCCGTGCTTCCGTTCAGAAGCCGGTTCTTACGGTCGCGACACCCGTGGTCTGATCCGTATGCACCAGTTCGACAAAGTCGAGATGGTGCAGATCGTCCGTCCGGAAGAATCCATGGACGCGCTGGAAGAGATGACTGGCCATGCGGAAAAAGTGCTGGAGCTGCTGGGCCTGCCGTATCGCCGCATGGCGCTGTGCACCGGTGACATGGGCTTTGGTGCCTGCAAAACCTTCGACCTGGAAGTCTGGGTGCCTGCACAGAATACCTACCGTGAAATCTCCTCCTGCTCTAACGTCTCGGATTTCCAGGCGCGCCGCATGCAGGCACGCTGCCGCAGCAAATCTGACAAGAAAACCCGTCTGGTGCATACCCTGAACGGTTCTGGTCTGGCTGTTGGCCGTACGCTGGTTGCCGTGCTGGAAAACTACCAGCAGGCAGATGGCCGCATCGAGATCCCTGAAGTGCTGCGTCCATACATGAAAGGCCAGCAGTACATCGGCTAATTCTTTGCCTCACAACAAAAAAGCGCCTTCGGGCGCTTTTTTTATGCCTCTGAATTGACACGACGCAATACCCCCTCCCTCTAAAGTAGTAATACTCCTCCGAATGAAAGTCAGCATAAGACGCTGATAACGAAGTAATTCGTTATTTACAAAACTATATAGCGGTTCGTGCCGCCTCTTTTTTCTTTGTGAGCAACCAAAGTGAGTCTCTATGAAAATCAAAGCGCCTGAAGCGTTAATGGCTGCCGAGGTCACTCGCCGTGGGTTGATGAAAACCACGGCAATAGGCGGCCTGGCTGTAGCCAGCAGCGCCTTCACGCTCCCTTTTACCCGGCTGGCGTCGGCGGCGGACGCACTATCCGCAGCCGCAGCTCCGGAAAAAGTGGTGTGGAGTGCGTGTACCGTAAACTGCGGTAGCCGTTGTCCGCTGCGTATGCACGTGGTGGATGGCGAAATTAAGTATGTCGAAACCGACAACACCGGGGACGATAACTACGAAGGGTTACACCAGGTTCGCGCCTGCCTGCGCGGTCGCTCCATGCGTCGCCGCGTCTACAACCCGGATCGTCTGAAATACCCAATGAAGCGTGTCGGTAAGCGTGGGGAAGGGAAGTTTGAGCGCATTAGCTGGGACGAAGCCTACGACATTATCGCCACCAACATGCAGCGCCTGATCAAAGAGTACGGCAACGAGTCCATCTATCTGAACTATGGCACCGGGACGTTGGGCGGCACGCTGACCCGCTCCTGGCCACCGGGTAAAACGCTGGTCGCGCGTCTGATGAACTGCTGCGGCGGTTATCTCAACCACTACGGCGACTACTCTTCCGCGCAGATTGCCGCAGGTCTGAACTATACCTACGGCGGCTGGGCCGACGGCAACAGCCCGTCCGATATCGAAAACAGTAAGCTGGTCGTCCTGTTCGGTAACAACCCGGGCGAAACCCGCATGAGCGGCGGCGGGGTGACGTACTACCTCGAACAGGCTCGCGCCAAATCCAATGCCCGCATGATCATTATCGATCCGCGCTATACCGACACCGGTGCCGGGCGCGAAGATGAGTGGATCCCCATTCGTCCCGGTACCGATGCAGCACTGGTTTCCGCGCTGGCGTGGGTGATGATTACTGAAAACCTCGTCGATCAGCCGTTCCTTGATAAATACTGCGTCGGTTATGACGAGAAAACGCTGCCAGCCAGTGCCCCTGCCAATGGTCACTACAAGGCATATATTCTCGGCCAGGGCAGCGACGGCGTAGCGAAAACGCCGGAGTGGGCCTCCACCATCACCGGTATTCCGGTCGAGCGCATTGTTCAGCTGGCGCGTGAGATAGGTTCAGCTAAACCGGCCTACATCAGCCAGGGCTGGGGACCGCAGCGTCATGCGAATGGTGAAATCGCCACCCGCGCTATCTCCATGCTTTCAATTCTGACCGGCAACGTCGGCGTTCATGGCGGTAACACCGGCGCGCGCGAAGGTTCTTATGAAGTGCCGTTTGAGCGGATGCCGACGCTGGATAACCCGGTTCAGACCAGCATCTCCATGTTTATGTGGACTGACGCGATCGAGCGCGGCCCGGAAATGACCGCGCTGCGCGACGGCGTTCGGGGCAAAGACAAGCTGGATGTGCCGATCAAGATGATCTGGAACTACGCCGGCAACTGCCTTATCAACCAGCACTCGGAAATCAACCGCACCCATGAAATTCTGCAGGACGACAAGAAGTGCGAGATGATTGTGGTGATCGACTGCCACATGACCTCCTCGGCAAAATATGCCGATATTCTGCTGCCGGACTGCACCGCGTCTGAGCAGATGGATTTCGCGCTGGACGCTTCCTGCGGCAACATGTCCTACGTGATCTTTACCGACCAGGCCATCAAGCCGCGCTTCGAGTGCAAAACCATCTATGAGATGACCTCCGAACTGGCGAAGCGATTGGGCGTCGAACAGCAGTTTACCGAAGGGCGTACTCAGGAAGGGTGGATGCGCCATCTGCACGAGCTCTCTCGTAAAGCAATTCCCGATCTGCCGGACTTCGACACCTTCCGCAAGCAGGGCATGTACAAGCAGCGTGACCCGGAAGGGCATCACGTGGCGTATAAAGCGTTCCGTGAAGATCCGCAGGCGAATCCGCTGACCACGCCGTCGGGCAAAATCGAAATCTACTCCGAAGCGCTGGCAAAAATCGCGTCTACCTGGGAGCTGCCGGAAGGAGATGTTATCGATCCGCTGCCGATCTACACGCCGGGGTTCGAAAACTATAACGATCCGCTGACGGCGAAATTCCCGCTGCAGCTGACCGGTTTCCACTATAAGGCGCGTGTGCACTCCACCTACGGCAACGTTGACGTACTGAAGGCCGCCTGCCGCCAGGAGATGTGGATCAACCCGATGGATGCCAAAGCACGTGGTATCCGTAACGGGGATCGCGTGCGTATCTTTAACGGTCGCGGCGAGGTACACATTGAAGCCAAAGTGACACCGCGCATGATGCCTGGCGTAGTGGCACTGGGGGAAGGGGCCTGGTACAGCCCGGATGCCAACCGCATCGACCAGGCAGGCAGTATTAACGTCCTGACCACGCAGCGTCCGTCGCCGCTGGCGAAAGGCAACCCGTCTCACACAAACCTTGTCCAGGTTGAAAAGGTTTAAGGAGTAACCGATGACAACCCAGTATGGATTTTTCATTGATTCCAGCCGTTGCACCGGGTGCAAAACCTGCGAGCTGGCCTGTAAAGATTATAAAGATCTCACCCCGGACGTGAGCTTCCGCCGCATTTACGAATACGCCGGGGGCGACTGGCAGGAAGATAACGGCGTCTGGCATCAGAACGTCTTTGCCTATTACCTGTCGATTGCCTGTAACCACTGTGAAGATCCGGCCTGCACCAAGGTGTGCCCGAGCGGGGCGATGCACAAGCGGGAGGACGGTTTTGTGGTGGTGGATGAAGATGTCTGCATCGGCTGTCGCTACTGCCATATGGCGTGCCCGTACGGCGCGCCGCAGTACAACGCCGCCAAAGGACATATGACCAAGTGCGACGGCTGCCACAGCCGCGTAGCGGACGGCAAAAAGCCAATCTGCGTCGAGTCCTGCCCGCTGCGCGCGCTGGATTTTGGTCCGATAGAAGAGCTGCGTCAGAAACACGGTCAGCTTGCCGCAGTGGCACCGCTGCCGTCCGCGCACTTCACGAAGCCGAGTATTGTCATTAAACCTAACGCCAACAGCCGTCCGACGGGTGACACCACCGGCTACCTGGCAAATCCGAAGGAGGTGTGAGATGGGAAGTGGATGGCATGAATGGCCGCTGATGATCTTCACGGTCTTTGGGCAGTGCGTAGTGGGCGGCTTCATTGTTCTGGCGCTGGCGCTGTTAAAAGGGAATCTCAATGCCGAACAGCAGCAGCGTTTAGTGTTGAGCATGTTTGGCCTGTGGGTGCTGATGGGGATTGGATTTATCGCCTCTACGCTGCACCTGGGCTCACCGATGCGCGCGTTTAACTCCCTGAACCGCGTGGGGGCGTCGTCGCTCAGTAACGAAATTGCCAGCGGGGCAATCTTCTTTGCCGTCGGCGGGCTGGGGTGGCTGCTGGCTGCGTTGAAAAAATTGCCTGCGGGCCTGCGCAGCCTGTGGCTGATCGTCACCATGGTACTGGGCGTGGTGTTCGTGTGGATGATGGTGCGCGTCTATAACACCATCGATACCGTTCCAACCTGGTACAGCGTCTGGACGCCGATGAGCTTCTTCCTGACGATGTTTATCGGCGGGCCGCTGCTGGGCTACCTGCTGCTGCGCGTGGCGGGGGTAAACGGTTGGGCAATGCGTCTGCTGCCAGCCGTTTCGCTGCTGGCGCTGGTGGTGAGCGCGATGGTCGCCCTGATGCAGGGGGCCGAGCTGGCAACCATTCACAGCTCTATCCAGCAGGCTTCTGCGCTGGTGCCGGACTACGGTTCGCTGATGGCCTGGCGCGTGGTGTTGCTGGCAGCTGCGCTGGTGTGCTGGATCGGCCCTCAGCTTAAAGGTTATCAGCCTGCACTGCCGCTCCTGTCACTGGCTTTTGTGCTGGTGCTGGCAGGGGAGTTAATTGGTCGCGGTGTGTTTTACGGCCTGCATATGACGGTCGGTATGGCTATCGCCAGCTAGTTTCATTTTTCGTTATAAAAAGCCGGGACATAGCGCCCGGCTTTTCTTTTTTTCATTCATGAAATTTTTCGACTGTCGTTTTGTTTTAATTTCGGTCATTAATAAATAAAAACAGATACATAATTAATATCTATAGCAGGCGCTGCATTAGCAGGATAAGTTTTTTAAATCGACAGGGAACATATTGTGCGAGCCGGCTAAATCTGTGGATTGACTTTGTTTTTGCCAGTGGCATGATGCGCACGAAATCTGAACTTCCTCACGGTTTTTAATCCATGACCACCTATACCCGGCCAGTGCTCCTGTTGCTCTGTGGCCTGCTTCTGTTGACCCTGGCGATCGCCGTGTTAAACACGCTCGTCCCGCTGTGGCTCGCCCATGAAAACTTACCGACCTGGCAGGTGGGTATGGTCAGCTCGTCCTTTTTCACCGGGAACCTGTTGGGCACATTATTAACCGGTAGCCTGATTAAGCGTTTTGGCTTTAATCGCAGCTATTATCTGGCCTCGCTGATTTTCGCTGCCGGGTGCGCCGGTCTGGGTCTGATGGTGGGCTTCTGGAGCTGGATGGCATGGCGCTTTATCGCCGGCGTCGGCTGCGCGATGATTTGGGTGGTGGTTGAAAGCGCGCTGATGTGTAGCGGTACCTCCCGCAACCGCGGACGTCTGCTGGCGGCCTATATGATGGTTTACTACGTCGGTACCGTTCTGGGTCAACTGATGGTCAGCAAACTGCCAACCGACCTGATGAGCGTGCTGCCGTGGGTAACCGGCATGGTGCTGGCCGCGATCCTGCCGCTGCTCTTTACGCGCATTGTTAACCAGAACAGCGAACATCAGGAAGCGACCCACGTCTGGCCGATGTTGAGACTCCGTCAGGCGCGTCTGGGCGTAAACGGATGCATTATTTCGGGAATTGTACTGGGCTCGCTCTATGGCCTGATGCCGCTCTACCTGAATCATCAGGGCGTCAGCGATTCCGGAATTGGTTTCTGGATGGCGGTGATGGTCAGTGCGGGTATTGTGGGGCAATGGCCGATTGGCCGCCTGGCAGACCGTTTTGGTCGTCTGCTGGTGCTGCGCGTTCAGGTCTTCGTGGTGATCATGGGATGCCTTGCGATGCTCAGCAACGCCGCGATGGCGCCTGCACTGTTTATTCTCGGGGCCGCAGGATTCACGCTTTACCCGGTCGCGATGGCGTGGGCCTGTGAGAAAGTAGAACATCACCAGCTCGTGGCAATGAACCAGGCGCTATTATTAAGCTATACCATCGGTAGCCTGCTGGGACCGACATTTACCGCGATGCTTATGCAGAATTATTCCGACAATTTGCTGTTTATCATGATTGCCAGCGTGTCGTTTATTTATCTCCTGATGCTGCTGCGCAAAGCGGGCGAGCATCCAACCCCTGTGGCGCACGCCTGATTAAATAAAAGCCTGTCGATGACAGGCTTTTTTGTCCCTGTCACATATAAGACTTTTACGCATTGTTTGTTTTCCCCGCCTGGCGATAATTCAAATGAGTTCTACCACAAAAGGCAACAATCATGTCTATACGTCGTTTTTCCACTACCGCACTTGCCGTAGTGTTGTCTTTAACGTTTGCAACGGCTCCGGTCATGGCTAATCCTGGAAACGGGAATGGCGGTGGTCATGGAAACAGTGGCGGACAAGGTAATGGCGGCAATCATGGTAACGGGAATTCTGGTAATTCCGGTAACCATGGTAATAAGCAAAATAGCGGAAAGGAAAACCCTGGAAAATCGGATAAGAGCTTCAAAAACAGCAAAGATGTCGGTAATGACGTCGACGCTCGCGTGAGCTTCGATCATGCCCGCCACCTGGCACTGAATTATGGCTTAACGGGCTATGAGTCTCTGCCTCCGGGGATTGCGAAAAACCTCGCACGCGGTAAACCGCTCCCTCCGGGCATTGCGAAGAAGACCGTACCAGCCTCTATGCTCGGCCAGCTTCCTTCCTACCCGGGCTATGAATGGCGTGTGGTCGGGGACGATCTGGTCTTAATTGCGCTGAGTACGGCGATTGTGACCTCCGTAATTAACGGCGTCTTTAAATAGAATATAAAAAGGCCCGGTTCTTACCGGGCCTTCTCTTTAATACATGACCTTGTGGCCGTACTGCTCAAGAATACCTTTCACGCGTTCCATCGTCTCTTTTTTCGGCGGCTTCACGCCATCAAGCTTGTACTCTTCGCCCATCGCCACCCATTTATGTTTACCCAGCTCGTGATAGGGCAGAAGCTCAATTTTCTCGACGTTGCCCATGTCGCGGGTAAATTCACCCAGGCGATGCGCGGAGTCATCGTCATCTGACCAGCCGGGAACAACAACGTAGCGGATCCAGGTTTTGATGCCTTTATCGGCGATGTATTTGGCAAACTCCAGCGTACGGTGGTTAGAAACGCCAACCAGATTCTGGTGGATCTCATCGTTCATCTGTTTGAGATCGAGCATCACCAGATCGGTCACGTCGAGCAGTTCATCAATGACCGGATCGTAGCGGCGCACAAAGCCGTTGGTGTCGAGACAGGTATGAATGCCTTCTTTATGGCAGGCGCGGAACCAGTCGCGGACAAACTCAGCCTGAAGAATAGCTTCACCGCCGGACGCGGTCACGCCACCGCCGGATGCGTTCATAAAGTGGCGGTAGGTCACCACCTCTTTCATCAGATCTTCCACGGTGACTTCTTTACCGCCGTGCGTGTCCCAGGTGTCGCGGTTATGGCAGTACAGGCAGCGCATCAGGCAGCCCTGGAAAAAGGTAATAAAGCGGATCCCCGGGCCATCGACGGTGCCACAGGATTCAAAGGAGTGAATGCGACCAATAGTTGACATTGCGGTGATATCTCCGAATTTGGCCCATCCGGGGGCCTGTGTAGTTGCACAGCTCAAAGGCTATGTCGAGTCTGTTTTGGCTGTTATCCATAAAGTATAGATAGCGGACAAAAGAGACTGGTGAAGCGAGGGTGTTAAAAAGGCCCCACTTGCGTGGAGCCTTTATTGTACGCTTTTTAACGCGTGATTTCAGTCAATTCCACTTACATGGACTGAGTGAAAGTACGGGTGATAACGTCCTGCTGCTGTTCTTTCGTCAGGGAGTTAAAACGTACTGCGTAGCCAGATACGCGGATGGTCAGCTGAGGATATTTCTCAGGATGTTCCATCGCGTCGAGCAGCATTTCACGGTTCATTACGTTCACGTTCAGGTGCTGACCACCTTCGATGGACGCTTCGTGGTGGAAGTAACCATCCATCAGACCCGCGAGGTTAGTTTTACGCACTTCGTCGTCTTTACCCAGCGCGTTTGGCACGATAGAGAAGGTGTAAGAGATACCATCTTTCGCGTAAGCAAACGGCAGTTTAGCAACGGAGGTCAGAGAAGCTACAGCACCTTTCTGGTCACGACCGTGCATTGGGTTAGCACCTGGGCCAAATGGCGCGCCAGCACGACGACCGTCTGGGGTGTTACCGGTTTTCTTACCATACACAACGTTAGAGGTGATGGTCAGAACAGACTGAGTCGGGATAGCGTTACGGTAGGTAGTGAGTTTCTGAATTTTCTTCATGAAACGTTCTACCAGGTCAACCGCCATGTCATCAACGCGAGCGTCGTTGTTACCAAACTGCGGGTATTCGCCTTCGATTTCGAAGTCTACGGCCAGGCCGTCTTCGTCACGAATTGGTTTAACTTTCGCGTATTTGATTGCAGACAGGGAGTCAGCCGCAACGGACAGACCTGCGATACCACACGCCATGGTGCGGATAACGTCACGGTCGTGCAGCGCCATCAGAGAGGCTTCGTAGCTGTACTTGTCGTGCATGTAGTGGATAACGTTCAGCGCGGTCACGTACTGCTTAGCCAGCCAGTCCATGAAGTGGTCCATGCGCTCCATGACTTCGTCATAGTTCAGCACGTCACCTTTAATTGGCTCAGACTTAGGACCAACCTGCATTTTCAGTTTTTCATCAACGCCGCCGTTGATAGCGTACAGCATGGTTTTCGCCAGGTTTGCACGCGCACCGAAGAACTGCATTTGTTTACCAACAACCATTGGGCTCACGCAGCAAGCGATAGCGTAGTCGTCGTTGTTGAAGTCCGGACGCATCAGGTCATCGTTCTCGTACTGCAGAGAAGAGGTGTCGATGGACACTTTAGCGGCGAATTTTTTGAAGTTCAGAGGCAGTTTTTCAGACCACAGAACGGTGATGTTCGGCTCCGGAGAAGGACCCATGGTGTACAGGGTGTTCAGGAAGCGGAAGCTGTTTTTGGTAACCAGCGTACGACCGTCAACGCCCATACCGCCGATAGATTCGGTTGCCCAGATTGGGTCACCAGAGAACAGCTCATCATATTCTGGGGTACGCAGGAAGCGAACCATACGCAGTTTCATGACCAGGTGGTCAATCATTTCCTGAGCGTCTTGCTCGGTGATTTTGCCTGCTTTCAGGTCACGTTCGATGTACGCATCCAGGAAGGTGGATACGCGGCCGAAGGACATTGCTGCACCGTTCTGAGACTTAACAGCGGCCAGGTAGCCGAAGTAGGTCCACTGAATAGCTTCCTGAGCGTTGGTCGCAGGACCAGAGATATCGCAGCCGTATTTAGCCGCCATCTCTTTGATCTGACCCAGCGCGCGGTGCTGTTCAGCAATTTCTTCACGCAGACGGATAGTCGCTTCCAGGTTTACGCCGTTTTCCAGGTCAGACTGCAGGGAAACGAACTGCGCGTATTTGTCTTTCATCAGGAAGTCGATACCGTACAGCGCAACGCGACGGTAGTCACCGATGATACGGCCACGGCCATAGGCATCTGGCAGACCGGTCAGAACGCCAGATTTACGGCAGTTCAGAATGTCTTTGGTATAAACATCGAATACGCCCTGGTTATGGGTTTTGCGGTATTCGGTGAAGATTTTTTTCAGCATTGGGTCCAGCTCGCGGTTATACGCTTTGCAGGAACCTTCAACCATTTTGATACCACCGAACGGGATGATGGCGCGTTTCAGTGGTGCTTCAGTCTGCAGACCAACAATTTTCTCAAGGGCTTTGTTGATGTAGCCAGCATCGTGAGAAGTGATGGTGGATGCAACGGAAGTGTCAAAATCAACTGGCGCGTGAGTGCGGTTTTCCAGTTTAACGCCTTCCATTACGCTGTCCCACAGCTTGGTGGTCGCGTCAGTTGCGCCAGCCAGGAAGGATTCGTCACCTTCATACGGGGTATAGTTTTTCTGAATGAAGTCACGGACGTTGACTTCATTCTGCCAGTCACCTTTCGCAAAACCTTCCCAGGCTGTGGCTAACTTTTCATTAAGCTCGGACATGTAACACCTACCTTCTTAAGTGGATTTTTTATTTACTGCCTGAGACAACCATTAATGATGGTCGCCGCCACGCAGGTAAATGACCCAGTATGTCAACCCAACTAACAGACCCCCACCGATAATGTTCCCGATAGTGACGGGGATCAGGTTATCAGTAATGAAATTCATAATAGTCAGGTGAGAGAAACTTTCCGGGGATGAACCAACTGCGGTCCAGAACTCCGGGCTTGCAAAGTTGCGGATAACAATCCCCATCGGGATCATGAACATATTCGCAATACTGTGCTCGAAGCCGCTGGCAACAAACATCGCAACCGGCAGAACCATAATCATGGCTTTATCCATCAGGCTACGGCCAGAGTAGCTCATCCAGACCGCCAGGCAGACCATCAGGTTTGCGAGGATGCCGAGAGCAACGGCTTCGATAAATGTGTGATGCATTTTGTGGTCAGCGGTTTGCAGGACATTAAGCCCCCAGCCACCGTTGGCGGTCATATACTCGCCAGAGAGCCACATCAACAGAACAAAGAGCAGACAGCCAATCAGGTTACCAACGTAGACGTTAAGCCAGTTGCGCGCCAGTTGACCCCAGGTAATTCTTCCGCTGGCTTTCGCCACAACAATCAGCACCGTTGAGGTGAAGAGGTCGGCGCCGCAAATGACGCAGAGAATCAGACCCAGTGAGAAGCAAATGCCGCCAATCAGTTTGGCCATGCCGAAAGGCATTCCGGCAGTACCGGTGGTGGCGGTGATGTAGAAGACGAAAGCGATAGAGATGAACACACCTGCGGTGATCGCCAGATAGAACGTCTTCATCGGGTGTTTCGTTGCTTTATAGACACCCGCTTCTTCGGCAACTTTTGCCATCGCGGCGGGGAGTAAAAGATCAAAAGGGTTGTCAGCTTTCACACTAACTCTCTCTTTATTAAGTCGGCGACGAGATACTAACAAAGCATTATAGAAGAGAAATTGATATAGATCATATCTCGCCTGGCTTATAGGCCCGCAGTATGTATGGTTTTACAACAAATGCGGAGTAAGTATTTGATTATCCGTATAAAAATAAATTTTAAAAGTTATGAAAAGAGTTGAATTTTTTCGTTCGGCCCCCTTCGAAACAGTTAATTAATATGGAGTATTTACCATAAAAAGTAACAATAAAGCCCAGGCAAATATTATTATATTTACCCGTGTTTAACTTTATTATTACAATCAACAATCATTGCCGAAGAGAATAAAAAACGGGGCAATGAAATTGCCCCGTAATATAGCCCAGACGATTGAATACGCCTACTGCCGTTAATGTTATATGCGCTTATTTTGACCAGTAAGCAGCTTTTGCTTTCTGCAGTTTTTCATAGGCTTTCAGCAGAGACTGATGCGCCGGGAAGGCTTTCAGATCGCTGTCAACCGCCTGCAGACCGTAGAACGGCTCTTCACCGCTCAGCGCCGCGCTGGCGGCTTCAACCGCTTCAGCACCGTACATACGTACGAAAGCGTTCAGATACTGCAGTGGCTCGCGATCGTCTTCCTGTGCAAGCAACAGCAGGGTTTGCAGGCAGCGGTAATAGTTGGTGCGCTCGGCGGAGAAGACCGACTGGTTAAACTCCATGGTCCATTCTGTCCAGGCCAGAGCCTGATCCAGATCGCCGCCCGCGAGGGCCAGCATCGCTTTCAGTTCACCGATGCGCAGCGTGTACCAGCCGTTGTCTTTCCCGGTCGCCAGACCCAGCAACTCGCGCACGCGGGTAAAGTCATCGTGGCCTTCATCGTCCAGCTGGGCTATCAGGTTGAGATAATCTTCTTTTTCCCACTCGCTGCCCGGCAGGGAGAGTAGGGTTTCACGCAGGTGCGCGCCCATGCTGTTGTTTGCGAGCCACAGATCTTCCGCCGGGTAGATATCGGACATGCCAGGTACGATGATGCGGCACGCGTAAACGCCCAGGTGTTCGTAGTCGGCAATGTAGACTTCCTGATCTTCGGCGTCGAAGATTGCCATCAATGTAGCGAACTCTTCTTCGGTGGTACCGGCAAAGCTCCAGTCCACGAACGGATAGTCCGCGTCCTGCTTGAACATATCCCAGGAGATCAAACCGCTGGAGTCGATGAAGTGGGTTTCGAGGTTGGTGTGCTCGGCCACTTCTTCATCGTCAAACGTTGGCGGGGTGAATACGTCGAGATCTTTCAGGCTACGGCCCTGCAGCAGCTCGGTCACGGTACGCTCCAGCGCCACGCCGAAGTCAGGGTGCGCGCCGAAGGAGGCGAAGCAGGTTCCGTTAGTCGGGTTAAACAGCACGACGCAGATAACCGGATATTTACCGCCCAGCGAGCCGTCATACGCAAAGATTGGGAAACCTTCGGCTTCCAGTTTGGCGATGGATTCCACCACGCCCGGGTAGCGCGCCAGCACGTCTGCCGGAATTTCAGGCAGGCTGATGGATTCGGCAATAATGCGGTTTTTGATATGACGCTCGAAGACTTCAGAGAGACCCTGCACGCGCGCTTCATTGCGGGTGTTACCGGCGGACATACCGTTAGACACATACAGGTTGCCGACGATGTTCATCGGGATATAGACGGTCTGCTCGTCAGACTGACGGGTGAACGGCAGGGCGCAGATCCCACGCTCTTCATTCCCAGACTGCAGATCGATCAGCATGCTGGCGGTCAGTTCGTTTTCCGGATCGTAGAAGGCACGCAGACGGCCATCCAGAATGCCTTCCGGCAGTTCATCGTCTTCGGTCAGCGGGAACCATTTTTCGTTCGGATAGTGAACGAACGGGCCGTTGGCGATGGTTTCACCCAGCCAGAAGTCAGCGAAGAAATAGTTGGTGGACAGACGCTCAAAATACTCACCCAGCGCAGAGGCCAGTGCCGCTTTTTTCGTCGCACCTTTACCGTTGGTAAAGCAGAGCGCGCAGTCTTTGTCGCGAATGTGCACGGACCAGACGTGAGGCACCGGGTTCAGCCAGGAGGCTTCTTCGATGTTAAAGCCCAGGTCGGTCAGTTTCTGCTGGAAGCGAGCGATGGAATCTTCCAGAGCGGCGTCTTTGCCGGGGATAAACGTTTGAGTCATGGCGTTCACTTTTATCGTACGTAAAGCGCGCAATGATACGGGTTTTGCGTGACGGGTGCTATCTCCGGCGAAAATAAATGGCTGGGCTATGCTTAGTAGCAGTAACTGACTGTTAAGGCATAGAAAAATGAAAGCATTTGATCTCCAGCGGATGGCGTTTGATAAAGTTCCACCTGAATTTCTGGGCGAAGTGGCGCTGCGCAGCCTGTATACCTTCGTACTCGTCTTCCTGTTTCTCAAAATTACCGGTCGTCGTGGCGTTCGTCAGATGTCGCTGTTTGAAGTGCTGATCATCCTGACGCTGGGCTCGGCGGCGGGGGACGTCGCGTTTTATGACGACGTGCCGATGGTGCCGGTGTTTATCGTTTTTGTTTCCCTCGCCTTGCTTTACCGGCTGGTGATGTGGCTGATGTCAAAAAGTGAAAAGCTGGAAGATCTGCTTGAAGGGAAACCGGTCGTAATTGTCGAGGACGGTCAGCTGGCCTGGGAAAATGTGCAAAGCGCCAATATGACCGAGTTTGAGTTCTTTATGGAGCTGCGCCTGAATAGCGTTGAACAGCTCGGACAGGTGCGGCTGGCGATCATGGAAACCAATGGGCAAATCAGCGTCTATTACTATGCTGATGACGACGTTAAGCCCGGCCTGTGTATCCTGCCGGATATGTTAGTAGAACGGTTCAGGGTGATACCTGAAACCGGGGAGTATGCATGTATAAAATGTAGTCATGTTGTGGGGATGCATGCGGGCGATCATCAATTATGCCCTCGTTGTGCAAATCCGGAATGGACAAAGGTTAGCCGGGCTAAACGCCTCGTCTGACAGCGATTTTGTCGGTTTTGTGACGACGAGGCGGCAGATTGTTTTGTGTGACGAAGGGCACATTTCCCCGGTCATAAGTTTTAGACATTGCGGCGCGTGTCACTGAATGATAAAACCGATATCCACAGTTATAACTTATGGCTTTTAGCGTGGTGAGGGGAAATGGCTCAAGTTTTTAATTTCAGTTCAGGTCCGGCAATGTTACCGGCAGACGTACTCAAACAGGCTCAACAGGAACTGTGTGACTGGAACGGTCTGGGTACGTCGGTGATGGAAATCAGCCACCGTGGTAAAGCGTTTATTCAGGTGGCGGAAGAGGCAGAAAAGGATTTTCGCGATCTGCTGAACATTCCCTCGAACTACAAAGTATTGTTCTGCCACGGCGGTGGACGCGGTCAGTTTGCGGGCATCCCGCTCAATCTGCTGGGCGACAAAACCACCGCTGATTATGTCGATGCCGGCTACTGGGCAGCCAGTGCGTTAAAAGAAGCGCACAAATACTGCACGCCGAACGTTATCGACGCCAAAGTGACCGTTGACGGTCTGCGCGCCGTGAAGCCGATGAGCGAGTGGCAGCTGTCTGACAACGCCGCGTATCTCCACTACTGCCCGAACGAAACCATCGACGGCATCGCCATTCACGAAGAGCCAGACTTTGGCGACAATGTCATTGTGACGGCGGACTTCTCTTCAACCATTCTGTCCACTCCGCTGGACGTCAGCCGCTACGGCGTCATTTACGCAGGTGCTCAGAAAAACATCGGTCCTGCTGGGCTGACTATTGTCATCGTCCGTGAAGACCTGCTGGGGAAAGCCCATAAGTCCTGCCCGTCAATCCTGGATTACACCGTCCTGAATGACAACGACTCCATGTTCAACACCCCACCTACGTTTGCCTGGTATCTCTCCGGCCTGGTCTTCAAATGGCTGAAGCAAAACGGCGGCGTGGCGCAGATGGACAAGATCAATCAGCAGAAAGCCGAACTGCTGTACGGCACGATCGACAAGAGCGATTTCTACCGTAACGATGTGGCGAAAGCGAACCGTTCCCGCATGAACGTACCGTTCCAGCTGGCAGACAGCAGCCTGGACAGCGTGTTCCTGGAAGAGTCGTTCGCGGCGGGTCTGCACGCGCTGAAAGGCCATCGTGTGGTTGGCGGGATGCGTGCTTCCATTTATAACGCCATGCCGCTGGAAGGCGTTAACGCCCTGACCGATTTCATGATCGACTTCGAACGTCGTCACGGTTAATTTGCTGTTTTTCACCCCCGCAGCATCCCTGCGGGGTTTTTATTATGTTGAGTTGAGAGTTTAGTTTTCATGGAATCCCTGACGTTACAACCTATCGCGCGGGTAGATGGCACCATCAATCTGCCTGGTTCAAAAAGTGTCTCGAACCGCGCTCTGCTGCTGGCAGCTCTGGCAAACGGCACCACCGTCCTCACCAACCTGCTGGACAGCGATGACGTGCGCCATATGCTCAATGCGCTGAAAGCGTTGGGCGTTCATTACACACTCTCTGACGATCGCACCCGCTGCGAAGTGACCGGCAACGGCGGCGCGCTGCAGGCGAGTGAAGAGCTTGAGCTGTTTCTGGGTAACGCGGGTACCGCGATGCGTCCGCTGGCGGCAGCCCTGTGCCTCGGGAGCAATAACATCGTGCTGACCGGCGAGCCGCGCATGAAGGAACGTCCGATCGGCCATCTGGTAGATGCCCTGCGTCAGGGCGGCGCGCAGATTGAGTATCTGGAGCAGGAAAATTACCCGCCACTGCGTCTGCGCGGGGGCTTTACCGGCGGTACCGTCGAGGTTGACGGCAGCGTCTCCAGCCAGTTCCTGACGGCGCTGCTGATGACCGCGCCGCTGGCCCCGCAGGATACGGTTATTACGATTAAAGGTGAGCTGGTCTCCAAACCGTATATTGATATTACGCTGCATCTGATGAAAACCTTCGGCGTTGAGGTTGAAAACCAGTCTTATCAGCGTTTCGTGGTTCGCGGCGCGCAGCAGTACCAGTCGCCGGGCAACTACCTGGTTGAAGGCGATGCTTCATCCGCATCCTATTTCCTTGCCGCTGGCGCGATTAAAGGCGGTACGGTAAAAGTGACCGGCATTGGCCGCAACAGCGTGCAGGGCGATATTCGTTTTGCTGACGTGCTCGAAAAAATGGGCGCGGTTGTCACCTGGGGGGATGATTTCATCTCCTGTACCCACGGTGAGCTGAACGCCATCGACATGGACATGAACCATATCCCGGATGCGGCGATGACCATTGCCACGGCGGCGCTGTTTGCCAAAGGCACCACCACGCTGCGCAACATCTATAACTGGCGCGTAAAAGAGACGGACCGCCTGTTCGCGATGGCAACCGAGCTGCGTAAAGTCGGCGCTGAGGTAGAAGAGGGCGAAGATTACATTCGCGTTACCCCTCCGGCAAAACTGAACTTTGCTGAAATCGGGACCTATAACGATCACCGTATGGCGATGTGTTTCTCGCTGGTGGCGCTGTCCGATACCCCTGTGACCATTCTCGATCCGAAATGTACGGCGAAAACCTTCCCGGACTATTTCGAACAGCTGGCGCGCATTAGCACCCTGGCATGATGAAGTCTTGCCGCATCACCTGATGCGGCATTTCCTTACGCTTCCTGACGATCTTTCCCGCTCATTTCTTCTACACTCTGCTTCTATCATTCCGTAATTTGCACGCAAAGGTAACAGTTGCGCACGTTGGCGCGTATAATGCGCGGCGTTCATGTTAACGGTATGCCTTATTTAAGGAGAAAAAGATGACGGCAGTTGCCCCGGTAATCACCATTGATGGGCCGAGTGGCGCAGGGAAAGGTACTCTGTGCAAAGCGATGGCGGAAGCATTGCAATGGCATCTTTTAGATTCGGGAGCAATCTATCGCGTGCTGGCGCTGGCTGCGCTGCATCATCACGTGGATGTCGCCTCTGAAGAAGCGCTGGTACCGCTGGCTGCGCATCTGGATGTGCGTTTTGTTTCTACCGATGGCAACCTGGAAGTGATCCTGGAAGGGGAAGACGTGAGCGGCGAGATCCGTACGCAGGAAGTCGCTAATGCGGCCTCCCAGGTGGCGGCTTTCCCACGCGTTCGTGAGGCGCTGCTGCGTCGCCAGCGAGCGTTTCGTGAAGCCCCGGGTCTGATCGCTGATGGACGCGACATGGGAACCGTGGTCTTCCCTGATGCGCCAGTAAAAATCTTCCTTGACGCCTCTTCGGAAGAACGTGCTCAACGCCGTATGCTTCAGTTGCAGGAAAAGGGGTTTAGTGTTAACTTTGATCGCCTTTTATCCGAGATAAAAGAGCGCGATGACCGCGATCGTAACCGCGCCGTCGCACCGCTTGTTCCTGCAGAAGATGCATTAGTTCTGGATTCAACCAGTTTAACTATTGAGCAAGTGATTGAAAAAGCGCTACAATATGCGCGCCAAAAACTGGCACTCGCGTAATCGCGACCGATTTAGCAGTACCCCCGCTGCAATGGATTGACGGCGGGTATGTGAAACAACCCCATCCGGCACGGAGCCAGGTGGACGTTAATATTAACCTGAAGATTAAACATGACTGAATCTTTTGCTCAACTGTTTGAAGAATCCTTAAAAGAAATCGAAACCCGTCCGGGTTCCATCGTTCGCGGTGTTGTTGTTGCTATCGACAAAGACGTAGTACTGGTTGACGCCGGTCTGAAATCTGAGTCCGCCATTCCGGCTGAGCAGTTCAAAAACGCCCAGGGCGAGCTGGAAATCCAGGTTGGTGACGAAGTTGACGTTGCTCTGGACGCAGTAGAAGACGGCTTCGGCGAAACCCTGCTGTCTCGTGAGAAAGCTAAACGTCACGAAGCATGGATCACGCTGGAGAAAGCTTACGAAGAAGCTGAAACTGTGGTCGGTGTTATCAACGGCAAAGTTAAAGGTGGCTTCACTGTTGAGCTGAATGGTATTCGTGCGTTCCTGCCAGGTTCACTGGTAGACGTTCGTCCAGTCCGTGACACCCTGCACCTCGAAGGCAAAGAGCTTGAGTTCAAAGTAATCAAGCTGGACCAGAAGCGTAACAACGTTGTTGTTTCCCGTCGTGCCGTTATCGAATCCGAAAACAGCGCAGAACGCGATCAGCTGCTGGAAAACCTGCAGGAAGGCATGGAAGTCAAAGGTATCGTTAAGAACCTCACTGACTACGGCGCATTCGTTGACCTGGGCGGCGTTGATGGCCTGCTGCACATCACCGACATGGCGTGGAAACGCGTTAAGCACCCAAGCGAAATCGTGAACGTGGGCGACGAAATCACTGTTAAAGTGCTGAAGTTCGACCGCGAGCGTACTCGTGTATCCCTCGGCCTGAAACAGCTGGGCGAAGATCCATGGGTAGCTATCGCTAAGCGTTACCCAGAAGGTACTAAACTGACTGGTCGCGTAACCAACCTGACCGACTACGGCTGCTTCGTTGAAATCGAAGAAGGCGTTGAAGGCCTGGTGCACGTTTCCGAAATGGACTGGACCAACAAAAACATCCACCCATCCAAAGTTGTTAACGTTGGTGATGTAGTGGAAGTGATGGTTCTGGATATCGACGAAGAACGTCGTCGTATCTCCCTGGGCCTGAAGCAGTGCAAAAACAACCCATGGCAGCAGTTCGCGGAAACCCACAACAAGGGCGACCGTGTTGAAGGTAAAATCAAGTCTATCACTGACTTCGGTATCTTCATCGGCCTGGACGGCGGCATCGATGGCCTGGTTCACCTGTCTGACATCTCCTGGAACGTTGCAGGCGAAGAAGCAGTTCGTGAATACAAAAAAGGCGACGAAATCGCTGCAGTTGTTCTGCAGGTTGACGCAGAGCGTGAGCGTATCTCCCTGGGCGTTAAACAGCTCGCAGAAGATCCGTTCAACAACTGGGTTGCACTGAACAAGAAAGGCGCAATCGTAAACGGTAAAGTGACTGCAGTTGACGCTAAAGGCGCAACCGTAGAACTGGCTGACGGCGTTGAAGGTTACCTGCGCGCTTCTGAAGCTTCACGTGACCGCGTTGAAGATGCCACTCTGGTTCTGAACGTAGGCGACGACGTTGAAGCTAAGTTCACCGGTGTTGACCGTAAGAACCGTGCAATCAGCCTGTCTGTTCGTGCTAAAGACGAAGCTGATGAGAAAGATGCAATCGCAACTGTTAACAAACAGGAAGATGCAAACTTCTCTAACAACGCAATGGCTGAAGCTTTCAAAGCAGCTAAAGGCGAGTAATATCAGGTTCTCAGCATCATTTGAGCTGTAACGCATTTACAGCGCGAAGGATGATGAGCAGACTTGACAGATTGCAGGATTCGTCCTGTAATCAATAACAAAGGGCGGCTACGGCCGCCCTTGTTTAATGAGCTGTTCAGCTAATTGGTTTGAAAGGAACCGGAGGAATCATGACCAAGTCAGAATTGATTGAAAGACTTGCCAGTCAGCAACCGCATATCCCTGCCAAGGCAGTGGAAGATGCCGTAAAAGAGATGCTGGAGCATATGGCCTCCACTCTTGCCCAGGGCGAGCGCATTGAAATCCGCGGTTTCGGTAGTTTTTCTCTGCACTATCGTGCTCCACGTACCGGGCGTAACCCGAAAACTGGTGATAAAGTCGAGCTGGAAGGGAAGTACGTTCCACACTTTAAGCCGGGTAAAGAACTGCGCGATCGCGCCAATATTTACGGCAACTGAGTTTAGCCAGCCGGTTAAACTGGGTTCGAAAGAAAGCACCTGCGGGTGCTTTTTTTGTCTCCGTCACTTTCATTCTGAAGGTGTCTCGCATTTTAAGTCGCGTTTTCTGCAACGCGCTAAAAACCTTGCAGCGTTTGCTGTAGATTGTATTTTTCACACCTGACACCCCGCTCGATCTGCCCGCATACTGCCACCCAGAAACAGGGAGGTAGCAATGGGAATTCCCGCTTTAGGTATCTGCGCCATTCTGGCGATAGCCCCGTTACTCTGGCTACCTGAACTGCCATCGCGTTATACCATCTGGATAATGATGGCTGGCGGGGTTGCACTGGCCGCACGCCAAAACGTACGGCTGAAGTATGTGGGGATGACGCTGTTATTTTGCGTGTGGGGCATTCTGGCCGCGCAAGAGAGCGTCTGGCCGATGCAGCATTTAACCGCAGGTGCCGTGCAGGCCGAGGTGGAGGTCGCCGCGACTGATGGTGCCACTGTGCATCAGGGAAAAATACTCACCGTTGATGGCCAGCGCTGGTGGGCGTCAACGGGCGTCACGCTTTATGGTCATTATCTGCCGCAGAAAGCGTGTGCCGGTCAGCGCTGGGCGATGACGCTCCGGCTCAGGCCTGTACACGGCGAACTGAATGACGGAGGGTATGACCCCCAGCGCAGCGCTATTGCCCGCCATCAAACGCTAAGTGGGCGTTTTACCCATGCAGAACTCATCGATGGACGCTGCAGCCTGCGAGCGCAATACCTGACATCGCTGCAAAACCGACTTTCAGTTTATCGCTGGGGCGCGGTTATCCTCGGGCTGGGCATGGGAGAACGTCTTAATGTCCCCAGGGAAATAAAAGACCTGATGCGTGAAACCGGCACGCTGCATCTGATGGCGATTTCGGGTCTGCATATCGCGCTGGCGGCCTCCATCGTCTGGTTTCTTGTGCGCGGGCTTCAGTTTTTATTACCTTGCCATCGGGTCAACTGGCAAATGCCTCTGCTGGCGGGGTTATTCTTTGCTGCTTTCTACGCCTGGCTGACCGGTCTGCAACCGCCCGCGCTACGCACGGTTATCGCACTTGCTGTACTGGCGGCGCTGCGGATCGGTTCCAGGCAATGGTCTCCATGGCAGGTGTGGATCTGCTGTGTCGCGGCGATCCTGATAAGCGATCCCTTAGCCATACTTTCGCAGAGTCTGCTTTTGTCTGCATTTGCCGTCGCCGCGCTGATTTTCTGGTTTCAGTGGTTGCCGCTTCCTCACTGGCAGTGGGCTCGCCGGATACGTCCGCTGCTGAACCTTGTCTATCTGCAGGTCGGCATGCTGTTACTTCTCATGCCGCTACAGGTTCTGATTTTCCATGGCTTTAGCATTTCATCGTTGATCGCCAATTTCTTTGCCGTGCCGTTGGTGACGTTTGTCTGCGTACCGCTGATTTTACTCGGCATGCTGCTCCATCTGCTGCCGCTGGCGGGGCTGGAAAGCGGCATCTGGTATGCAGCCGATAAGACGCTTGCCGGGTTGTTCTGGTTGCTGATGCGCCTGCCAGACGGCTGGCAGAGTGTGGACCAGCGCTGGCAGTACATGACGTTACTGCCGTGGCTTATCCTCATCGGCTGGCGTTTCCGTGCCTGGAAAACCGTTCCTGCCGTTTGTCTGGCGGGATGTGTCTTGCTGGCTTCTCCCCTCTGGCGGACGGCGAAAAGCGACGCCTGGACGCTCCATATGCTGGACGTGGGGCAGGGACTGGCAATGGTTATTGAACGACAGGGAAAAGCCATTCTTTACGATACCGGGCTTGCCTGGCCGGGCGGGGATAGTGCACAGCGGTTAATTATTCCATGGCTGCGCTGGCATCATCTGCAGCCGGAAGGCGTTATTCTCAGCCATGAGCATCTCGACCATGCGGGAGGCCTTGTATCGCTGCAAAAAACATGGCCCGAAATGTGGGTAAGAAGTCCGTTGCACCAGACCGGGCATCGTCCCTGCTTTCGCGGGCAAAGATGGCAATGGCAGGGGTTAACGTTCACCGTCCACTGGCCCACTGAAAATTATCCGGCTCAGGGTAACAATCACTCCTGCGTGGTAAAAATTGACGACGGCGAGCAGAGCGTTCTGCTGACGGGAGACATTGAAGCACAGGCAGAACAGGCTATGCTTAGCCATTACTGGCAGCATCTGACGTCCACCCTCATACAGGTACCTCATCACGGCAGCAATACCTCGTCGTCATTGCCGCTGGTACAGCGGGTTGAGGGGCTGATAGCTCTGGATTCAGCGGCCCGCTATAACGCATGGCGATTCCCGTCTGCTAAAGTAGTCCGGCGCTATCGAAAAGAGGGATATATCTGGCACGATACCCCCCATTCCGGGCAAATATCGGTGACATTTTCGCACCATCGCTGGCAAATCCGGCGCGTGCGGGATCAATTTTTACCCCCCTGGTATCATCAGTGGTTTGGCGCGCCCGTAGATAACGGGTAGAATATGCGGCTATTTCAACAAATGCTGGTTTTTTGAATGCATAACGACAAAGATCTCTCCACGTGGCAAACCTTCCGCCGACTCTGGCCGATGATTGCTCCCTTTAAAGCAGGCCTGATCGTGGCGGGTGTAGCGTTAATCCTCAACGCAGCCAGCGATACTTTTATGTTATCGCTCCTCAAACCGTTACTGGACGACGGTTTTGGTAAAACGGATCGCTCAGTGTTGCTATGGATGCCTCTGGTGGTTATCGGGCTGATGATCTTACGTGGTATCACCAGCTATATCTCCAGCTACTGCATTTCCTGGGTTTCCGGGAAAGTGGTTATGACCATGCGCCGTCGTCTGTTCAGCCACATGATGGGCATGCCGGTCTCATTCTTTGACAAGCAATCCACCGGGACGCTGCTGTCTCGTATTACCTACGATTCAGAGCAGGTTGCCTCCTCCTCTTCAAGCGCGCTGATTACCGTCGTGCGCGAAGGAGCGTCGATCATCGGTCTGTTTGCAATGATGTTCTATTACAGCTGGCAGCTGTCGCTGATCCTTATCGTGCTGGCACCGGTCGTGTCCATTGCTATCCGCGTTGTCTCAAAGCGCTTCCGCAATATCAGTAAGAATATGCAGAACACCATGGGGCAGGTGACGACCAGCGCAGAACAGATGCTGAAAGGGCACAAAGAAGTGTTGATCTTCGGCGGTCAGGAAGTTGAAACCAAACGCTTTGACAAAGTCAGCAACAAAATGCGTCTGCAGGGGATGAAGATGGTCTCGGCCTCTTCCATCTCTGACCCGATCATTCAGCTGATTGCCTCACTGGCGCTGGCGTTCGTTCTTTATGCGGCAAGCTTCCCGAGCGTAATGGAGACGCTGACGGCGGGTACTATCACCGTAGTCTTCTCCTCGATGATTGCCCTGATGCGCCCGCTAAAATCCCTGACGAACGTGAACGCCCAGTTCCAGCGCGGGATGGCCGCCTGCCAGACGCTGTTCAGCATTCTGGATTCTGAACAGGAAAAAGACGAAGGTACACGCGAGGTAGAGCGCGCGCGTGGCGACGTGGAGTTCCGCAACGTGACCTTCACCTATCCAGGCCGCGAAACGCCGGCTCTGCGCAATATCAACCTGACGATTCCGGCAGGTAAAACCGTTGCGCTGGTAGGCCGCTCCGGCTCCGGTAAATCCACCATTGCAAGCCTCATCACTCGTTTCTACGATATTAACGAAGGTGAGATCCTGCTGGATGGTCACGATCTGCGGGAGTACACCCTGCAGTCGCTGCGTAACCAGGTTGCGCTGGTTTCTCAGAACGTGCATCTCTTCAACGATACGGTTGCCAACAACATTGCTTATGCGCGCACTGACGAGTACAGCCGTGAGCAGATTGAGAACGCCGCGCGTATGGCGTATGCAATGGACTTTATCAACAAGATGGATAACGGTCTGGACACGATAATCGGTGAAAACGGGGTACTGCTCTCCGGCGGTCAGCGCCAGCGTATCGCCATTGCGCGCGCGCTGCTGCGCGATAGCCCGATACTGATCCTGGACGAAGCAACCTCTGCACTGGATACGGAATCTGAACGCGCGATTCAGTCGGCGCTGGATGAACTGCAAAAGAACCGTACGTCGCTGGTGATTGCGCACCGTCTGTCCACTATTGAGCAGGCAGATGAGATCGTCGTGGTTGAGGACGGCATCATTGTTGAACGCGGAAGCCATGCCGATCTGCTGGAACATCGTGGCGTTTACGCCCAGCTTCATAAGATGCAGTTCGGCGAATGATTGCACGCATCTGGTCCGGTGAATCCCCGCTGTGGCTGCTGCTTTTGCCGCTCTCCTGGCTGTACGGCCTGGTGAGCGGCATTATTCGCCTGTTTTACCGTCTGGGGATCAAGCATGCCTGGCGCGCGCCGGTTCCGGTAGTCGTGGTGGGTAACCTCACGGCGGGCGGCAACGGCAAAACGCCAGTGGTGATCTGGCTGGTGGAGCAGTTGCAAAAACGCGGCATCCGCCCCGGCGTGGTGTCGCGTGGGTATGGTGGTAAAGCGGCGCACTACCCATTGCTGCTGTCGGCGGAAACCACGACCGCAGAAGCGGGTGATGAGCCAGTATTGATTTTCCAGCGTACCGGCGCGCCGGTTGCGGTCTCCCCGGTGCGCAGCGACGCCGTGCAGGCGCTGCTTGCCGCGCATGCAGTACAAATCATTATTACTGACGATGGCCTGCAGCATTACGCTCTGGCGCGTGATAAAGAGATTGTAGTTATCGACGGCGTGCGTCGTTTCGGCAACGGCTGGTGGCTGCCCGCTGGCCCCATGCGTGAACGCGCTTCGCGTCTGAAGTCCGTTGATGCGGTGATTGTTAACGGTGGTGAAGCCGAGGCGGGTGAAATTCCTATGCGTCTGTTACCGGGAATGGCGGTCAACCTGGTGACGGGTGAACGCCGGGCGGTTGCAGAACTGCCTTCGCTGGTGGCAATGGCGGGTATTGGTCATCCGCCGCGCTTCTTCGCGACGCTGGAGCAGTGTGGCGCCCGGCTGGAAAAACGCGTTCCGCTGGCTGACCATCAGGCGCTGGTGGCAGAGCAGGTTGAGGCGCTTACCGCGCCTGGCCAGACGCTCATTATGACCGAAAAAGATGCGGTGAAATGCCGTGCCTTTGCGAAAGAAAACTGGTGGTATCTGCCGGTTGACGCTGAACTCAGCGGCGAACAGCCGGAACAATTGCTCAAGGAACTGATTGCGTTGGTGCAGTAGAGGCTTACGCGGTTCTGGTGGCGCTTTGACTGACAGGAAAACGCATGTCTTTACCGCAACTCTCGCTTTCAGCCGCACGTCATTTACACCTTGCCGCGCAGGGGCTGCTCAAAAAGCCCCGTCGCCGCGCGCAGCCTGCCGATATCCTCTCTACCGTCCAGCGCATGTCGCTGCTCCAAATCGACACCATTAACATTGTCGCCCGTAGCCCTTACCTGGTGCTGTTTAGCCGCCTGGGGAGTTATCCTCCGCAGTGGCTGGATGAGGCGCTCTCCAAAGGGGAGCTGATGGAGTACTGGGCCCACGAAGCCTGCTTCCTGCCCCGTAGCGATTTCGCCCTGGTACGTCACCGTATGCTTGCTCCGGAAAAGATGGGATGGAAATACCGGCATGCGTGGATGGAGGAACATGAGGCCGAAATAGAGCAGCTTATCAGCCATATTCAGGAAAACGGCCCCGTTCGATCCGCCGATTTTGAACATCCGCGCAAAGGTGCAGGCGGATGGTGGGAGTGGAAGCCGCACAAGCGTCATCTTGAAGGGTTGTTCACGTCAGGCAAAGTCATGGTCATTGAACGGCGTAATTTTCAGCGCGTTTATGATCTGACGCATCGCGTGATGCCTCACTGGGACGACGAGCGGGATCTGCTTACTCAGGAGGCGGCCGAGGCCATCATGCTGGAGAACAGCGCCCGCAGCCTGGGCATTTTCCGTCCGCAATGGCTGGCAGACTATTACCGCCTCCGTCAGCCTGCGCTGAAGCCTCTGCTGGAGATGTGGCAGCGCGAACAGCGAGTTATTCCCGTCATGGTGGAAACGCTGGGAGAAATGTGGCTGCATGCGGATCTTGTCCCTCTGCTGCCCGAGGCGCTGGAGGGGAAACTCCGGGCGACCCACAGCGCGGTATTGTCGCCGTTCGACCCGGTTGTCTGGGACAGAAAACGCGCCGAGCAGCTGTTTGACTTCAGCTACCGGCTGGAATGCTATACCCCGGCGCCAAAGCGGCAATACGGCTACTTTGGTTTACCGCTGCTGCACAAGGGACAACTGGTCGGGCGCATGGATGCCAAAATGCACCGCAAGACCGGCACGCTTGAAGTCATTGCCCTTTATCTGCAAGAGGGCATCAGGGTCACGGCGAGCCTGGAAAAAGGGTTAACGTCCGCCATTAGCGAGTTCGCGCGCTGGCAGGAGGCTCGCGACGTAACGCTTGGCCGGGTACCTGACGGGTTATTCACATCCTGTCGAAGTGGCTGGGAAACAGGCACGCCCTGAAAAGGGAATGTGTTAAGCTTTAGCGATTACCCATACGGAGGAACTATGGATCACCGTTTACTTGAAATTATTGCCTGCCCGGTATGCAACGGCAAACTTTACTACAGCCAGGACAAACAGGAGCTGATCTGCAAGCTGGACAGTCTGGCCTTCCCGCTGCGTGACGGCATTCCGGTACTGCTGGAAAATGAAGCCCGTTCCCTGGTGGCAGAAGAGAGCAAACCATGAGTTTTGTTGTCATTATTCCTGCACGTTATGCCTCAACGCGTCTGCCGGGTAAACCGCTGGTAGATATCAACAGCAAGCCGATGATTGTGCATGTCCTTGAGCGGGCGCGTGAGTCCGGTGCCGACCGCATTATCGTTGCAACCGATCATCCTGATGTCGCCCGTGCGGTTGAGGCCGCAGGCGGTGAGGTGTGCATGACCCGCGCCGATCACCAGTCCGGCACCGAGCGTCTGGCGGAAGTGGTTGAGAAATGTGGTTTCAGTGACGATACGGTCATCGTCAACGTGCAGGGCGACGAGCCGATGATCCCGGCCGTTATTATCCGTCAGGTGGCGGAAAACCTGGCGCAGCGTCAGGTCGGTATGGCGACGCTCGCGGTGCCTATTCACCATGCTGAAGAGGTATTCAATCCGAATGCGGTGAAGGTGGTGATGGATGCCGAAGGCTATGCGCTCTATTTCTCCCGCGCTACGATTCCATGGGATCGCGATCGCTTTGCGCTCTCTAAAGAGACCATCGGTGATTCTTTCCTGCGTCATATTGGGATCTACGGCTATCGCGCCGGCTTTATTCGTCGCTATGTAGCCTGGGCGCCGAGCCCGCTGGAGCATATCGAAATGCTGGAGCAGCTTCGCGTGCTCTGGTATGGCGAAAAAATCCACGTTGCCGTTGCCCGCGAAGTACCGGGAACGGGCGTTGATACGCCGGAAGATCTTGAGCGCGTCCGCGCCGAGTTGCGCTAATCCCGCCTGCATCCCTCCTTTCGGAGGGATGTCCTCTCCCCGCAAATTCCCCTTTCTTTACCCTAATTGATCTCTTCCGGGTGACATCTTCACGCTGTGCGCTCATTATAAAAGCAGTAGTATTAATGGGGGTAATCTCATATGGAACAGCTGCGTGCCGAACTTAGCCATCTGCTGGGTGAGAAGTTAAGCCGGGTCGAATGCGTGAGTGAAAAGGTCGATACCGCGCTCTGGTCGTTGTATGACGGCCAGGGCAACCCGATGCCGCTGATGGCACGAAGCTTCTCGTCGCCGGGCGTCGCCAGGCAGCTTGCCTGGAAAATGTCGATGCTGGCACGGGAGGGAACCGTCCGTATGCCGACTGTGTACGGCGTAATGACCCACGAGGAACATCCCGGCCCGGACGTACTGCTGATTGAGCGTTTACGCGGTGTGCCGGTAGAAGCGCCCGCGCGTACGCCGGAACGCTGGGAACAGCTGAAAGACCAGATTGTTGAGGCGCTGCTGGCCTGGCACCGACAGGATAGCCGCGGGCTTGTTGGTCCGGTTGACAGCACCCAGGAAAACCTGTGGCCGCTGTGGTATCGCCAGCGGGTGGAAGTGCTGTGGGGGACGCTTAACCAGTTCAACAATACCGGTTTGACCATGCAGGACAAACGTATTCTGTTTCGCACCCGCGAGTGCTTACCGGCGCTGTTCGACGGCTTTAACGACAACTGCGTGCTGATCCACGGCAATTTTACTCTGCGCAGTATGCTCAAAGACTCCCGCAGCGATCAGCTCCTGGCGATGCTAGGGCCGGGGATCATGCTCTGGGCACCGCGGGAATATGAGCTGTTCAGGCTCAGCGACAGCGGGGCGGCGGAAGGTTTACTGTGGCACTACCTTCAACGCGCGCCCGTTGCAGAGGAGTTTCTCTGGCGTCGCTGGCTTTATCTGCTCTGGGATGAAGTGGCGCAGCTGGTCAACACCGGACGTTTCAATCGCGCCAACTTCGATCTGGCGGCTAAATCACTCTTGCCCTGGCTCGCCTGACGAGCCTTTCAGCCACTGCCAGAGGCGTCCGAGCGTCTCGTAGCCAACGCGATCGCTATGCATCAACCACATCGGAGAGGGGATCACCCGTTCCCATGGGTTGAGCGGCGCGCTGATGGCCATCTGGTTTGCCGGTGCGGGAAGCGGGTGCAAACCTTGCTTCTCGAAGAAAATCATCGCTCTTGGCAGGTGCGAGGCGGAGGTCACCAGTAAGAACGGAACATCGCCAATCGCCTGCTTCACCGCGGCAGCCTCTTCCTCGGTATCCTTTGGGCTGTCCAGCGTGATGATAGAGGAACGCGGTACGCCGAGCGATTCCGCGATTCTGGCCCCCGCTTCAGCCGTACTCACCGGGTTGGTTTTGGCCGCTGCGCCGGTGAAGATCATTTTTGATCCCGGATTCGCCAGCCACAGGCGAATACCTTCGTTTAGCCGTGGCAGGCTGTTGTTGATCAGGTTCGAACTGGGGGCCCAGTCAGGGTCCCAGGTATACCCGCCGCCCAGCACAACGATGTAATCAACTTTCTGGTTTCCCTGCCACGTAGGGTACCTGTTTTCGATGGGGCGCAGCAGTCCATCCGCCACTGGCTGCAGGCTCAGCAGCAGCAGGACCAGCCAGCCGAACGTAATAAGCGTTTTGCCACTCTTCTGAAAGCGACTAAACCACACCAGCGCCAGCCCCAGCGCGATGATGATAAGCAGCAGCGGAAGGGGAAGCATCATCCCTCCAACGTATTTCTTAAGGGTAAAAAGCATCCTTTTTGGTTCCTTTTTTGACCATACAGCAGATGATTACCGGTGATATTACACCAGAGAGGTTCATTCTCCGCGCGGGTGTGACAAAATAGCAGTTTTGCAGTTAGCGAGTGGAACTCTCCCAATGCGGGATCGCAATTTTGATGACATCGCGGAAAAGTTTTCGCGCAACATTTATGGCACCACGAAAGGGCAGCTCCGTCAGACGATCCTCTGGCAGGATCTGGACACTATTCTGGCGACGTTCGGTGGTCAAACGTTGCGCGTGCTGGACGCCGGTGGTGGTGAAGGGCAGACGGCGATAAAAATGGCTGAACGTGGTCATCACGTCACGCTTTGCGATCTTTCTGCTGAAATGGTCGCCCGCGCGACGCGTGCGGCAGAAGAGAAAGGTGTGAGCGACAACATGCATTTTATACAATGCGCCGCTCAGGACATCGCGCAGCATTTGGAAACCCAGGTTGATCTGATATTGTTTCATGCGGTGCTGGAGTGGGTTGCCGATCCGCAAAGCGTGTTACAAACCCTGTGGTCAATGTTACGTCCGGGCGGTACGCTGTCGCTGATGTTCTACAATGCTAACGGCTTCCTGATGCACAACATGGTGGCAGGGAACTTCGACTATGTTCAGGTCGGGATGCCGAAAAAGAAAAAACGCACGCTTTCCCCGGACTATCCGCGCGATCCGCAGCAGGTTTACGGCTGGCTGGAAGAGATTGGCTGGCAGATCGTCGGGAAGACGGGCGTCAGGGTGTTTCATGATTATCTGCGTGAAAAACACAAACAGCGTGACTGTTTTGACACCTTAACAGAATTAGAAACGCGGTATTGCCGCCAGGAGCCGTTCGTCAGCCTTGGCCGCTATATTCACGTCACCGCGCACAAGCCGCAGATGCAAGGATAACCTATGAGTGAATTTTCCCAGACAGTCCCCGAACTGGTTGCCTGGGCCAGGAAAAACGATTTCTCCATCTCGCTGCCGGTAGACAGACTCTCTTTCCTGCTGGCGGTTGCCACGCTGAACGGCGAACGGCTGGATGGTGAAATGAGCGAGGGTGAACTGGTGGATGCGTTCCGCCACGTCAGTGATGCGTTTGAGCAAACCAGCGAAACCATTAGCGTGCGTGCCAATAACGCAATCAACGATATGGTGCGTCAACGTCTGCTGAACCGCTTTACCAGCGAGCAGGCGGAAGGAAACGCCATCTATCGCCTGACCCCGCTGGGCATCGGCATCACCGATTACTACATTCGCCAGCGCGAATTTTCCACGCTGCGTCTCTCCATGCAGCTCTCGATCGTGGCGGGTGAGCTTAAACGTGCCGCCGACGCGGCCGATGAAAACGGTGACGAATTCCACTGGCACCGCAACGTTTACGCGCCGCTGAAATACTCGGTGGCCGAGATTTTCGACAGTATCGATCTTACTCAGCGTCTGATGGACGAGCAGCAGCAGCAGGTGAAAGACGATATCGCGCAGCTGCTGAACAAGGACTGGCGTGCGGCCATTTCCAGCTGTGAACTTTTGTTGTCAGAAACCTCCGGTACGCTGCGTGAGCTGCAGGATACGCTGGAGGCCGCAGGGGACAAGCTGCAGGCCAACCTGCTGCGCATCCAGGATGCGACCATGGCGCACGACGATCTGCATTTTATCGACCGTCTGGTGTTTGATCTGCAGAGCAAACTTGACCGCATTATCAGCTGGGGCCAGCAGTCGATCGATCTGTGGATCGGCTATGACCGCCACGTGCATAAATTTATCCGTACCGCGATTGATATGGATAAAAACCGCGTCTTTGCTCAGCGTCTTCGTCAGTCGGTACAGACCTACTTTGATGCACCGTGGGCGCTGACCTATGCCAATGCCGATCGTCTGTTGGATATGCGCGACGAAGAGATGGCGCTGCGCGATGAAGAGGTCACCGGTGAACTGCCGCCGGATCTGGAGTACGAAGAATTCAACGAAATTCGTGAGCAACTTGCGGCGATGATCGAAGAACAGCTCGCCGTCTACAAAACCAGACAAGCGCCGCTGGATCTTGGGCTCGTGGTGCGCGACTATCTGGCGCAATATCCGCGTGCGCGCCACTTCGACGTTGCCCGCATTGTGGTAGACCAGGCGGTGCGCCTGGGTATCGCGCAAGCAGACTTCACCGGACTGCCGCCGAAGTGGCAGCCAATTAACGATTACGGAGCCAAGGTACAGGCGCATGTCATTGACAAATATTGAACAAGTGATGCCAGTTAAGCTGGCACAGGCGCTGGCGAATCCGTTATTTCCGGCGCTGGACAGCCAGCTGCGTGCCGGTCGTCACATTGGCCTGGACGAGCTGGATAATCACGCCTTTTTGATGGACTTCCAGGAGTACCTGGAAGAGTTTTACGCCCGCTATAACGTGGAGCTTATCCGCGCGCCGGAAGGCTTTTTCTATCTGCGCCCGCGTTCCACGACCCTGATCCCGCGCTCCGTGCTCTCCGAGCTGGACATGATGGTTGGCAAAATTCTTTGTTATCTCTACCTCAGCCCGGAACGCCTGGCAAATGAAGGCATCTTCACCCAGCAGGAGCTGTACGATGAACTGCTGACGCTGGCGGATGAGAGCAAGCTGCTTAAGCTGGTGAATAACCGTTCGACGGGGTCGGATCTTGACCGTCAAAAATTACAGGAAAAGGTTCGCTCTTCCCTGAACCGTCTGCGCCGTCTGGGGATGGTCTGGTTTATGGGCCACGACAGCAGCAAATTCCGCATCACGGAATCGGTCTTCCGCTTCGGCGCCGACGTGCGTGCGGGCGATGATGCGCGTGAAGCGCAGCTTCGCATGATCCGCGACGGTGAAGCGATGCCGGTGGAAAACCATTTGCAGCTCAATGATGAGCATGAAGAGAATCTGCCGGATAGCGGGGAGGAAGAGTAATGATTGAACGCGGTAAATTTCGCTCACTGACGCTGATTAACTGGAACGGCTTCTTTGCCCGAACCTTCGATCTGGATGAGCTGGTCACGACGCTCTCCGGTGGTAACGGGGCGGGTAAATCCACCACCATGGCGGCGTTTGTAACGGCGCTGATCCCCGACCTGACGCTGCTTCACTTCCGTAACACCACCGAAGCGGGCGCGACAAGCGGCTCCCGCGATAAAGGCCTGCACGGTAAGCTGAAAGCGGGCGTCTGTTATTCCGTGCTGGACGTCATCAACTCCCGTCACCAGCGCGTGGTGGTGGGCGTACGTCTGCAACAGGTTGCCGGCCGCGACCGTAAAGTGGATATCAAACCGTTCGCCATTCAGGGGCTGCCAACCTCCGTACAGCCGACCGCGCTGCTGACGGAAACGCTGAATGAACGCCAGGCGCGCGTCCTGACGCTGCAGGAGCTGAAGGACAAGCTTGAAGCTATCGAAGGGGTGCAGTTTAAGCAGTTCAACTCGATTACTGACTATCACTCCCTGATGTTCGATCTGGGCGTGGTGGCGCGCCGTCTGCGCACCGCTTCAGACCGTAGTAAATACTACCGTCTGATCGAAGCGTCCCTGTACGGCGGTATCTCCAGCGCCATTACCCGTTCCCTGCGTGACTACCTGCTGCCGGAAAACAGCGGCGTGCGTAAGGCCTTCCAGGACATGGAGGCGGCACTGCGTGAAAACCGCATGACGCTGGAAGCGATTCGCGTTACCCAGTCTGACCGCGACCTGTTTAAACATCTGATCAGCGAAGCGACCAACTACGTGGCGGCGGACTATATGCGCCACGCCAACGAGCGCCGCGTCCATCTCGATCAGGCATTAGAATATCGCCGCGAGCTGTTTACCTCCCGTAAACAGCTGGTGGCCGAGCAGTACAAGCACGTCGAAATGGCGCGCGAGCTGGGTGAGCACAACGGTGCCGAGGGCGACCTGGAAGCCGACTACCAGGCCGCCAGCGATCACCTGAACCTGGTGCAGACCGCGCTGCGTCAGCAGGAAAAGATCGAACGCTACGAAGCGGACCTCGATGAGCTGCAAATTCGTCTCGAAGAGCAGAATGAAGTGGTGGCCGAAGCCGCCGAGATGCAGGAAGAGAACGAAGCCCGCGCCGAAGCCGCCGAGCTGGAAGTGGACGAGCTGAAAAGCCAGCTTGCGGATTACCAGCAGGCGCTGGATGTGCAGCAGACGCGTGCGATTCAGTACAACCAGGCGCTACAGGCGCTACAGCGTGCGAAAGAGCTGTGCCATCTGCCAGACCTGACGCCGGAAAGTGCCGACGAGTGGCTGGACACCTTCCAGGCCAAAGAGCAGGAAGCCACCGAGAAACTGCTCTCGCTTGAACAGAAAATGAGCGTCGCGCAAACGGCGCACAGCCAGTTTGAACAGGCTTATCAGCTGGTAGTTGCCATTAACGGCCCGCTGGCGCGTAGCGAAGCCTGGGACGTTGCCCGTGAATTGCTGCGCGACGGCGTCAACCAGCGCCATCTGGCCGAGCAGGTGCAGCCGCTGCGTATGCGTCTGAACGAGCTGGAACAGCGTCTGCGCGAGCAGCAGGAAGCCGAACGTCTGCTGGCCGAGTTCTGCAAGCGTCAGGGTAAACATTACGATTTCGACGAGCTTGAGGCCCTGCATCAGGAGCTGGAAGCGCGTATTGCGGCCCTGTCCGATACCGTATCAAATGCCAGCGAACAGCGTATGACGCTGCGTCAGGAGCTGGAGCAGCTTCAGTCCCGTTCGAAGGCGCTCCTGCAACGTGCGCCGGTCTGGCTGGCAGCGCAAAGCAGCCTGAACCAGCTCAGCGAACAGTGCGGCGAGCAGTTCGAGTCCAGCCAGGAAGTGACTGAATACCTGCAACAGCTGCTGGAGCGCGAGCGAGAAGCCATTGTTGAACGTGACGAAGTGGGTGCCCGCAAGCGTGACGTCGATGAAGAAATCGAGCGCTTAAGCCAGCCGGGCGGGTCAGAAGATCCGCGTCTGAACACCTTAGCCGAGCGTTTTGGCGGCGTACTGCTGTCTGAGATTTACGATGACGTTGGCCTGGACGATGCGCCGTACTTCTCCGCGCTGTACGGTCCATCCCGCAACGCAATTGTGGTGCCGGATCTGTCGCTGATTTCTGAGCAGCTCGCAGGGCTGGAAGATTGCCCGGAAGATCTCTATCTGATCGAAGGGGATCCGCAGTCGTTCGATGACAGCGTCTTCAGCGTTGACGAGCTGGAAAAAGCGGTGGTGGTGAAAATCGCCGATCGCCAGTGGCGTTACTCCCGCTTCCCGGAGCTGCCGCTGTTTGGCCGCGCCGCGCGCGAAAGCCGCATCGAGAGCCTCCACGCCGAGCGTGAAACGCTGTCTGAACGCTTTGCTACTTTGTCGTTTGACGTACAGAAAACCCAGCGTCTGCACCAGGCGTTCAGCCGCTTTATCGGCAGCCATCTGGGCGTGGCGTTTGAAGCCGACCCGGAAGCGGAAATCCGCAAGCTCAACACCCGCCGTGGCGAGCTGGAGCGCGCGATTGCCAGTCATGAAAGTGACAACCAGCAGAGCCGCGCCCAGTTCGAACAGGCGAAAGAGGGCGTCGCTGCCCTTAACCGCATTCTGCCGCGCCTGAACCTGCTGGCAGATGACACGCTGGCCGACCGCGTGGATGAGATCCAGGAACGTCTGGATGAAGCCCAGGAAGCCGCGCGCTTCGTGCAGCAGCACGGCAACCAGCTGGCGAAGCTGGAGCCCGTCGTGTCTGTACTGCAGAGCGACCCGGAACAGTTCGAGCAGTTAAAAGAAGATTATGCCTGGTCGCAGCAGGTGCAGCGTGAAGCGCGTCAGCAGGCGTTTGCCCTGACGGAAGTGGTGCAGCGTCGTGCGCACTTCGGCTACTCCGATTCGGCTGAAATGCTGAGCGGTAACAGCGACCTGAATGAAAAACTGCGCCAGCGCCTTGAGCAGGCGGAAGCGGAACGTACCCGCGCTCGCGAAGCGATGCGCAGCCACTCCGCTCAGCTGAACCAGTACAACCAGGTGCTGGCCTCGCTGAAAAGCTCCTTCGACACCAAGAAAGAGCTGTTAAACGACCTGCAGAAAGAACTGCAGGACATTGGCGTTCGTGCCGACAGCGGAGCGGAAGAGCGCGCGCGCATTCGTCGTGATGAGCTGCATAGCCAGCTCAGCAATAACCGCGCGCGTCGTAATCAGCTGGAAAAAGCGCTTACCTTCTGCGAAGCGGAAATGGATAACCTGACCCGCCGCCTGCGCAAGCTGGAGCGCGACTATCATGAAATGCGCGAGCAGGTCGTGACGGCGAAAGCGGGCTGGTGCGCCGTGATGCGGATGGTGAAAGACAACAACGTTGAACGTCGCCTGCACCGTCGCGAGCTGGCATACCTTTCTGCCGATGAGCTGCGTTCGATGTCGGATAAGGCGCTGGGTGCGCTGCGTCTGGCGGTGGCGGATAACGAACACCTGCGCGATGTGCTGCGCATGTCAGAGGATCCGAAACGTCCTGAACGTAAAATTCAGTTCTTCGTTGCAGTTTATCAGCACCTGCGCGAGCGTATTCGTCAGGACATTATCCGTACTGACGATCCGGTCGAAGCCATCGAACAGATGGAAATCGAGCTGGGCCGTCTGACGGAAGAGCTGACCTCCCGCGAGCAGAAGCTGGCGATCAGCTCCCGCAGCGTGGCGAATATCATTCGCAAAACCATTCAGCGCGAGCAGAACCGTATCCGCCAGCTGAACCAGGGGCTGCAGAGCGTCTCGTTTGGTCAGGTCAACAGCGTGCGTCTTAACGTCAACGTGCGTGAAGCCCACGCGACGCTGCTGGAAGTGCTCTCTGAGCAGCACGAGCAGCATCAGGATCTGTTCAACAGCAACCGTCTGACCTTCTCCGAAGCGTTGGCGAAGCTGTATCAGCGCCTGAATCCGCAGATTGATATGGGTCAGCGTACGCCGCAAACCATCGGTGAAGAGCTGCTGGACTATCGTAACTACCTGGAAATGGAAGTTGAGGTAAACCGTGGTTCAGACGGCTGGCTGCGTGCGGAATCCGGAGCGCTGTCGACCGGTGAAGCGATTGGTACCGGGATGTCGATTCTGGTGATGGTGGTGCAGAGCTGGGAAGATGAAGCGCGCCGCCTGCGCGGTAAAGACATCTCCCCATGCCGACTGCTGTTCCTCGATGAAGCGGCGCGTCTTGATGCCCGCTCGATTGCCACGCTGTTTGAGCTTTGCGAACGTCTCGATATGCAGCTCATCATTGCGGCACCGGAAAACATCAGCCCTGAAAAAGGCACCACCTATAAGCTGGTGCGTAAAGTGTTCCAGAACAGCGAACACGTGCACGTTGTCGGGCTGCGTGGCTTTGCGCCGCAGCCGCCGGAATCATTGCCGGAAACCACGGCAGACGCTTCCTGAGGCGTTTTGTTACAAAGAGCGGCGCAGTAGCGCCGCTTTTTTTATTCTCTTAACTTGTGTTCAGGGCTGCGTTATCTTTAAACTTCTTTACATAAGGTAAGGCAACAGAGTTGTCGTCTACCTATAATAAAAGAAAGTCCCACCGTGATGGGCATGTCGTGAAAACAGGGGGCAAGGGATGTTGCTAAAGAAAGAATGTGGTCGTCAGCTGTCAGCGCTGAGTTTATGTCTGGCAGTGATGTTTGCTCCACTGTTAACCGCCCAGGCCGACGAGCCTGAAATTGTGCCGACTGACAGCACCGCAACGACAGGCGCGCAGCCGACGTCATTGTCTCAGCCGCTGGAACAGTCTACGGCAACGGCCATCATGTCCGGGATTAAGCCGCTGCCGGAAGGCATCGACGTTGAATCGCTCAGCCAGCAGCTCCAGACAGGCCTGCCTGCAGGCTACACGCCTGCCTATATCAATCAGCTCACGCTGCTTTATGCTGCCCGCGATATGAAACCCATGTGGGAAAATCGTGAAGCCGTGCGCGCCTTCCAGCAACAGCTGGCGGAAGTGGCGATTGCGGGATTCCAGCCGCAGTTTACGAAGTGGGTTGAGCTGTTAACCGATCCTGCCGTCACTGGTCAGGCGCGGGACGTGGTCCTTTCCGATGCCATGATGGGCTACCTGCAGTTTGTGGCGGGTATTCCGGTCAATGGCAACCGCTGGCTGTACAGCGATAGGCCCTATAAGCTGGCGACGCCAGCCCTGTCGGTGATTAACCAGTGGCAATTAGCGCTGGATAACGGCGACCTGCCTCGCTTCATTGCCAGCCTCGCGCCGGCGCATCCACAGTATGCCACGATGCACCAGTCGCTCCTCGCGCTGGTGGGGGACTCGCGTCCATGGCCGCAAATGCGGGGGACCGCAACGCTGCGTCCGGGTCAGTGGAGCAGCGATGTGCCAGCCCTGCGCGAGATCCTTAAACGCTCCGGTATTCTTGATGGCGGGCCGAACATTGCCCTGCCGGGCGACGATCCGCAAAGCGCGGTGGTCAGCCCGTCAGCGCCCGTAAAAGAGAACAAGGCCACTACCCTGAGCAATAAGCCCGAGGCTTACGATCGCGAGCTGGTTGCCGCGGTTAAACAGTTCCAGGCCGCTCAGGGGCTGGGAGCCGATGGCGTCATTGGACCCTCAACGCGTGACTGGCTTAACGTATCGCCTGCGCAGCGGGCCGGGGTGCTGGCGCTTAATATTCAGCGTTTGCGTTTGCTGCCGGGCACGCTGTCTACCGGCATTATGGTCAATATCCCGGCCTATTCACTGGTTTATTATCAGGATGGTAGCGAGAAGCTGGCCTCGCGCGTGATTGTCGGGCGTCCGGATCGCAAAACGCCGATGATGAGCAGTGCGTTAAATAATGTGGTAGTTAACCCGCCGTGGAACGTGCCGCCGACGCTGGCGCGTAAGGACATTCTGCCTAAGGTCTGGAACGATCCGGGTTATCTGGAACGTCACGGCTATACGGTCATGCGTGGCTGGAACAGTAAAGAGGCGATCGATCCTTACATGGTTGACTGGTCGACGATCACGGCCTCCAACCTGCCGTTCCGCTTCCAGCAGGCTCCCGGAGCGCATAACTCGCTGGGGCGCTACAAATTCAACATGCCAAGTTCAGATGCTATCTATCTGCACGATACGCCGAACCACAATCTGTTCCAGAAAGATACCCGGGCACTGAGTTCAGGCTGCGTGCGCGTGAACAAAGCCTCGGAGTTGGCCAACATGCTGCTGCAGGATGCGGGCTGGAACGATACGCGTATTTCTGACGCCCTGAAGCAGGGTGATACGCGCTACGTGAATATTCGCCACAACATTCCGGTTAATCTTTATTATCTGACAGCGTTTGTGGGTGAAGACGGTCGCACTCAGTACCGTACAGATATTTACAATTATGATCTCACCGCGCGATCCGGCGCACAAATTTTGCCAAAAGCGGAACAATTAATCAGGTAAATGAAGTAGTTCGGGAAAAATGATTGTCGTAAGTTATGGTGAATCGGGGCCAATATCGCTGTAAGCCGCGTATTCACTGGGGTTGGGCGCCTTGACGTACCCTGTTTTGCCAGTTAAGGTGCCCTTCGTGCGCTAAGCATATTACGATTTCCTTGACCTGTAGACCTGATTATCATGGACAAATTTGACGCTAATCGCCGCAAGCTGCTGGCGTTAGGTGGTGTTGCGCTTGGCGCAGCGGCCATCTTACCGACGCCAGCATTTGCCACCCTCTCGACACCTCGTCCGCGCGTTTTAACGCTCAGCAATCTTCACACCGGTGAGTCGCTAAAAGCGGAGTTTTTCGATGGCAGAGGCTATATTCAGGATGAATTAGCAAGACTCAACCATTTTTTCCGTGATTTCCGCGCGAATAAAGTAAAAGCCATCGACCCAGGACTGTTTGATCAGCTTTTCCGCCTTCAGGGCCTGCTGGGCACCAGCAAGCCGGTGCAGCTTATTTCTGGTTATCGCTCAATTGATACCAACAATGAACTGCGCGCCCATAGCCGTGGGGTAGCGAAAAAAAGCTACCACACGAAGGGACAGGCAATGGATTTCCACATTGAAGGCGTTTCGTTAGCCAATATTCGCAAAGCCGCGTTATCTATGCGCGCTGGTGGTGTAGGATATTACCCACGTAGCAACTTTGTGCATATTGATACCGGGCCGGTTCGGCACTGGTAATAACGAAACACAGGAGCAGTATGAACTATCGTATTATTCCGGTTACCGCGTTCTCCCAGAACTGTTCATTAATCTGGTGCGAGCAAACCAAACTGGCCGCGCTTGTCGATCCCGGCGGTGACGCTGAGAAAATCAAGCAGGACGTTGCCGACAGCGGCGTGACGCTGATGCAGATTTTACTGACGCATGGTCACCTCGACCACGTAGGCGCAGCGGCTGAACTGGCTAAACACTACGGTGTGCCGATTATTGGCCCGGAAAAAGAAGATGAGTTCTGGCTGCAGGGGTTACCCGCCCAAAGCCGCATGTTTGGCCTTGATGAGTGTCTGCCATTGACGCCCGATCGCTGGCTGAACGAAGGAGAGCGCGTTAACGTAGGGAATGTGACTTTACAGGTGTTGCATTGTCCTGGGCATACGCCAGGCCATATCGTCTTCTTTGACGACCAGTCCCGTCTGCTGATTTCCGGCGATGTGATTTTCAAAGGTGGCGTAGGACGCAGCGATTTTCCGCGCGGCGATCACGGGCAGCTGATTCAGTCGATCAAACAGAAGTTATTGCCGCTGGGTGATGACGTAACGTTTATCCCTGGTCACGGTCCGATGTCGACGCTGGGCTATGAACGGCTCCATAACCCGTTCCTTCAGGATGAAATGCCTGTCTGGTAACCAGCATAAAAAAAGCCTGCTTAACGCAGGCTTTTTTGTGGGCGCAAATTACAGGACGGCGACAATCGCTTCGCACAGTGGCGCCATGTTGTCAGGGGTCATGCCTGCAACGTTTACGCGGCCAGAGGCTACGGCGTATACGCCAAACTCTTCACGCAGACGCAGAACCTGCTCTTTGGTCAGGCCGCTGAACGAGAACATACCGTTCTGTTTGATGATGAAGCTGAAGTCGCGGTCAGCGCCTTTCTCCGCCAGGGTGTTCACAAACAGCAGGCGCATGCGCTGGATACGCTGACGCATATCGTTCAGCTCTTGTTCCCAAATCGCGCGCAGCGCATCGTTGCTCAGAATGGTCGCAACAACAGACGCACCGTGTGCCGGCGGGTTAGAGTAGTTTGCGCGGATAACGGACTTCATCTGGCTGAAAGCGCGATCGGCGGTCTCATCGTTAGCCGCAACCAGCGTACAGGCACCTACACGCTCATTGTACAGACCAAAGTTCTTGGAGTAGGAGCTTGCAACGATCAGCTCCTGATGCATGGCTGCGAACGCGCGCAGGCCTTCGGCATCTTCTTCCAGACCGCGGGCGAAGCCCTGGTAAGCAAAGTCAAACAGCGGCAGCCAGCCTTTTTCTACGGACAGCTTCGCCAGGTGTTCCCACTGCTCAAGCGTTGGATCGATACCGGTTGGGTTGTGGCAGCAGCCGTGGAACAGCACCACGTCACCCGCCTGCGCTTCGCTCAGGCTTGAGAGCAGGCCGTCAAAGTCCAGAGAGTGATTGGCCGCGTCGTAGTAAGCATATTCACGCACTTCCAGGCCCGCAGAGTTAAAGACACTCTTATGGTTCGGCCAGCTTGGGTTGCTCACCCATACGCGCTTCACAGAGGTGTTTTTCGCAAGGAAATCCGCCGCCACGCGCAGCGCGCCGGTACCGCCAGGGGTCTGCGCCGTGCGCGCACGTTTGTCACTCACAATTGCGCTGCCTTTACCGAACAGCAGCTCCTGGGTGCAGCGACCAAATTCAGGGATACCATCAATACCGAGGTAGTTTT
This sequence comes from Enterobacter sp. IF2SW-B1, assembly GCF_001743375.1. NCBI lineage: Bacteria > Pseudomonadati > Pseudomonadota > Gammaproteobacteria > Enterobacterales > Enterobacteriaceae > Enterobacter > Enterobacter sp. IF2SW-B1. The sequence continues at coordinate 632,904 of NZ_MJAA01000001.1, read as the reverse complement.
TGGTGGTTTCATTTTCCAGCAGATACTGCTCAGCTTTCTTAACGCTGGTCAGTACCGGAGTTTTGCCGGTTTCATCTTTATATACACCAATACCCAGGTTGATTTTGCCAGGGCGGTCGTCGGCACGAAACAGATCGGCCAGGCCCAGAATAGGGTCGGCAGGAGCGGCGGTAATGTTCTCAAACATGACGAAGTTCCATTGTGATTACAGAAGTGAAATCCGCTATCAGGTTAACGGTAGATTTACAAAATGCCAACCGTTTGCGACGAAAAGCGTGCGGCTTTTCAAAAGTCGCCATTATTTTCTGTCAGGCATAAAAAAACAGGGCCGAAGCCCTGTTCATTATGCATATAACAAAGTGGTGTTCTGATTAGAACTGGTAGGTTACACCCACAGCAGCCATATCGTCGTTGCCGTTCAGACCGCCAACAGCTTTCGCGTAGTCGGTGTCTTTATCCAGCAGGTTGATGTAGTAGTCAGCCCACACGTTGAAGTTTTTGTTGAAGTAGTAAGTGGTACCAACCTGGATGAATTTAGCCAGGTCTGCATCGCCACCGCTGAAGCCGCCGACGGCAGCCAGGTCTTTACCTTTGGTCTGCACGTAGGAGATTGCTGGACGCAGGCCGAAGTCGAACTGGTACTGAGCAACCACTTCGAAGTTCTGAGTTTTGTTAGCGAAACCTGCATCACCGCTAGAACCGGTACGGGTGGTGTTACGGGTTTCTGCATAGGTAGTTGCCAGGTAGAGGTTGTTAGCGTCGTATTTCAGACCCACGCCCCATGCTTCAGCTTTATCACCCTGGCCATCAGCTTTCTGGTTCAGAGTACGGTTAGCGTTGCTGTAAGATGCGATTGCACCGAAGCCTTCGCCGAAGTCGTAACCCAGGGAGTAACCTACGCCGTCACCGTTAGAGGTTTTAACGTCAGCACGGTCGTTTTTACCCTGGTACTGTACGCCCAGGCTCAGACCGTCAACCAGACCGAAGAAATCGCTGTTACGGTAGGTCAGCAGGCCGGTGCTGCGGCTGGTCATAAAGTTATCAACGTAGTTACCGCCCCAGGTCATACCGGAGAAGGACGGCGCCATATCGGTGTATGACTCAACGTCGTATACGATACCGTAGTTACGACCGTAGTCGATGCTGCCAGCGTCGCCCGCTTTCAGACCAGCAAAGGCCAGACGGTTTTTGTTAGACTGAGCGGTGTTCTCAGCCTGGTTAGCCATGAAGCGGTATTCCCACTGGCCGTAACCGGTCAGCTGGTCGTTGATCTGAGTTTCGCCTTTGAAACCGATCTGCGCGTAGGTAGCGTCGTTATTGTTAGTGTCATCGCCGGAGGTCACGAAATCGTGCTCGGCGTTAACTTTACCGTAGAAGTCCAGTTTGTTGCCGTTCTTGTTATAGATTTCTGCAGCGTTAGCTGCACCGGCTACCAGCAGGGCAGGGATTACCACTGCCAGAATATTGCGCTTCATCATTATTTATTACCCTCATTGGTTTTTTTATGACACTCGCCACTGCCGTCAATAAATTCTGTCAATAAATATTTCCGGAACTATTGATGAGAGTTTGGTGTCTTTATGTATCTGACAGGCATCTTTCCATTCACCGAAGCGTTTCGCTAGCCTGAAAGTGCTACAATTCTCAAGATTGAGTTACAGAAAGAAAATATGTGTAACTAAATGTGTATTTTTGGGAACTTTGTGAACCATCTCAAATTTCAGAACCCCCCGGCGAATTAAGCATCGGTTTGTTTCCTATATATATGAATTCCTTATGTTTAATTTGGATAAAGGCAATTCCTATAAACGAATGTTAAACGACTCGTTTTTTCTTATGACCCAAAAAAGACTTCTGGATGGCTGAAAAATTGGTTGAAATTTGTGCTATTGCTTCAGAATGTAATAATCGCAATAAGAATGAGGTTAATTTTTTGTGGCTGGATATTTCGCGGAAACAAAACGTAACAGGTAGCGGTTGTGACGGGGTAGTGGTTTAAAAACGCTGACTTTACGCTGACAAAAACTGACAGGGCAGAATAAAATAATGGCCAGCAAATGCTGGCCATTGTCTGTTGCGTTGCTTAGAAGCTGGCGTTGCGTGGTGTACGCGGGAACGGAATTACGTCACGCACGTTCTGAACGCCAGTAACGTAGGCGATCAGACGCTCGAAGCCCAGACCGAACCCAGCGTGCGGAACGGTGCCATAACGGCGCAGGTCGCGATACCAGCTGTAGTCCGCAGGGTTGAGCCCCATCTCTGCCATGCGTGCGTCAAGCACGTCCAGACGCTCTTCACGCTGAGAACCACCAATGATCTCACCGATGCCCGGCGCCAGTACGTCCATCGCTGCCACGGTTTTCCCGTCTTCGTTAAGGCGCATATAGAAGGCCTTAATGTCTTTCGGGTAGTTTTTAACGACAACCGGCGCTTTGAAATGTTTCTCGGCGAGATAGCGTTCGTGCTCAGACGCCAGATCGACGCCCCAGTAAACCGGGTTCTCAAACTTCTCACCGCATTTCTCTAGGATCGCCACCGCATCGGTGTAGTCCACCTGCGCAAAGTCGGCAGAGACGAAACGCTCCAGACGTGCCACAGCATCGCTGTCTACGCGTTCGGCGAAAAACTTCATGTCGTCAGGACGCTCTTCCAGCACCGCTTTGAAGACGTACTTCAGCATCGCTTCTGCGAGACCTGCTACGTCATTCAGATCGGCAAACGCCACTTCCGGCTCCAGCATCCAGAACTCCGCCAGGTGGCGGCTGGTGTTGGAGTTTTCGGCGCGGAAGGTTGGGCCGAAGGTATAGATCTTAGACAGCGCACAGGCGTAGGTTTCGCCGTTGAGCTGGCCGGATACCGTCAGGAAGGCTTCTTTGCCAAAGAAGTCTTTGTCGTAGTCGACTTTACCTTCCGGCGTGCGCGGCAGGTTTTCCATGTCCAGCGTCGAGACGCGGAACATTTCGCCTGCGCCTTCCGTATCGGACGCGGTGATCAGCGGGGTAGACACCCAGAAATAACCCTGCTCATCGAAGAAGCGATGCAGCGCCTGGGCCAGCGTATGGCGCACGCGAGCCACCGCACCAATCAGGTTGGTACGCGGACGCAGGTGTGCGACTTCACGCAGATATTCAATGCTGTGACGTTTTGCCGCCATCGGGTAGGTGTCCGGATCTTCAACCCAGCCGGTCACTTCAATGGCAGAAGCCTGGATCTCGAAACTCTGGCCCTGGCCCGGGGATGCCACAACCACACCGGTGACGATAACGGAACAACCCGTCGTCAGGCGCAGAACGTCATCATTGTAATTGGGCAGAGAATTATTAATGACGGCCTGTACAGGATCAAAGCAGGAACCGTCATAGACGGCAAGGAAGGAGATGCCAGCTTTAGAATCTCGGCGAGTACGCACCCATCCGCGCACGGTGACCTCCTGGTCAACGGCGACACGGCCCTGGAGTACGTCGGCTACAGGCACAACGCTCATAATATTCTCTCTGTTAATAGTCGGAAAAAATAAACACTTGTCCACCCCAAGACGGGGGGATATCTATGTTACCTGCCAACCGCTATCAGACAAGTAAATTTCGCAGTCAAAAGAGAAGAATTGAGAAATAAATAAGGGAAGGGAGCCCTGAAGGCTCCCGTAAGCGCTTAACTGGCTTTTTTGATCTGGGGGAGATCGAACGCTTTGCGCAATGCGCGAACAAACGCTTTGTCATGGCAGATGGTTTTACCCGGGCTGTCGGAGAGCTTAGCCACCGGCTTGCCGTTACATTCCACCAGCTTTATCACGATATTCAGAGGTTTTACCTGAGGAATGTCGCAGGTCAACCGGGTACCGATCCCGAAGCCCAGGTTAATTCTGGCATTGAAATGACGATACAGTTCGACGGCTTTCGCCAGGTCGAGATTATCGGAGAAGACCAGCACCTTGCTCATCGGGTCAATGCCGAGTTTTTGGTAATGAGCAATCGCCTTTTCGCCCCATTCAACCGGATCCCCTGAGTCGTGGCGTAACCCCTGGTAACGCTCAGCGAACTCGGGACCAAAGTCGCGCAGGAAGGCATCCATCGTAATACAGTCGGTCAGGGCGATCCCGAGTTGATTCGGGTACTCTTCAAGCCACGCAGCCAGCGCCGCACGCTGGCTGTTAGCCAGGTCCGGGCTAATTTGCTGATGCGCCTGGAACCACTCGTGCGCCTGAGTGCCCATTGGCGTCAGGTTGAGGCGACGCGCCAAATCGTAGTTGCTGGTACCCACGAACCACGGCTCCTGCTGCAGACGTTCAACGATAGCCTGCTGAACCTCGCGAGAGAAGCGGCGACGGGTACCGAAATCCATCAGGCGGAAGCGGGACATATCCAGCCCTTCGGTCAGCGTTGAGAATGCCTCAAGTTTGTTCTCCAGCGAGGCGACCGCCTGTTCGACGCCCGTTTCAGGCGAACGGTAGCGGTGAGCCAGCTCACTGATGACGGCCAGAAGCGGCACTTCCCACATGATCACTTCCCGCCACGGACCTTCAAGACGAATATCCAGCTTGCCGTTCTCGTTGGTCACGGTGACCTGTTCAGGCTTATAGCGGAAGTCGCGCAGCCAGTTCAGATAGTCCGCTTTAAAGAAAGGCAGGCCAGAAAGCCACTGATATTCGTCATCGGTGAGCGCCAGATGCTGCATCGCATCGACCTGTTCACGAATGGAGTCTGCGTAGATACCGAGCAAGTCGTCACCACGGCAGCGGAATTCCGCCGCGACGTGAACGTCATAGTAATGGTGGAAAACGGCTTGCTGCATATGCAGTTTATACGCGTCGGTATCCAGCAACGTATGCAGAACCGGAGAAGCGAATTGAGTCATAGGTGCGCTGTAGCATCCTCTCACGGGAGCGTTTAGTACAATAAACAACTCCGGAGTATACCTTGTTTAGTGATTTATTGAACCCCGATCACAACATAAGCACACTTTATGGTCGAGAGCATTTCGTGCCCCGTGTTATACAAATGTAGCGAAAAAGGTGTTTAAGCCTGAAAAGATGAACATTCTGCATAGCGCGTTTTACGCAACAGGAATATATTGAAACGTTACTCGACAAACGATGCATAAGGTTTTCTATGACACAACAGCCACAAGCCAAATACCGCCACGACTACCGTGCGCCGGAATACCTGATTAGCGATATCGACCTGACTTTTGACCTGGATGCCACAAAAACCGTTGTGACGGCGGTAAGCCAGGTGACGCGCCACAGCGCGACTGCCGTACCGCTGCGTCTGGATGGCGAAGACCTGACGCTGGTCTCCCTGCACATTAACGATGAAGCCTGGTCAGATTATAAAGAAGAAGGCAACCAGCTGGTCATCGACAACCTGCCGGAACGCTTTACGCTGCGCATCGTGAATGAAATCAGCCCTGCCGCCAACACGGCGCTGGAAGGGCTCTACCAGTCAGGCGTGGCGCTATGTACCCAGTGTGAAGCCGAAGGCTTCCGCCACATTACCTGGTACCTGGACCGCCCGGACGTGCTGGCGCGCTTTACCACCAAAATCATTGCCGATAAAACCCTCTATCCGTTCCTGCTCTCCAACGGTAACCGCGTGGGTGAGGGCGAACTGGAAAATGGCCGTCACTGGGTTCAGTGGCAGGATCCGTTCCCGAAACCGTGCTACCTGTTTGCGCTGGTGGCGGGTGATTTCGACGTGCTGCGCGATACCTTCAAAACCCGCTCTGGCCGCGAAGTGGCGCTGGAGCTGTTCGTTGACCGCGGCAACCTTGACCGCGCGCCGTGGGCGATGACTTCACTCATTAACTCCATGAAGTGGGATGAAGAGCGTTTCGGCCTCGAATACGATCTCGATATCTATATGATCGTCGCCGTTGACTTCTTCAACATGGGCGCGATGGAGAATAAAGGCCTTAACATCTTTAACTCCAAGTACGTGCTGGCGCGTACCGATACCGCCACCGATAAAGATTACCTCGATATCGAACGCGTTATCGGCCACGAGTATTTCCATAACTGGACCGGTAACCGCGTCACCTGTCGCGACTGGTTCCAGCTGAGCCTGAAAGAGGGGCTGACCGTCTTCCGCGATCAGGAGTTCAGCTCCGATCTGGGCTCGCGGGCGGTCAACCGCATCAACAACGTGCGCACCATGCGCGGCCTGCAGTTTGCGGAAGATGCCAGCCCAATGGCGCACCCGATCCGTCCGGATAAAGTCATTGAGATGAATAACTTTTACACCCTGACGGTGTACGAGAAGGGCGCTGAAATTATCCGCATGATCCACACCCTGCTGGGTGAAGAGAATTTCCAGAAAGGGATGCAGCTTTACTTCGAACGTCACGACGGCAGCGCGGCTACCTGCGACGACTTCGTGCAGGCGATGGAAGACGCGTCCAACGTTGATCTTTCTCACTTCCGCCGCTGGTACAGCCAGGCCGGGACCCCGATTGTCACCGTTAAGGACGACTACAACCCGGAAACCGAGCAGTACACTCTGACCATCAGCCAGCGCACGCCGCCAACCGCCGAGCAGGAAGAAAAATATCCGCTGCACATTCCGTTCAGCATTGAGCTGTACGACAACGAAGGCAACGTCATCCCGCTACAGAAGGGCGGCCACCCGGTGCACCACGTGCTGAACGTGACCCAGGCAGAGCAGACCTTTATCTTCGATAACGTCTACTTCCAGCCGGTGCCTGCGCTGCTGTGCGAGTTCTCCGCGCCGGTGAAGCTGGAGTACAAGTGGAGCGACCAGCAGCTGACGTTCCTGATGCGTCACGCCCGCAACGATTTCTCCCGCTGGGACGCGGCGCAGAGCCTGCTGGCAACCTACATCAAGCTTAACGTGAACCGTTACCAGCAGGGCCAGCCGCTGACGCTGCCGGTGCATGTGGCAGACGCGTTCCGCGCCATCCTGCTGGACGAGAAGATTGACCCGGCGCTGGCGGCTGAAATTCTGACGCTGCCGTCCGCGACTGAAATTGCGGAGCTGTTCGACATTATCGACCCGATTGCCATCGTGGCAGTGCGCGAAGCGCTGACCCGCACGCTGGCGAGCGAACTGGCGGATGAATTCCTGGCTCTCTACAACGCTAACAAGCTTGACGCGTATCGCGTGGAGCATGCGGATATCGGCAAGCGTACCCTGCGCAATACCTGCCTGCGCTATCTTGCGTTTGGTGAGGCCGAACTGGCGAACGCGCTGGTGAGCAAGCAGTATCACGAAGCGGATAACATGACTGATGCGCTCGCGGCCCTGGCAGCAAGCGTTGCCGCTGAACTGCCGTGCCGCGATGCGCTGATGCAGGAGTATGACGACAAGTGGCACCAGGATGGCCTGGTGATGGACAAGTGGTTTATTCTGCAGGCGACCAGCCCGGCGGCCGATGCGCTTAGTAAGGTTCGCAGCCTGCTGAAGCACCGTTCGTTCACCATGAGCAACCCGAACCGCGTTCGCTCGCTGATTGGCGCATTTGCCAGCAGTAACCCGGCCGCGTTCCACGCCGAAGACGGCAGCGGATACCAGTTTATGATGGAAATGCTGACCGAGCTGAACAGCCGTAACCCGCAGGTGGCGTCGCGTCTGATAGAGCCGCTGATCCGTCTGAAACGCTACGATGAGAAGCGTCAGGCGAAGATGCGCGCCGCGCTTGAGCAGCTGAAAGGGCTGGAAAATCTGTCTGGCGATCTGTACGAGAAGATTGCTAAGGCGCTGGCCTGATGTAAAAAGCCCGGTGGCGCTACGCTAACCGGGCCTACGTGGGGGCGCGGGGCATCGGTTTTCTCCCTCTCCCTGTGGGAGAGGGCATCAGGCATTGGCCTTTATCCGCTGAATCTCCGCTTCCCCACGTTTCATCACCCGATCCAGCACTTCGGCTTCCAGCTCCGCCAGTCTCGCCGAGCCCACGCGACGAGGGCGCGGGATGTCCACCGTCAGATCCAAACCGATTTTCCCGTTTTCTATAAGCAATACCCGGTCCGCCATCGCCACGGCTTCGCTGACGTCATGCGTCACCAGCAGTACCGTAAAGCCGTGCGCCTGCCAGAGGGATTCAATCAGATCCTGCATTTCTATCCGCGTCAGGGCATCAAGAGCGCCGAGCGGCTCATCAAGCAGCAGCAGGCCGGGACGGTGAATCAACGCTCGCGCCAGCGCCACGCGCTGCTTCTGGCCGCCCGACAGCGCCGCAGGCCATTCACCTGCACGGTTTTCCAGCCCGACGGCGGCCAGCGCCTGACGGGCTTCATCCCGCCAGCTGCCTTTGAGCCCCAGCCCGACGTTATCAATCACCGTTTTCCACGGCAGCAGGCGCGCGTCCTGAAACATCATGCGCGTATCGTCCTGAATATTGGCCAGCGGCGTGGTTCCTGCCAGAATCTCTCCTCCGTTGGGGGCCTCCAGCCCGGCTAAAAGACGCAGGAGTGTGCTTTTTCCGCCGCCGCTGCGCCCGACTACAGCCACAAACTGGCCGGCGGGAATGTGCAGATCCAGCCCGTTAAGGATGGTGTTTTCGCCGTAGTGTTTGGTTACGCCGTTCAGTAGCAGCGGCGTGCCCTGATTTAGTCGTGCGGTATTCATGCTTTCGCCTCCTGAAGGGTATAGGCCGGGTTCCAGCGCAGCCAGTTGCGCTCCAGCCACTGTGCGCTGACGTCGGCGAGTTTGCCGAGCAGTGCATACAGAATGATGGCGACCACCACCACGTCCGTTTGCAGGAATTCGCGGGCGTTCATCGCCAGGTAGCCAATACCGGAGTTGGCTGAGATGGTTTCCGCCACAATCAGCGTCAGCCACATCAGGCCGAGCGCAAAGCGCACCCCGACCATAATGGAGGGCAGGGCGCCCGGCAGAATCACGTGAGCAAAGAGGGAAAAACCCGATAAGCCGTAGCTGCGCGCCATCTCCACCAGACCGCGATCGATATTGCGGATGCCGTGCCAGGTGTTGATGTATATCGGGAACAGCGTGCCCAGCGCCACGAGGAAGATTTTGGCGCTCTCATCGATCCCAAACCACAAAATGACCAGCGGGATCAGCGCCAGATGCGGCACGTTGCGCAGCATCTGGATGGAGGTATCCAGCAGCCTTTCCCCCCAGCGTGAAAGGCCGCTGATCAGACCCAGCACCAGACCGATGCTGCCGCCGATGGAAAACCCAATCACCGCGCGCCAGGAGCTGATCGCCAGATGTTGCCACAGCTCTCCGCTGACGCTCAGCGACCAGAACGCTTCGATAACGCCCTCCGGAGAGGGCAAAATGCGGCTCGACAGCCAGCCGGTGGTCGACGCGAGCTGCCAGAGCGCCACGATGCCGACGGGCAAAAACCACGGGGCGGCGCGCAGCAGCCATTTTTGTGAGGTGGCAGACATGGTCACTCCTTAGCTCTGTGCGGCTTTGCGCGGAATAAACTCGTTTGCCACGGCTTCGCCCTGCAGCTGGAGCCGCTGCGGCTGCGGAATTTCCGGAACGGCGACATCCAGATGCGGGAATAACAGCTCGCCCACCCTGTAGGCCTCTTCCAGGTGCGGATAGCCGGAGAGAATAAAGCTGTCGATGCCCAGGTCAGCGTATTCATTAATACGTGCAGCCACGGTTGGCCCGTCGCCGACCAGCGCCGTGCCCGCGCCGCCGCGTACCAGACCCACGCCCGCCCACAGGTTCGGGCTGATTTCCAGATTCTCGCGCTTGCCGTTGTGCAGAGAGGCCATGCGGTGCTGCCCGACGGAGTCGGTTTTGGCAAACGCAGCCTGCGCCTTCGCAATGGTCTCATCGTCCAGATGGGAGATCAGACGGTCTGCCGCCTGCCAGGCTTCTTCATTGGTTTCGCGCACAATCACGTGCAGGCGAATCCCGAAGCGCACCTTGCGGCCATGGGCGGCGGCTTTGGCGCGGACCTGGGCAATTTTCTCTTTCACCAGCTCGGGCGGCTCGCCCCAGGTCAGATAGAGATCGACCTGCTCGGCGGCCAGATCCTGGGCCACATCCGACGATCCGCCAAAATAGAGCGGAGGGCGCGGCTGTTGCACCGGCGGGAAGTAGAGCTTCGCGTCGCGAACGTGAATATGCTTACCTTCAAAGGTGACGGTTTCGCCTTCCAGCAGGCGTCGCCAGACGCGGGTAAATTCAGCGGAGGCTTCATAGCGCTCGGTATGGTCGAGGAACACGCCGTCACCCGCCAGCTCCTGCGGATCGCTGCCCGTCACCAGGTTAAACAGAGCGCGGCCGTTGGAGAGCCTGTCCAGCGTTGCTGCCTGACGCGCCGCCACGGTGGGTGAAACGACGCTCGGGCGCAATGCAACAAGGAATTTAAGGCGCTGGGTGACCGGGATCATCGACGCGGCCACCAGCCAGGCATCCTCGCACGAGCGTCCGGTCGGGATCAGCACGCCGGTAAAACCGATTCGGTCCGCCGCCTGGGCAATCTGCTGAAGATAGCCATGGTCAACCGGGCGCGAGCCCTCTTCTGTACCAAGATAGTGTCCATCACCGTGGGTGGGTAAAAACCAGAAAAGATTCAGACTCATGATTTAGCTCCTTCTTTGCCAGCGGGCTGCCAGATGCGTTCGCGAATATCGACCTGTTTTGGTACCAGGCGGTTTTGATAGAAGAGGTCAGCAGTCTGTTGCTGAAGCGCGGCGACGTGCGCGTCGACAGGCGCAATGGTGGTGGGCGGACGGTGGCTGAGGTAGCTCGCGATCACCGGCTCAGGTAAGCCCATGGTTTTTGCCAGCAGGGCGATGCTCGCCTGACGCTGACTCTGGGTCAGGGCATCTGCCTGCGTAAAGGTATCCAGTACGCCCTGAATAAACGCGCCGTTTTTTTCGGCGTAAGGGCGTGAGGCGAGGTAGAACGAACCGGTTTGCTTCAGCGTGGTACCGTCTTTCAGCACCCGTACGCCACCCTGCAGTAATGCCGCGGAGTAGTACGGATCCCAGATAGCCCAGGCATCAACGTTCTTCTGCTGGAACGCGGCGCGCGCGTCGGCGGGCGTCAGGTAAACGGGCTGAATGTCGGTGAACTTGAGCCCGGCTTCCTGTAAGGCGCGCAGCAGCAGGTTGTGCGAGCTGGAACCTTTCTGGAAAGCGACCTTACGCCCTTTAAGGTCGGAGACGCTTTTAATGTCACTGTTTTCAGGTACCAGGATGACTTCGGCTTTCGGCTTAGCGGGTTCTACACCGACGTATACCAGGTCTGCCCCGGCAGCCTGAGCGAAAATAGGCGGGATGTCGCCCGTACTGCCCAGATCGATACTGCCGACGTTCAGGGCTTCAAGCATCTGCGGCCCTGCCGGGAACTCCACCCATGAGAATTTGGTGTCCGGGAAGCGTTTTTCCAGCAGCTGGTGGCTTTTTGCCAGCACCATACTGACGCTGCCTTTTTGGTAGCCAATCCGTAAACTGTCCGGTGCGGTTTCTGCGGCATGTGCCAGCGCGGTAAACGCCATCAGGCCAGCCAGTCCGAGGCGGGTTAAGGTTTTAAACATGTGCGACTCCCTGCGGCGGATTAAAAGAAGGAACCTGGATATCCCGGCGATGCAGCGCGTGCCAGAAAGTTTCCAGCGAGGCATCAAGGCGCGTTTGCAGATTCGGCGTGAAGTGCGGCTTATGCTGGTAGTCAATGACCTGCGAATCATCCGCGAAAACGCCGTGAAGGATCTCCTGCGCCTTCAGGGCGTTCAGCACCGGCTTCAGGGCGTAATCCACCGCCAGTAAATGTGCCACCGTGCCGCCCGTTGCCAGCGGCAGAACCACTTTGCCGTCCAGTGCGCGCTCGGGGAGAAGATCGAGCAGCGTTTTCAGCGCGCCCGAAAAAGAGGCTTTATAAATCGGGGTCGCAACGATGAGTCCGTCCGCTTCCTTGAGCTGCTCAGTGAGGGTTTTCAACGCGGGGCTGTCGAAGCGGGCATACAGCAAATCTTCAGGTTCGAAGTTATGCAGATTCCAGTGGCACACTTCCACGTCCAGGGCATTGAGCTTGTCGCGGGCATATTCCAGCAGGGCGCTGGAACGCGAAGGGAATCGTGGACTTCCGGCCAGGGTAATGACGCGCATACTTCCTCCTTATAACTAATTGTTTGCTTTTATCTAACATTCATAACATTTTTCAGGAGTGTGACACTGCGCGGTTATTCCACTAAATGATTTATCCGCAATTAAACTGCGAAAAACTGCATAAGAAAGAGAGTGGGAGGTAAACGATTGCGTTTTACGCCGATTTTTTTGCCGCAGGTCAATTCCCTTTCGTGACGGGATCGCCCATAATCCCCTCCCGGTTTGCACACCGGGAATCCAGGAGAGTTCATGTACTACCCCTTCGTTCGTAAAGCCCTTTTCCAGCTCGACCCCGAGCGCGCTCATGAATTTACATTCCAGCAATTACGTCGTATTACAGGAACGCCTCTGGCAGCCCTGGTGCGTCAAAACGTGCCGGAAAAGCCTGTGCAGTGCATGGGGCTGACCTTTAAAAATCCGCTGGGTCTGGCGGCCGGTCTGGACAAAAATGGCGAGTGCATTGATGCCCTGGGCGCGATGGGCTTTGGCTCCATCGAAATTGGTACCGTCACGCCGCGCCCGCAGCCGGGAAATGACAAGCCGCGCCTGTTCCGCCTGGTCGAAGCCGAAGGGTTGATCAACCGCATGGGCTTTAATAACCTCGGCGTTGATCATTTGGTAGAGAACGTGAAGAAAGCCCATTTTGATGGGGTGTTAGGCATCAATATTGGCAAGAATAAAGATACGCCGGTTGAGCAGGGTAAAGATGACTACCTGATTTGTATGGAAAAAGTCTACGCCTATGCCGGGTATATCGCGGTGAATATTTCCTCGCCCAATACCCCGGGGCTGCGCTCCTTACAATATGGCGAAGCGCTGGACGATCTTCTGAGTGCCATTAAAAATAAACAAAATGAACTCCAGGCGATCCACCATAAATATGTTCCGGTCGCGGTGAAGATCGCGCCGGATCTTTCTGTCGAAGAATTGATCCAGGTTGCCGACAGTTTGGTTCGCCATAATATTGACGGGGTGATTGCAACGAATACCACGCTCGATCGTTCGCTCGTTCAGGGAATGAAAAACTGTGACGAAGCGGGTGGGTTAAGTGGCCGTCCGGTACAATTAAAAAGCACCGAAATTATTCGCGCGCTGTCTGCGGAATTAAAAGGCCGTTTACCGATTATTGGCGTCGGCGGTATCGACTCGGTGATTGCTGCGCGCGAGAAGATGGCGGCCGGTGCGTCACTGGTGCAAATCTATTCCGGCTTTATTTTTAAAGGCCCGCCTTTGATTAAAGAAATCGTTACGCATATCTAATCTTTTTTCTTAATCAGACAACCAGGGCTTTATTTCCAGCCCTGGTTGTTTTATATTCCGTCACTGTTGCTTATTTAGACATTATCGTCTTTTATTACTAGTGTTATAAACGAAGCGGCGAACAGGACATTTTTAGTACAGGACGTTTGGGGACGGGAGAGACACATGCGAATTAAACCTGACGATAACTGGCGCTGGTATTTTTGCGACGAGCATGACCGTATGATGCTCGATTTAGCCAATGGCATGTTGTTTCGTTCTCGTTTTGCCCGCCGAATGTTAACCCCGGACGCGTTTTCTCCATCGGGCTTTTGCGTTGACGATGCGGCGCTTTATTTCTCCTTTGAAGAAAAATGCCGCGACCTGATGCTCTCTAAAGAGCAGCGTGCCGAACTGGTATTAAATGCGCTGGTGGCTATCCGTTTCCTGAAACCGCAAATGCCGAAAAGCTGGCATTTCCTGCCTCACGGCATGGACTGGACGCCAGCAACGGGCGATGCGGCCAGCGTTAACCTGAGCGATACCGCCGAAGAGGTGAGCCTGTTAGTGGTTGAACCGGGCGAAAACGCCGCACTCTGTCTGCTGGCGCAGCCCGGCGTGACGATTGCCGGGCGCGTAATGCAGTTAGGTGATGCGATCAAAGTCATGAATGACAGGCTGAAGCCACAGCTGCGCGTCGATGCCTTCAGTCTCGAACAAGCGGTTTAAGCTTCCAGTTGTACCGACGTTTTCGGTACGCAGCTACAGCACAGGATTGTGCCGTCATTTCCAATTGCAGATTTTTTCAGCGCACTCACTTCTCCCTCCAGCAGCTTGATGCGGCAGCATCCGCAAATTCCCGCGCGGCAGGAATACGGTACGCGAATACCGGCTTGCTCCAGCTGCTCCAGTAAAACCTGCTGATTGTTGCCACGAATAACCTTGCCCTGCCAGTGAATATCCACCCCAGTGGCGACATTCGTCTCAACCTCGACCATTTCTTCTTCCTGGCCTGAGCCGTACACTCGCGCCGGCCCGCGGGCGAGAATTTCAACTTCATCACCTACGCGAATCGCGCCGCTGGATCGCGGGATCAGGTTCTGGCCGAAATCGACATCGCCGTTATCCTGCGCGGTACGGAACGATTGCAGCGTTTTCAGCGGCTCGCCGGAAGGATGCTTTTGGCCTTTCTCAGGGCTTACCGTGGTGAAAATGCAGCGGCTGCAGGGTTTGACGACATCAAAGATGACGCTGCCGATGCGGATGACTTTCCAGGTGTCTTCATCCCAGGCGTCCGCTCCGGTCACGACCAGATTCGGGCGGAACTGTTCCATCTGTACGCTGGCTTTACAGCGATTCTGTAAATCACGCAGAGACGCTTCGTTGGTGAGCAGGAACGGGAAGCCATCCGCGAAGGAGAGGGGAACGGCGTCGTGGCGCTTTACGCGACGCGTCAGTTCCGGCCCAACCCACCGCAGATGCACGTCGCGGGAGAAGAAGCCGCTCAGCCAGCGGTTAATTTCATCCGGGGCGATGCGCGCGGTAAAATGGTTGCCCCATACTTCCGTTGGCGCGTCGACAGCCGCAAAATCCGCAAAGCGAATCACCGCGCTGGAACCGTCCGGCGCGGTAACGTGCAAACCGTCGTGAAGCGGGGAAGGGGTAAAACGAACCATCTGAGGGAACTGGCGTGCGGTGATAAACGTACCGTCAGGCTCGGTGACCATAAAAATACGATCGAAGGCGAACCCGCTCATGTCTGCCAGCGCGTGAGTGACGCCGATGCCGCGCATGGATTTCACCGGATGAATAAAAAGCCTGGATAACGTCGCCACTGCACACTCCCTCGAATGAAAATAAGCCTTCAACTTTATGACATACACGCCATATTAGCTATAATGCGCGACAATTTTCTAAGAGTAAAAGTGACGATATGAATTCTCTGTTTGCCAGTACGGCCCGTGGGCTGGAAGAGCTGTTAAAAACTGAACTGGAAGCCCTGGGCGCGCAAGAGTGCCAGGTGGTTCAGGGTGGTGTCCATTTTGAGGGCGACACGCGGCTTATTTACCAGAGCCTGATGTGGAGCCGTCTGGCGTCGCGCATCATGCTGCCGATGAAGGAATGCAAGGTCTATAGCGACCTGGATCTCTACACCGGCGTACAGATGATCGACTGGACAGAGATCTTCACGCCTAACGCCACCTTCGCGGTGCATTTCAACGGCGTGAACGACGAGATCCGCAACAGCCAGTACGGCGCCCTGCGCGTAAAAGACGCCATTGTGGACTGCTTCACGCGTAAAAATAAGGAACGTCCGAACGTCGATCGCGAAAACCCGGACCTGCGTATCAACGTCTGGCTGAACGGCGACACGGCGAGCATCTCCCTCGATCTGAGCGGCGCGGGTCTGCACCTGCGCGGCTACCGCGATCGCACCGGTATGGCGCCGATCAAAGAAACCCTGGCCGCCGCCATCGTGATGCGCTCCGGCTGGCAGCCGGGCACGCCGCTGCTCGACCCAATGTGTGGCTCCGGTACGCTGCTGATTGAGGCCGCAATGCTGGCAACCGACCGTGCGCCGGGGCTGCACCGCGGCCACTGGGGCTTCAAAGGCTGGGCGCAGCACGACGAAGCGCTCTGGAAAGAGGTTAAAGACGACGCACAGACCCGCGCGCGTAAGGGCCTTGCGGAGTATACCTCTCACTTCTACGGTTCGGATAGCGACCCGCGCGTAATTGAACGCGCGCGCAGCAACGCCCGTCGCGCCGGTATCGGCGAGCTGGTCACCTTCGAGGTGAAAGACGTAGCGATCCTGACCAACCCGCTGCCGAAGGGCCCGTACGGGACCGTAATCAGCAACCCGCCATACGGCGAGCGTCTGGACAGCGAGCCTGCGCTGATTGCCCTGCACAGCCTGCTGGGCCGCAATATGAAGGACTACTTCGGCGGCTGGAATCTGTCTCTGTTCAGCGCCTCGCCGGAGCTGCTGAGCTGCCTTCAGCTGCGAGCCGATCGCCAGTTTAAAGCGAAAAACGGCCCGCTGGACTGCGTGCAGAAAAACTACCATCTGGCAGAGAAAGCGGCGGACAGCAAGCCAACCGGCGTGGCAGAGGATTACGCCAACCGCCTGCGCAAAAACCTGAAGAAATTTGAAAAATGGGCGAAGCAGGAAGGGATCGAGTGTTATCGCCTGTACGATGCCGACCTGCCGGAGTACAACGTGGCGGTTGACCGCTATGCGGACTGGGTGGTGATTCAGGAATATGCTCCACCGAAAACCATTGATGCGCAAAAAGCGCGCCAGCGCATGCTGGACGTCATTGCGGCCACCATTGCCGTGCTGGGGATTGCGCCGAACAAGCTGGTGCTGAAAACCCGCGAGCGTCAGAAGGGTAAAAACCAGTACCAGAAGATGGGCGAAAAGGGCGACTTTATCGAAGTGGGCGAATACAACGCTCGCCTGTGGGTGAACCTGACCGACTATCTTGATACCGGCCTGTTCCTCGACCACCGCATCGCCCGCCGCATGCTCGGCCAGATGAGCAAGGGCAAAGATTTCCTCAACCTGTTCTCCTACACCGGGAGCGCCAGCGTGCATGCCGGTCTCGGCGGTGCGCGCAGCACTACCACGGTGGATATGTCCCGCACTTATCTCGAGTGGGCCGAGCGTAACCTGCGTCTGAACGGCTTAACCGGACGTCAGCATCGCCTGATGCAGGCCGACGTGTTGGGCTGGCTGCGCGATACCGACGAGCAGTTCGACCTGATCTTTATCGATCCGCCGACCTTCTCTAACTCCAAGCGCATGGAGGATAGCTTTGACGTTCAACGCGATCACCTGCGCCTGATGACCGACCTGAAGCGACTGCTGCGCAAAGGCGGCACCATTATGTTCTCGAACAACAAACGCGGCTTCCGTATGGATCATGACGGCCTGGCAGCCCTGGGACTGAAAGCACAAGAAATCAGTCAAAAAACGCTGTCTCAGGACTTCGCCCGTAACCGTCAAATTCATAACTGCTGGTTGATTACCGCGGTCTGAAAGGAAAAATAAATGTCATTAATTAGTATGCACGGCGCGTGGCTCTCTTTCAGCGACTCACCGCTTCTCGATAATGCAGAGCTGCATATCGAAGATAACGAGCGCGTCTGTCTGGTGGGCCGTAACGGCGCGGGTAAATCCACGCTGATGAAAATCCTCAACCGCGAGCAGGGGCTGGATGACGGCCGCATCGTATACGAGCAGGATCTGATCGTCTCCCGCCTCCAGCAGGATCCGCCGCGTCATGTGACCGGCAGCGTGTACGATTTCGTGGCGGAAGGCATCTCCGAGCAGGCGGAGTACCTGAAGCGCTATCACGAGATTTCGCATCTGGTGATGACCGACCCGAGCGACAAGAATCTCAACGAACTGGCGAAAGTGCAGGAGATGCTCGATCACCACGGTTTGTGGCAGCTGGAAAACCGCATTAACGAGGTGCTGGCGCAGCTCGGGCTGGAACCCGACATGGAGCTGTCGGCGCTCTCCGGCGGCTGGCTGCGTAAAGCGGCGCTGGGGCGCGCGCTGGTCAGCGGCCCTAAGGTACTGCTGCTGGACGAACCAACCAACCACCTGGACATCGAAGCGATTGACTGGCTGGAAGGTTTCCTGAAAACCTTCAGCGGCACCATCATCTTCATCTCGCACGACCGTTCGTTTATTCGCAATATGGCGACGCGCATTGTCGACCTCGACCGCGGCAAGCTGGTCACCTATCCCGGCGATTACGACACCTATCTGCTGGAGAAAGAAGAAAACCTGCGCGTGGAAGAGCTGCAGAACGCCGAGTTCGACCGCAAGCTGGCGCAGGAGGAAGTCTGGATCCGCCAGGGCATCAAAGCCCGCCGTACCCGTAACGAAGGCCGCGTGCGTGCCCTGAAGGCGATGCGTCGCGAGCGCAGCGAGCGCCGCGAAGTCATGGGCAGCGCCAAAATGCAGGTGGAAGAGGCGTCCCGCTCCGGCAAGATTGTCTTCGAAATGGAAAACGTTAACTACCAGGTTGACGGCAAGGTGCTGGTGAAAGATTTCTCTGCGCAGGTTCAGCGCGGGGACAAAATTGCACTCATCGGCCCGAACGGCTGCGGCAAAACCACGCTGCTGAAGCTGATGCTGGGCCAGCTGCAGGCCGACAGCGGCCGCATTCACTGTGGCACCAAGCTGGAAGTGGCCTACTTCGACCAGCACCGCGCGGAGCTGGATCCGGACCGCACGGTGATGGACAACCTCGCCGAAGGTAAACAGGAAGTGATGGTAAACGGCAAGCCGCGTCACGTTCTGGGCTACCTGCAGGACTTCCTGTTCCACCCGAAACGCGCCATGACACCGGTGCGCGCGCTGTCCGGCGGGGAGCGTAACCGTCTTCTACTGGCACGTCTGTTCCTGAAGCCAAGTAATCTGTTGATCCTCGATGAACCGACGAACGATTTGGATGTCGAAACGCTGGAATTACTCGAAGAGCTGATCGATGGGTATCAGGGAACCGTGATGCTGGTTAGCCACGATCGTCAGTTCGTGGATAACACCGTGACCGAGTGCTGGATCTTCGAAGGTGAAGGGCGAATTGGCCAGTACGTGGGCGGTTATCACGACGCAAAAGGGCAGCAGTCGCAGTCTCTGGCGCAGAAACAGTCGAAGTCCAGAACAAGTTCTGAACCTGCTGTAACAAAAGCAGAAACTGTCAAGAAAACCTCGGCTAAACTAAGCTATAACCTGCAGCGCGAACTGGAGGGGCTACCTCAGCGTCTTGAAGAGCTGGAGGCCGCGCTTGAGGGGCTGCAAGCGCAGGTTGCTGATGCCTCATTCTTTACCCAATCGCATGACTATACTCAGAAAGTACTGGCTGAAATGTCCGCGGCTGAAAAAGCCCTGGAAGAAGCATTTGAGCGCTGGGAGTACCTTGAGTCTCTGAAAAACGGCGCATAACAGGGATTAAATATGTGTGACCAGCACCATGCCGACAGGCATATATTATGCTCGCAATGCGATATGCTCGTGGCGTTGCCAGAGCTTGGTCACGGACATAAAGCCCAGTGTCCACGCTGTGGCGCGACGTTGACAACCGAGTGGGACGCGCCGCGGCAGCGTCCCACCGCTTACGCGCTGGCAGCACTGTTCATGCTACTGCTCTCCAATCTCTTCCCCTTCGTCTATATGAAGGTAGGCGGGATGACAAGCCAGGTGGATCTGCTTGAAATCCCGGGCGTGATGTTCTCGGAAGATTACGCCAGCCTCGGCACCTTTTTTCTGCTATTCGTCCAGATAGTCCCGGCGTTTTGCCTGGTCGTCATCCTGCTGCTGGTTAACCGCGTCAGGATGCCGTCATCGCTGAAAATCCGGCTCGCGCGCATCCTTTTTCAGCTCAAAAGCTGGGGGATGGCCGAGATCTTTCTCGCAGGGATACTGGTCAGTTTCGTGAAGCTGATGGCGTACGGCGACGTGGGGATAGGCAGCAGCTTTATTCCCTGGTGTCTGTACTGTGTCCTGCAGCTGCGTGCTTTCCAGTGCGTGGACAGGCGCTGGGCCTGGGACGATATCGCCCCTGCACCGACGCTCGCGCAGACGGTGAAGGTCGGCGTGCCGGGTATCCGCCAGGGGCTCCGTTCTTGTCCGTGCTGTACCGCCGTGCTGCCCGCCGATCTTGAGGTTTGTCCGCGCTGCGAAACGAAGGGCCATGTTCGCCGTAAAAATAGCCTGCAGTGGACGATGGCACTGCTGGTCACGTCCGTCATGCTGTATCTGCCCGCTAATATTCTGCCGATTATGATCACCGATTTGCTCGGCGATAAAATGCCCTCGACGATCCTCGCCGGGGTCATACTGCTGTGGAGCGAAGGATCCTATCCTGTCGCCGGCGTGATTTTCATCGCCAGTATCATGGTGCCCACTTTAAAAATGATAGCCATTGCCTGGCTCTGTTGGGATGCAAAAGGCCACGGAAAACGCGACAGCGAACGCATGCATCTGATTTACGAAGTGGTCGAATTTGTCGGTCGTTGGTCAATGATCGACGTGTTTGTGATTGCCGTTCTCTCTGCGCTGGTGCGGATGGGCGGTTTGATGAGTATTTATCCCGCGATGGGGGCTTTAATGTTTGCACTGGTGGTGATTATGACCATGTTTGCGGCCATGACCTTCGACCCTCGTTTATCGTGGGATCGTGAGCCTGAATCAAGCCATGAGGAAGAGTAAGAGCATGGAAAATAAGAGTGGAGAGGCGAAAGTGCAGAAGGTCAAAAACTGGTCGCCGGTGTGGATTTTCCCCATCGTGACCGCGCTGATCGGTGCATGGATCCTGTTTTATCACTACAGCCATCAGGGACCGGAAGTGACGCTGATTACCACCAATGCCGAAGGAATTGAGGGCGGTAAAACGACCATCAAAAGCCGCAGCGTGGATGTGGGCGTGGTGGAAAGCGCAACCCTGACCGACGATTTAACCCATGTGGAGATTAAGGCGCGTCTTAATGCCGGCATGGAAAAACTCCTGCACGGCGATTCTGTTTTCTGGGTGGTTAAACCGCAGGTGGGACGTGAAGGGATCAGCGGCTTAGGAACGCTGCTCTCAGGTGCCTACATCGAACTGCAGCCGGGTGCAAAAGGCAGCCAGCCGGCGCAGTACCAGCTTCTGGATTCACCGCCGCTAGCACCGCCTGATGCAAAAGGTATCCGCGTGATCCTCGACAGTAAAAAAGCGGGCCAGCTCACGGCGGGCGACCCGGTACTTTTCCGCGGCTATCGCGTGGGTTCGGTGGAGAAAAGCACCTTCGATCCTCAGAAAAGATCCATCAGCTATCAGTTGTTCATCAATGCGCCTAACGATCGTCTGGTTACCAGCAACGTCCGTTTCTGGAAAGACAGCGGCATCGCGGTGGATCTGACCTCGGCGGGCATGCGAGTAGAAATGGGCTCGCTGACAACACTGTTTGGCGGCGGCGTGAGTTTTGACGTACCCGAAGGTCTGGACCTGGGGCAGCCGGTTGCGGAGAACACCGCTTTCCGCCTGTTCGACGATCAAAAAAGCATTCAGGATGCACTCTATACCGATCACATCGACTACCTGATGTTCTTTAAGGATTCTGTTCGCGGCCTGCAGCCTGGGGCGCCCGTTGAGTTCCGCGGTATTCGTCTGGGGACGGTGGGACAAGTGCCTTACTTTGTTCCAGGCCTTAAGCAGATGCTTGATGATGATTACCGTATTCCGGTGCTGATCCGCATTGAGCCTGAGCGCCTGATCAACCAGATTGGTGAGAATCAGGATATCGGCGAGCACATCACCGACCTGATGAATCGCGGTCTGCGCGGCTCGTTGAAAACCGGTAACCTGGTGACCGGCGCACTGTATGTCGATATGGACTTCTATCCAAAAGCGCCGCCGATTACCGGTATGCGTGAATTTGGTGGTTACAAGATCATCCCAACGGTAAGCAGCGGTCTGGCCCAGATCCAGCAGCGTCTCATGGAAACGCTGGATAAAATTAACAATCTGCCTCTGAACCCAATGATTGAGGCGGCGACAGGTTCGTTACATCAAAGCCAGGCGACAATGCAGCGCCTGCAGACCACGCTGGATAACATCAACAAGATCACTGCAAACCAGAGTATGCAGCAGCTGCCGCAGGATATGCAGAAAACGCTGCGCGAGCTGAATCGCAGTATGCAGGGCTTCCAGCCTGGCTCGGCGGCGTACAACAAGATGGTGGCAGATATGCAGCGTCTCGATCAGGTCTTGCGTGAACTGCAGCCGGTTCTGAAAACGCTCAACGAGAAGAGCAACGCGCTGGTGTTCGAAGCGAAAGATAAAAAGGATCCTGAGCCTAAGAGGGCGAAACAATGAAAAAATGGCTAGCGATTGCAGGAGCGATGGCACTCACGGCCTGTAGCTCCGGGAGCGAAACGAAAAGCTACTACCAGCTGCCTCTGGTGACGCAGGCGGTTACGCAAAGTTCCGCCTCGCAGGGCAACCGTCTGCTGTGGGTTGAGCAGGTCGCCGTGCCGGATTACCTGGCCGGCAACGGGGTGGTCTATCAGACCAGCGATGTACAGTACGTTATCGCCAACAACAACCTGTGGGCCAGCCCGCTGGACCAGCAGTTACGCAATACGTTGGTGGCGAATCTGGGCAGCCAGCTTCCGGGCTGGGTTGTTGCCTCCCAGCCTTTGGGAAGCGATCAGGACACGCTGAACGTCACGGTAACGGGCTTCCACGGCCGTTATGACGGTGCCGTTGTCATCAGCGGCGAGTGGCTGTTGAATCATCAGGGACAGCTGATTAAGCGTCCTTTCCATCTGGAGCTGAAGCAGCAGAAGGATGGCTATGATGAAATGGTGAAAGTGCTGGCTCAGGGTTGGGCGCAGGAGTCAGCCAGTATCGCCAGGGAAATTTCCCGACTGCCATAAGTAAAATTCATCGTCAAAAACCGCAATCGGCCTGGTGCTGATTGCGGTTTTTTTTTCGTTTTTGCGTCAGGTTGTTACTTGTGCCGGGTCACAATTTTTGTACAAATGATCTTCTGGCTAGCTCACAAATATGACACCCGTATGAATTTTGAACATTGACGCTGGGACTAATTCGGGGTATTCGTTATCTGTGCCTGCGCATCTGGCGCGGACACTGTTTTCTTTCCACCAGACAAAAGAATGAGGGAAACGAGGCATGAAGAGACAGAAACGAGATCGCCTGGAACGGGCTCATCAACGTGGTTATCAGGCCGGCATCGCTGGACGTTCGAAAGAAATGTGTCCTTATCAGACGATAAATCAAAGGTCACAATGGCTTGGAGGCTGGCGAGAAGCCATCGGCGACAGGGCACTTATAGCCTGATAACGTCTCTTTAAAAAAAGAAACCTCCGCACTGCGGAGGTTTCGCCTTTCCGGAGTCGCTTAAAGCGATATCAGAACGCGGAAGTGTCCTGGAACAGACCCACTTTCAGATCGTTCGCGGTATAGATCAGACGACCGTCTACCAGCACTTCGCCATCCGCCAGGCCCATAATCAGGCGACGGTTAACGATGCGCTTGAAGTGAATACGATAGGTGACTTTCTTCGCCGTAGGCAGAACCTGGCCAGTGAATTTCACTTCGCCCACGCCCAGCGCGCGGCCTTTACCTTCACCACCCAGCCAGCCCAGATAGAAGCCAACCAGCTGCCACATGGCATCCAGGCCCAGGCAGCCAGGCATTACCGGATCGCCAATAAAGTGGCAACCGAAGAACCAGAGGTCCGGGTTGATATCGAGTTCTGCTTCTACGTAACCCTTATCGAAGTTGCCGCCGGTTTCGGTCATTTTCACGACACGGTCCATCATCAGCATGTTCGGGGCCGGTAACTGTGGGCCTTTCGCGCCAAACAGTTCTCCGCGACCAGAGGCAAGAAGATCTTCTTTTGTATAGGATTCGCGTTTATCTACCATGTTCTCAGTAAGCCTTATTTTAGTGAAGGACGCAGGATAGCTAACACGTGTACGCTGAACAAGTCCGATCAGTTCGAACTGAACCAGCCCAGCCAGCGTAACGGCCATGGATAACGATGGCGAGCATCCTGCTGCGTCGCCTGAGCAATGCGCTCCTGGATAGTCTGCATCAAAGTTGTCTGACCTTCGCCATCCCAAACCAGGTTTGTCAGTAAGGGTAGTGCATCCTCAATCCCTTCGATGGCCCAGATGGCGAATTGTTCCTGTTCAACCGCGTCCAGAATATCCTGGCACAGGCTGAGATGGCGTACGTTAGGCGCCGGAATAATCACGCCCTGTTTGCCGTTTAAACCGCGCTGCTGACAGACAGAGAAGAAGCCTTCAATTTTTTCGTTCAGACCGCCAACGGGCTGAGCACGACCAAATTGATCGACCGAACCGGTAATAGCAATGTTCTGGTTGATCGGCACGTCCGCCAGGGCGCTGATTAAGGCGCACAGCTCCGCCATTGAGGCACTATCGCCATCCACTTCGCTGTAGGACTGCTCAAACGTCAGCGAGGCGGAGAAGGGGATTTGCTGCTCAAGCTGCAGCTCAGACATCAAAAATGCCTGCATGATCATCATGCCTTTGGCGTGAATGTTGCCGCCCAGTTCGGCCTTGCGTTCAATATCGGTAAACTCGCCGTCGCCAATATGCACAACGCAGCTGATTCGCGAGGGTTCACCGAACGCGCGCGGATGGCCAGGAAACTCGATCACCGAGAGGGCGTTGATCTGCCCAACGCGTTCGCCTTCTGTCTCGACCAGAATTTGTTCCAGCAGAATTTCATCCTGCATGCGGTCAGCAAGATAGCCTTCGCGCCACTCTCGCTGCGCCAGCATCTGCGTGAGCTGTTCGCCAGTAAACGCACCGTTACCGCTGATCGTACCGACTTCACGCAGCTGCTTGCCGATCCAGAGCGGGCAGAGCGGCAAGGTTTCCTGGTCACCGGTATAGCGAACGGCTTCGCGGATTAAACCCGGCCACGCGTCGGCGGCAGGCGCTGGCAATGCAAAACGTTCCGCCACGGCCATCACCCACTGACACCACTGCGCCATGTCGTCCGCATCGGCAATCTGAATGTTGTCTTCGTATTCGCTGTAAACTGCCTGTTCGGCCAGTTCCGGCTCCATCTCCTGGAAGTCCGCCAGCGATTCGCGGTCACCCATCAGCACGACGGTCAGCGACAGCGGCATTGACGGCACGGAGACAGGAAGAGGACGAGACTCGTCGTAACCGACCCAGTCAAAGCGCTGTTGGGTCACAATGGTTTTCAGACGCATCCACAGCAGCGGCTGCGAGAGCAAAGTGCGCAGAGAGATGATGAGCACGCCGCCGTTTGCACGATGTACCAGCCCCGGCTGCAGGGAAAGCTCGCCGTTAAACTGGCGCAGACAGCCAAACAGCTGTTCAGCCTCGACCCAATTAGCGGTAATTACCTCGCCGTTAGCAGCAAAACGACCGTCGGCCTGGTCCGCCGGTCCGAAGGTAATATTATGCCCCGCGATACGATACTGGCCGCCAAATACCGCGGTGGTGTCTGGCCGCAGCTGGCGCGTGGCATCCCCAAGCAGCGACAGATATTCCGCTTCTTCCGGGGCTTTCAGCAGCATGAAGGGCGATGTCGCCCACGGGCTTAACGTCTGCTCCAGCGCATAATGTAAGCGTGGTTGCGTATCGCTAAGGATGAATTCGTGTTCTTTTGCGAGATCGGGCTGTGCAAACAGTTCCTGATAGCTCTCGGCATCCGGAACAAGGTCACGCCATGCTAGTTTCGTAATGGTCAAAGTTGATTTTTTTTAGTCAGATGTAAAAGCGTGGAGTATACCGTAAGCGGGGGGCTCTACCCAAGCAGGATTGGTGTTTCAGCAGGCGGATTGGCTGCAGTCACTCACAGGATATGATTTCTTTTCAGCAGATTGCTAAAAAACTGATATTCTGAACAGAGTTACGTGGTAACACTGAGATCGCAATGAAATATCAACAACTGGAAAATCTCGAAAGCGGCTGGAAATGGAAGTACCTGGTCAAAAAGCACCGTGAAGGGGAGCTGATCACCTGCTACATCGAAGCCAGCGCTGCGCAAGAAGCCGTGGATATTTTGCTGACCCTCGAAAATGAACCGGTACAGGTCAATGGCTGGATTGAGAAGCACATTAATCCTGCGTTGTTAAACCGGATGAAGCAAACTATCCGCGCGCGACGTAAAAGGCATTTTAATGCTGAGCATCAGCATACCCGGAAAAAATCCATCGACCTGGAGTTCGTGGTCTGGCAGCGTCTGGCCGGGCTGGCACAACGGCGTGGTAAGACCCTGTCGGAAACCATCGTGCAGTTGATTGAGGATGCCGAACATAAAGAGAAGTACGCCAACCAGATGTCGTCGCTGAAAAACGACCTTCAGGCGTTGTTGGGCAAAAAATAGATTTTAGTTTTCTTCAGACAATAAAAAACCCCGCATGGCGGGGTTTTTTTATAAGACGATAACTTATGCCGCTGGCTGAGTTACAACGTCTTTAACGCCTTTAACTTCGATCTCTACGCGACGATCTGGTGCCAGGCAGTCGATCAGTGCAGCGCGAGCTTTAACGTTGTCACAGGTGTTGCCAGTAACTGGGTTAGATTCGCCCATACCACGTGGGGAGATCTTGTTAGCTGGGATACCTTTAGAGATCAGGTAATCAACAACAGACTGAGCACGTTTCTCAGACAGTTTCTGGTTGTAAGCGTCAGAACCGATGCGGTCGGTGAAGCCCAGAACCACTACAGAACCGTCTTTAGGATCCAGGTTGCTCAGCTGGGTGTACAGCTGATCCAGTGCCTGCTGACCTTCTGGTTTCAGGGTCGCTTTGTTGAAGTTGAACAGAACGTCAGACTTCAGAGTGAAGTGCTTGGTCTGTACTTCTGGAGCTGGAGCCGGCGCTGGAGCAACAACTGGTGCTGCATCTTCCTGCTGGCCGAAACGGTAGGAAACACCTACGCTCAGCATGCCGTTGTCTGGACGAACGCCAACGGTAGCACCGTCACCGATGTTGTTAACCCACTGGTATTCCAGACGGGTAGCGATGTCACGGGTCATAGCCCACTCAACACCACCAGCGAATACTGGGGAAACGCCAGTGTCATGGTCGTCGCCAGCGATGTTGTTGCTGGAGTCTGCACGCCATACCATGCCGCCCAGACGGGTGTACACGTCCAGATCGTCAGTTACTGGGTAACCCAGTTTAGCGGTCAGCTGAACGCCCTGAGCTTTGAAAGCGCCATTGATGGTGTCGCCTTTGTATGGCATACGACCTAACCAGTCGTAACCCATTTCAAAGCCAACATACGGGTTAACCTGATAGCCACCGAACGCACCTGCACCAAGCTGGCTCTCGTGAGTAGGGCCATCGTTGTTCAGGCTGCTGTTGTACCAGCCAGTGTCATGGAACTGAGACCAGCCCAGTTTACCACCTGCATACCAGGTATTATCTTTCGGAGCGGCCTGCGCTACGGTAGCGAAGCCAGCCAGTGCCACTGCAATCGCGATAGCTGTCTTTTTCATTTTTTGCGCCTCGTTATCATCCAAAATTCGCCATGAAGGTCTCAAGAGAGAATCACGGTTAAATCCTTCACCGGGGGGCGTGGTCAAATATAAATCTACCGATATCTTCGGCTTAGGCCGAGCACCCCTGGCGATGTAAAGTCTACAACGTAGCTGAAAACTTACAAGTGTGAAGTCTGTCAGGCATATGAAAAAAAAAGTTCCGTATACCTATTATTTAACATTTTTAGAACGAATTTTGTGCAATAAAATTAAGGAGAACCGCACCAGACAAGCCTTGCCGCAATTTTGAGGCCGGGAACTAAAACCGCATCCTGCGGTCAAAAAAAATTCCAGGAAAAATCTTAATTTCACTCAATGATACAAATTTGAGTGAATTTTTAGCCCAGAAAGTTGTCCTCTGCGATAAGAATCTGGACGAACCGGGCGCATGATAAACCCGATCGCATTCCCTTCTTCAGCCGCTTCGGTCAGACGAAAATGTTCCTCTTCCGTCAATTCTTCCGGTAACCACCCGATCACCACGCTGTAATTTCCGGTGCGTAACGCGCGAATCATCGATTCGACGGTATCGCAGGGAGAAAGCTGGTTGATCTGCATAACCTTTGCCAGCGGCAGGCCCGCAGACTGCACCCATTGGCGGCTCAGTTTTTGCTGTGGCGTCAGCCAGAGCTGCCAGCGTGATTGCTGACCAAGCTGCTGTAATAACGGAAGCAGCAGGAGTTGGGTCAACAGAGGCTGGTCTTCACGGTAAACCACTTCACTAATAAGCCCCGTCGAAGCACCCCCAACGGTGTTCTGCGCGACAGTGCCCGCGGTAGAGGAGAGAGAAGTTGAGCGATTTGCATAGCCTGAAGTGTACATATTCATTCCAGCCCTGTAGTTACTGTATGGATATACAGTAACCCCTGTATGCATAAAGATCAACCTCATTTTCGGAAAGCGACTCGCAAAATTCATTCAATGTTGATGCCCTTCGAAAAATCATCTTGCTCAACGACGCTAAGTTGCCTATTTTCCTGCTAACGGATCCGCTAGTAAGAAATTTCGTTGTTACTTTATGATTTTGAAGGGAAATATCATGAAAAAGATATCTTATGAACGGATTTATAAATCCCAGGAATACCTGTCACCACTGGGTGAAATTCATCATCGCGCGCTGTTCGGGGGCTATACCCTGGCAGTGGATGATGCGGTTTTTGCCATGGTGTCAGAAGGTGAGCTCTACCTCCGTGCCTGTGAAGAAAGTGCGAAATACTGTGTGAAAAATGCCGCGTCTTTTTTGACCCTGATGAAGCGGGGCCGTCCGGTGCTTCTCAACTATTACCGGGTGGATGACGGGCTATGGCAGGACAGGGAGCGTCTGCTTCAGCTCTCCACTTTCGCACTTAATGCGGCAAGAAAAGAGCGTTACCAGCGGCATCAGCGCAATCGACTTAAGGACCTGCCAAACCTGACCTTTCAGCTGGAAGTGCTGCTCTTTGAAGCGGGCATCACCAACGAAGAAACACTGCGGGCGCTTGGCGCAAGGGAGAGCTGGCTGAAGATGCGGGCGAAAAATAAAGCGCTGAGTATCAAAGTGCTATTCGCGCTGGAAGGGGCGATCGAGGGGCTGCATGAGGCGGCACTCCCGGCCGGCATTCGCCGGGAGTTGACGGAGTGGTTTAATGCGCTGCCTGAGCCACTGGAGAATCACTCCTCCAGGTAGCGATTTGCTGTTGCAGCCGGCAAATTTCTGGCAGCAGGGCGATGAGCAGGCCAATCTGCTGTAACACCAGAGGCGCTTTGCTGTCGTTACCGGGCTCAAGATGCGCAATACGTTGGGTAAGTTCATCCAGCGCCTGTCTCACGCGCGGTTCATCGGCTGGCCGGTGATGCAGTGCATCATCGACATAACAGACCGCGTCATCCAGCAGATTGAGGATGCCCGGGTTGGTGAGTTTTTCGCGGTGGGCGCCCAGCGTGGAAATATAGCTGGTGAAGGTATGGTTCAGGCAGAGCAGCCGGAAAGCCGTCTCACGAATCTCGGCCGTGGCGCGAGGCTCCGTTGACATGTTAGAGACCACCGAGGCCAGTTCCGCATCGCTGTTGTGCGCATCGCGGCGCGCTATCCGGTAAGCCAGGCGGTTATCGCGGCCCTGATGATACTGCTCAAGGATGGCGTCCAGGTATCGGCAGTTGGCGTTCATAGCCCTGTCTAACACGCGCGGTAGATTACGGAAACGCCAGTCCGGCCAGATAAAGCTGACGGCGGCCCAGGCGATAGCGCAGCCAATCAGGGTATCGAGTACGCGGGGCAGGGCGACCTCGAACCCTTCACCCAGCAGGTTAAAGCAGAGCAGAACCAGCAGCGTGATGAACATTGTGGCATGGGCGTACTGCACGTTGCGAAACGCGAAGAACAGCACGCCGGTGATCACGATCAGGATCAGCTGTCCTTCAATGGACGGCACGAAATAGAGCACCGGAAGGCCAATGGCGACGCCGACCAGGGTGCCGATAATACGCAATGCCAGGCGGTGTCGGGTGGCGTTATAGTTCGGCTGACAGACAAACAGGCTGGTCAGCAGGATCCAGTAGCCGTGGTGCAAACCGGTTATCTGGATAAAAGCATACCCCACGCATAAGACCAGGGACATTCGCACCGCGTGACGAAACAGCGCCGACTCCGGCGTGAAGTTGCGGCTCAGCCTTAGCCACATATCGCTCACGCTGTGCACGCTGTCATCTGCAAGCTGGTTATCCACCTCGCTGCCCGGCAGTGCCATCGCCTGCTCGGACTCAATCGTCGCCAACTGAGCATCAATCGCCCGCAGGTTGTTGAGCAGAAAACCCAGCGCTTTGATCTGTTCCGGTGACGTTCCGCTGGCCTGCACGCGGTCGAGCGCCGCATCAAGATGGCTAAACACGCGTTCGAAGCGGGAGTCGTGCTGATAGGGCGTGCGCAAAAGAATGGAGCGCGCGAGCTGCTGGCATGCCTGTGACTGCATGGACAGCAGGCGCTGAAAGCGGAACATGACGTCGCTGTAGCGGAACTTCTCGCGCAGGGCGGCATACTGAACGTGTGAGGAGCTGGCGCGCTCATGAATGTCCTGAGCGGCAAAATAGTAGTGCAAGGTTCTGCGCGTGCCGCGCTGGCCGCGATCCCCGCGCAGACGGGTAAGCAGCGAGGCTTTCGTCTGGTTAAGGGTGGCGACCAGCTGGCCGTTTGCCAGCGCCAGATCGTAAAGCGGCGCCTGGCTTTCTTCCTCAATATCCGGGTCGAACAGCCGGGATTTCAGTTCCAGATAATGGGCTAGCTGCTCATAGCTGCGGGCAAGGTTATCCTGCAGAGGACGAACCGGGAAGATTAGGTGGCCGGTTAACGTCAGCAGGTTATACCAGATGGCGCCCAACAGCAGCAGCACAGGCTGCTGATACCACTGGTCGTACAGGGAAACGCCCAGCATGGTGTAGATGGCGATCAGCAGGGCCCCAAAGGCGATAGTGGCATAGCGCTGCCCCAGACCGCCCAGCAAAATAAACCCGCTGGTGGAGAGTGTAAGGCCAAGGGCAAACAGCCACGGCCAGGGGAAAAGTAACTCAACGGACGCGGAGGCGATAAAAAAACAGACGAGCGTAATGACCAGATTCCGCAAACGCCCGGCCAGGCGATCGTCCAGATCCGCCAGCGCTCCGGCCACCACCCCCAGCGTGAGGGGGATGGTGAGCTTGACATCATTCAGCCACCACGGCAGGGCAGCCGTGCCGCAAAGCGCGATAAATATCCTGACGTTGTAGAGCCAGGCGCTGTTCCAGGTATAACGGCGAAGCAGTGGACTTAGCATAAACGCGGCCAGCCCTTATTTACTGAAAACGACGACGTGCGTTCGCTTCACGCGCCGCCTGGGCCACTTCGACCGGAACCACCCTGCGCCCGACGGGCCAAAGGGCGATGGCGGCGATCTTAAAGTTCGCGAGCCCGACCGGAATACCAATTATTGAGATGCACTGCGCAATACCGGCAAAAATATGCATGATGCACAGCCACCAGCCGAAGAAAATCAGCCACAGAATGTTCAGCAAAGTTCCCCCTGTATTCATCAGGGCGCTCTTGCTCTCCGGGTTCAGCTCGTTAACGTGGATAGCTTCATTACCGTAGGGGATGAACGAGAGTTTCGTGATTTCCCAGCAGGAACGGGTCAGGGGAAGGGTGAAGATCAGGACGATGCTCACCAGCGTGGCAAAAAGCCAGGAAAGGGTGGTGGCAAAACCGCCCAGCACAAAATTCAACACATTCAGAACGGTACGCATAAACCCTCACTTCCTTTCGATAAATTAACGCCCAATGATTGTAACGTTTTTTTAGGCTGGAGCACCTTAAAACTGGCAGTTAAACTGTCAGGTAAATTATCTCTTCGTGGATTTGGCGGGACATGGAACTGAAAGCAACTTCTTTAGGCAAACGCCTGGCGCAACACCCCTATGACAGAGTTGTTCTGCTCAACGCCGGGGTTAAAGTCTCCGGAGAACGCCACGAATACCTTATTCCGTTTAATCAGCTTCTGGCTATTCACTGCAAGCGCGGGCTGGTGTGGGGCGAGCTCGAGTTCGTTCTGCCTGACGACAAAGTCGTGCGCCTTCACGGTACCGAGTGGGCGGAAACCCAGCGTTTCCACCATCACCTGAACGCGCTCTGGCAGCAGTGGAGCCACGACATGAGCGTGATTGCCGCTCAGGTGCTGCAGCAGGTGCTGGACGATATCGCGCAAAGCAACGCGCAGCAAACGTGGCTGACGCGCCAGCAGACCGCCGGTCTGCAGCAAAAGATTCGACAGGCACTTTCGGCGCTGCCGCTCTCCGTGACGCGTCTTGATGAGTTCGACAATTGTCGCGATGCCTGGCGTCAGTGCCAGGCCTGGCTGAACGATATGGATAAAAGCCGGCTGGCGCATAACCAGGCCTGGACGGACGCCATGCTCACCCAATACGCCGACTTTTTCAGTACGGTGGAGTCTTCACCGCTCAACCCTGCTCAGGCGCGTGCGGTGGTGAACGGCGAGCAGTCGCTGCTGGTGCTGGCGGGGGCCGGAAGCGGTAAAACGTCGGTGCTGGTGGCGCGTGCGGGCTGGCTTCTCACCACCGGAGAGGCCGTTGCCGATCAGATCCTGCTTCTGGCTTTTGGCCGTAAGGCGGCACAGGAGATGGACGAACGCATCCAGGAAAGGCTGCACACCCGGGATATTACCGCCAGAACCTTCCATGCCCTCGCGCTGCATATCATTCAGCAGGGCAGTAAAAAAGTGCCAGCCATCAGTAAACTGGAAAACGACGCGCAGGCGCGACAGGCGTTGTTTATTAAAACGTGGCGTCAGCAGTGCAGTGAGAAAAAGGCGCAGGCGAAAGGGTGGCGTCAATGGCTGGAAGAGGAACTCAACTGGGAGGTGCCGGAGGGCAGCTTCTGGCAGGATGAAAAACTGGCGCGTCGGATCGGCTCGCGTCTTGACCGCTGGGTCAGCCTGATGCGGATGCACGGCGGCTCGCAGGCAGAGATGATTGAAAGCGCGCCGGAGGCGATCCGCGATCTGTTTTCAAAACGGGTCAAGCTGATGGCTCCGCTATTGAAAGCCTGGAAAACCGCGCTGAAAGAGGAAAATGCCGTTGATTTCTCCGGTCTTATACATCAGGCGATCGTCATTCTGGAGAAGGGGCGCTTTGTCAGCCCGTGGAAGCATATTCTGGTGGATGAGTTCCAGGATATCTCACCCCAGCGTGCGGCACTGCTCTCGGCGCTGCGGGCGCAAAATAAACATACCTCGCTGTTCGCGGTGGGGGACGACTGGCAGGCCATCTACCGTTTCAGCGGGGCGCAGCTCTCGCTGACGACCGCCTTCCACCACTATTTTGGCGAAGGCGACCGTAGCGATCTGGACACGACCTACCGCTTCAATTCACGGATTGGTGAGATCGCCAACCGCTTTATCCAGCAGAACCCGCACCAGCTGGCCAAGCCGCTAAACAGCCTGCGGGCAGGGGATAAAAAAGCGGTCACCCTGCTGGCGGATGACCAGCTGGAGCCGCTGCTGGACAAGCTCAGCGGCTATGCGAAACCCGATGAACGTATCCTGGTGCTGGCGCGTTATCATCACCTTAAGCCTGCTGCGCTGGAAAAAGCCGCTACCCGCTGGCCGAAACTGCAGCTTGAATTTATGACCATTCACGCCAGCAAAGGGCAGCAGGCCGATTATGTGATTGTGGTGGGGCTGAAGGAGGGCAGCGACGGATTCCCGGCTCCGGCCCGCGAGTCGGTCATGGAAGAGGCCCTGCTGCCGGTGCCGGAAGACTTCCCGGATGCCGAAGAGCGGCGTTTGCTGTACGTGGCCATCACCCGCGCGCGTCACCGCGTGTGGCTGCTGTTCAATAAAGAGGAGCCATCCGTGTTTGTCGATATATTGAAGAGTATTGACGTGCCGGTGGCGCGGAAGCCATAACGGCGTCAGGCAAGATTTCCAGGCCGGGTAGACGTAGCCGCCACCCGGCAAAAAAAGCTACTTCAGTCTCTCGGAAAGATAGCGCTGATAGTCCGGAATAAGGATCTCAACCGGCGAGTTAAACTGCGGTGATTCAATGATAAAATCCGCCGTTGACAGGTTCGTCGCCACCGGAATATTCCACACCGTTGCCAGACGCAGCAGCGCTTTGACATCCGGATCGTGCGGAACCGCATTCAGCGGATCCCAGAAGAAGATCAGCACATCAATTTTCCCTTCGGAAATCTGCGCCCCGACCTGCTGATCGCCGCCCATCGGGCCGCTCAGCATCGCATTCACCTCCAGACCCGTTTCGCGCTGGATCAGGTTACCGGTAGTGCCGGTCGCCGACAGGGCGTGCTTTTCCAGCAGCGGCTGATGGCGGCGAACCCAGTTAAGCAGCATTTGTTTACAGTGATCGTGCGCCACCAGCGCAATGTGTTTGCGTTCAGGCAGCGTGCGTGTTGTCAGTTCCATAATCATATCCATCAGGTTAACTGACTACACGATGACGGGAACCGTCTGACGCTGCAAGAGAAAGGCGTAAAAAATGTGGCTTAAGATGAAGGTTGTTGCTTTGCCCACTGTAAAAACCGGGCCCGCGTGTCGGGATCGGCCTGCTGGAACCAGAATTTAAGGCGCTGTTCCGTCAGGCTCTGGGACTGCGGCGGAATGACGTCCAGTTCCGAGACGCCGGATAGCAGCGTACTGTCGTCCGCCATCATGGTGGCAAACTGCGGAAGGGAGGCGCGTTTGCCGGCTTTGTTATAGACCTGCGTTGCGGCCTCGTAGTCCGGGCTTTTTGTGGCGCTGGTCAACGCCAGAATATCCAGCTTGACCGGGATCGGCATTGCATTCCCGTCCAGCAGCTCAACGCGTGGCGAGGCGTCGAAGGCCGCTGATTCCTTCTCCGTTTCAAGGCGAGGCAGGGTTATGTTCACCTGACTGATTTGCCGGGTATTAAAGCTGATAATCAGCGGCGGAGAGATGTACATCCGCTGCTCATGGTTAGTCAGGCCGATCGCTTTTTCGACCCGGAACACCAGCTGATGCGGCCCGTTATCTAACTCAATGCTGTCAGCCCCGCGCAATAACGAGCTGGAAACCTTTTTCCCGTCCAGAACCAGGAGATCAATGTCGCCAGAGAGCCGAAGCGTGGTGGCAAAAACGCAAACCGGCATCACTAACGCAATCAGAGCAGTGGCAAAACCGGTTTTCATAGAAGGCTCCCGTCAGAGATACTGTCGCCGCATTAATGTATCTAAATCTTTCGATAATCACGTTTACTAACATATAGACATATTTTGCCGTTTTGCCCTCATACATCTGTATGGGATGGATGGTTGAGATGTGCGCTTTGGCGTACACTTTTAAAAAAGCCAGGAGAAAAACCATGAAAGAGAACGATATTGCCGAGATTCTGACATCCACGCGTACCATTGCGCTGGTGGGCGCGAGCGATAAACCCGACCGTCCCAGCTATCGGGTGATGAAATACCTTCTCGATCAGGGCTATCACGTCATCCCGGTGTCGCCAAAAGTGGCGGGTAAAACCTTACTGGGCCAGCAGGGTTATGCCACGCTCGCTGACGTGCCGGAAAAAATTGATATGGTCGATGTCTTCCGTAATTCCGAGGCGGCGTGGGAAGTAGCGCAGGACGCGATTGCCGTCGGGGCGAAAACATTGTGGATGCAGCTGGGCGTGATTAACGAGCAGGCTGCCGTGCTGGCGCGGGATGCGGGATTGAAGGTGGTTATGGATCGCTGTCCGGCAATCGATATCCCCCGTCTGGGGCTGGCGAAGTAATAAAAAAAAAGCCCGTTCATCGGGCTTTTTTTACACGCTTAGTTCCGCAGGCGCGGAGCCTGTAACTGTTTGCGGATAGTCTGAGCAAGTTCATCCATTGTGGGTTGTTCCGGATGCTCTTCCTGCAGCTCGCTACTCAGCTGCGCTTCGGCAAGGTAGGTATGTACGGGTTGTCCGTCGTCACCTTCCATCACCACATGGTACCAGGGTGCAGC
Organism: Enterobacter sp. IF2SW-B1; assembly: GCF_001743375.1. Taxonomy (NCBI): domain Bacteria; kingdom Pseudomonadati; phylum Pseudomonadota; class Gammaproteobacteria; order Enterobacterales; family Enterobacteriaceae; genus Enterobacter; species Enterobacter sp. IF2SW-B1. Next base: position 597,049 of record NZ_MJAA01000001.1, on the reverse strand, counting down.
GCGAAGCTCTGCGTTCACCGCCAGTTCGTCCGCTGACGGTTCATCAAGGGAATACTCCGGGTCGATATCCACGACCACACCCAAATACCCAAGCAAAGTGTGGCGGACCTGCTGGCCGATACCGAATTTGCTGGCAATCATAGTCACCTCCCGGGAAATACGACTTACACATTAAGTGCGGGCAATATTTCTCTTTTCAAGTTACATGACGCGACAGGCAAACCCTTTCAGATACAGTCCTTCCGGGTAGGTAGCAATCACGGGGTGATCGGCTGCCTGACGGAACTGCTCTATAAATTGTACATCACGACCAGCATCTATTGCGGCATCGGCGATGATTTTTTGGAATAAATCGGTGGTCATCAGCCCGGAGCAGGAGAAGGTGAGCAGCACCCCGCCCGGGTTCAGCAGCTGGATCGCCAGCATGTTGATATCCTTATACCCACGGCAGGCGCCCATCAGCTGGCTTTTGTTTTCCACAAACTTTGGCGGATCCATCACGATGACGTCGAACTTCTCGCCCTGATCGCGATATTTACGCAGCAGCTTGAAGACGTCGTCGCGTATAAATTCGGCTTTGCTCAAGTCCAGTTTGTTCAGCTCGACGTTCTGTTTTGCCACGTCCAGCGCTTCCTGCGAGGTATCCACGCTGACCACCTGGGCACAGCCGCCCATCAGCGCCGAAACGGCAAAACCGCCGGTGTAGGAGAAGCAGTTCAGCACGCGTTTGTCGGCAACGTACTGACGCGTAGCCAGGCGGCTGTCGCGCTGGTCAAGGTAGTAACCCGTTTTGTGCCCGCCCTGAATATCCACCAGCAGCTTCATGCCGTGCTCTTCAATCGGCAGCAGGGCAGGCGGCAGCTCACCCGTGACCGGGCCCTGCGTCAGCTCCATGCCCTCTTTTTTGCGCACCGCCACGTCGCTGCGGTCGTAAATAGCGCATTCCGGGAACAGGGTTTGCAAGGCGCTAATCAGCGCGGCACGCTGGTATTCCGCCCCGGCGCTGAGGAGCTGCAGCACCAGGAAGTTGCCGAAGCGATCGATGGTCACGCCCGGCAGGCCGTCGGACTCACCGGCAATCAGGCGATAGCTGTCCAGCCCGTCGCGCTTTGCCAGCCACTCGCGCCACTGCTGCGCCTGCTGCAGGCGGCGGACGAAGAAGTCAATGTCGATGGTTTCGTCTTTATCGAAGGTCCAGACGCGTGCGCGGATCTGAGACGCTGGCGAGTAAGCGCCTCGCGCTAACCATTTCCCCTGATGGTCAACAATATCAATGGTTTCACCGAGGCTGGCTTTGCCTTCCATACGGGCAACCGCGCCGGAAAAGACCCAGGGATGACGGCGCAGTAATGACTTCTCGCGCCCTTTGGCTAACACTAAACGTACACTCATAATTTGCTGTTCTGTCGATTTCAGGGAAATGGCGCGTAGAGTAGCACATTCAGCCAGGCGCAATCATCTGCGGATGTCGTTGAGCGTTTCGGCAGATCGTGGAGGAGGTGAGAATGGCCGTGGCGCTGTCACAGTTACAGTCGACTCGCTTACCGATCGGTGAAATCGCATTACAATGTGGGTATCTTTCCAGCTCTCGTTTCACCGCCCGTTTCCGGCAGCACTATGGCTGTTTACCGAAAACGCTACGTTAAGGAGAAGAAAAATGTCAAAAGTCTGCACCATTGCCTGGGTCCACGGCCTTGTTCAGGGCGTCGGGTTCCGCTACAGCACCCAGCGCGAAGCGATGACGCTTGGGCTAACGGGATACGCGCGAAATATGGACGACGGCAGCGTTGAGGTGGTCGCCTGCGGCGACGCGGAGCAGGTTGAAAAACTGATGGCGTGGCTGAAAGCAGGCGGGCCGCGCAGCGCCCGGGTTGATAAGGTCTTAACGGAACCGCATCAACCCGGCAGGGAATATGTGAACTTCGGTATTCGGTATTAAATACACTTCACCGGTTTAGGCAGGCCGGCAATTTTGGTGGCCTGTTTTGCCGGGCCCTTCGGGAACAGGCGATACAGATAGCGGCTGTTGCCTTTTTCTTCGCCAAATTTGTTGGCCATTGCTTTAACCAGCATGCGGATCGCCGGAGAGGTGTTGAACTCGAGATAAAACTCGCGCACAAAACGGACCACCTCCCAGTGTTCGGGGGAGAGGGCGATACCTTCGTTTTCGGCGATTTTCTCCGCCAGCGGCTCGCTCCATAGCGTGGTGTCTTTCAGATAGCCTTCGCTATCGGTCTCAATTTCCTGGCCTGCAAAAATGAACATAGTGCTCTGTCGATAAAGTAAAAAACGCCCCTAGTCTAGCAAATAAGGGGCGGCGTGAGAAACCTCGACCTACAGAAGAAGCTGGAGCAGATTGTTGGCATTAAGCTTTTTTAGCGCGTTGCATTTATACGTCGATACCTGTTTTTCGCTCATCTGCGTCATATGCGCGACATGCCGTACCGATTGTCCGTTCACCAGCCTGTCGAGCACGTTGAACTCCATGCCTGTCAGGCAACAATTCAGGGTGCGCACCCGGCGGGGCTCTCTGGCAAGCAGATACGCCGCATCCGCAACGGCAATCCGGTCATCAATGATATATAAGGTCAGCGTGGCAAACCGCTTTCGCAGATGGGTAGCCAGTGCCCAGCCTTTTTCATTGCATACCAGATACACCGTTCCTTCCCAGCGCCTGGCTTCCAGCTCCAGAAGAATGTCGACCAGCGCCAGATGCGTCCCCGCGACGGAAAAGCGGCAGCGAACAACGAGGGTGTCGCAGGCCAGCAGCGAACGGCACCACTTTACCGTACCGCTCGAAACCTGCGTCTGAGCGTTACGGCGCAGAAGGGCGTAGCGCAACCCTTCGGCATAAAAACGATTGTTGTCGAGGATGGCGTAACTCACGATGGCCTCTTTATAAGGTACTGGGCGTATAGATAACGCGTAGGGTGCCGGTGTAATCCCCGGCATTTTTGCTGCTGGCAGCAAACGCGGGCGTTTTCAGAATGATGGGGGCGGGGACACAAAGTACGCTCTCCCGTCCACCCGGCAGCACAACCTGACGCAGATATTGCGGGTCATTAGTGCCCTGCCAGATCAGCGTTTTGCCATTCGCCGCGGTTTCTGCTGCGCCCGTTACCGGGTTGATCACCGTAACCTGATAATCGAGCCGATCCCGTGCTTCGGTCTGGCTTCCACCGCGTCGTCTGACGGAAAACGCTCCCTCAGTACGGCCCGTGGCCGCTAAACCGTCATCCTCAAAGCGCAGATAGACGCGCGTGCTGGCGCTGTTTTTACCGTCATACAGGCACATATCCAGCGCGCTCTCGCCCTGGATTTCGCTGCCGCCGGGCCGCCCCGGAAAATTGGTCAGATTGAGGTTAACCATCGGGGTTGAGTGGGGGAACGCCGGCAGATAAATCTGCTGGTTACCCGGATCGACCACCTCAATGCGTATCGTCGCCTGCCAGCGGGCTATGGTGAGGTAGCCCGGACACCCGACGTTGACATCGTTAAAGTTGCCCCCGCAGTCGGCGCTTCCCCATTCGCGCAGGTTCTGCTTCAGCGTTGCGGTCCAGATGCCCGGCTGGGCGAGCTTATCCAGTTCGCCTTTAACGATGTAAAAATCAAAATAGGGTTCCCGGTTCCAGGCCGAGAGATCGCCGGTACCGCCGGTGACAAAGCTGGCAAAGGTGAAAACTTTGTTGTTGATAAACATATGTTTTTCCCCATAGACCTTCACATCTGCTGTTTTATTTGTCGACGTGTGGGTAAAACGCAGCGTAATGGCGTAGGGGGCGGCCGGGTTCGCGGTAAACCAGACCGGCGCTGTCATACACGCTCCGTTCGTCGGGTCGGTGCGGGACTCGCAGGTCAGGGTGTTGCGTCCCCACTTTTGCGGGTCGATAGTGTCGTAACCGCTCGGTTCATGGACCCAGATATCAAAACGCGCAGGCGGCACCGCGCGATCGTAGCTAATCCCTACGCTGGAATTTCTTCCGGCAGGGACGCCCGCCAGCGTCTGACAGCTCCACAGCGTCAAAAAAAGTAAAATAAAGAGGTAGTTGTTCACATCATTTCCCTTTGGTGAGGTGCTCTGCATTCATGGCCGTTGGCCCCGTAGGCACGTTCCGCCCGGCGAGCATCAGTTGCGCCTGGTGCTGGACCGAATCCGGCAGGGCGGAGAAAGTGAGTTCCCGACACGGGATCGACCCGACGTAACGCACCACGTCGCGCATGCTTTTCACGCTCAGTTCACACTGATAAAACTGCTGCTGACGCACCAGATAAAGGTTGCGCAGCAGGGCGTCGCTCTGGGCGCTGAAACCGCCATTGCCGAGATCGTTCCAGCCGTTCACGTTCAGCGGTACGCCGCCCACGAACGGCGAATGATGTTCGTCAGTGAGCTGGCCGAGCCAGGTGTAGCGGGTGGTGGTTTGCACGTCCCGGCGAAGCATTTTGCCCGGCACCATAAAGAGCGTCCGGCTCCCGGAACCCTGCGTGATTTCACTGCTTGCGCCTGATGAGACGTTCAGCGACTCATTAACCGTCAGCGTTGTTGGCTGATAACCCGGCACCGCAAAAAGGGCACGGCTGTTGGCCGGGATATCCGCGGTGCCGCCGTTATCCAGCGAGACGGCGACGCGTGAATCCCGGGAATCCTCAGGCGTAGCCACGTTTACCGCAACGGCAGAAGCCGGGCGTCCATCGCCCCAGCGGCCAAGCCACAGCCCTGAGCGCGACAGGGCGAGGGTGGAGCTGTAGTTGCCGCTGCTGCTTAACGTATGGCGCCCATCCTGGCGGTCCCATGCGTCGCTCACCGTCAGGCTGGCGTTACCAAAACGTCCACCCTGGCGCGTATACGCCGAGGCATTGAGCGAATCGCTGTTAATCCCCGACGCGCTCAGCCCGTATTCATTCTCGCCGCGCGCGTCGGCATACCAGTTGTGCGCCACGTTGTAGCTCAGCTGGTTTTTCTGATGCTGCTGGTGCTGCCAGGTTGCACCAAGCGAGGTATAGCCTGACGCATCACCCTGACGCTTATGCGCCAGTGAGAGGCTAACGCTCAGATAGCCGCCTTTGTCTTTCCCGTCGCGAGAGTGGTCGTTGCGCATAAACAGGTTAATGCTGCTGTTGATGTTCAGACCGCGCGCGTTAAAGGTATTACTCAGCCCGCCCTGCCAGGCCTGCGTGCGGGAGCGGGTCATATACACCGGCTCCCACGGCAGGCCGGCATCGTGACGATCGTCATGGTCAGGCAGTTCCCGGCGCGTAACGTAGCGCCCTTCGTTGCGGTTATCCGAATACCCCAGGTTGGCGTACCACGAGCCGACAGGCACGGAGAACATGACCGAGAGGCTACGATAACAGCCGTTGACGGCGTCAAAACCTGCGCTGCGGGTATCACAATTTTCTGCGGATAACGCGTTGCGGTAGAAGCTCAGCGAAAACCCGTCGTTATAGCTGATTTGCTGAATATTGCCGCGTTGGCCCTTGCTGCCGTAGAGGTAGCTAAAGCGTGTGCTTAATACCCCGTCGATCGGGCCCGCGTTAAAGCCGCGGCTCCAGTCGAGGGCATTTTCCAGGAAGTGCTGCCTTTTCATGACGGTTGCGCCGCTGGTCAGCGCCAGCGTCGGGGTGACGGGCAGGCGTATACCCGCCTGTGTGACCGGGCTGCGTTCATCATTGCGATCGTTATTAGCCGTTTCCCCTGCCTGCATAAACCACTCGACGCGGTCGAATGGCGTAATGCCCGTACGGGTAAACGGAACCTGCTCGGTACGCGTCAGGCGGTTGTTTTCGTAAACTGACAGCGTCACGGTATAGCTTCCATCCGGAAACGCGCGGGTATCCAGAGTTTGTGCCCCGGCATTGAGGTAAAAGCTGGCCAGCAGCTCCTTGCCGCGGCGCGCGTCGATACGCGCATCGTGCGAAAGCAGCACCGTAATGGGCGTGCCCTTCGATTGCTGAATAGGGTTGATCCATGCCCGGGTCGAGCCCGCGCGCATGCCACGAATTTTGCCCAGCGGCAGCTGGCTGAGGTTAATATTCCCCCCGGCGTTGCTGAACAGGTCGCGGGTATCCATCTCGCCTATCTGTAGATAATATTCACGCCATAAATCCTGGCGGAACCAGGCATTGTTAACGGTCATTTCCTGCTGCTGCTGATGACGCGAGCGTTGTCCCAGCCAGGTCCAGTCGAGGTTAAGATAGCCGTCCTGGGTCAGCGCCAGCGCCCCGTTGCCCTGAACGGTGGCAGACTGATAATCACTGTCGGCAACGAAATTGATATTTTGCTGATGAATCAACGCGTTTTCGCTGTCCTTGGTGGGCTGATACCACTGGTTTTCCTCCGAGGGCTTTGGCAAAAAGCGCTTATCAAAAAACAGGTTTATGCGAGCATTGTTTTCGTCATAGATGATGGCCGCACGGCGGGTTTCAAGATAATCACACCCCGTCGCGGAGCCGTTGCTGCTGCAGGCCAGGTTGCCGTTACGGGCAAGCGGAACGGCCAACGCTGCGGAAACGGAGCCGATAAGGGCAGGATCGTCGTTAAACTGACGTTTGATGGCCGCGACCACGGTTTCAGGCGCGACAAAACTGACCGTTTCAAGATTGATATCGGTTTCGAAAAGGCCAAGCGACTCGCCGTATAAGCTCACCTCTGTCCACATGCGCTGCGTTTTCGCCAGGTCCTCGAATCCGGCCGGGACGGCCATCTCAGCGCAGGCGAGGTGGACAGATGCGGGTAATAAAGCAACAAAAAGGAGAGTATTTCTGTGAAACGCCATGAACGAGCCTCGACATCATCCTGACGTCAGAGGGCGGGGCCCTCTGACGTTATTCCTTAGGTGCTATGGTGTTACGCACCGCCTTCCGTGGTGGTCGCCTGAGTCAGCATCAGGCTTACAACGCCGCTGTACTGGCCGGTTTTCAGAATGCCTTTGGTGGTCTGGGAAATGGTCAGAGGCAGAACCGCAGAACCGTTTTCAATGCTGCCCGGGAAAAGTTCGGTTCCGGTAAATTCGGCATCGGTGGTGGACAGGGTTTTATCACCCAGAAGAACCGTCATCGGTACAATCTGATCCCCATCCGTGTTGGTGAGCTTAGCTGCGCTAACGAGGCGTACTTTGACGTTACTGGTAGCGGAGTTGGACCATACCTTGGTGTTCAGGCGGTAGCTTTCCAGGCCCCGACCCGGCAGATACTGCATGTCGATGCTGGCTGGCAGCGGCGTGTTATCGGCCTGGGTCATATCCAGCTGTGAATCAACGCTGGCGTTGACGGTAATATCTTTCTGGATCGCCAGCGCGCTGGCAGATGTGGTCATCGCGGCAACGATCATCAGAGGTTTAATAAATTTACGCATTGATATCTCCATATTTTACAAATGAGCACCCTGGCTCTTTAAACAAACCACAAGGGTTTTTACAGTGACGTCGTGTTATTGCACGACGGGTAAGTCAGCTTCTTCAGCGGTTTTTTTCACCCAGTTGAAGTAGCGGAATTTGTATTTCTTGCCGTTTACCTGATTAAGCGTTTTTAATTTCCGCTCGGTATCCGGATAAATCGTGGCGTCTTCTTTAATCCATTTACAGACGTCGTCTGACTGACAAATACCGATCTCCCTGAGCGGCACGCGCAGGGTGCCGGCGTTGGTGACGGTCCCCCGTGCGGGATCGATATGCAGCGAAACGCGCTCCGTGGCAGGGGCCAGATGTACCAGCGCCCCCCAGATAACATTGACCCCAAGCTTTGCCGTCGCTGCCGTGCTTTCGGGCTGGCCGGGAATAATGCTGTCCGGCTGTTTAACCCCTTCAAAATAGACTCGCCAGGTGGTCTCTTTTTCCGGCGGCGTCAGTGAAACAAGGCGCACCACGCGCATTGCGCCTGCCGCCAGGGCAAATTTATCGGGCGTCACCACGACGCCGCCTTCTTTCCACGAAGCAACGTCAATCTCTTTTTCCTGGGCCGTTCCGGGGTTAAGAATTTTCTTTTGCCTCACCCGAATGAACTGAATATCATCCGTTTTCGATGCCACTTTTATTTGCGCTGCGCCGGCGCTATCCACGTTAAGTTCCATTGGATAGACGCTCATATTGGCCCTTGTCATTTCTGAGAAAAATGACAGCGACAGCGCGGCGACATAAAACGCGGTTGTCATATTCACTTTTTGTTTCTGTTTCACATTCAGCCTGCCTGCTCTGAGTTCTTGTGCGGTTTTTAACACCAGGACACCGTCTGCTTTCGTATCGCTTCAGGGCAGGGAAACTTTAACCAGAACAGCAGGTTGTGAAAATTTGTATTAGTTAACCGCTGATATACAGTGATTTATCCTGATTTGCTGGGTTTAAAGTTGTATAGTTAAAAGAAAATGCCGCTACCCAGGATGGGAAGAAAATTCCTGTTGATGAAAAAAGAACCAGCTCAGGAAGCGATTTTCTTGCCGATGTCACAGGGATAAAAAAGCCTGCGGTAATAGCTGAGAGTGAAATATGTTTTTTATATGCAATAATTCGTTGTTATTTGATCCTGAAGCACATGCAATTAGTCTTGTTGGTCAACCGGAGTCTGTATTAACGCTCTCGGCGCCAGCCGTTCGCCTTTTACAGGAGTTTATTCGTCATAAAGGGCACGATCTGAGTCGGGAGGAATTAATTACGCGCGTCTGGGAGGAGTATGGCTTTACGCCGTCTGGAAATAACCTCAACAAAGCGGTCAGTGAATTACGCAAAAGCTTCCAGTCTCTTGGGGAACATCATAATTTCATTGTGACGATACCCCGGTATGGATTCCGTTTTGTTGCCGATGTGATTTGCCAGCCTGCGCAAATTGTTCAACCCGCTGAAGCACAGCCGATCTCTTCCGTCGTGCCGCCAGAGGCAAAACGTCAGCGTATTTCCCTTAAATGGGGCGCCTCGGCAGCGGCATTGTTAGCATCAGCACTGGGGTTAGGCCTGCTGTTTAACCAGCAGCAGAAGATCGCTATACCGATGACGCCAAAGCCCGTCGCGCAGAAAATAGCGGGCTGTAGCATCTGGCTTATCAACGATCATGGCCGGCCGCTGGTGCTCTCGAAACTGGCGGTGCTGCTGGAGGCGAATAACGTGGCGTGCGCGCGCGAAGCGTACAATATCTACTATTTCAGCGCCCGCTTTAACCTTGCAGTTGCGGATGAAGTGTTTATTGGTGCATGCCCGGTCAATAAAACCAGCCTGTGCAAAACCATTCGCTATAAAAGCGGGGCAGAAAAATGAAAATGAGACTTCTGTTTGCTGCGGGTGGGGCGCTTGCTGGCGGCGCGCTGGCGCTCTTTATTTATTCCGGGGGCATATATAAGCGTGATGCGCTGGCCTGCAGTACGGAATTTAACTTTACGCGTAACGAGGGAAAAGCGAATGAGGTCCGGGTCAATACCGTGGCCCAGTTCTATTTTCATCGGGACGGCACCGGCTTAACAACGTACAAAGGTGCAGCTATGGCTGAAGGCCGGGGCATGATCGTTGACAGGGATGTGGATTTTACCTGGTCGCGACGGGATGATGATAACGTTATCGTGTTGAGCTACACCAAAACCTGGCGTCGGCATAATGACAATACCCCGGACGAAAAGTGGGGAGGCTTTGCGAGGCCGACAGCCCGCTATTACCTGACGATCTCCGAGCTTGCGCCCGCCGTGTGGCTCATACAGGACCGGCTCTATCCCACCTATATTTGCCGAGGTGACTAGAGCATAAAAAAAGGAGAATGCCTGAGGCATTCTCCTTTTTGTTTCAGCAGGTCTGCTTAATCGCGGCTGGCGAAGCCCAGGATGCTCAGCAGGCTGACGAAGATGTTGTACAGCGACACATACAGGCTCACGGTCGCGCGGATGTAGTTGGTCTCACCGCCGTGAATAATGTTGCTGGTTTCATACAGGATCGCGCCGGATGACAGCAGGATAAACACCGCGCTAATCGCCAGGTGCAGGGCAGGCAGCTGCAGGAAGATATTTGCCACCATACCAATCAGCACCACTACGATGCCCGCCATCAGCATACCGCCGAGGAAGGACATATCCTTGCGCGTGGTCAGCACGTAGGCCGAGCAGCAGAAGAACACCAGCGCGGTACCGCCCAGCGCCATGCCAATCACGTCACCCATACCGGCAGACAGATACGCGTTCAGGATCGGCCCCAGGATATACCCCAGGAAGCCGGTGAAGGCGAACGCGGAAAGAATACCGACCGGTTTATCAGCGGTTTTGTAGGTCAGGAACATCAGACCGTACATCCCCACCAGCGTCAGGATCAGGCCCGGAGATGGCAGCATCAGCACGGTGCTGGCGGTAGCGGTGATAGCCGAAAACGCCAGCGTCAGGCTGAGCATGAAATAGGTATTGCGCAGCACCTTGTGGGTGCTGAGTAGCGATGTGCGGTCGCGTGAGGAAGTAATTATACGATCCATGAGTCACTCTCTTATGACAGATGTAATTAACGGAAAGAATAGGAAACGGCGCGCCAGTCTCAAAGTGGTTTTACCCATCTTTACTCAGCACGTTAGCGCTGAAGGTGGTTGTTTCTTCTGCAAAAGCATGTGTAACCAGTATGAACGGCGGTTTAAAAGTATTTACCAGATCAACCTCTTATAGGTTACTGAAAAATATTGCGTTATTGCCTTTCGGGCGCTAAGAGTTATCTCCGGATCGTCATAAAACAGACAATAAGGCGAAGGAAATGAAACCACAAACACGCACGCGCTTTACGCTCTCTTTACTCACTGCCGGGATCCTGTGCGCCAGCACGGCGACCTGGGCGGCTAACGTGCCAGCAGGAACAGCGCTGGCCGAAAAACAGGAACTGGTCAGAAACAATGGCAGCGAACCGGCCTCGCTCGACCCGCATAAAGTCGAAAGCGATGTCGAATTCAATATTATCAGCGATTTATTCGAAGGGCTGGTGAGCGTCTCCCCGTCAGGAGAAATCCAACCCCGGCTGGCTAAAAAATGGGAGAACAAGGACAACACCGTCTGGACGTTCCACTTACGTCAGGGCATCACCTGGAGCGACGGGACGGCCATTACCGCAGAGGATGTGGTCTGGAGCTGGCAGCGCCTGGTTGATCCAAAAACCGTTTCACCGTACGCCAGCTATCCCGGCAACATGCATATCGTCAACGCGGCCGATATCGCTCAGGGGAAAAAATCCCCCGACACGCTGGGCGTAAAAGCAATTAACGACACCACGCTGGAAGTAACGCTCACCCAGCCCAACGCGGCGTTCCTGGCGATGCTGGCGCACCCGTCGCTGGTGCCGGTGGATAAAGTGCTGATTGGCCGTTTCGGTGAAAAGTGGACCAAACCGGAGCATTTCGTCAGCAGCGGAGCGTATAAGCTGTCCCAGTGGGTGGTCAACGAACGCATTGTGGCGGAGCGTAACCCGCGCTACTGGGATAACGCGCATACCGTTATTAACAAAGTCACCTATCTGCCGATCACCTCCGAGGCCTCGGATGTGAACCGCTATAAAGCGGGCGAAATTGATATTGTGTATACGGTACCCATTAACCAGTTTGCTCAGTTGAAGAAAACGCTGGGCAGCCAGCTGGACGTCTCCCCGCAGCTGGCGACCTATTACTACGAATTCAACACCACCCGTCCGCCGTTCAACGATGCCCGCGTGCGCAAGGCGCTGAACATGGCGCTGGATAAAGACATCATCGCTGAGAAGGTGATGGGGCAGGGGCAGCGCCCGGCGTGGCTGATTAGCCAGCCGGACATCGGCGGGGTCAAGCTGCAGAATCCGGATTACGCCAGCTGGCCGCTGGACAAGCGTATTGCTGAGGCGAAAAAACTGCTCAACGAGGCCGGGTATAACGAAAGCCATCCTCTGAGCTTCAACCTGCTCTATAACACCTCTGAATCGCACCAGCGCATCGCGATTGCGGCCAGCTCTATGTGGAAGAAAAACCTCGGCGTAGACGCGAAGCTGCAAAATCAGGAGTGGAAAACCATGCTGGATACCATGCACACCCACAACTTTGACGCGGTGCGCTACGCCTGGATTGCCGACTACGACGACGCGGCGACCTTCCTGAACAACTTCCGTACCGGCGACAGTGAAAACACCAGCCAGTACAGCAACCCGGACTACGATCAAGCCTTGATCAACGCCGCAAAGGCCAAAACGCCGGCAGAGCGGGGTAAGTTCTACCAGCAGGCAGAGGATCTGCTTGGGCGTGATGTGCCTGCCATTCCGGTTTATCACTACGTCCGTACGCACCTGGTGAAACCGTGGGTGGGCGGCTTTACGCCGGATAAGCTGGGGTACTATTTCACAAAAGATATGTACATCAAAAAGCACTAAGCGAGAGGGCTGAATTTTATGCTGATAAAATCGCCGATGTGTTGTCAGTTCAACCGATTAAGCACATTTTGGCTAATTTTAAAGCGAACGATTGCAGCCACTCTTTACAGCATGCGGTGAGGTGTTTATAGTTCGCCTCACTCAGGAAGTGTGGCCGAGCGGTTGAAGGCACCGGTCTTGAAAACCGGCGACCCGAAAGGGTTCCAGAGTTCGAATCTCTGCGCTTCCGCCAGATATAAACCCCAGCTTACTCGTTAAGCTGGGGTTTTTCTTTTGTCTTATCTCAGAGTTGCCTTTTACCAGATTCTGGCCATTCCTTCGCTTGCCGGGCGAACGAGAGTGAAGCCAAATTTAGAATACAGCTCGGGGACATCCGCCATTAAACAAACGTAGGCCCCTCTACAGGCATTGTTATCCAGCCATGCCACAAGAGTTTCCATGATGAGTCTACCGAGCCCCTTTCCCTGATGAAGAGGGTCAACGGCGACGTCGACAATATCAAAATTCAACGCACCGTCTCCCACGATTCGCCCCATACCCACGGGTTTTCCCTCACACAAAATATGCATGCCATAACAACTGCCAGGCAGCGCTTTGCGTGCTGCCTCCAGCGGACGAGGGCTAAGACCCGAGATTTCGCGAAGGCGGCAAAACGCTTCTGCGGAGGGGACGGTTTCAACTACGGTATAGTTTTCATGCATAAAAAGCTCCAGTCAGTATCTCTCGGTGTGTAATCCCCTCGGGCTAAACAGCGTTAGCGCCCGGCGGCGTTTCGCTGGCACAGGCTTACAATGAAACGTGCAACGTCTTAATATTATTGCAGAATGTAGGCCGGGTAAGCGTAGCGCCACCCGGCAAGAAAGGCGAGGTTTATGAACGGATAAAGGCCAGAATATCCGCGTTAATCGTATCCGCGTGGGTGGTATGCATCCCGTGCGGGAAGCCCGGATAAATTTTCAGTACGCTGTTCGCCAGCAACTTATCCTGCAGAAGGGCGGCATTCTTATAAGGCACGACCTGATCGTCATCCCCCTGCATCACCAGAACGGGAACCGTAATGGTTTTCAAATCCTCTGTCTGATCGGTTTCTGAAAACGCCTTAATTCCCTCATAGTGGGCCCTGGCGCTGCCGATCATGCCCTGACGCCACCAGTTCTGAATGGTGCCCTCTGAAACCTCGGCCCCCGCCCGGTTAAACCCATAAAAAGGACCGCTGGCGACGTCGAGGTAAAACTGGGCGCGATTCGCGGCCAGCGCTTTACGAAAGCCGTCGAAAACCTCTACAGGTGTCCCGCCAGGGTTGTTTTCTGTTTTCACCATTAACGGTGGAACGGCGCTCACGAGCACCGCTTTGGCAACGCGCCCCTGCGGCTGGCCGTACTTCGCAACATAGCGGGCCACCTGGCCACCGCCGGTAGAGTGGCCGACGTGCACCGCATTGTGCAGGTCCAGGCTTTCAACCACGGCCGACGCGTCAGCCGCATAATGATCCATATCGTGCCCTTCGCTGACCTGGTCCGAACGCCCGTGACCACGGCGGTCGATTGCGATAACGCGATAGCCTTCCGCAAGGAAGAAGAGCATCTGGTTATCCCAGTCATCGGCACTCAATGGCCAGCCGTGATGGAAAACAATGGGCTGAGCCTCTTTCGGACCCCAGTCTTTGTAGTAAATATTGACGCCGTCTTTCGTTGTTACGAATGCCATACCGCAGACTCCTCTGTTAAAGACGCAACGATCGCTGGCTGAGCGCAGAGCGAACCATTATTGTCTTCATGATGTTGGCTTGTTTTATTTCCCGTACCGACAGTACCCCTAAAGTGTAGGAGAAATAGTAAAACCGGTGGGTTTCATTCGTGTGAATGGTATCCAGAAGGGGAAAGCGAATGATGGACTCTGGAGTGAGTCCCAGAGCCATCAGAGGAGGGGGCGTTAACGGTTCTCTTCAATATAACGGGCGAGATCGGCCGGGGTTTTCAGCACAGTCGCCACGTCGGTAGGCGGGATCATACAGCCGTAAACGTCCTGCACCTCCAGCACCATGTCGACTGCCAGAATGGAGTCGAGAATGTCGGATTCAATCAGCTCATCGTGAAAGCCAACCTTGCGGGATAACACTTTTTCAAACAGGGCGAGAATATCGTGTTCCATCATTTTTCCTGGGATAATTAATGTGTGCGGGCGTAAGCGTCCAGCAGCTTGCGGTCAATTTTGCCGTTAGGATTTAGCGGCAAAGCGTCTTTTACGATAATTTGTGAAGGCACCATGTAGTGGGGCACCACATTTGCCAGCGAGGTTTTGATCGCCTCCGGTGCCAGCTCCGTCACGCAGAACGCGGCGATGCGCAGCACGCTGCCGCAGGGTTTCATCAGCGGCATCACCACCGCTTCGCTGATGCCGGACATGGCCAGCAGGCGGTTTTCAATCTCGCCGATCTCGATGCGGTAGCCATTCAGCTTGACCTGGCTGTCGTTGCGGCCCTGGCAGTAGATGAGCCCGTCTTCATAACCCAGATCGCCGGTCCGGTAGCCGCGGAACGCATCATTTTCCCGACGCAGCAGTTTTGCCGCGTTCTCCTGCGGCAGGCCTAAATAGCCGCGCATGACGTTTTTGCCCCAGATAATCAGCTCGCCCTCGGCGGAAATCTCCATTCTGCTGTCCGGCATCATCACGCCCACCGGCAGCACCGCGCTGTCGCTGTTAAGGATCTCATCCGTGATCTCAACCACGGTTGTCGCAATGGTCGCTTCCGTTGGGCCATAGGAGTTGATGATTTTGGCCTGCGGGAAACGGCGGCGGAGCTGTTTCACCAGCGCTTTATTGAGCACTTCGCCAATGAAGATAAAGACGCTGAGTGCAGGCAAATACTCGCTGTTAAAGTGCGGAGAAAGCAGCTGCTGGTAGGCAAAAGAGGGGGTGGAAACCCAGGCGGAGACCGCGTTGCTTTGCAGTCGCTCGAGCCAGTTCTCTTTCTGGATATCCTCTTTGGCATTCAGCACGATGTGGCCTCCCATCGCCAGGTTCGCCAGCAGAGGGATCAGGGAGAGGTCAAAGCTGAACACCGCGTGGTTCATCAGCACCGGTTTTTCCGGCAGCGAAAAGTCCTGGCTGACCCACTTCATGAAGTGCCATACGCTTTCACGTCCAATCTGCACGCCTTTCGGTTTTCCGGTGCTTCCTGAGGTAAACATGATATAGGCCAGATCCTGCTCCTCCAGCACCTTGCCCGCCTCGCCGGTGGCGATGAACTGCCGCGTCGCCACGTCGTAGTAGTAAGGAGCGCCGGTCAGGTTGCAGATCTCGCGAAGCCGCTCCTGAGGGTAGATGCAGTCCACCGGGATGTACGGAATGTTGTGCAGCAGGCAGCTATATATGGCCACGGCGAACTCGGCCTGCTGATGGCCGTACAGCACGATCGGCGTACCGTCTGCGGGCTGGCAGCGTCGATAACGCTCTGCCCAGTTCGTCACGGCAGAGGAAAGCTGGAGCCAGCTTAAGGTTTCGTCGCTGCCGCTGATGGCCAGCTGCTGCGGGGAGGCGGGATCGCGCAGTGCCGCACGCAAGAAATCCTGCAGTTCCTGAAGATCGGAGTGATTTTTCATAGAGGTGACATTCCACTGAAGATGTAAAGGGATCCTGCGGCGCTTCCCAGCGTCAGAATTCGTCCCAAAAACGCAACGGCCGGATACTGCAATCCGCGGTGTAACGTTGGGCTGCGTTTGGCTGACCACAGCAGCATGTTGTGCGCGACGGAAATCGCGCCAAACAGCGCGCCGCTGATGACGTAATGGCGTTCCAGGCCATTCCACGCCCCCATGCAGAACAGGGTGCAAAAAATACCGATATTTTGCGCCAGCGTTTTGTTCTGGCGGAAAAAGTTAAACTTCATCAGGTTCATATAGACGGGCATAAAGACCACGTCGCGCAGCCATTCGGACAGGCTGATGTGGAAGCGGCGCCAGAAATCCTGCGGGTTCTTTGCAAGAAGCGGCATGTTGAAGTTTGCCGGAATATTCAGCCCAAACAGCCGGCCCGCGCCGATGGCCATATTGCTGTAGCCCGCAAAATCGAAGTACAGATAGGCGCTGTAGGCAATCGACATCACCACGCCCACGGTCAGGGTAAACGGCTTATGGCTCCAGGGCTGCACGACGAGCGAATCGATCAGCATGGCAAACAGGAACTTCTGAATGATGCCGGTAATAATTTGCTCCAGTGCCGTTAAAAACTGTTCGCGGTTCAGGACAAATGCCGGCTTATTCACATCGCTCATCCATGTCCGCCAGCGATACATCGGGCCGGCCAGAATAATAAAGGGCATAAAGAGATAGCAGAAATAGTGCAGGAAATTCTGGCCCTCTTTTTTACTGCGATACAGCAGTACATCCACAGCGCGGAAGGTCATAAAAGAGAGACCGATTGTGCCGAGGTGATAATTAAAATGTAATTTCACCAGAACCAGGGGCAGCAGCGTTAAAACGACCGCCTGCCAGGTTTTTAATCTGCCTTTTTCTTTTAACGTGGCGACAAGATAAAACCAGCAAAAGACGGCCACGGGAACACTGTAATTGCCCTGAAAAATATAACCCCAGCCTAATGCTGTCACCACGGATAAGGAAACTAGCCAGGTCAGACGGTGGCGTAAAACACGATTAACCATCGCAAACACCAGCGCGGATGAAAATAAACAGACAAAAAACATTCCTGAGCTGTACATCATTTCGCCTCAGAATTTTTGATATTCAAAATGCAGCTGCATACTCATGCTGTCATCGACAGCGGTCCATGCAACGACGGTGATCGCCAGCAGTAAATAAAGGCAAAAAAGACGGATCGCGATTTTCATTATTTAAAACTCTGTGCAATAAAGCGAAGCATTGGCACCCAGGCCAGTTCGGTAGGGTGCAGACGATCCCAGTTCCAGCCGTTCTGATACGGCATGGCGTACATATCCAAATACGGGATCTGGTTCTCTTTCAGAATGGTTTGAATCTGCTTATCGAACGGGCGGAAGGTGTCGGTATTGTAAAGCGCCCAGGGGTTAACCGGGTCGACGATAGCTATCACCTGCACGTGATGCGCTTTCAAAAGCTGAACGGTTTTCCTGAACGCGGCGAACTGCGCCGGCACCACCGGCGTGTCATCCCACTGCTGCGGCTTACCGTCCTCGTCGTAAATCGTTTTGTCCATCCACAGCGTGGCCGCGCTCTGATGGCGTTTTTTATTCAACTCGCGGGCATTCGCCAGCGCTTTATCCCAGTCAGGGGAGAGACGGGCGGTTGGCTGCTGAGGCCAGGGCTGCGCCGTCTGTGGCCTGATGTTGAGCAGCGACAGCCAGTCGTTTTTAATCAGGGTGCAGAAGTTTGCAAACTGAAAACTCAGCTCGTCCCACATCAGCGCCGGATGCCAGCCATACACACGCATTTGCCCGAAGGTTAAATGGCTTATCTCTTTCGCATCAATATGCTTCAGGTAATTAACCAGGAACGGGCGCGCCTGCGGATCCTTCATCAGGGGATTAAAAATCGAGCCCGGGAAATTATCCGCATAGATAGCGGGCGGCAGGCCTTTTGAATAAAAGCCGTCAGGCGCCAGAAGCAGAACCACTTTGCTGTTTGCATTAAGGCTATCTTTAAAACGCGAGAGAAGTAAAAATTGCGTTTCGTCATCGACAAACGCATCGCCATAGGCCACGACGGGCTGGTGCAATTGCTTATTAAAATAATTAAATACGGCGTAATGTTCCTCTTCTGAGGTGGCGACCTCAGACGCACCAAGGAAGAAAATAGCATTCCCTTCTAAAGCATGGGAAATTGTGGCTATTTTTTCCGCCTGTTCTTTTGTCGTCCCTGCCATGGACTTGATCAGCGGCTGGAATTTAAGCGGCGGATCAAAGCTTGTCACCAGCGGGTGAAAACTCAGGACTAAAATGGCCAAAACGGCCATCAGGATATGTAAGCAAAACGTATTTTTGATTTTCATCATCAACCAGTAAGGCGCTATGACAGTAATGCGTTAAAACCCGCATTACCCGGATTTATTACCATTACAAAACACATGGCCGTCTATTTTTTTGGCATTCTATACCACGGTGATTTAAAAGGATGAGCGTTGCTGTGTAACGGTATGTACAAGGGGGGAAGGGGGGAGGGCAGGAAAGCGTCCGGGTGACTTTTTGCGCAGTCAAACGCCTGCAGGCAAAAATAGAAAAATTCCTGCTTTACAAGGCGCTAATAGATGTTTATAGTGCGCCTCACTTTGGAAGCGTGGCCGAGCGGTTGAAGGCACCGGTCTTGAAAACCGGCGACCCGAAAGGGTTCTAGAGTTCGAATCTCTACGCTTCCGCCAAATTCGAAAACCCTGCGATAGCAATATCGCAGGGTTTTTTCGTTTTACAGCGCAATCACCAGCTCCCCGGAGTGACTCCGCGAACAGCAGAGCGCCACCTGCTGGTCAGCCGCGCTTTTTTCTGCCTCCGACTGCACGCTATCCCTGTGGTCCACCACGCCGTCAATCACCGGCGTCAGGCAGGCGCCGCAGATCCCCATTTCGCAGGACAGCGGCACGTCCACGCCGTTTTCCTGTAATACCTGAGCGATGGTCTTATCCGCAGGCACCGGCCAGCGCTCGCCGGTAGAGGCAAGTTTGACCGTAAAGATCTCGCCTGCGACGCCGCTTGTGACAGGGGGAGCGGGCTGAAACGCCTCGCTGTGGATATGGGCGTCATTCCATCCCTTCGCCGCCGCCACATCGCGCGCTTTCTCCATAAATCCCGCAGGTCCGCACACCCACGCGTGCAGCCCCGCTTCAGGCGCGGGGAAATGCTCCGCCAGCGTGGTTCGTGGGGTGGTGGTATGAATAATGCAGTCACCGCACTGCGAGAGTTCGCGCGCAAACGCCGCGTTTTCCCGGTTTCTGACGTAATAGTGCAGCGTAAACGGCGTTCCGGTCGCTTTCAGCTGCAATGCCATCGCATACAGCGGCGTAATGCCAATCCCTGCCGCCAGCAGCAATACCCGCTCAGCCTGATGCAGCGGAAACAGATTGCGCGGGGCCGAGATTGAAAGCCTCTGGCCCGGACGCAGCGTTTCGTGAACGTAGCGCGACCCGCCGCGCGAGGCGGCTTCTCGCCCCACGCAGATAAGATAGCTCTCGTCGCCACATGCCCCGGTCAGAGAGTACTGGCGGACCACGCCGCAGGGCAGGTGGACATCAATGTGCGCGCCGGGTCGCCACGCCGGTAGCGCGTCGCCGTTTTCGGCCACCAGCCTGACGGCGAGGCTTTTATCCCCCTCGCGCCACAGCCCGTCAACGATCACGTTCAGCATATTGGCCTCCGTCATACCAGGAAAAATTCGCCAAAGCCCATCTTCTTCAGTCCCCGACGGTAGGCAATCGAACTCTTATCTGCCGGAATATGGGCTTCCAGAGTGAGATCCAGCGGCAGACTTTCCGGGCGCTGGGTTTCGACCATCAGGCGATCCTCTTCAAAAATGCGCAGGTTAAAGGCATGCACGTCCTCCACCGGAATATGCAGATCAAAGTTGCGCGCGATGGGCGCGAACATGCGGGTCACCCGTGACGAGACGGGCGAGGCGGCGTTCATAATCACCAGCCTCGATTCACCCGGAAAATGAATCGTCAGGGTGGCGGTAAACGGCAGATGCATTTCAAAATGGCGCAGCCACTGGAACCCTTCTGGCGCCTGCACGGGTGAACTGGCGGGATAGTTGCTCACGGAACTCCAGTAATCGGCCACGAAACCGAAGGGCGTCTCCTGCGGCTGATAGATAGGGACAAGCTGATTATTGGGATCGGCAAAGGTATCGGTATGGATCCACGCAAAGTGGGCAACATCCAGAAACCCCTCCACCTGGCGCCCGGCGAAGCCGTTCACCTCAAACGCCGGGCAGTTGATCTGCTGAAATCCGTCGTCGCTCCAGTGCGGCATGGTGGGCAGCGGCACGGGATTGTCCGGGTCAAACGCCAGGCAGGTCCAGATCAGGCCGAAGCGCTCTTCCACCGCGTAGTTAATCAGATTCAGCTTCGCCGGAACGGGCTGGTCGGGGCTGGACGGAATGCGGTTGCAGCGGCCGTCTTCACCAAAGCGTAAGCCGTGGTAGGGGCAGATAATCCCGTGCTCGTCGTGAAAGCCGAGCGTCAGCGGCACGCCGCGGTGCGGACACACGTCCCGGGCAACCACGACCTGGTCGTTAATTCGGTAAATCACCAGCTGTTCATCCAGCAGGGTGGCCTTGACGGGGGCCGGGCCGACGTCGCAGGCGCGCGCAACCGGATGCCAGCATTTCGCCAGGCGCAGCCAGTCCTCTGGCTCAAACGTGCAGTGGGCGGGTGGTGTCGGTTCTCTTTTCATCGTTGTCCCTCTTGTTCAGCCTAACGGGCCGCCCTGAATGGTCTCGCACAGACCGTTGATAATGCGTTCCCCGGTCTCCTCTTTGAGTTCCTGATACCAGGCCTGCGTCAACGCCATATCTTTCCCGTGGGTGACGTCGCAGCGTTTACGCGCTTTCAGCACCAGGTCACGCACCCGGTCGCAGCGCAGGGCTTCGTACTGCCGCAGCGCCAGCGTAATGTTGTGGTTTTCACGCAGGCATTCGCCCAGCACCACGGCGTCCTCCATGGCCGCGCAGCCGCCCTGGCCGATATCAGGCGTGGTGCTGTGCCCGGCATCGCCGAGCAGCGCGACGTTGCCGCGTACCAGGCTGTCGAACGGCTCGATGTCATGGATTTCAATGCGGTTGGTGGTATCGGGATCCAGCGCGGCGATAAGCTTCTGCACCGGCGGCGCCCAGCCGCGGAAGTAGCCCGTGAGATCGGCGCGCAGGGTGGTGCGATCCTCCGCCAGGCCCGCGGGCAGCGGCACGTCAAAAAAGAAGTAGAAACGACCGCCGGAGACGGGCATCAGCGACACGCGTTTGCCTTCGCCAACGAAGGTGGTCCACTGGTGCGCCGGGGCAATCTCTTCATCAATCTTCACCAGCCCGTTCCAGTTCACGTATCCGGCGTAGCGGCGCTCCGGGGTATAGCCCAGCACGTACGGACGAACCGCCGAGTGGCTGCCGTCGGCGGCAATCACAAAATCGCCTGTTGCCGTGGTGCCATCGGTAAAGGTGACGCTTACGCCCGCGTCGTCTTCATGAACGTGTTCCACGCGCTTGCCGAACTGCACCTTGTCGCGACCCCAGAAGTCCAGCATTTCGCGCTGGAGTTCAGCGCGCGAGACGGGGCAGGGACGCCCTCCGGTACGCTCAACCAGCGGGGCAAGGCTAAAATGGGTCAGGGTGTCGCCGCGCCGGTAATCCTTGTAGGCCATAAAACGCATTGGACCGCCGTAGGTTTCGATAATGTCGCCCATGCCGAGGTGCTGCATACACTTCACGCCGTTAGGCCAGATGGAGATGGCCGCCCCGACGGGCCGGATCTCTTTTACGGCTTCAAACACGGTACAGTCGATGCCCGCTTTCTTTAGCGCGACGGCAGCGCTCAGGCCGCCAATACCCGCGCCAATGACGATTGCTTTCATGCTTCTCTCCTTTTGCAGGGTGTAAAAACATTCAGCAATTTGCGTACCAGGCTGCAGAGTGGCGAAAACGGCGTTGTGGGAGGTGAGTTTGCACTGCTAAGGTGCGCAAACACGGTGAATATGCCTTTTTATGAATCAATAATTTCCTGTCCAGCCATACAGAATCGACTGTTTCACATCGGCGACAAGAGTGGCGTGGTTTGTGCAACAACCCGGAGGAGGACAATAAAGGAGACACTATGATCGCACTGCACGACTTCAATTATCTTCCTGAGAAAGAGGCTCTCGCGCTGCTCACCCCCTGCGTGGCGCTCCCCGGCTGGGCTGAGGCGCTGGTTTGTGGACGGCCTTACCCGAGCCGGAGTGAATTGACGATCGCGGCGCAGGCGCTGATGCAGCGCTGGGATGAGGCGTCGTTAGCGCAAGCCCTGAGCGCGCACCCGCGCATCGGCGAAAAGCCCGCGGGTGAAGAGGTGGAGGCGGCGCTGTCGCGTCAGGAGCAGGGCGCGGTGAATGACCGTGACGCGGCGCTTGCGCAGGCGCTGCGTGAAGGCAATGCCCGCTACGAAGCCCGCTTTGGGCGCGTATTTCTGATCCGCGCTAAGGGCCGCAGCGGCGAGGAGATATTACAGGCCCTGCGCGCGCGACTGGAAAACAGCGACGCGCAGGAAATCCATGCTGCGCTGGAACAGCTGCGGGAAATTACGCTGCTGCGCCTTGAAGGAGTTATCCACGAATGAGCACACTCAGCACCCATATTCTCGATATTTCGACGGGCAAGCCCGCAGCGGGCGTGACGGTTCACCTTGAACGGGAGGGCGAAATCATGGCGACGGGCGTGACCAACGCTAATGGCCGCATCACCGAATTTGTCCCATTCCTGCCAAAAGGACACTATCGGCTGGTGGCGGAGATCGGCGGGTGGTTTCGCGCAACCGGCCGGGAGACGATCTACCCCTGCGCGCAAATTGATTTTGTGACGGAAGAAGCGGCAGACGAGCACTTCCATCTGCCGTTTGTGATTGCGCCAGGCGGGTGGTCAACCTACCGGGGCAGTTGACCACACCCGCTCGCCGTTGACCCAGGTCTCACTGATGTTGCGCTCGTCGCCCAGGGTCATCAGCACAAATAGCTGCTCGTAGATATCCTGACAGCGGCGATTGCGCAGGCGCTGCAGCGGCGTCACGTCAGGATCGATAACCACAAAATCCGCCTCTTTGCCGGGGGCGAAGTTGCCAATCTTATCGTCCAGCCTGAGGGCGTGCGCGCCGCCCAGCGTGGCGTGATAAAACGCCTCGCTGGCGCGCAGGCGGTAGCTCTGAAGCTGGCCGACCTTGTAGGCTTCTCCCAGGGTGCGCAGCATGCTGAAGGTGGTGCCCGCGCCGACGTCGGTGCCGATGCCCATCCGCACCTTGTGCTGCCAGCAGGCGGGCAGGCGAAACAGCCCGCTGCCGAGAAACAGGTTCGAGGTGGGGCAAAATGCCACCGCCGAACCGGTGTCGTGCAGGCACTGCCACTCGCTGTGGTGCAGATGAATCGCGTGGGCAAACACGCTGCGCTCTCCGGTCAGGCCGTAGTGGTGATACACGTCCAGATAGCGCTCGTGCTCCGGCCAGAGATCGTTCACCCAGGCCACTTCGTTTGGGTTTTCGCTGAGATGGGTCTGCAGCCAGGTATCCGGAAACTCCTCTCTGAGCAGGCTGACCGCGGCGAGCAGCTCGGGAGAGGACGTTGGGGCAAAGCGCGGCGTAATGGCATACCCCAGCCTCCCCCGGTGGTGCCAGCGCTGGATCAACTCCCGCGTCTGCCGGTAGCTCTGCTTTGCATCTTCGCTCAGGTAGTCCGGCGCGTGCCGGTCCATCATCACCTTTCCGGCGATAAGGCGCATGTTGAGGCGCAGGGCTTCGGTAAACAGCGCTTCGACCGATTGCGGATGCAGCGTGCAAAACACCAGTGCGGTGGTGGTGCCGTTGCTCACCAGTTGGTTAATGAAAAATTCGGCGATCTCTTTCGCGTAGGCTTCATCGGCAAACTGGCTCTCCACCGGGAAGGTGTAGGTGGTCAGCCACTCCAGCAGCTGTTCGCCAAAGGCGCCGATCATCTCCGTTTGTGGATAATGAACGTGGGCGTCGACAAAACCGGGCAGCAGCAGCCTGCCGCGCAGGTCCGTGTAGCCTTTGTGGGGGTCGAGATACTGCTCGCCCTCCTGCCACGCCATGTGCGCCAGAATTTTTCCGTTCTGGATAAACAGCAGCCCGTCCTCAAGGTAGCGGGCGTGTTGGGCAATCGCGTCTGCGCTGTCGCAGACCTGGGCGATATCGAAAAATGCACCGCGTATCGCAGTCTGGTATTCCATCGTGGGTCCTGCCTTAGTGTTTGCGTAGCGGGGTGAAAAAGCTCAGCAAGAACGGTGCCAGAATGAACGGGCCGCAGATAAACTGCGGCCGGAGGGAGGGGTTACTCTTTTTGCGTCGCCACGCGGGAGCTGAACGAGGCCGCGCCTGCCCTCTCGCGCTCTTCCCGCGCCAGCCAGCGGTAGGTCACGCCGCCGAGGAAGACGCCGATAAACCAGCTGAAGTTTGCCACTTCATGCAGGGCCGGGATAAAGCCAATCACCAGACCTACGGCTACGGATGGGATCAGCGCGCCAATGGCCTTCGGGTTAAAGCCGTTGCGGTACCAGTATTTGCCCTTTGGCGTGTCGTCGAACAGATCGTCTACCGACACCTTGCCGCGCTTAATCAGGTAGAAATCGGCAATCAGAATGCCGAACAGCGGGCCGATAAACGCTCCGAGCACGTCCAGGGTGTAATGGATGAGCTCCGGCGAGTTGAACAGGTTCCACGGGGTGAGCAGGATCGAGCCGACGGCGGCAATCATGCCCCCGGTGCGGAAGCTGATCTTCTGCGGCGAGCAGTTAGAGAAATCAAACGCCGGTGAGACAAAGTTCGCGACGATGTTGATCCCGATGGTGGCGGTGATCATCGTCAGCAGGCCAATTGCCACGGCCAGATCGTTACCTACGCGGCTGACGGTTTCGATCGGGTCGGTGATCATGCGGCCAAACAGCGACTGGGTGCCGGAGACAATCACCACGGTGACGATGGAGAACAGCAGGAAGTTAAACGGTAGCCCCCAGCGGTTGCCGCGGCGGATCTCACCCATGCTTTTGCCGTAGCGGGAGAAGTCGCCAAAGTTAAGCAGCGGGCCGGAGAAGTAGGAGACCACCAGCGCGGTCGCGGTGATCATCTGCCAGGTTTGCTCGCCCGCGCTCAGGGATTTGCTGGCGAGGGTGAAAGAGATCCCGTCAAAACCGGTCTTGTATACAATCCAGCCCGCGAGGGCCAGCATCACCACATAGACCGCCGGACCGGCGATATCAATAAAGCGCTTAATGGCGCTCATGCCGTGCCAGAAGACCATCGCCTGAAGAACCCACATGATGGCAAAGCAGATCCAGCCCAGCGGCGACAGGCCCAGGAAGGCACCGTTGGTAAGGCTCGCCAGAGAAGGCCAGAACTTCAGCACCACCAGCATCAGCGCGTTGGCGGCAAGCCAGGTCTGGATGCCGTACCACGCAAAGGCGATAAGCCCGCGGATCACCGCCGGAATATTGGCCCCGAAGACGCCAAACGCCTGACGGCTGATCACCGCATAGGGCACGCCCGCCATCTGGCTCGGTTTTGCTACCAGGTTGGCGCACAGCTGCACAATGCAGATCCCCACCAGCAGGCAGAGCAGTACCTGCCAGCTTGCCAGCCCGAGCGTAAAGAAGCTCGCGGCAACAACGTAACCCCCCATGCTGTGAACGTCGGACATCCAGAAAGAAAAGATGTTGTACCAGCTCCAGTTCTGGTCACGCGTCGGTGCCAGATCCTCATTGCAAAGACGTGGGCTGTAAACCGCACCGGAATCAGCGGCCGTACTCTGCTGTGCGTTTTGACTGTTTGGCATGAAACCTGCTCCTGTGAATGTAAACCCGTTGAGTGGGAGTGCAAACGGTGTTGCAGGATCCAGGCCAAAATAATAAATCTTGTATGCAATATTTTATTTTTATGTATACGATTCGATAACGGAAAGTAAAATTCGGAGTGGTGAATGAACAACATAAACGCCCTGCAGACCGCGCCAGACCTGCATGACAAAGACGAAACCATCTTCCAGGCGCTGATGACCGCGATTGTGGAACATCAGCTGCTGCCGGGGAGCAAATTGCCGGAAGAGGCGCTGGCCGAGGTGTTTGGCGTGAGCCGCACGGGCATCCGCAAGGTGCTTCAACGACTCGCCGCTGTGCAAATGGTCACCCTGACGCCCAAACGTGGTGCACACGTCGCCAGCCCGACGGTGGAAGAGGCGCGGCACATCTTCCGCACCCGCGCGCTGCTGGAGGTCGCTAACCTGCCGGATGTGCTGGCGCACTGTCAGCCGCCGCACCTTGCAGCGCTGGAGGCCATTATTCGTCAGGAGCAGCAGGCGCACGAGGCGTACGACGGCCCGGCGGCAATCCGACATTCCGCCAGTTTCCACATACAACTGCAGGCCATCTCCGGCAACCAGGTGCTGACGGAGATGGTGACAAGCCTGAGCCAGCGCTCCTCGCTGGTGATTGCTACCTGGGGTGCGCCGTGGCGTCAGGGCTGCCGCTGCAACGATCACGAACAGCTTGTGGATCTGTTGCGTCAGAAGGCGCTGCAGCCGCTAAGCGATGCCCTCATGCACCATTTTGAACACATCGTTGCCAGCCTTTGCTTCGAGCGGGCGGGCGAGTGCCTGCCTGATTTTGCCCGGCTGTTTGCCGGCCACAAGGAGTCGTAATGTCTGTCTGTATACAAGTGATCAACCCCAACACCAGCCTCGCGATGACGGAAACCATCGGCGCGGCGGCCCGAGCGGTGGCGGCGCCGGGAACGGAGATCCTCGCGGTCTGTCCGGGCGCGGGCGTGCCGTCTATCGAGGGCCACTTTGATGAGGCCATCGCCGCCGTCGGTGTCCTGGAACAGATCAAAAAAGGCAGGGAGCAGGGCGTGGACGGTCACGTGATTGCCTGCTTTGGCGATCCGGGTCTGCTGGCGGCGCGCGAGCTGGCGCAGGGGCCGGTTATCGGCATCGCCGAAGCTGCCATGCATATGGCGACGCTGGTCGCGACGCGCTTTTCGGTGGTCACCACGCTGCCGCGCACGCTGATTATTGCCCGCCATCTTCTGCACCAGTATGGCTTTCAGGACAAGTGCGCGGCGCTGCACGCTATTGATCTCCCGGTGCTGGCGCTGGAGGACGGCAGCGGTCTGGCGCAGGAGAAGGTGCGCGCGCGCTGTATACAGGCTCTGAAAGAGGATGGCTGCGGCGCCATCGTGCTCGGCTGCGGCGGCATGGCGACCCTTGCGCAGGAGCTGACCCGCGAGCTGCGCGTGCCGGTGATCGACGGCGTCAGCGCGGCGGTGAAGATGGTGGAATCGCTGGTGGCGCTGGGGCTCACGACCAGCAAGCATGGGGATCTGGCCTTCCCGGAGAGCAAACCGTTAAGCGGGCATTTTCAGGCATTGAATCCATTTTAACTTTTGGGGGTGGTATGGGGCTTTTCGAACAGGATTATCCGCGGGATCTGCGCGGCTACGCGGGCAACCCGCCGCACGCGCGGTGGCCGAATCAGGCGCGCATCGCGGTGCAGTTTGTGCTCAATTATGAAGAAGGGGCGGAAAACCACGTTCTGCACGGCGATGCCGGGTCCGAGCAGTTCCTGTCGGACATCATCGGCGCGGCCAGCTACCCGGACAAACATATGTCGATGGACTCCCTTTACGAATACGGCAGCCGCGCCGGGTTCTGGCGGATCCACAGTGAATTTCAAAAACGCGGCCTGCCGCTGACGGTCTTTGGCGTGGCGATGGCGCTGGCGCGTCACCCGGAGATTGTTGAGGCGATTAAAGCCGCGGATTACGACGTGGTCAGCCACGGCTGGCGCTGGATCCACTATCAGAACATGGACATCAGCCAGGAGCGCGACCACCTGCATAAGGCGGTGCAGGTTCTTACCGACCTGTTCGGCAAGCCGCCAACCGGCTGGTACACCGGGCGCGACAGCCCCAACACCCGCCAGCTGGTGGTGGAGCACGGCGGCTTCGACTACGACAGCGACTACTACGGCGACGACCTGCCCTTCTGGACGGAAGTGGCCTGCGGCGATGGCACCCAAAAACCGCACCTGATTGTGCCCTATACGCTGGATGCGAACGACATGCGCTTTGCGACCGCGCAGGGTTTTAACACCGCCGAGCAGTTTTATACGTACCTGAAGGACAGCTTTGACGTGCTGTACGAGGAGGGGGAGAGCGCGCCAAAGATGATGTCCATCGGCATGCACTGCCGCCTGCTGGGGCGGCCGGGGCGCTTCCGCGCGCTGCAGCGGTTCCTGGATTACGTTCAGCAGCACGAGCGGGTGTGGGTCTGTACCCGCCAGCAGATTGCTGACCACTGGCGGGAAGTGCATCCGTTTCAGAAGTAATTGTGCGATGTTTTGCCGGGTGGCGGTTGCGCCTTACCCGGCCTACGGCTACGACATCAAACTCACCTGCGCCGCAACAATGCGCCACCCGTAGGCAAACCTTACCCACGTCTGCTGCTGGCGGCCAATCCGCTCCGTACCTTCACGGGTAAACTCGGTGCTGCACACGGCATAATCCTCCCCGAAGGTGGTAATCACGGTGTGGCGCAGCGTCCGCTGAAGCCCGGCAGACGGGCGCGCCGCCCTAAAGGCGCGGATTTCATCGATCCCGTACAGGTTTTCACCCGCTCCCAGCCGCACCGTGTTTTTGTCGTGCCAGAACAGCTCGTCCAGCACGGCAATGTTGTTACTCACCAGCGCGTCTTCATAGCGATAAAACGCGGCGGTCACCTCGGCAACCACCCACGGGAGGTTAATGTCATCGTGATTGATCATGCTGCAACCTCCGCCAGGCGGGCATCGGTGATGCCGCTCTCTTCCAGCACGCGAGCGACGCGCAGGCAGGCCTGCTCGTTAAACGGCGCGGCAATCAGCTGCAGGCCAATCGGCGCGCCATGTGCGGTGCGCAGCGGAACGGTGGTCACGGGCAGGCCCAAAAATGAAATCGGCTGGGTCAGCATCCCCATGCTGGCGCGGATGGGGAGCGGCTGACCGTTAATCTCCATGGTTTGCTCGCCGATCCGCGTGGCGCTGCGCGGCGTCGCGGGGGCGATCAGCACGTCGGCCTGGGCAAACAGTGCGTGAAACGCCTGCCGCGCCTGCGCGCGGAACCGCTGGGCCTGAATATACCAGGCGGAGGGGATCATCGCGCCTGCCAGCAGTCGCTCCCGGGAGTGCGGCTCAAAGCGCTCGGGCTCGCGGCGAAGCGCGGGCAGGTACTGATTTCCCCCTTCGGAGGCGCTGATGATAAACGCCGCGGAGCGCGCCAGCTCGGCGTCCGGAAACTGCAGCTCATCCCGCACGTCGAGCGCCTTCGCCACCCGCGCCACGGCGTCTCTGGCCTGTGCGTCGCACCAGATGGTGAAGTAGCCGCCGAGCACCGCGCAGCGCAGGCCGTCAAGCCCGCGGTCTAGCAGGGGGCGCGTCTGCTCGCGGGAGCTCTCTGCCTGAAAACGGTCGCTGCTGTCCCGGCCCTGAAGCGCGTCGTACACGGACGCCAGGTCGCACACGCGGCGGGCGAAGGGGCCGATATGATCCAGGCTCGCGACAAACGGATGGCTGCCGGATCGTGACAGGCGGCCAAAGGTGGGCTTGAGACCATAGATGCCGCACAGCGAGGCCGGAACGCGAATCGACCCGTTGGTGTCGGTGCCGAGCGAAAAGTGCACCAGCCCGGCAGCTACGGCGGCGGCTGAACCGCCGGAGGATCCGCCCGCAATGCGCGTCAGATCGTGCGGGTTACGCGTCGCGCCGTAGTGGCTGTTCTCGGTGGTAAAGCCATAGGCGTAGGCGTCCATATTCATCATGCCGGACAGCAGCCCGCCCGCGCTGCGCAGCTGGCGCACGGCGAAGCTGTCAGCGGCCGCAGCGGGGCGCTGGCTGAACAGCTCGGCGCCCGCGAGGGTGGTGTGTCCGGCAACGTCGAACAGGTTTTTCACCGCGTAGGGCACGCCCGCCAGCGGCGGCAGGGGGCGCTTTTCGCGGCGCAGGGTGTCGATGTTCTCGGCCTCGGCGAGCATGCGTGCTTCCGTCACGGTGGTCCAGGCATTGATCTGCGGATTAACGCGCCCAATCGCCTCCAGCGTCTGGCGGGCAATCTCATGGGCGCTCAGCTCGCCCGCGCTCAGCGCCTGTTGAATGTCGCTGATACTCATCTCGTGTAGCGTCATGCTTTATACACTCCTGCGATCTCCAGACGGTCGTCGAGCTGCAGCGCCATCAGCGGGGCGGCCATGTTGGCAATGCGGCTGAACTGCAACTGCAGCTCGGCGCGGCGGGCATCGTCCAGCGTCACGCCGAGCACGGACTCCATTTGCGCAAGATACGCCTGCCAGTCGGGTTGTTGTGTCGTCATTGTTTTCTCCTCAGTATCCGGCGGCCGCGCCGTTGCTGCGCGGGTCAAACGCCCCTTCAAACAGCCCGTTGGGGTGCCGGACAATCGCGCCCGCGTGGCCCATAGCTTCGCTAAAGTCCGTGAAGCGTTCGACCTCATGCCCCCGCGCCCGCAGTTCAGCGACCGTCTCAGCACTAAATCGTCCTTCCAGCTTTAACGTGTCCGAGGTTTGCCCCCAGGTACGCCCCAGCAGCCAGCGCGG
This sequence comes from Enterobacter sp. IF2SW-B1, assembly GCF_001743375.1. Lineage (NCBI taxonomy): Bacteria > Pseudomonadati > Pseudomonadota > Gammaproteobacteria > Enterobacterales > Enterobacteriaceae > Enterobacter > Enterobacter sp. IF2SW-B1. The sequence continues at coordinate 566,422 of NZ_MJAA01000001.1, read as the reverse complement.
GCGGGTGATGCTCTCCTGCAGCGGGACGCCCTGAACCACGTAGCGGGTAAAGAGCGCGGCCTGGGTTTGCGGCTGTCCGTCACCGCCCATCGATCCGTAGACCATTACGCGCCCGTCCTTAAGACGCGCCGCCGCCGGGTTCAGGGTATGGAAAGGCTGTTTGCCCGGCGCGAGGGCCAGAAGATGAGCGGGGTCGAGGCTGAACGACGCCCCCCGGTTCTGCCAGACGATGCCGGTATCGGGCAGCACCACGCCGCTGCCGAACTCGTGATAAATACTCTGGATAAACGACACGGCAAGCCCGCTGTTATCCATCACCCCCATCCACACCGTATCGCCGGGCCCTTTTCCGGTTCCCCACGGCGCGGCGTGGCCGTCGTCAACCCTGTCGGCAAGCGCCTGCAGGGCGGCGGGATCCAGCAGTTTCTGAATCTCGGTTTTCAGCTCACGCGGGTCGGTAATGTGGGCATCGCGCAGGCCAAAGGCCAGCTTGGTGGCTTCAACGATGCGGTGAATGGTGTCCGCGTCGTCGGCCTCCGCCATATTCAGGCGGTCGGTGATGCCGAGTATCGCCAGCGAGACCAGCCCCTGCGTCGGCGGGGCGTGGTTAAAGATCTCCCCCTGCTGATGCTGCAACTTCAGCGGCGCGGTGCGCCGGGCAACGTGCGCGTTAAGATCGGCCAGCGTCACGGGCATGCCCAGCGTCTCCAAGCCGTGCGCCAGCACGTTCGCCAGCGGGCCGCGATAAAAGCTGTCGAGACCGTCCTCCGCCAGGCGCGTCAGGGTTGAGGCCATGGCGGGCTGGTAAAAACGGCTCCCGACCTGCGGCGGCTTACCATTCACCAGCCACGTTTCTGCGAAGCCGGGGATGGCCTTAAGCTCGTCGAATTTACTGGCCGTGGCATGGACCTGTGAGGCCGTGACCGGGGCGCCGTTCTGTGCATAGTCAATGGCGTCGGCCAGCAGGCGGGCCAGCGGCAGCGACTTGCCGGTCATCTCGCGGGAGACTTTCAGCGCCTCGTCCCAGCCACTCACCGTGCCGGCGACGGTCAGCGCCGCCTGCGGTCCGCGATGGGGAATGTGCGTGTGCCCGTCGTAGGCGGCAAGCGTCGCGCGCGATCCCGCCGCGCCGCTGGCGTCAATGGCGATGGGGTCGCCTTCTGGCGGCACGATAAGCCAGAAGCCATCGCCGCCCAGCCCGTTCATGTGGGGGTAAACCACGGCGATGGTGGCCGCCGCCGCGACCATCGCTTCAATCGCGCTGCCGCCTTCGCGCAACACCGCCAGCGCGCTCTGGCTGGCAAGATGGTGGGGCGCAACGGCCATGCCGTGCGTGGAGACGTTGCTTTGCATGAGAAGTCCTCGTAACACTGAAAGTCACAAGGCGCTGCAAAAGCTGTTCCAGTTCTGAAAGAAAAGTTTCAGTAAGCTGGCACGTATAATGAATACGTATAAAGAAAGGTATAATGTGATGAAACAAAAGTTACAGAGGCGCTATGGAACAACTGGATGAACGTCTGAAAGCACAATACCCGTCGCTGTCGCCGCAGGAGCAACGGGTGGCAGACTTTATATTCGACCATTTTGACGACCTGATCAGCTACAACAGCGCCGAGCTGGCGCAGCTGAGCGGGGTGTCGAAAGCCACGGTCAGCCGCCTGTTTAAGCGTCTGGGCTATGAGAAATATAAGGATATGCGCGACGAGCTGCGCACCCTGCGCCAGAGCGGGATGCCGCTCACCGATAACCGCGACGCGGTGCAGGGCAACACGCTGCTGGCGCGCCACTACAAGCAGGAGATGGCGAACCTGACCCAGTGGGTTAATGCCCTTGACGCGCAGCAGTTTGCCGACGCCATGGCCTGCATGGTCAAGGCGCGGCGCATCGTCATTATCGGCATGCGTAACGCTTATCCGGCGGCGCTCCACCTGCGCCAGCAGCTGCTGCAGGCGCGCGGTCAGGTGCTGGTCCTGCCGCAGCCGGGGCAGAGCCTGAGCGAGGAGCTGGTGGACCTAACGCCGGACGATCTGGTGGTGATGATGGCCTTCCGCCGCCGCCCGCGCATCATTCGTCCGCTGATGCAGCAGCTTCAGAGTAGCGGTATTCCGGTGCTGCTGATGTGCGAGCCGCAGGCCCACAGCCTGTTTCCGCTGGCGAGCTGGCAGCTCTGCGCCCCGCTGGACAGCGTCTCCGCCTATGACAGTTATTCCTCGGTCAACAGCCTGATCAACCTGCTGGCGAACGCCTTCCTGCATGACATTCTCGATAAAGGCCGTCCGCGCATTCACGAGATTGCCTCCCTCTACCAGCAGCTGGACGAACTCGAACAACGATAATGGGGCATCAGACTGGTGCTTTGCATTGTAATGGTGCAAATGAACGGGGCGAAAATAGAGAGTATTTTCGCCCCGTCCGCGTTTGATCAGGCTTTAAGAGAAAATTCCCCGCTTCGCCTTATCTGGCACATTAGTTGCAAAATCACATTCAAAGAATCTTTTGTTTCATGTTAACGTTACGGGGAAGCACCATGAAAAAACTATTTATTGCACTGGCCGGGGCCGCATGTCTCTTCACTCAGCTGCCAGCAAAGGCTGACCAGCTTCAGGATATCGAGAAGCGCGGCACCATTCGCATTGCCGTTCCGCAGGATTTCCCGCCGTTTGGCTCGGTGGGGACCGATCTGCAGCCGCAGGGCTACGACATAGACATGGCGCGCTATCTGGCGAAACAGATGAAGCTCAAGCTGCAGCTGGTGCCGGTGACCAGCGCCAACCGCGTGCCGTACCTGCAAACCGACAAGGTGGATCTGGTCATTTCCAGCCTCGGTAAAAACCCGGAACGCGAGAAGGTGATCGACTTCAGCCGCGCCTACGCGCCGTTCTTCCTCGGCGTGTTTGGCCCGAAAGGGGCTGAGCTGAAGGACGCCGCCGCGCTGAGCGGAAAAACCATCGGCGTGACGCGCGGGGCGGTGGAGGACATGGTGCTGACCGGCCTGGCACCAAAAGACGCCAACGTGAAACGCTACGAAGACAACAACACCACGCTCTCGGCCTACCTCTCCGGCCAGGTGCAGTACGTGGCGACCGGCAACCTCGTGGTGGCGGCCATTTCACGGCAGAACGCGGATAAAGCCCCGGTGCCGAGCTTTATGCTGAAAGACTCACCGTGCTTTATCGGCCTGAAGAAGAACGAACCGGCCCTGAAGGCGAAAGTGGATGCGCTGATTGAGCAGGGCATCAAGGACGGCACGCTGAACGGCCTGTCTGAGCAATGGCTGAAGGCCCCGCTGCCGGCAAACCTTGGCGCCTGAGCCGATGACGGAGCAACTTGATTTTTCAGCCCTCTGGCCGCACTGGCCGGAGCTGCTGGCGGGGCTGTGGGTCACCATTCAGCTGACGGTAATGGCAACCGTCGGCGGGCTGGCAATCGGGATTTTCGGCGCGGCGATCCGCAGCGGACGCACCACCTGGTACAGCCGGATCTGGGGCGGCTACGTGGAGATCATCCGCAACACGCCGTTTGTGGTGCAGCTGTTTTTCATCGTCTTCGGCCTGCCGAATCTTGGCCTGAAGATGACGGCGGGGGAGGCGGCGCTGCTGGCAATGGTGGTGAACCTGGGCGCGTACAGCACCGAAATTATCCGCGCGGGCATTCAGGTCACGCCGAAAGGACAGTGGGAGGCCGGGCGCGTGCTGGGGCTGACCCGTCTGCAGACGTTTATTCGCGTGGTGCTGCCGCCCGCGCTGCAGCGCATTTATCCGGCGCTGGTGAGCCAGTGCATCATCGTGATGCTCGGCTCGTCGGTGGTGTCGCAGGTCTCGTATGAAGAGCTGACCTTCGCCGCTAACCTGATCCAGTCCAGAACGTTTTTGAGCTTTGAGGTCTATCTGGTGACAACCGGGATTTACTTAGCGCTGTCGATTACCCTGCGCCAGCTGATGATGGCGGCAGGACGCAAATGGCTGGGGGTGCAGGCATGATGACCACCTTTACCGACTGGGACATTATTCGCAACCTGCTGCTGGCCGGACGCTGGACGGTACTGCTGTCGCTGGTGGCGTTTGTCGGCGGGGCGGTGGTAACGCTGCCGCTCCTGCTGCTGCGCCTGACGGGCGGGCGCACGGTGAAGCGCATTATCCGCGGCTATATCGAGCTGTTTCAGGGCACCCCGCTGCTGATGCAGCTGTTCCTGGCCTTCTTCGGCGTGGCACTGTTCGGCATCGACGTTTCGCCGTGGACCGCCGCCTCGCTGGCGTTAACCTTCTACACCAGCGCATTTCTGCTCGATATCTGGTACGGCAGCATTCGCGCCCTGCCGAAGGGGCAGTGGGAAGCCTCACGCTGCCTGGGCCTGACCTTCGGCCAGACCCTGTTTCGCGTAGTCGCTCCGCAGGCGCTGCGCATCGGCATCGCCCCGACGGTGGGCTTTGCGGTGCAGGTGATCAAAGGTACCGCGCTGGCGTCGATTATCGGCTTCATCGAGCTGACCAAGGCCGGCACCATGCTGACCAACGTGACCTATCAGCCGTTTAAGGTCTTTGCGCTGGTGGCGCTGGGCTACTTTATTCTGTGTTATCCGCTGTCGCGCTACAGCCGCTATCTGGAGACCAAATTCAATGCCTCTCATCACCATTAATCAGGTGCAGAAGTACTACGGCGATAACCACGTGCTCAAGGGCGTCGATCTGGATATCGATATGGGCCAGGTGATCTCCATTATCGGGCGCAGCGGATCGGGCAAAAGCACGCTGCTGCGCTGCATCAACGGCCTGGAAGGGTATCAGGACGGAAGCATCAAGCTGGGCGGCATGACCATTACCGACCGGGATTCTCAGGCGCGTGAAATCAGCCGCTCGGTCGGGATGGTGTTCCAGAGCTTTAACCTGTTCCCGCACATGACGGCGCTGGAGAACGTGATGCTTGCCCCGCGTCGGGTGCTGAAGAAAAGCGCCGCCGAATGCCGCGAACTGGCCCAGCGCATGCTGGAGAAAGTGGGGCTTGGCGATCGTCTGGATTACTACCCGTCGAGCCTCTCCGGCGGCCAGCAGCAGCGCGTGGCGATTGCCCGCGCGCTGGCGATGTCGCCTAAAGTTTTACTCTGCGACGAGATCACCTCCGCGCTCGACCCGGAGCTGGTGGGCGAAGTGCTCAAGGTGCTGGAGCAGCTGGCGGCCGAGGGGATGACCCTGATTCTCGTGACCCATGAAATGAATTTTGCCCGCGAAGTGGGCGACCGCGTGGTGTTTATGCACCAGGGGAAAGTCTGGGAGCAGGGCGACAGCAAAACGCTGTTCGCCAACCCGCAGACCACGGAACTGAAGCAGTTCATCTCCTCCGTGCGCGGCCTCAACTGATAAGGACTTAACAATGGATATCGCACACTTTCCGCAAATCAACCCGCCCCAGCGCCTGCTGATGGGGCCGGGGCCGATCAACGCCGACCCGCGCGTGCTGCGCGCCATGTCGAGCCAGCTGATTGGCCAGTACGATCCGGCCATGACCCACTACATGAACGAGGTGATGGCGCTCTATCGCGGCGTGTTTCGCACCGAGAACCACTGGACGATGCTGGTGGACGGCACCTCCCGGGCGGGGATTGAAGCCATTCTGGTCTCCGCCATCCGCCCCGGAGATAAAGTGCTGGTGCCGGTCTTTGGCCGCTTTGGACACCTGCTGTGCGAAATTGCCCGCCGCTGCCGCGCGGAGGTGCATACCATCGAGGTGCCGTGGGGCGAGGTGTTCACCCCGGACCAGGTGGAGGATGCGATTAAGCGTATTCGTCCGCGCCTGCTGCTAACCGTGCAGGGCGACACCTCCACCACCATGCTGCAGCCGCTCGCGGAGCTCGGCGCCATCTGCCGCCGCTACGACGTGCTGTTTTACACCGATGCCACCGCGTCGCTCGGCGGCAACGCGCTGGAGACCGACGCCTGGGGGCTGGACGCCGTCTCGGCCGGGATGCAGAAGTGCCTCGGCGGCCCGTCGGGCACGTCGCCGATCACCCTGAGCGCGCGCATGGAGGAGGCGATCCGCCGCCGCAAATGCGTTGAGGAGGGCATTCGCACCGACGCCCACCGAGACGGCGATGAGGAGATGATCTACTCCAACTATTTCGATCTCGGCATGGTGATGGACTACTGGGGGCCGGAGCGCCTCAACCACCACACCGAAGCGACCACCGCGCTGTTTGGCGCCCGCGAGTGCGCGCGTCTGATCCTGCAGGAAGGGCTGGATAACGGCATCGCCCGCCACAGGCTGCACGGCGATGCGCTGCTGAAGGGCATTCAGGCGATGGGGCTGGAGACCTTTGGCGATCTGAAGCACAAGATGAACAACGTGCTGGGCGTGGTCATCCCGCAGGGCATCAACGGCGACCAGGTGCGTAAGCTGATGCTGGAGGATTTCGGGATTGAAATCGGCACCTCGTTTGGCCCGCTGCACGGCAAGGTGTGGCGCATCGGCACCATGGGCTACAACGCGCGCAAGGACTGCGTGATGACCACCCTGAGCGCGCTGGAGTCGGTGCTGAACTACCTGAAATTCACCACCACGCAGGGTGCGGCCATGCAGGCCGCGTGGGATCACTATCTCCGCGAGACGCCGCAATGAGCCCGGCGGCAGAACGGGTGATGGCGCGCGCCGACGCGCTGGCCGCCATCAGCGAAACCCCGGATGCGCTGACCCGGGTCTATCTCTCGGTGCAGCATCTGCAGGCCAACCAGCTGGTGGGGCAGTGGATGAGCCAGGCGGGCATGACCGTCTGGCAGGACAGCGTGGGCAACATCTGTGGACGCTATGAGGGGGCGCAGGAAGGGGCGCAGGCGGTGCTGCTTGGATCGCATCTGGATACCGTGCGCAACGCGGGACGCTACGACGGCATGCTCGGGGTGCTCACGGCCATTGAAGTGGTGGACAGCCTGCATCAGCAGGGTATGCATCTGGCGCAGGCCATCGAGATTGTCGGCTTTTGCGATGAAGAGGGCACCCGCTTCGGCATTACGCTGTTAGGCAGCCGGGGGCTGACGGGCACCTGGCCGCAGGGCTGGCTGGAAAAAACTGACGCCAGCGGCATCAGCGTGGCGCAGGCGATGACCCAGGCGGGGCTCGATCCTGCCCGCGTGTCGCATGCCGCAAGGCGTCAGGAAGATTTCAGCGCCTATCTTGAGCTGCATATTGAGCAGGGGCCGTGCCTTGAGCAGGAGGCGCTCGCGCTTGGCGTGGTGGAAGCCATTAACGGCGCCCGTCGCCTGAACTGTCGCTTCACCGGCGAGGCCGGACATGCGGGAACCGTGCCGATGCTCCACCGCAGAGACGCGCTGGCCGCCGCCGCCGAGTGGATGGTTATCGTTGAAAACGCTACCCGACAGCAGGGCGGCAACCTGGTGGCGACGGTCGGGGAATTGCGCTGTCTGCCGGGAGCGGTCAACGTGATCCCCGGTGAGGTTCAGCTCTCGCTCGATATTCGCGGCCCGCAGGATGCACCGCTGGACAGGTTGCTCAACGACCTGCTGGAACATGCCCGGGCGATCGCATCGCGCCGCGGGCTGGCATTTAGCGCCGAGGAGTTTTACCGCATTGCCGCCACGCCGTGCGATCTGCACCTGCAGAACGTGCTGGGGGAGGCCGTCAAATCGGTACAGGGGCGCTCGCTTTCGCTGCCCAGCGGCGCGGGCCACGATGCGATTGCCATCGCGGAACGCTGGCCGGTGGGCATGCTGTTCGTGCGCTGCAGGGGCGGAGTCAGCCACCACCCGGCGGAATCGGTGATGGCTGAGGATGTTGCGCTGGCGATTGAGGCGTTTTCGCGTGCGGTGATTCAGCTGGCGGATCGCGTTACTCCAGCCCCAGCGTATACTGCGCGATCTTAAAGTAGATAATCAGCCCGGTACCGTCGATAAGCGTCGCGATAAACGGCGCGGAGACGACCGCCGGGTCAATGCCGCAGCGCTTGAGCACCATCGGGATCACTGACGACACAATCGCGCTCCAGAGCGTAATGCATACCAGCGTCAGGCTGACGATAAGCGTGATTTCCAGCCCGATACCCATCATCCAGGCGCGGATGCACCCGGCAATACCGAGCGTCACGGCAATCATCAGCGAGGTGGTCATCTCTTTGCGCAGCACGCGGCCTACGTCGCGCAGATGCACTTCACCCAGCGCCATGGCGCGCACCAGCGTGGAGGTGATCTGCGTTCCGCTGTTGCCACCCGTGCCGATCAGCAGCGGAATAAAGAACGCCAGCGCGATGGCAGACTCCAGCGCCTCTTCGAAGTGCTGGATCACCGAGCTGGTGTAGGCTTCCGCGACAAACAGCAGCAGCAGCCATACGGAGCGTTTCTTCCACAGGCTGAAGGCGCTGGTTTCCAGATAGGGCTTCTCCAGCGGCAGCGTCGCCCCCTGAAGCTGGGCGTCTTCGGTGACGTCATCTTCCAGCAGATGGGCGATTTCGCGCTCGGTCAGGCAGCCGACGACCTTGCCGTGGGTTACCACCGGCACGACGTCCGCCTCGCCGTGGGCCAGAAGTCCGGCGACATCGGCTCGTTCATCTTCCGGTTTGACCTGCAAAAACTGCGAAATCATCAGGCTTTTAATTGGCTGCACGGTATCCGTGACCTGCAATAATTTGCGTACCGCAATCATGCCCGCCAGGCGTCCATGGTCTTCAATAAAAATATGCGACGGAATATCATCGTCTTTTAATTTTTCGAAGAATTGCTCGCGCGCCAGCGCCACGCATAATGAAACGTCGAGGACAATAAAATCGGTATTCATATATTGCGCGACCGCGCTGTCATTGAATGCCAGGTTGTGGTTGTGAATAGCGTAAGACATAGTGAATTCCCTTTGAATAATAAAATCTCTCAGGGGCGAGCAAGACAGGGCATGTCGGAAAGGAGATCCCCACGTCCTGGGTTCAGCACTGTACACCGTATCCCGCAAGGGAAGTTATACTGACAAAGCCTTGATTCGACAGTGCCTGTTTTACCCTGTGCCGGTTCTCTCGAACCCACCAGAGCGATAACGTGTATTTGTACAGGAGCCTCGCCATAACGAGATCGTTGTAAAGCGTGAGGAATAATACGCTTGTTTAAATTTATCGCTCAGGAAATTAAATAATGTTTAAGGAAGGTTTAGGTAAATCTTATTAATAAAATGTTGAGGGTTTATTTAAGGTTATTCCTTTTAAATGGAGGATTAATTAACGGGGGGAAGGAAAATGGCGTGGTTTGATAATCTGCTGAATCATTTTGCGCTTTATCCGGCACATCTGTTCGCGCTGTTATTCGTAATGGCGCTGAGCAAGTCCACGGTGCTGATCTCCTCCGTGCTGCCGCCCGCCTCGGTGATGCTGCTGGCGGGCATCGGCGTCAGCCAGGGGAGCATGCACCCGGCGCTGGCGTGGCTCGCCGTGGTGCTGGGGGCAACGGCGGGATCGGTGCTGAACTACCATATCGGCCAGCTGATGGGGCACACCCGGCTTGTCGCGCGCTTTACGGAGAAGCATGCCGCTACGTTTTTACGGGTTCAGCATCAGCTGCAAAAAAACGGTGTCATCGTACTGTTTACGTCGCGCTTTCTGGCGGTGTTGCGTTATGTCGTGCCGCTGGCGGCGGGGATGCTCAGGCTGAACGCCGTCAAAGTTTACGTCGTCAGCCTGCTTTCCGCCTGTGCATGGGCGGCGCTGTATGTCGGTGCGGTCACCGGCATCAGCGCCTTTTGAGTTACAGACTCCCCATTCCGCCGTCCACCAGCAGCTCCGTTCCTACCGTGTAGCTCGACTCGTCGGACGCCAGATAGAGCGCGGCTTTTGCCAGCTCCGTCGTCGAGCCCATTCTGCCGAGCGGCACCAGCTTGATGATCTCCGCCACCATCGCGTTAAGCGTCTCTTCGCTTAAGCCCGTCTTCGTAAATGCCGGCGTTTCCACCGGACCGGGGCTCAACCCGTTGACGCGGATCCCGCGCGGCAGCAGCTCCGCCGACAGCGTACGCGCCAGCGACAGGAGGGCGGCCTTGCTCGCGGCATACACGCTGCTGGTGGGCAGGCCGATGCGTGCGCTCACGGAGCCGCAGAGGATCACCGACGATGGGTTATTCAGCAGCGGCAGCAGCGCCTGAATTAGAAAGAACGGTCCCTTCAGGTTGATGCCCATCAGGCGGTCCCACGCATCCTCCTGCCAGGCTTCCAGCGGCGCGTGCGTCACGTCGCCAGCGTTGAGAAACACCGCGTCCAGGCGTGGCCAGCGGGCGGCGAGGGTTTCCGCCAGCGCTTTTTGCGACGCGATATCGCCTGCGTCGGTTGGGATCACCCAGGCCTTATCGCCCAGAATGCGCTCTGCTTCGGCGAGGGTGTCCGGGTTGCGTCCGGTCACGGCGACGCGCGCCCCTTCGGCGATAAACGCCTGCGCGGTGGCAAGACCAATGCCGCTGGTGCCGCCGGTAATCAGCGTATATTTATCGGTTAAACGACCCATGTTCTTCTCCTGAAATGTCACTGGAGAAAGCACTATAGAAACGTTAGTATCGAAAGGAAACCAGGTACCAAATGGATACTAACGAGGCAAGAGGTGTGCTATGGCAGAAATGCTGGAGGTGTGCTGCGAAAAAAAATCTGAGGCGTATACCTGCCCGATGACGCAGTTTGTCAACCTTATATCCGGTAAGTGGGCGATCCCCATTCTCTATCGCCTGATTGTGTTCAATACGCCCGTACGCTTTGGCGATCTGCTGCGTGCCGCTGCCCCCATCACGCAGAAAGAGCTGACGAAGCAGCTCCGCCTGTTTGAGCAGCGCGGGCTGGTGACGCGGACGGTCTACCCGGAGATCCCCCCGCGCGTGGAGTATCAAATTACCGAGCTGGGGTTAACCCTGCAGGACGCACTTTCGCCGCTGGCCGCCTGGATGAGCGAGTACGGCGACCAGCTTGAGCGTTAGGCTACTGTTTAACGTAGCGCGGTGCCGGAACCCCGGTGCGCGCGCTGTTAAACAGCTCAAGGCGCGCCGCTTCGTAGCGATCCCACAGGGCGGCGTCATGCATCGGCGGAATAGTGATCTGTTCGCCCTGATCCAGACCCGCCAGTGACGCATCGACCATATCGTCGGTGGTCATCACCGACCCTTCCGGCAGATCGTTCACCGTAACCCCTGAATGGCTCCAGATCTCCGTCGCCGTCGCGGCGGGCAGCACGGCCTGAATGCGCACGCTGCTATCGGCAAATTCTTCCTGCAGTCCGCGGGTAAAGCTCAGTACCCAGGCTTTGGTGGCGCTGTACAGCGCGCTGCCCGCACGGACATGGAGCGATAACACCGAGGCGATATTGATCAGCGTCCCGCGATTGTTCTGCGCCAGGCGGGGCAGGATGGCGTAGGTCAGACGCATCAGCGCCGTGGTGTTGAGGGTGTTGATGGCCTGATGCTGCGCCACATCGCCCGTGAGGAACGGGGCCATCTGCGCGGTGCCCGCGTTGTTTACCAGCGTATCGATGGCTGTATTGTGGCGCAGTTCATTTTCCACGGCGCGGATCCCGGCTTCATCGCTGAGATCGGCCACCAGTATAGCGACGGCCACGCCATAGCGCGCGCGCAGGTCGGCGGCGAGGGCTCTCAGGCGATCCTCGCGGCGGGCGACCAGGACCAGGTTAGCGCCGCGCGCGGCAAGGCGATCGGCATAGACGGCCCCGATCCCGGAAGAGGCGCCGGTAATTAAGGCGGTGGTGATTTGCGTAGTCATTGTGTGTTACCTCAAAGCAAAGTGGGTTATTTGGTTTCAATATGAAACTGAATTAACTCTCTGCTATTTGGTTTTATAATGCAACCATTTTGCCGGGCATTTTGTGCTTTTGCCGTTGGGAACGATCAGGAGGGGAGTTTAGCCACGATCTCTTCAGGCGTCAGCTCGCGCCCATCGTCGGCGATAAGCGCCAGTTTACGCAGGGGTTTGCGCTGTTCGCTATCGACGAGAACGGTGCCGCATTCGTTTTCCGCGAACAAAAATTCATTGCCCCACTGGGAGAGAGCAACCAGCACCGTCTGGAGCGCGCGTCCTTTGTCGGTCAGAACGTATTCCTGCCAGGCGCTGCCGTCGGAGGCGGGCTGAAGCCGGAGGATGCCTTCATCGACCAGCAGCTTCAGCCGCGAGGTGAGCATGTTTTTTGCGATACCGAGGCTTTTCTGAAACTCGCCGAAGCGTTTAATCCCGCGCAGCGCGTCGCGAACGATCAGCAGCGACCACCAGTCGCCAATGATATCCAGCGAACGGGCGACGGGGCAGGTGCTCTCTTCAAGGCGGGTGCGTTTCACGGTCAGGTCTCCGGTGGGGTATGGTTTTATTATAAAACTAATTAGCGCCCACCGTAAGCACGTTAATCATCAGTTTGAGAAATGCTTCCCGAAAAAACTGTCACGAATCTGTCACACTCACTGGAACATTAAAAAAACGTGAGGAACGAGGGATGAGAAAAGCACTACTCGCAGTGGCCGTGGCAGGTACCCTTTCAATGACCTTTGGCGCACAGGCGCAGGAGACGCCGAAAGGCTATCAGCTGGAGCAGGTGTTAATCATGAGCCGTCACAACCTGCGCGCGCCGCTCGCCAACAACGGCAGCGTGCTGGAGCAGTCCACGCCGAAGCAGTGGCCGGAGTGGGACGTGCCGGGCGGTCAGCTCACCACCAAAGGCGGCGTGCTGGAAGTCTATATGGGCCATTACATGCGCGAGTGGCTGGCAGAGCAGGGGATGGTGAAGACGGGAGAGTGTCCGCCAGCGGATAGCGTTTATGCTTACGCCAACAGCCTGCAGCGTACTGTCGCCACCGCGCAGTTCTTTATTACCGGCGCGTTCCCGGGGTGCGACGTCCCCGTGCATCATCAGGAAAAAATGGGCACCATGGATCCGACCTTTAATCCGGTGATTACCGACAACTCGCCGGAATTCCGCGAAAAAGCGCTCAAGGCGATGGAGTCCGAGCGGCAGAAAATGCAGCTTGGTGAAAGCTATAAGCTGCTGGAGCAGTTGACGAACTACGCTGACTCTCCGTCCTGCAAAGAGAAAAAGGTCTGCTCGCTGGCAGACGCGAAAGATACCTTCAGCGCCGACTATGAAAAAGAGCCTGGCGTATCCGGGCCGCTTAAGGTGGGTAACTCGCTGGTGGACGCGTTCACGCTGCAGTATTACGAAGGTTTCCCGGCCGACCAGGTGGCCTGGGGTGAAATCAAGACCGACCAGCAGTGGCGCGTGCTGTCGAAGCTGAAGAACGGCTATCAGGACTCGCTGTTTACCTCCACCGAGGTGGCGCAAAACGTGGCGAAGCCGCTGGTGAAATATATCGATAAAACGCTGGTCACCGAACAGGCGAAAGCGCCTAAGATTACTCTGCTGGTAGGGCACGATTCGAACATCGCTTCACTGCTCACCGCGCTGGATTTCAAGCCGTATCAGCTGCATGACCAGCAGGAACGGACCCCGATCGGCGGCAAGATTGTCTTCCAGCGTTGGCACGACAAAAACAGCAATCAGGAGCTGATGAAAATTGAGTATGTCTACCAGAGCGCGGAGCAGCTGCGCAACGCCAGCGTGCTGACACTGCAGTCGCCCGCGCAGCGCGTGACGCTGGAGCTGAAGGGCTGTCCGGTGGACGCGAACGGCTTCTGTCCGGTTGATAAATTCAATGCGGTCATGAATAACGCGGCGAAGTAAAAGAGAACCCCCCGCTGCGGCGGGGGGGAACGCTTAGACGTTTTTACGTTCGATGGTTTGCTCGCCCCAGAAGAGCGAGTCTTTGTCCGTTTTTTCGAAGGCGCGAATCAGCACTTCATCGTTGCCTTCTTCCCAAATCTGCTCGGCCAGCTTTTCGTCGTAGTTCGCGACTTCAAAGATGGCTTCGGCAATCTCCGGAGAGGTGTTGCGTAAACTTGCCCATTCGCCCACGTGGTGAGCTTTGGATTCCTGTGTTGGCATACTTTTCCTCCTGTTGGGTTAGCCGTTCAGTTTTTTAGCGAGACCCGCGACGTATTCACCCTGATAGCGGGCGATAGAGAGTTCTTCATTGCTTGGCTGACGTGAGCCATCCCCACCGGCAATGGTGGTTGCGCCGTACGGCGTCCCGCCGCGCACCTGAGAAACGTCAAACAGCTCCTGCGCGCCGTAGCCAATTGGCACAATCACCATCCCATGATGAGCAAGGGTAGTCCAGGTTGAGGTAATCGTCTGCTCCTGGCCGCCGCCGGTGCCGGTAGAGCTGAATACGCTGGCGAGTTTGCCGTACAGCGCCCCGGATGCCCAGAGCCCGCCGGTTTGATCGAGGAAGGTACGCATCTGGCCTGACATATTGCCGAAGCGGGTCGGGGTGCCGAAGATAATGGCATCATACTCCGCCAGCTCCTGCGGGGTGGCGACCGGGGCATTTTGTGTTTTTCCCCCGGCTTTGGCGAACGCTTCCGCCTGCATGGTTTCCGGTACGCGTTTTACCACAACCTCAACGCCGTCCACTCTGTTTGCACCTTCTGCTACCGCGTGAGCCATGGTTTCAATGTGTCCATACATGGAATAATAGAGCACCAGAACTTTTGCCATTTTGCATCACTCCTCGTTGGTTTTTCTGACAGCGGATCGCTGCGTTCATTTAAAGATATGACATCACGGCCAGACTGCAAAAATGAACGGCATTTCTTTGATTTATAACAACATGGTTACAATACGGTGCTGTAGCAAAATGAAACAACTTTCTGGTCGTCGAATTTTAAAATGATAAGAAAGGCTTATAGATTTCCGTCGCGTTATCTGACCCGAAAGGCGGATATCATGTTGCAGAATATTACCCGTGGCTTGCCGGATAGCCTCAGTCCACTAAGCTTAGTTTCACGCGGCACAGATAAAGGCCCTGTCCTTTAGCCGCGAGGTGAAAGAATCCTCTTTTACTGAATGCAATATGATGTCTAATGTTTCACACTCTGGAGGTTAGAGATGGCAAACCATCGTGGTGGTTCAGGTAATTTCGCTGAAGACCGTGAAAGAGCATCAGAAGCAGGTCGTAAAGGTGGCCAGTCTAGCGGGGGTAACTTTAAGAACGACCCTCAGCGCGCATCAGAGGCTGGTAAAAAAGGGGGTAAAAATAGCCACGGCAGCAATAAGTAGTACGCCGGGTTGACTCCCTGCCGCCGGGTTTCCCGGCGGTTTTTTTATGTCTGCAACATTGAACTGTAACCAAAGGCAACGCACACTACAGAATTGATCTCACTTGTTGGTGTCGCATGTCCGTCTCACGCTTTAAATTCTCCATAAAACCGCAGGAAGCCATCCTTATTCTCATCACCATGTTCTGGGGCGGGACCTTTCTTGCCGTCCAGTACGCGGTGACCCTCAGCGATCCGTTCTTTTTTGTC
Organism: Enterobacter sp. IF2SW-B1; assembly: GCF_001743375.1. Classification (NCBI taxonomy): domain Bacteria; kingdom Pseudomonadati; phylum Pseudomonadota; class Gammaproteobacteria; order Enterobacterales; family Enterobacteriaceae; genus Enterobacter; species Enterobacter sp. IF2SW-B1. The sequence goes on along the minus strand of NZ_MJAA01000001.1, from coordinate 551,043 downwards.
GGCCTGCGCTTTGCGACGGCGGCGATAGCCGTGGGGCTGATCTCCCTTAAAACGCTGCGGGGTCTGACGCTGAAGGAACTCAAGGCCGGCGTGGCGATTGGAGTTGCGATAGCGATGGGCTACAGCCTGCAGACGTGGGGATTGCAGACCATCTCCAGCAGCAAATCCGCTTTTATTACCGCCATGTACGTGCCGCTGGTGCCGCTGCTGCAATGGTTATGCCTCGGGCGGCTACCGGGGCTGATGTCCTGCATTGGCATCGTGCTGGCGTTTATCGGCCTGATTTTATTAGCCGGGCCGGAAAATAACCTGCTGGCGCTGGGGCCGGGCGAGATCATTACCCTCGTCGGGGCCATTGCCATCGCGGCGGAAATTATTCTGATCAGCGCCTGGGCTGGGAAAGTGGACGTCAAGCGCGTGACGGTGGTGCAGCTCGCGACGGCGTCGCTGGTGGCCTTCGCGACGATGGTGCCAGCCGGGGAATCCGTGCCGCCGATGTCCACGGGGCTGGTGGTGGTCGCGCTGGGGCTTGGCATCTTCAGCGCCATTATCCAGGTGACCATGAACTGGGCGCAGCGCAGCGTATCGCCAACGCGGGCGACGGTGATCTACACCGGTGAACCGGTCTGGGCGGGGATTTTCGGACGACTGGCCGGCGAGCGTTTACCGCTGCTGGCGCTGGTGGGCGCGGCGTTTATTGTCGCCGGGGTGCTGGTGAGCGAGCTAAAGCTCAGAAAGCGGCGGCGTGAAGCGAGTCATTTGACTGCTGAAAAAGGTTTAGATTGAAAAAAAGCGCAACGTTACTTAGGATGTGTACGGATTAAAACCGTACACGGTGATGTAAACCATGCCAGCACTTAAAAAACAGCGTATCGATCTTCGCTTAACGGACGAAGACAAAACAATGATTGAAGAAGCGGCGGCGATGACGAATCAAACGATCACCCAGTTTATGGTGAACAGTGCGTCAGAGCGTGCTGCAGAGGTCATCGAGCAACACCGTCGTCTCGTGTTAAACGAAGCCTCATGGAATGCGGTGATGGATGCCATCGACAATCCGCCAGAGCCAAATGAACGCCTCAAGCGCGCGGCAAAACGTCTTCGAAACATGGAGTGAAGCGTCTTGGCAAATCTCACGATTGAAATGTTTTCAGAGGGAACCGACTATGATTTCGGGGATTTTGATTGTGGTGAACCCTCGCTAAATGCTTTCCTGAGAGAACACCTGGTACGCCAGCACAATGGACGTATTCTACGAGCCTACCTGCTTAAAGAGCGCGACCATCCGCGCGTGCTGGGCTATTACACGCTATCGGGAAGTTGCTTTGAGAGAGCGATGCTTCCTTCTAAGACTCAGCAGCGTCGGATCCCTTATCTCAACGTACCCAGCGTGACGCTGGGACGTCTGGCTATTCATAAAGAACTACAGGGAAACGAGTGGGGAACAACGCTTGTTGCACACGCTATGCGGGTGGTTTACCTGGCGTCGCAGGCTGTGGGAGTACACGGAATATTTGTTGATGCCCTTAGCGAGCAGGCTAAACGATTTTATCTGAAGCTGGGGTTCATCCCGCTGGCAGGCGAAAACAGCCATTCTTTGTTCTTCCCGACAAAAGCTATCGAACGACTGTTTGAGCAGGCGTGATCGCTCTAAAGGAGCATGCAGGTCGGGTAAGGCGTAGCCGTCACCCGACATATCGATTTCACGAATCCAGATGCGCCGCGGCGGCCTGCGGCGCGGCAGCCATCCGGCGGCTCAGCAGGGCGTTAAGCAGGATCGCGCCGAAGGTCGCCGTACCAATCCCGCCGATCGTAAACCCGCCCAGCGTCAGGGCAAAATCGCCCGCGCCCAGCACCAGCGTGACGGCCACCATGATCAGGTTGCTGTTCTGGCTGAGGTCAACCCGATGCTGCACCCAAATGCGTGCCCCGGCCACGGCGATCAGCCCGAACACCACAATCGACGCGCCGCCGATGACCGGTGACGGAATGGTGTGGATCAGCGCGCCGAACTTCGGTGAGAAACCAAGAAGGATCGCCATTACCGCCGCCGCCACGAAGACCAGCGTTGAGTAGACCTTGGTCACCGCCATCACGCCGATGTTTTCCGCATAGGTGGTCACGCCGCTGCCGCCCACGGAGCCTGAGAGCATGGTCGCCAGCCCGTCGCCGACGAACGCGCGGCCCATGTACGGATCCATGCTGCGCCCGGTCATTCCCGCCACCGCCTTCAGGTGCCCTAAGTTTTCCGCCACCAGGATCACCGCCACCGGGGCGATAAGCATCATCGCCTGCGTGTTAAAGGTGGGCGAGGTCACCTGCGGCAGACCGAACCAGGCGGCCTGATGAAGCAGGGTAAAATCGACCGGCTTGCCCATGCCGAACACGTTCGCCAGCAGGGCGTAGATCAGACAGGCGACAATCAGCCCGACCAGGATCAGCAGACGCTGGATCATCCCGCGCGTAAAGACTGCCACCAGGCCGATGCACAGCACCGTGATCACCGCCATCCAGCTTTCAAACGGCGAAGCGGAGACGCTTTTCACCGCAATCGGCGCGAGGTTCAGGCCTATCGCCATCACCACCGCGCCGGTGACGACGGGGGGCATCATCCGTTCGATCCAGCGCGTGCCGATCTTCATCACAACGAGACCAATCAGGGTATAGACCAGCCCGCAGGCGATGATGCCGCCAAGGGCCACGCTCAGGTTGGGGTTGATCCCCTGGCCGTTAAAACCGGTAGTGGCGATCACCACGCCGACAAAGGCGGCGCTGGAGCCCAGGTAGCTGGGCACGCGCCCGCCGGTAACAAAAAAGAACAGCAGGGTGCCGATTCCCGACATCAGAATAGACAGGTTGGGATCGAGCCCCATCAGCATCGGCATCAATACCGTCGCGCCAAACATCGCGACTGCATGCTGGACGCCCATCACCATGGTTTGCCCGAGCGGGAGGCGTTCATCCGGCGCGACCACGCCTGCTTCAGTGAAGGTCGATTTCAACTGCCAGTGGGGAAATCCGAACATGGTCTGTCTCCTTAAAGCGCCTTAGCAGGCGGGTCGCATAAGCGCGTGGTAGCTGCGGTCAAACCACACCAGACCTTGCGGTGCGGGGTGGCGAATAATCGATACGATGTCGCAAAACAGAATGTCGTGAGTACCGACGCTGACCACCTGGCTGATGCGGCAGTCAAACGAGGCCAGCGCATCCTCCAGACGCGGGCAGCCCGTGTCGCCCGTCTGCCAGCGGGCGGCGGTAAAGCGTTCCGCCATCGGCGTTTTGCCGCCAAACAGATTGGATAAAGGCTCCTGTCCGGCGCTCAGGGTATTCACACACAGGGTGCGGTTTTCGCTGAACGTGGGCCAGACCGACGCGCCGCGGTTCAGGCACACCAGCAGGGTGGGAGGGGAATCCGTGACGCTGCATACCGCGCTGGCGGTAAAGCCCGCCATCCCCGCCGGGCCGTCGGTGGTGATGATGTTGACCGCCGCGCCAACGCAGGCCATGGCGTCGCGAAAGGTCTGTTTATCGGGTGTCATCACGATCGCTCCTTACGCCAGTCCGCAGGCATCGTCGAAGGTCAGGCGCGGCAGGCGCCCGTAAAGTTTGCTCGTATCGCCATAGCCAATGTTGATCAGCAGGTTGCTTTTAAGCGTTGTGCCGGTGAAAAAGGCCTCGTCGACCTTTTGTCGGTCAAAGCCCGACATCGGGCCGGTGTCCAGGCCGAGTGCGCGGCAGGCGAAAATCAGATACGCGGCCTGCATTGAGCTGTTGCGAAAGGCCGTCTCTTCCGCCAGCGCGGGGCTTGCGGTAAACCAGCTTCTGGCATCGCCGTGCGGGAACAGCTCGGGCAGGCGCTCGTAGAATTCCCCGTCCCAGGCGACAATCGCTGTCACAGGGGCGGTAAGCGTTTTCTCGAGGTTGCCGCTGGAGAGCGCCGGGCGCAGCTTCTCTTTTCCCTCTGAGCTTCGCACAAAGACAATGCGCGCCGGTGAGCAGTTGGCAGACGTTGGGCCCCATTTCATCAGGTCATACATCTCGCGCAGCGTCTCGTCGCTGACCGGCATATCCAGCCAGCCGTTGTGGGTGCGGGCACCGGTGAACAGCGTTTCCAGCGCGGCGGGGGTAATGGCTTCGCTCATTAAAGCTCCTTATAAAGCGGGTTCAGGGCTGTGCAGCAGGCTGGCAAGCCCGTTCAGCAGCAGGGTGTTAAAGGTGTCCGGTTCGGTGACGTTGCAGGCATGTCCGCCCTGGCGCATGACCGTTTTGTGGGCGTGCGGGAGGGCGGCGTGCAATTCAGCGGAACAGACAGACGGCACCAGCACGTCGTCGGCGGAACAGATAATGTGCACCGGGCAGCGAATGCGTGCGGACTGGCGGCGGAAGTCGGCTTTTTTCAGGGCGCTGAGCCTGCGCAGCAGGTTGGTTTTACCCTGGAAATGGGCCAGCGCCAGCGCTTCTTCGGCCTCCAGACGCGGCGCGCGGGCGGCCATCCAGTCTGCCGGGTAGAGAAACAGCGGCTGCGCCTCGACCCACGCCTGCGCGCCGCCGGAATGCAGCAGCCGCTCGCGAACGTCAAAACAGCGGCGGGTGTGGGCATTGAGGGTCAGCCAGCCATTGACGCACACCAGCGCGGTGAGGGCGTCGGGCCTGTCGAGGGCCAGCTGCAGGCCGACCAGCGCGCCGAGCGCGTGCCCGACGACGCTGTAGCGCGCAATGCCTGCGTCAGCCAGCGCCTGGGCGAGCTCGTCTGCCATCTGCGCAAGGCTGTAACCCTCCGGCAGGGTGTCGGGGTTATTGCCCGTTCCCCGCTGGTCATAGCACACCACCTGATACTCCGGCTCCAGCGCGGCCTGCTGGGGCAGCCAGTAGCTGCCGCTGCCGCCGAGACCGGAAATAAAGACCACCACGGGCGCACCCTCGTACGGCGGCGGCGAGACGGAAAGTTTCATGCCTGCCTCACTTCGCGATGTGCGCAACGGTGGCGATCTCAACCAGCGCGTCCGGTTTTACCAGCCCGCACTGAATGCAGAACCGCGCCGGTTTATCGCCGGGGAAGAACTCGGCGTAGATTTCGTTAATCGCGGTGTAGTTTTTCCAGTCGGTGATAAAGATGCTGTTGAAGGTCACATCCTCCATCGTGCCACCTGCCGTTTCGATCACGGTTTTGATCGTCTCCAGCACGTGGCGGGTTTGCGCCTTTGGGTCGTTGATAAATACCACGTTGTTGTCTTTATCAAACGGCAGCGTGCCGGAGACATACACCACGCCGTCGGCGAGGGTGCCGGGGACAAACGGGGCGATGGGCGTGCTGGTGCCCGGCGGGATGATTACGGATTTCGGCATCGTGTGTCTCCTCAGGCGATACGGGCGAGCGGAGGATTCAGGGCGTCGCAGAAATCCGCAACGTTACTGACCCAGCCAAAAAAGGTTTCGATATTGAACAAAGCTGCCTTTTGGGCGAATTCCGGCCCGGCCTGGTGGGTGGCGTCTTCCAGCACCACGCCGAAATACTCGAGGAAAAAGCCGTCGCGCAGGGTCGATTCCACGCACACGTTGGTGGCAATGCCTGTGAACACCAGGTGGCGAATGCCCCGGCTGCGCAGCAGGCTGTCGAGCGGGGTGTTGAAAAAGCCGCTGTAGCGCGGTTTCGGCAGGACGATATCGCCCGCCTGCGGGACCAGCTCGTCCACCAGTTGATAATCCCAGCCGCCTTTGGCCAGCAGCTTGCCCTGCAGTTCGGGCCGCTTGCGCATGGTTTTCAGGGCGTTCGACTTGTGGAAGTTGGGCGAGCCGGGGCCGCCGGCCTCGACGTACTGGTCATCCCAGCCGTTCTGGAACCAGATGATGAGCATTCCCGCCGCGCGCGCGGCGGCGACGGCGGTTTTGATGTTCTCGATCACAGGCCTTGTGGCGGAGACGTCGAACCCCGCCAGATCCAGATAACCGCCCTGGCTGGCATAGGCGTTTTGCATGTCCACCACGATCAGCGCGCTCTGCTGCGGCGCAAAGGTGATGGCTTCCGGGCGAGCGTTTAAGGTCGTCATTACGCCACCTCCTTCGTGACGGCAGGGATATGGGTGCGGCACTGCATCAGCGGCTGGATGCGCTCGCCGAAGGTTTCCACGCCGGTGAGGAAATCATCGAAGGTCAGCAGGACGCCCTCCGCGCCGGGTACGGCCGCCACTTCGTCGAGCATCCTGGCAACGCTGGCGTACGAGCCAACCAGCGTGCCCATGTTGATATTGACGGCGGAGGTCGGGTCGGCCATCTGGCGCACGTTGGTGTCTGCGCCGGAACGGGTGTCTTTCTGGCTCTGCTCGGTAAGCCAGCTCAGGGCTTCGTCGTCAGCGCCGTCCTTATACCGTTCCCATTTGGCGCGTGCGGCGTCGTCGGTTTCGTCGGCAATGACCATGAACAGCACGTACGAGCCCACGTCGCGCCCGGTTTTGTCGGCGGCCTCTTTCATCCGCGCGGCGGTCGGGGCGAAGGCGGCAGGGGTGTTAACGCCTTTGCCGAAGCAGAAGTTAAAGTCGGCGTATTTCGCGGAGAATTCCATCCCCGCGTCGCTCTGCCCGGCGCAAATCACCTTCATCGGTACCGACGGCTGCGGGCTGACGCGGCAGTCGTTCATGGTAAAGAAGTCGCCTTTGAAGTCGCTTTTGCCGGTGCCCCACAGATCGCGCAGGACCTGCACGTATTCGGTCAGGTAGTCGTAGCGACGGGAGAAGTAATCGTCGCCCGGCCAGAGTCCCATCTGCTCGTACTCCGGTTTTTGCCAGCCGGTGACCAGGTTAACGCCAAAGCGCCCGCCGGAGATGGAGTCGATGGTGGAGGCCATGCGTGCCACGATCGCGGGCGGAAGGGTGAGGGTGGCCGCGGTGGCGTAGATCTGGATCCGCGAGGTAACCGCTGCCAGCCCGGCCATCAGTGTGAAGGACTCCAGGTTGTGATCCCAGAATTCCGTTTTGCCGCCAAAGCCGCGCAGCTTGATCATCGAAAGCGCAAAGTCGAAATGGTAGTGCTCCGCTTTCTGCACGATGGCTTTGTTCAGCTCAAAGGTCGGCATGTACTGCGGTGCAGTGGTCGAGATAAGCCAGCCGTTGTTGCCGATGGGTACAAATACGCCAATTTTCATCACGAACCTCTCTTCATTACGTCGCAGGTGTAACGGTGGTTTTGCAAAGGCAATGCCAGTTTTGAAAACGCTTGTGTTATTAATGTGTTAATCAAAGGTTGGAGGATTGATGCCGCTAAATGTGGACTAAATGGTCAAAAACATTGCACAGAAAACAGGCACTCATGCGCGATGGGAGTGCAGAAGGTCGTGGCGAGGCGGGGGTTTTGCTATGCTGAGCGCAGGAAAGAAAATGGAGAGCGGAAATGACACAAGGCGCAGTGAAAACACCCGGAAAACGTTCGCAGGCGGTGAGCGCCAAGAAGCAGGCGATCCTCAGCGCCGCGCTGGAGACCTTTTCACAGTTTGGCATCCACGGCACGCGCCTGGAGCAGGTGGCGGAGCAGTCCGGGGTGTCTAAAACCAATCTGCTCTACTATTACCCGTCGAAAGAGGCGCTGTATGTGGCGGTGATGCAGCAGATCCTCGATATCTGGCTGGCGCCGCTCAAGGCATTTCGCGAAGAGCTGGCCCCGCTGGTGGCTATCGAGGAGTACATTCGCCTGAAGCTCGAGGTGTCGCGCGATTACCCGCAGGCGTCAAGGCTGTTTTGTCTTGAGATGCTGCAGGGCGCGCCGCTGCTACAGGCGGAGCTGACGGGGGATTTAAAGCAGCTGGTGGACGATAAGTCGGCGATTATCGCCGGATGGGTTGCCAGCGGTAAGCTGGCCCCGGTCGACCCGCAGCACCTGATCTTTATGATCTGGGCCGCTACCCAGCATTACGCTGACTTTGCGGCCCAGGTCGAGGCGGTAACCGGTAAAACGCTCCAGGACGAGGCGTTTTTCCAGAGCACCCTCGAAAACGTGCAGCGGATGATTATCGAAGGGATCCGCGTGCGTTAATTGCCCGGCGGGAGAGGGCAGCTTAAGTCGCCCTCTTCACACTGCATCAGCGAGGCCAGAAACGCCTCGCGCTCCACGGTTTTCTCCGCCAGGCACTGGTTAACAATCATTGGCTGGACGCTCCCGCCTTCCGTCCCCGAACCGATAAACGCGCAGTCCGCGTCGCGCAGGGTAATCCACGCCTGTTGCGCTTTTTTCAGCAGGTCGCGCTGGGGAGCCGCCGCGCGTTTGATGGCGGCCTGGTAGGTCTGGTTGAGTTTTTTATCGGCTGCCTGGTACTGCTGCGCGCTACAGGTATTCAGTTCAAGCTGGGTGGTCGCGTTGTCGCACTCGTTGGCCAGCGCGCCGGTGCTGAGCAGCAGTGCCGCACCGGCGATAAGATATCGTTTCATATACTCCCCAATAAAATAAGGCTCCGTCTCCGGAGCCTTATTAGCACAGCGTTAGCCGATTGTCATCAGGCTGGCGTTACCGCCCGCCGCCGCGGTGTTGACGCTGAGCGAGCGCTCCACGTACAGACGCTCCAGCAGCAGGTTGGTTTCCCCGCGGGCGAAGCCCTGCACGGAAACAATCGCCCCGCTGCGGGCCGCCACCTGCTCGCACAGCTCGCGCAGCTGGTCGGAATCACCGTGGTAGATCACCGCGTCAAACGGCTGGGTCAGCAGGGCATCGGCCTTCGCAAAGCGAATGCGGGCCGAAACCGCTTTCGGCAGCTGTTTGGCGAGATCGCGATGCAGCGCATCGTCCGGCCACAGCACTTCACACCCGGTGGCCATCGCCGCGGCCAGCTGTACCAGCGCGTCCTGCTCGTTATCCGCCACGCACAGTACGCGTTCGCGCGGCATCAGCGTCCAGGTGTTGCGCTCGCCGGTTGGCCCCGGCAGCAGACGCTGGGTACCGGCCTGCGCCAGCTCGCCGTACTGCTGGGCAATCGCACGCAGTTCAGGACGGTTATCAGCCCACTTAATCAGCGCCTCCAGCGGCTGGGTCAGCACGGCTTTAACCTGCGCGTCCACCGGATATTCAGCGTCCTGACGCGCCAGCGTCACGCCCAGCGCATTTTCCGGACGGTTCGCCAGCAGACGATACAGGTAGAGCGGGCCGCCCGCTTTCGGACCCGTACCGGAGAGGCCTTCGCCGCCGAACGGCTGCACGCCCACGACCGCGCCAACCATGTTGCGGTTGACGTACAGGTTGCCGACTTTGGCCGTGCCGGTGACCTGCGCAATGGTCTCGTCGATACGGGTATGCACGCCGAGCGTCAGGCCGTAGCCGGAGGCGTTGATCTGGTCGATAAGCGCGTTGAGGTTGTTACGGTTGTAACGCACCACGTGCAGCACCGGGCCGAAGACCTCTTTTTTCAGCTCGTCGAAGCTTGCCAGTTCAATCAGCGTAGGCGGCACGAAGGTGCCAGTCTGCCACTCGCGGGCATCTTCGCTGTTCTCGCGCACCGCCTGGAACACCGGACGGCCTTTGGCGCGCATGGCCTGAATGTGGTTTTCAATGTTGGCTTTGGCTTCCGCGTCGATCACCGGCCCGATGTCGGTGGTGAGACGGCCCGGGTTGCCCATGCGGCATTCCGCCATCGCGCCGCGCAGCATCTTCAGCGTGTGGTCAGCCACGTCATCCTGTAAGCACAGCACGCGCAGGGCGGAGCAGCGTTGACCGGCGCTGTCGAAGGCGGAGGCCAGCACGTCAACCACCACCTGCTCGGTGAGGGCGGAGGAGTCAACAATCATGGCGTTCATGCCGCCGGTTTCGGCGATAAGCGGGGTAGGACGACCCTGCGCATCCAGACGGGTGGCGATGTTGCGTTGCAGCAGGGAGGCCACTTCGGTCGAACCGGTAAACATCACGCCGCGCACGCGGTTATCGGAGGTGAGTTTGGCGCCCACCGTTTCACCACGCCCTGGCAGCAGTTGCACCACGCCCGCCGGAACGCCTGCTTCCAGAAGAATGTTGATGCCCTGGGCGGCAATCAGCGGGGTTTGCTCTGCCGGTTTCGCCAGCACGCTGTTGCCTGCGGCAAGGGCGGCGGCAATCTGGCCGGTGAAGATGGCCAGCGGGAAGTTCCACGGGCTGATACAGACCACCGGACCGAGCGGACGGTGCGTTTCGTTGTCGAAATCATCGCGCACCTGACCGGCGTAGTAGTGCAGGAAGTCGACCGCCTCACGCACTTCGGCGATGGCGTTGCTGAAGGTTTTACCCGCTTCGCGCACCAGAACGCCGATGAGCTGCTGCATCTGATCTTCCATCAGCACCGCGGCGCGTTCCAGAATGGCGGCACGCTCCTGCGGCGGGGTGGCGAACCAGATTGGCGCGTTATTCACCGCGCTCTCCAGCGCCTGTTCCACTTCCGCTTCGGTTGCTTCACGCGCGTAGCCGACGATGTCCTTCGGCTCTGCCGGGTTGATCACCGGCTGCATTTCACCGTCCTCAACGGACTGCTCAAGGATCGGTTTGGCCTGCCATTTCTGCAATGCGCTGTTGAGCAGGGCAGAGGAGAGCGACGCCAGACGGTGTTCGTTCGCCAGATCCAGGCCCGCCGAGTTGACGCGGCCCGCGCCGTACAGCTCGCGCGGCAGGGCAATTTTCGGATGCGGCAGACCAATCTGGCCTTCCTGCGCCGCCAGCTTCTCAACGGCCTGCACCGGATCGGCCACCAGTTCGTCGAGCGGCAGGGTGGTGTCGGCGATGCGGTTAACGAAGGAGGTGTTCGCCCCGTTCTCCAGCAGACGACGCACCAGGTACGCCAGCAGGGTTTCGTGGGTGCCCACCGGGGCATAGATGCGGCACGGGCGGTTCAGCTTGCCGTCCGCCACTTTCCCGGTGACCTGCTCGTACAGCGGTTCGCCCATGCCGTGCAGGCACTGGAACTCGTACTGGCCCGGATAGTAGTTCTGCCCGGCCAGGCTGTAGATCGCCGCCAGGGTATGGGCGTTGTGGGTCGCGAACTGCGGATAAATCAGGTTCGGCACGCCGAGCAGTTTTTTCGCGCACGCGAGGTAAGAGACGTCGGTGTAGACCTTGCGGGTATAGACCGGATAGCCTTCCAGACCTTCCATCTGGGCGCGTTTGATTTCGCTGTCCCAGTAGGCGCCTTTCACCAGGCGGATCATCAGGCGGCGACGGCTGCGGCTGGCCAGGTCAATCAGGTAATCAATGACGAACGGACAGCGTTTCTGGTAGGCCTGGATGACGAAACCAATCCCGTTCCAGCCTGCCAGTTCCGGCTCGAAGCACAATTTTTCCAGCAGATCGAGGGAGATCTCCAGACGGTCAGCCTCTTCGGCGTCGATGTTGATGCCGATATCATACTGGCGCGCCAGCAGGGTCAGGGACTTCAGGCGCGGATAGAGCTCTTCCATCACCCGGTCATACTGCGCGCGGCTGTAGCGCGGGTGCAGGGCAGAGAGCTTAATAGAGATGCCCGGACCTTCATAAATACCGCGACCGTTGGACGCTTTACCGATGGCGTGGATCGCCTGCTGGTAAGAGACCATGTAGGCCTGCGCGTCGGCGGCGGTCAGGGCCGCTTCACCCAGCATGTCGTAGGAGTAGCGGAAACCTTTGTCTTCCAGCTTGCGGGCGTTCGCCAGCGCTTCGGCAATGGTCTCCCCGGTGACGAACTGCTCGCCCATCAGACGCATCGCCATGTCCACGCCCTTGCGGATCAGCGGCTCGCCGCTCTTGCCGATAATGCGGTTCAGAGAGCGTGACAGGTTGGCTTCGTTATGGGTGGAGACCAGCTTGCCGGTAAACAGCAGACCCCAGGTGGCGGCGTTGACGAACAGCGACGGGCTGCGGCCAATGTGGGAGTGCCAGTTGCCGTTGCTGATCTTGTCGCGGATCAGCGCATCGCGGGTAGCTTTATCCGGAATACGCAGCAGCGCTTCCGCCAGGCACATCAGCGCCACGCCTTCCTGTGAGGAGAGGGAGAACTCCTGCAACAGGCCCTGCACCATCCCGGCGCGGCCGGTGGCGGTTTTCTGGTTGCGCAGCTTGTCGGCTAACTGATACGCCAGGCTGTGCGCCTGGGCGGCAACGGCTTCCGGCAGGCGGGCCTGCTCCAGCAGCATCGGCACGGCGTCGGTTTCGGCGCGGCGGTAAGCCCCGGTAATGGCGGCGCGGCTGACGGACTGAGGCAGGATCTGCTCGGCAAATTCGAGGAACGGCTGGTGGTTCTCTTCCACCGCCGTCGCGGCGTCTTCGCTTTCGTTCGCTGCGCCCGCCAGCAGGGCAGGCAGCTCCGGCAGGCCGTCTTCGCTCTCCAGCCTTTCCAGATAGTTAAAAATCGCCTGCTTGATTAACCAGTGCGGTGTGCGGTCAATGCGGGTTGCTGCGGTCTTAATCCGTTCGCGGGTCGCGTCATCCAGCTTAACCCCCATGGTGGTCATCCCCATGCCAAAACTCCTGTTGTTCTGTAATAGCGTTCTGTTGATAGCGTGAAATATCCACCATGTTGCAACTTTGTGCAACCGTGTTAAATGTGACCTGGTTTGCAAGCTGGAAAATGAATGGATTGTTAACGAATAGTTAGCTGGAGAAAAGCGCTGGCTTCTGCATGCGAAGCCTGTTTTTATGCGGTGCTTAACACTTTTCAAAGGTGCAACCCGTATAAATGTGAGCGAGTGCAACCTATAGGAAAGACGTATAAAACCAGGGATGAAATTCATGTAAATGCAGTGTTAAATCGTTTGTCAGTGGGAAGCGTATACGGCAGGATAGCGCGCCCAACGGAAACACATACACACATCACTACGTTCCGGTGATGACATAACAAGGCAACCCGGACGGTTGTCGCTCGACATTTTGGAGAATTTGAATGGCTATTAGCACACCGATGCTGGTGACATTTCTCGTTTATATTTTTGGCATGATCCTGATAGGGTTTTTGGCATGGCGTTCCACTAAAAACTTTGACGACTACATCCTTGGCGGGCGCAGCTTAGGCCCAATGGTCACCGCGCTCTCTGCGGGCGCATCCGACATGAGCGGCTGGCTGCTGATGGGGCTGCCGGGCGCGATTTTCATCTCTGGTATTTCCGAAAGCTGGATCGCCATCGGCCTGACCGTCGGCGCGTGGATCAACTGGAAGCTGGTGGCAGGCCGTCTGCGCGTACATACCGAAGCCAACAACAACGCCCTGACGCTGCCGGATTACTTCACCGGACGCTTTGAGGATAACAGCCGCGTGCTGCGCATTATCTCCGCGGTGGTGATCCTGGTGTTCTTCACCATCTACTGTGCCTCCGGCATCGTGGCCGGTGCGCGTCTGTTCGAAAGTACCTTCGGCATGAGCTACGAAACCGCCCTGTGGGCCGGTGCGGCGGCAACCATCCTCTATACTTTCGTGGGCGGCTTCCTGGCCGTCAGCTGGACCGACACCGTGCAGGCGAGCCTGATGATCTTCGCCCTGATCCTGACCCCGGTGATTGTGATTTTCACCGTTGGCGGCTTTGGCGATTCACTGGAAGTGATCAAGCAGAAGAGCATCGAAAACGTCGACATGCTGAAAGGGCTGAATTTCGTTGCCATCGTCTCCCTGATGGGCTGGGGCCTGGGCTACTTCGGTCAGCCGCACATTCTGGCGCGCTTTATGGCGGCGGATTCTCATCACACCATCGTTCACGCGCGTCGCATCAGCATGACGTGGATGATCCTGTGTCTGGCGGGCGCGTGTGCGGTCGGCTTCTTCGGTATCGCCTACTTCAGCAATAACCCGGCGCAGGCGGGCGCGGTGAACCAGAACGCCGAGCGCGTGTTCATCGAGCTGGCGCAGATTCTGTTTAACCCGTGGATTGCCGGTATTTTGCTCTCCGCGATCCTGGCGGCGGTGATGTCCACCCTGAGCTGTCAGCTGCTGGTTTGCTCCAGCGCAATCACCGAAGACCTCTACAAGGCCTTCCTGCGTAAAAATGCGAGCCAGAAAGAGCTGGTGTGGGTAGGGCGCTTTATGGTGCTGGTGGTGGCGCTGGTAGCCATTGCGCTGGCAGCCAACCCGGAAAACCGCGTGCTGGGTCTCGTGAGCTACGCGTGGGCGGGCTTCGGTGCCGCGTTTGGGCCGGTGGTGCTGTTCTCCGTCATGTGGTCACGCATGACCCGCAACGGCGCGCTGGCGGGGATGATCATCGGTGCGGTGACCGTCATCGTCTGGAAGCAGTTCGCGTGGCTGGGCCTGTACGAAATCATTCCGGGCTTCATCTTCGGCAGCATCGGTATTGTGGTGTTCAGCCTGCTGGGTAAAGCGCCGTCTGCCTCTATGCAGAAGCGCTTTGCGGAAGCGGATGCGCACTACCACACTGCGCCGCCGACTAAGCTTCAGGCAGAATAATTTTCCCCTCACCCTAACCCTCTCCCAAAATGGGAGAGGGGACAGACCGTTCACCAGTTCGAGATGATAAATGATGATTAAAACAGGGTTAATGGTGGCAGCATTTATGCTGCTGGCGGGTTGTAACGCACCCTCGCAGCGTGCGGCGGTGGAGACCTGCAAAGCGGATAACCAGATGCAGCAGACCACGCTCTATTTTGGCTTGAATCGCCCGGCAGGGGCGCAGATTACCGGCAGCGAGTGGCAGCAGTTTGTTGACCAGGACGTGACGCCGCGTTTTCGCGATGGCTTAACGGTGTTTGATGCGCGCGGGCAGTGGCTGGGGAACGACGGGAAAGTGGCGCGTGAATCCAGCAAAGCGTTAATGCTGATCCACGGTAAAGATGCGCAGAGCGAGAAGAACATCGAAGCGTTGCGCGGGATCTATAAGTCTCGTTTCGCGCAGGAATCGGTGATGCGGGTCGACCAGCCGGTGTGCGTACAGTTTTAATAAAAAACGGCGGGATAACCCGCCGTTGTTGTTTTGTAGCAAAGCTATTTACAGCACTAATCCCGCAAAGCTCGCCGACAGCAGGCTCACCAGCGTCGCACCGTATACCAGGCGCAGACCAAACCGCGACACCACGTTGCCCTGCTGCTCGTTAAGCCCCTTAATTGCCCCGGCGACGATGCCGATGGAGGCGAAGTTAGCGAACGAGACGAGGAAGACGGACAAAATACCCAGCCCGCGCGGTGACATTTCATGAGCAATTTTTTGCAGCTCAATCATCGCTACAAATTCATTCGCCACCAGCTTGGTTGCCATAATGCTGCCCGCGTTTAACGCATCGCTCAGCGGAATCCCGATAAGCCACGCCAGCGGATAAAACACATAGCCCAGGATCTGCTGGAAGCTCATGCCGAATACGCTGGAGAAAAGGGCGTTAACGGCGCTGATGAGGGCGATAAACCCAATCAGCATCGCCAGAATAATCATCGCCACCTTAAAACCGGCCAGAATATACTCGCCCAGCATTTCAAAGAAGCTCTGGGATTCGTGCAGTTTTTCCAGCTTGATATCCGGCTCGGCTTCCGGACGTACCGGGTTAATGACCGAGAGAATAATAAAGGTGCTGAACATGTTCAGGATCAGCGCGGCAACGACAAATTTGGCGTCGAGCATGGTCATATAGGCACCGACAATCGACAGGGAGACCGTCGACATGGCCGTGGCCGCCATGGTGAACAGACGACGCGAGGAGAGATCCCCCAGCACGCCTTTATAGGCAATGAAGTTTTCCGACTGGCCAAGGATCAGCGAGCTCACCGCGTTGAACGATTCCAGCTTGCCCATGCCGTTCAGCTTTGACAGCAGCGTTCCGATGATTCGAATAAAAATCGGCAGGATCCGCCAGTGCTGGAGAATACCAATCAGTGCGGAAATAAAAATAATCGGACACAGCACGCCGAGGAAAATAAACGCCAGCCCTTTTTCACCCATTCCGCCAAAGACGAAATTCGTCCCTTCCGAGGCAAATTTCAGCAGTGACTCAAAGAAGCCGGAAACGTATTTAATCAGGAATAGCCCGCTTTCGGCGTGCAGGAAAAAGAACGCCAGGGCAATTTCAATAACAATCAGCTGTAAAACATAACGAATGCGAATTTTTCGGCGGTCGAAACTCACCAGCCAGGCAAGCGCAAGAATAATCACCAGCGCCAGCAGGAAATGGACAATCTTAAACATGGGATATTTTCGGTTGGTTTTTGAGGCGGATATTTAGCCACAGCACTGGTTAACCGTAAATGGGCATTTTTATTATAACTTATAAACTTAACGGTAACGGCGGCAACTATTAACAGGCTTTGCGTTTACAACTCGTCATCAAATCACCACATATTTCGCTTGTGTTTCCTTTCGCCGTAATGATAATCACTATCACAAGAATTTACCTTTCTTTGCATCAGTTGACCGCGATAAACATTTAAGGTGTCGGCATGTTTGTTCCATTTCTCATTATGTTACGTGAAGGCCTTGAAGCGGCCCTGATTGTCAGCCTTATCGCCAGCTATCTGAAGCGCACCCAGCGTGGGCGCTGGATTGGCGTGATGTGGGTTGGCGTATTCCTTGCCGCGGCGCTCTGCCTGGGCTTAGGTATCCTCATCAATGAAACCACCGGCGAATTCCCGCAGAAAGAGCAGGAGCTGTTTGAAGGTATCGTCGCCGTGATTGCGGTGTTTATCCTGACGTGGATGGTCTTCTGGATGCGCAAAGTTTCCCGCAACGTGAAGGTGCAGCTGGAGCAGGCGGTGGATAACGCTCTGCAGAAGGGGAATCACCACGGCTGGGCACTGATCATGATGGTCTTTTTCGCCGTGGCGCGCGAGGGTCTGGAATCGGTTTTCTTCCTGCTGGCGGCATTCCAGCAGGACGTGGGCATCTGGCCGCCGCTGGGCGCCATGCTCGGTCTGGCAACGGCGGTGGTGCTGGGCTTTCTGCTCTACTGGGGCGGCATTCGCCTCAACCTGGGCGCCTTCTTTAAGTGGACCAGCCTGTTCATTCTGCTTGTGGCCGCGGGGCTGGCAGCAGGGGCGATCCGCGCCTTCCACGAGGCGGGCCTGTGGAACCACTTCCAGGACGTAGCGTTCGATCTTAGCAACGTTCTCTCCACCCATTCACTGACCGGCACCCTGCTCGAAGGCATCTTCGGCTACCAGGAAACGCCGAGCGTCAGCGAAGTGGCGATGTACTTTATCTATCTGGTTCCGGCGCTGGTGCTGTTCGCGATGCCGCCGCGTACCGGCTCGCAGGCGTCGCGCGTTGCGCCGTAATTATTGTTTTAGTTACAACATACTTTTTAAGGGAAGAGTCATGGCAATTCAGTTTCGTCGTAGTGCATTGTGCGCAGGCATTGCCGCGCTGTTCGCTTCTGCATTCGCTGCGCAGGCTGCGGATATTCCGCAGGTAAAAGTCACCGTTAACGATAAGCAGTGCGAGCCGATGACCATCACGGTTAACAGCGGTAAAACCCAGTTTATCATTCAGAACCACAGCCAGAAGGCGCTGGAGTGGGAGATCCTCAAAGGCGTGATGGTGGTGGAAGAGCGCGAGAACATCGCGCCGGGCTTCAGCCAGAAGATGACCGCCAACCTGCAGCCGGGTGAATACGACATGACCTGCGGCCTGCTGACCAACCCTAAAGGCAAGCTGATCGTCAAAGGTGCAGCGACGGCGGACGCGGCCAAAGGCACGGCCCTGCTGAGCCTGGGCGACGCTATCACCGCCTATAAAGCCTACGTCACCAAAGAGACGGCGGACCTGGTCACGGGTACCAAAGCCTTCACCGACGCCGTGAAAGCGGGCGATATCGAAAAAGCGAAATCCCTGTACGCGCCAACCCGTCAGCACTACGAGCGCATCGAGCCGATTGCCGAGCTGTTCTCTGACCTCGACGGCAGCATTGATGCCCGCGAAGATGACTACGAGCAGAAGGCCGCCGATCCGAAATTCACCGGCTTCCACCGTCTGGAAAAAGCCCTGTTTGGCGATAACTCCACCAAAGGAATGGAGAAATACGCCGGGCAGCTGAACACCGACGTGCTGGAGCTGCAAAAGCGCATCAGCGAGCTGGCCTTCCCGCCGTCGAAGGTGGTGGGCGGCGCGGCCGGTCTGATTGAAGAAGTGGCCGCGAGCAAAATCAGCGGTGAAGAAGATCGCTACAGCCACACCGACCTGTGGGACTTCCAGGCCAACGTCGACGGTGCGCAGAAGATTGTCGAGCTGCTGCGTCCTCAGTTGCAGAAAGAGAACGGCGAACTGCTGGCGAAAGTAGATGCCAACTTCAAAAAGGTCGATACCATCCTGGCGAAGTACCGTACCAAAGACGGGTTCGAAACCTACGACAAGCTGACCGACGCCGACCGTAACGCGCTGAAAGGCCCGATTACGACGCTGGCGGAAGATCTCTCCCTGCTGCGCGGCGTACTGGGTCTGGACTAAGCACGATGAACAAGCACGAAGAATTCGACGTGGCGGAACCTTCCCGACGTCGTTTGTTAAAAGGGGTAGGGGCGCTGGGCGGCGCGTTTGCCCTGGCGGGAGGTTGCCCGGTGGCGCATGCGGCGAAACCGCAGAGCGCGCCCGGTACGCTCTCGCCGGATGCCCGCATGGAGACCCAGCCGTTTTATGGCGCGCACCAGGCGGGTATTCTCACGCCGCAGCAGGCTTCCATGATGCTGGTGGCCTTTGATTCGCTGGCCAGCGATAAGGCGGATCTGGAGCGTCTGTTCCGCCTGCTGACGGCGCGCATCGCGTTTCTTACCGCGGGCGGGCCGGCACCGGATACGCCGAACCCGCGCCTGCCGCCGATGGATTCCGGTATCCTCGGGGCGTTTATCGCGCCGGATAACCTGACCATTACCGTGTCGGTAGGGGAGTCGCTGTTTGACGGCCGCTACGGCCTGGCAAAACAGAAGCCGAACGCGCTGCAGAAGATGACGCGCTTCCCGAATGACTCCCTCGACGCGGCGCTGTGCCATGGCGATCTGCTGCTGCAGATTTGTGCCAATACCCAGGACACGGTGATCCACGCCCTGCGCGATATCATCAAGCACACGCCGGATCTGCTGAGCGTGCGCTGGAAGCGGGAAGGGTTTATCTCTGACCACGCCGCCCGCAGCAAAGGCAAAGAGACGCCGGTTAACCTGCTGGGCTTTAAGGACGGCACGGCCAACCCGGACAGCAGCGATGCGGCGCTGATGAAAGACGTGGTGTGGGTGACGGCAGATCAGGGGGAACCCGCATGGGCGGTGGGCGGCAGCTACCAGGCTGTGCGCATTATTCAGTTCCACGTGGAGTTCTGGGACCGCACGCCGTTGAAAGAGCAGCAGACGATTTTTGGCCGCGACAAGCAGAGCGGGGCGCCGCTGGGCATGAAGCACGAGCATGATGTGCCGGACTACGCGAACGACCCGGATGGCGACGTTATCGCGCTCGACAGCCATATTCGCCTTGCCAACCCGCGCACCAAAGAGACGCAGTCCAGCCTGATGATGCGCCGTGGCTACAGCTATTCGTTGGGCGTGACCAATTCCGGCCAGCTTGATATGGGGCTGCTGTTCGTCTGCTATCAGCACGATCTGGAGAAAGGCTTCCTGACCGTGCAGAAGCGGTTAAACGGCGAAGCGCTGGAAGAGTACATTAAGCCCATCGGCGGCGGCTATTTCTTTGCCCTGCCCGGCGCGCGCGATGCTGGCGCGTATCTCGCACAAGGTCTGATGGAAGCCTGATAATCGTCCCTGCGATAGTTCGCGGGGACATTATTTTTTCATATGACTATCTTATTGTTATATTTCTGTAATATTCATATATAAGACTGATTCCGCTGCAGGAACAGTCTTAAAAGTTGCATTCAGGTAAAATAAATGTTGCATTTATGATAACTCCTGATGTACTTAAGATAAGACAGCGGTAGTTCCCGGCAGTGATGCTGAATCACTATGGAGATCGCGAATGGTTGCGTCCTGTACTGGACAAGGTAAACATAACAACCGCAGCACCCGGCGCGGAGGCTCAGACTCCGGCAGCGATTTCCTCACCACTAAATTCTCCCCCACACCTCAAGAATCTGATTCGACCGACGTGCAGACCGGTGCGCGTAGCCGTTCTGTATCGTCATCTGATAAAGCAAGCAATGGCTTACAAGGAAGCCAACCCTCTGATGTTCGTGCGCATAATCGTGCCGAAGCTGGCGCGTGTGATGAATACCAACAACTCAAGGTGCTATCCATGGGAAGACAAAAAGCAGTGATCAAAGCTCGTCGCGAAGCAAAACGTGTGCTGAGACGGGACTCACGTAGCCATAAACAGCGTGAAGAAGAATCGGTCACCTCGCTTGTGCAGATGAGTGGCGTAGAAGCAATTGGCATGGCCAGAGACAGCCGTGATAATTCTCCAATTGTGGCGCGCAATGAGGCTCAGGCGCACTACCTGAATGCTATCGAGAGTAAACAGCTCATCTTTGCAACCGGTGAAGCCGGATGCGGGAAAACCTGGATCAGTGCAGCCAAAGCAGCGGAAGCGCTGATCCATAAGGACGTGGAGCGCATTATTGTTACCCGTCCTGTACTGCAAGCTGATGAAGATCTCGGCTTCCTGCCCGGCGATATTTCGGAGAAGTTTGCTCCGTACTTCAGGCCCGTCTATGACGTGCTGGTGAAGCGACTGGGTGCATCCTTTATGCAGTACTGCCTGCGACCAGAGATTGGCAAGGTGGAAATCGCGCCGTTCGCCTATATGCGCGGACGTACATTTGAAAATGCGGTCGTTATTCTCGACGAGGCTCAGAACGTGACCGCTGCGCAAATGAAGATGTTTTTAACGCGCCTCGGGGAGAACGTGACGGTTATCGTTAACGGCGATATTACCCAGTGTGACCTGCCGTCGGGCGTGAAGTCCGGCCTCAGCGACGCCATGTCACGTTTTGAGGAAGATGAGATGATTGGGGTGGTACGCTTTACCAAAGAGGACTGCGTGCGCTCGGCGCTGTGTCAACGGACGCTACAAGCGTATTACTGAGTGTGCTGTTGCGTTCAAGGCCCGGGAAACCGGGCTTTGTTTTATGTGCAGGCATAAAGAGCGCAGGGAGTCTCAAGGTTCGAATCCCCAGGTGCGATCCAAAAGAAAAAAGCCCGTACTTTCGTACGAGCTCTCATCTCAAATATGGCGGTGAGGGGGGGATTCGAACCCCCGATACGTTGCCGTATACACACTTTCCAGGCGTGCTCCTTCAGCCACTCGGACACCTCACCATATTGTTTTGCTGCCTGACCGCTTGGGGGGCAACGGGGCGCTACTATAGGGAGTTGCGCGAAAGCGGTCAAGCAGATTTTCTGCATTCGTGCTTGTTCGGTTAAGCCTTAATCAGCTTATGACGCACAGCGCAGGATTAACGCTGTGAATCGAGCACTTCGCTGTTTTTCACCACCTCCTGCGCTTTGCCGTAGCTTTCGATCAGCAGCTTGTAGGCCGGGAAGATGTGGGTGTATACCTCAGCCCATTCAGCCGCATCTTCACGGTTCCAGGTTCGCTGGATCTCAGAGGCCACAGCGGCGGTATCCATCGGCACCACGCCTGCCTGGACCACGCGGGCCAGTGTGATCTCCTGCGCCATTTTGCTGTAGGTGCCGGAGGCATCAATCACCGCAAACACTTTATATCCGTCCGCCACCGCACTGATGGACGGGAAGGCCATGCAGACGCTGGTGATCGTGCCTGCAATAATTAACGTCTTGCGACCGGTAGCTTTTACCGCCGCCACGAATTCCGGGTTATCCCAGGCGTTGATCTCACCTTTGCGGGCCACATACTGCGCATGCGGCGCGTTGGCGTGGATCTCCGGGATAAGCGGGCCGTTCGGTCCCTGTGGAACGGAGGCGGTGGTGATCACCGGGATCTTCGCCAGCGTGGCGATCTTTGCCAGCGCCGCCGCACGGGCGCGCAGCTCCGGCATGGGCATGTCGCCGACGGTCTGGAACAGCCCGCTCTGGTGGTCGATAAGCAGCATGACGGCATCATTTACGTCAATGACGGGGCGTGCACCGTTGAAGTTTGCAGGGGTAGACATATTGTGCTCCTTAATTACGTTCAGATCTGGCCAAAGCGGCCGGAGTTGAAATCACGGATGGCTTCCGCGATCTCGGTTTTACTGTTCATCACAAACGGGCCGTAGCCCACAATCGGTTCATTCAGCGGCTCACCGGCCATCAGCAGCAATTTCGCGTCGCTGTTCGCTTCCAGATGCAGCTTTTCACCGCTCTGACTTAGCACAACCAGCTGCGCTTCACCCGCTGGCGTGGTGCCGTTCACCGTTACGCTGCCCTCAAGTACCACCAGCGCCGTGCTCCAGCCTTCGGGCTGTTTGAGCGCCAGATGGCTGCCCTGGTTAAGCGCGATGTCCCAGACGTTCAGCGGTGAGAAGGTATGGGCCGGGCCCGTCACGTCCTCAAGGCGACCGGCGATGACCCGCAGCGTGCCGCTGTTATCCGGCAGCGTGACCACCGGGATATCCGCTTTGGTGATACTCTGGTAGCCGGGCGTCGCCATTTTGTCTTTGGCGGGCAGGTTGACCCACAGCTGCATCATTTTTAGTTCACCGCCTTTCTGCGCGAAGGCGCTGGAGTGGAACTCCTCGTGCAGGATGCCTGCGCCCGCCGTCATCCACTGCACGTCGCCGGGGCCAATAACGCCGCCTCTGCCGGTGGAGTCGCGATGCTCCACTTCGCCGGCGTAAACGATGGTCACCGTTTCAAAGCCGCGATGAGGATGCTCGCCCACGCCGCGTTTCGCGCCGTCCGCCGGGAAGGTGTACGGTCCGGCATAGTCCAGCAGCAGAAACGGGCTCAGCGGCTCGCCGTGCGTCTGGTAAGAAAACATTGAACGAACCGGGAAACCGTCACCGACCCAGTGCGGACGAGGTGCGGTATAAACGCCTGTTACGTTTTTCATGATGTACTCCTGATGTTCTGTTGATGTAATTAGCTTATATTCAGGGTTAATATCCCGGTAGATAGTGAAAATGACATTCACTGTTCTGAATATGGAACGATGAGGGCGTATGCAGGATCTCAATGATTTCGCGTGGTTTGTGAAGGTGGTGGACCATGGTGGATTTGCGGCGGCGGGTCGGGCGCTCGATCAGCCCAAGTCAAAACTGAGCCGCCGGATTGCCCAGCTGGAAGAGCGCCTTGGCGTGCGGTTGATCCAGCGCACCACCCGGCAGTTTACGGTGACGGAAGTGGGGCAGACGTTCTATCAGCACTGTAAAGCCATGCTGGTAGAGGCCGAAGCTGCGGAAGAGGCGGTGGCGGCGTTGCAGGCCGAGCCACGCGGCGTGGTCAGGATCACCTGTCCGGTCACCTTGCTGCACGTGCATGTGGGTCCCATGCTGGCGCGGTTTATGGCGCGCTATCCGGGGATCAATCTTCAGCTTGAGGCCACCAACCGACGGGTCGATCTGGTGGGCGAGGGCATTGACGTGGCGATCCGCGTTCGTCCACGTCCGTTTGATGACAGCGACCTGGTGTTAAGAGTGCTGGCAGACAGGGGACACTGCCTGGTGGCGAGCCCTGCACTGATTGAGCGGATGGGTCACCCTGCCGTGCCCTCTGAGCTGAGCGAGTGGCCGGGTTTGAGCATGGGGGTGGGAAAGCAGCTGCACAGATGGGAGCTGAGCGGGCCGGAGGGAGCGAAAGCCGCGATTCATTACACGCCGCGCTTTATTACCACCGACATGCTGGCGCTGCGTGAAGCGGCGATGGCGGGGGTGGGTGTGGTGCAGCTGCCGATTTTGATGGTCAAGGATCAGCTGGCATCCGGGGAACTGGTAAGGGTGCTGGACGCATGGGAACCCCGACGGGAAGTGATTCACGCTGTTTATCCTTCCAGGCGAGGTTTGCTGCCGTCCGTCAGAACGCTGGTGGATTTTCTTACTGAAGAGTATGCGCGGATGGTGGAGGAGTAACGATCCCCTTGCCCTTTTGGGGAGAGGGTTAGGGTGAGGCGCTCAGGCTGCACCGAGCTGAATATAGCACCGGGGGGGATTGACTCGCTTCGCTCGCCCTGCGGGCAGCCTGTTCGCTTTGCTCACAGTCTGTCCAACTGGCTGCGCCTGTTGTCGAACCCCGGTCGGGGATTCTCATCCCCCCCTTACGGAGAATATAAAAGAAAAAAGCCCGTACTTTCGTACGAGCTCTCATCTTGAATATGGCGGTGAGGGGGGGATTCGAACCCCCGATACGTTGCCGTATACACACTTTCCAGGCGTGCTCCTTCAGCCACTCGGACACCTCACCATATTGTCATCCCGTTGTTGCTGGGACGGGCGCTAATGTAAGGAAAAGCCGAACTGCCGTCAACCCACTTTTTCAGTAATTTAGCGCGTTTAGACAAACTTCAGGCAACATGATTCTTAAATGTGCTGAAAGCGTCTTTTTTATCAACAACACGATCACGCAATAAATTTGCTATGCTGACCGTCCAGTTAAAAAGCAAAATAAATCAGCGCAATAAAAGGCAGGATTGACTATGGATATACTCTTCTATCACCCCACTTTTGATACGGCTTACTGGATTAAGGCACTTTCTGCGGCACTGCCGGGCGCTCGCGTTCGTGAGTGGAAGCGGGGCGATAACGAACATGCTGACTACGCGCTGGTCTGGCATCCGCCGGTAGAAATGCTCCTGGGCCGTAAGCTGAAGGCTGTGTTTGCGCTTGGAGCCGGCGTGGATTCCATTCTGAGCAAGCTGAAAGCACACCCTGAAATGCTGCCGGAAGATATTCCTCTGTTCCGCCTGGAAGATACCGGTATGGGCCAGCAAATGCAGGAATATGCCGTCAGCCAGGTGCTGCACTGGTTCCGCCGCTTTGATGACTATCAGGCGCTTAAGCAGCAATCCCGCTGGGAGCCGCTGCCTGAATATCCGCGCGAAGCGTTTACCGTTGGTATCCTCGGCGCGGGCGTGCTGGGTTCGAAAGTGGCTGAAGCGCTCGCGCCGTGGGGCTTCCCGTTGCGCTGCTGGAGCCGCAGCCGTAAAGACTACCCGGGCGTTGAGAGCTTTGCCGGAACGGATGAGCTTCCGGCCTTCCTGAACGGCACGCGTGTGCTGATTAACCTGCTGCCCAATACGGCGGAAACGGTGGGGATTATCAATGAAGGCCTGCTCAACCAGCTGGACGACCAGAGCTACCTGATGAACCTGGCGCGCGGCGTGCATCTGGTCGAGCCGGATCTGCTGAAGGCGCTGGATAGCGGGAAGCTTAAAGGCGCCATGCTGGATGTCTACAGCCGTGAGCCGCTGCCGGAGGAAAGCCCGCTGTGGCGACACCCGCGCGTGGCAATGACTCCGCACGTTGCCGCCGTGACGCGACCTGCCGAGGCGATGGCCTATATCTCGCACACGATCGGTGAAATAGAGAAGGGTAACCCGGTCACCGGACAGGTCGACCGACAGCGCGGCTACTGAGAGAAACCCGGCGTTCGCCGGGTTTTTGCTAATATTCGCCGCTGATAACTGCTATCCTTTGGAAAAAACGCAGAGGAGAGAAAGATGTATCCCGTTGACCTGCATATGCACACCGTCGCCAGCACCCACGCGTATAGCAACCTCCATGATTATATCGCCCAGGCGAAGCTTAAGGGCATCAAGCTGTTCGCGATAACCGATCACGGCCCGGATATGGCGGATGCGCCGCACTACTGGCATTTTGTGAATATGCGTATCTGGCCACGTCTGGTGGACGGCATTGGGATACTGCGCGGCATTGAGGCGAACATCAAAAACACCGACGGTGAAATTGACTGTACCGGCCCGATGCTGACCTCCTTAGATCTGATCCTTGCCGGCTTCCATGAGCCGGTTTTCCCGCCGCAGGATAAAGAGACCAATACCGCGGCGATGATTGCCACTATTGCCAGCGGCAATGTGCACATCATCAGCCATCCGGGCAATCCGAAATACCCGATTGATATTCAGGCCGTGGCGCAGGCCGCGGCGAAACACCGCGTGGCGCTGGAGATTAATAACTCCTCGTTCGTGCACTCGCGTAAAGGCAGTGAAGCCAACTGTCGCGAAGTGGCTGCCGCCGTGCGTGATGCGGGTGGCATGGTGGCGCTGGGCTCTGATTCGCACACGGCCTTCACGCTGGGGGATTTTAGCGAGTGCCTGAAAATATTGCAGGATGTGGATTTCCCGGAAGAGCGCATCCTGAACGTCACGCCGCGTCGTATGCTTGATTTCCTCGAGTCGCGCGGCATGGCGCCGATTGATGAATTTGCCGATCTTTAATTGAATAACGGAATAAAACAATGAATGAATTTTCCATCCTTTGCCGCGTGCTGGGCTCCCTGTATTACCGCCAGCCGCAGGACCCGCTGCTGGTGCCGCTGTTTACGCTGATTCGCGAAGGTAAACTGGCGCAGAACTGGCCGCTGGAACAGGATGAGTTACTGGAGCGCCTGCAGAAAAACTGCGATATGCAGCAGATCTCAACGGACTACAACGCTCTGTTCGTGGGCGAAGAGTGCCGCGTGTCGCCGTATCGTTCCGCCTGGCAGGAAGGCGCGACCGAAGCGGAAGTGCGGGCATTCCTTTCAGAACGCGGGATGCCCCTGAGCGATACCCCAGCCGATCATATCGGTACGCTGCTGCTGGCCGCGTCCTGGATCGAAGACAACGCTGGCGACGATGAAAATGAAGCCATCGGGATCCTTTTCGAAACGTATCTGCTGCCGTGGGTGGGGACCTTCCTGGGTAAAGTGGAAGCTCATGCCACCTCTCCGTTCTGGCGAACGCTGGCCCCGCTGACGCGTGACGCCATTGCAGCAATGTGGGACGAGCTGGAAGAAGAGAGTGAAGAGTGATGTAAATCACAAAAATCCTGCAACGATACATTTCAACTTGCACGTAATGTGCTTCTGATCTCATTTCTATGGCGCGCTTCTGCTAAGATGCGCGCCATGAACATATTACTTTGTATTGCAATCACGACGGGTATCCTCTCCGGTATTTGGGGATGGGTAGCGGTGTCTCTCGGTCTGTTAAGCTGGGCTGGCTTCCTGGGTTGCACGGCCTATTTCGCCTGTCCTCAGGGCGGGCTGAAAGGGCTCTTTATCTCAGGCTGCACGCTGATGAGCGGCGTTATCTGGGCGCTGGTCATCATGAAAGGCAGCGCGCTGGCGCCGCATCTGGAGATGCTGGGGTACGTCATGACGGGTGTCGTCGCCTTCCTGATGTGCATCCAGGCGAAGCATCTGCTGCTGTCGTTTGTGCCGGGAACCTTTATGGGGGCCTGCGCAACCTTTGCCGGGCAGGGGGACTGGAAGCTGGTGGTTCCTTCCCTGGCGCTGGGGCTGCTGTTTGGCTACGCCATGAAGAACAGCGGTCTTTGGCTGGCGGCGCGACGGGAAAAAACGCAAAACATCACCGCGGTGAGTGAATAAAAAAAGGCGAGATAATCATCTCGCCTTTTTTATACGCTGCCTGTCAGGATTCCGGTGGCACCGACATATCACGGTATTTCACCAGGATCGGGTTCTGCACGTCCGCTTTGTTTTGCAGATCCCACAGCCCGCGATCGATACCATCGTTGATTAAGAAGATCACGCCGGTTTCAATGGCTGACATCAGACACATCATGACCGGTTCGTTGGAGGTGTAGCCAATTTCTCCCTCCAGCAGGCGCTGATAATCAATAAAGCGGAATACCCCAGCCTGAACTTCATAAGACAATATGGTTTTGCTGGTGTTGACCGAAGAGAGCACTTCACCGGTACTGACGTTGACGACACGCAGGTTAACCGCAATTTGGTCGAGCTGGTACTGGGTATCTGCGCCGATACCGAAGTAGCGCGCTCCCACGCCACCCGATTTCACGTTGCTCTCGTAACCGATAATCGACCCTTCAATCATCACGTTTGCGGCGGCCAGAGACTGCAGAGGCATCCGGTTATTGTCCGCAACGGTGCCATTCTCCTGCGCGGCACGAATGATTTTTCGTTCATTTAACAGGTTCTGAAGCCCCTGGCGTTCCAGCGGAATAAACCAGTGCGAATCTTTAAGTGCAGTCACCAGCATGGCGGTGGCGCTTTGCGGCACCGCGGTGGAGAAGTTACTTGCCGGATAAGGCTTAAATTGTCCGGTTTCATCCTGAATGTTGTATACCGAGACAAATATCTTGCCCGTAGGTGAAGGCAAATGGGTTAAATCACGGTAACTCTGGGCCCGCGGCATTAATGTGGGTTTTGCAGCTTCTTTAGGCGGAGCAGTTAAACAACCGCTCAATAAGCACACTGCAACAAATATCAGGAAGCGCTGCATGGTCGTTGTCCTTATTTAGCTATTGTTTAAAAGTCAGTTGAATTATTTTGCAGGCCGGAAACCTCTATGGTGGAAGTTTTTCCGGTTTTACGATCGGTCACATTCAACTGGAGCTGTCCGTCCCTGTTGGCGATGTCGACGATAAAGTCGTTGGTCATCATTCGGCCGGGTTTGCCGGTATTAATGTTGGTCAGCAATCCCCCTAAAATCTGCGACTGGATAGCCTGGGTGAAGTTATCCAGTGCGGAAGGGGTATCAACGGTAAAATCCTGAAAGCTCGGATCTTTATAGGAGTTTTGTGCCTGAGCTTGATTCAGCAGAAAGGCACCGTTGTTGGGGTTACCGCCAAAGTTAGGGTTACGGAACTGGAAGGTCATATTTCCGGCCCAGCTCAGGGGAGCAATAAGCATGATCGAAACAACTGCATATGCAATACGCATGACAGCCTCCGCATATCGGTTCGCTAGAACTCATCTTTTGCTAAATCGCTGGTGCTTAATAGGGCTTTATCTATTTGCAGGCGATTAATAGCGTCTTCAGTTTGAGCCAGTGCTAAGGCTACGTTTTTTTCGAAGTCTGTTTTCGAGGGGAATAAAAACGTTTGATAAATAACGTCCTGATTGGCCGTTATGGTTATCCAGCTTCCCCATCGTGCACTGGGCCGCTCGTTGATTGTTAAATTACCCGTGTAGGGACTGTCCCATTTATCGCTGAAGGCCCGGTAAAAACTGTGCCCGATCGATGAGACAGTGTGGTCAGTTAACAATCCGGGAACTTCGACCTCAACGGCCTGCAGGTTCCCTGCAGCGAGCAGGAGACTCGCTGCGGCGATCCAACTCAACGTGCGCTTCATGTGATTAACGCCTGAGGTTATCGTTTGCCCATGAAACCGCCTGAGTTCGGTTTTTAACAGCTATCTTCTTGAAAAGATTATAAAGGTGTGTCTTTACCGTATTTTCGCTGATAAATAAGGAACGGGCGATTTCAATATTTGAAGCACCAATGCGTAATTTGTTCAGGATCTCTTTCTCACGGTGGGTGAGCAGCGCTGATTCCGAACTGTTATAGCGGTAATTTCCGGAGTGCGTGATGAGGTAGCTGGCCAGCTTTTGCGAGAAATAGCATTCGCCGCGCAATATGCCTTGCAGACCATCTACCACCCGAACCTCTTCTTCAGTGACGTAGAACACGCCATTGATATGCGGCCAGCTTTCAATATCTCTAAAAGGATATTCATCAGGCGTATTCAATAATAACACGCGGATATTATTGTTTTTCCTGCTTAAGTTATCTTGCCAGTAATGGATAAGCTTTTTATCGGCTTCCATCATATCAAACAGAATGATGCTGCCAGGCGCAATATCATCAAAAGAACGTTGAATATTATGCAATTTCCCATTCAGTGATAGAGATTGCTTTAAATGTTGTAATAAAGCTGTCGCTTGCAGAGAAGGTTTTGTGATCAACAGTAATGTATGACCATGTAAACTATGGACTTCATTATACATGATGAAACCCCACTTATTTTTGGCACCTGACAGCCGCCCTCTCTGTAAAGAAGAGGGCACCAGAAGTACTGACAGATGTTGCACTGCTGTGTGTAGAATCAGAACATAACCTCCACAGGGAGGTAAATATAAAACCAATTTCGTACATCTAATTTCAATCTAGCTTTTACGAATTTTAAAGCAAGTGTTAATCATGTAACAAGATGTAAAAATCAATATTAATTTGTGAAAATTGCAGATTTTTAATGTTGTTATTTGATATGAAAGTTGTACATGGAAATAGTTGTGCATAGATTTTAAAAATCATACAAATATAATTAACTGGTTAATATTTATAAGTATTTATTATTTTCTTTAGTTTGTATCCAGGTATGAGTAACTGATACTTTCTAAGTCATGTCGCTCTGGTTTTTCTGGCTTAAGAAAACTCGCCTTGTGTCACGGCCTGAAGAAAATCTCATCCTGGCGTTACGCTTAAACAACGCGGGAAGGGGCATGTACGGCTCTCTCGCCTTTGTACAACATGTCGCGCATAAATATTTCATAAAAAATAAAAACGGCCTGTGTCATGCCTTTTATGGTGCAAATTACAACTTTGTGGTGACCTGAAAAATAAAAATAAGCCGCGCGGGTGAGATATTTAAAATGTTTCAGCGGACATACTCTTCACCGTAACGACGCGTTAACAAAAACGAGTCGTTTAATACGAAATACGATCAGGGTGTTTTCAGGTAGCCGGGTCCAGGGTGACAACATGAAAAACACATCGTTATTTTTGATGTTTACATTACTGGGTGCGCCTGGATTTGTAACCGCCGCGAATTCAGATTTGGCAAACGCTGAATATAATTTTGCGGTTAATGAATTAAGTTATTCATCATTAAATCAGGCAGCCATTATTGGTCAACAGGGCGTATTTAATGACGCTCAGCTTCGCCAGGAAGGATCGAAACTCTTGTCCGTCATTTCTCAGGATGGGGCAGGCAACAGAGCGAGAGTTGATCAATCAGGGACTTACAATATTGCCTGGATCGATCAGAGCGGTAACGGGAACGATGCAGGTATTACGCAGGATGGATATGGTAATAGTGCGAAAATTATCCAGAAAGGGTCGGGTAATAGAGCAAATATTACGCAGTACGGTACGCAGAAAACCGCAGTTGTAGTGCAGAAACAGTCGCAGATGGCAATTCGCGTTATTCAGCGCTAGCTATTTCGCGACGACGTTAATCAATCCGATGGGGGTTTACCATGAAATTTATCAAAGTGGCAGCACTTGCAGCAATCGTCGTTTCTGGTAGTGCTATGGCTGGTATGATTAATCAGGGCGGATGGGGTCATGGACACGGTCATGGCGGAAACAGTGGTCCAAATTCAACCCTGAATATTTATCAGAACGGTGGCGGTAACTCCGCGCTGGCGTTGCAGACAGATGCCAGAAATTCCGTTCTTAATATTAGCCAGACCGGTGGCGGTAACGGGGCTGATGTCGGTCAGGGTTCTGACGACAGCAAAATCAACCTGACCCAGAACGGCTTTGGCAACAGTGCGACACTCGATCAGTGGAACAGCAAAAAATCCGTTATGAATGTTAGCCAGTACGGCGGCCTTAACGGTGCGCTCGTAGACCAGACGGCGTCTAACTCCACCGTCAACGTTACCCAGATCGGCTTTGGTAACCACGCGACAGCGCATCAGTACTGATACTGAAATCTGTACTACAAAAAAACAGGGCCGATGCCCTGTTTTTTTTCGGGAGTTCTTCATGAATACCATCATTCTCCTTGCCGCGCTTTCCGGGCAGATAACCTTTCAAACGTCACAGCAGGGAAATATGACGACCATTATTCCGCAGGTCATTTTGACGGAACCGTGTGATTGTCAGGTCCAGATCCTCTCTTTGAAGGAAGGGCAGAGTGGGCAAAGTGCTTCGCGACAGCAAAATACCCTTTTTATTCCCGCTAATCAGCCGATTGATTTAACGCGGTTGAGTTTAACTATTTCTGCGGAAGACACGATCAACATCGTTGTCACCGTCACGGATGGAAAAGCGCTTCATTTATCACAGCAGTGGTCGCCAGCCGGGGGTGCGCTGTAAATATTCATGAAATCAATGCATTGTGAATATTTGCCGTTGAACTAAGCTGTTATCAGGAACTGCGTTGTTAGGTTCCGTAACGTCAGCCTTCGTTTGCATAATGAAGCGCGTTTGCCCCTCATGGACGATTTTCATTGAGGAGTACATATCGTGACCCACTCTTTTGCACATCTTATTTCAGGTCTGGGCCTGCTTGTTTCGGCATTTATCGCTCCAGCTTATTCGGCCACGCTCGCGCAGGGCGGCGTTATTCACTTTCGCGGCGCAATCGTTGCTGACCCTTGCGAAGTTACCCAGCAGCAGCGGCAGCTGGCGGTGTCGTGTCCGGAAAAAAATCGTATGCAAACGCGTATGGTGAGTTACGGCGACGCGCTGAACGGCAAGGCGACGGCTTCCGGCCTGGCGACAGTGAATATGACGTACCTGAATCCTGAAAAAACGCTCGCGGTTGTTCAGATCCAGTATCGTTAATACCCGTGCGCGCCCGTCGGCGGGCGCGGTTTTATGCCTATCGTTTTTCTCAATAACCCCTCTGCGATACACTTATAAAAAAGGCGGGCAGCAGAGGGGCTTTATGAAACCGCAAATTGAAGTTATTCATGGCGATATTACGACAGTTCATGTCGACGTCATCGTCAATGCGGCCAATCCTTCCCTGATGGGGGGAGGAGGCGTAGACGGCGCTATTCACCGGGCTGCCGGACCGCAGTTACTGGAAGCCTGTAAAATGGTGCGTCAGCAACAGGGTGAATGCCCTCCGGGCCATGCGGTGATTACGCTGGCGGGCAACCTTCCTGCCAAAGCGGTGATTCATGCTGTCGGGCCCGTGTGGCACGGCGGAGAGCAGCATGAAGCGAGCCTTCTGGAGGAGGCATACCGAAACTGTCTGCGGCTTGCCGCCGACAACGGCTATAAAACGATGGCGTTCCCGGCCATCAGCACCGGCGTGTATGGATATCCTAAGGCGGCAGCGGCGACCATCGCCGTCGAAACGGTTTACCGCTATTTGTCGCTTAAACCGCTGCCAGAGAAGGTGATTTTTGTCTGCTTCGATGAAGACACCACGCATCTTTATCAGCGGCTTTTGACTCACCGCAGACAAGAGCTGGAGAGCTGAAGCGAAGGCGGCGCACCGTGAGTGCGCCGCGCTGCTCAGGCGGCTTTCGGCTGAGGTTTTCCTGAAAACAGGAAGCGCAGGAGAGGGATCCGCAGATGGATCTCGTAGAGTACGACGGCAATCCCCACCACAAACACCAGCCCGGTAAAGAAGCCCAGCGTGTTGGATGCGATATGCGGCGTGATGTATGCCCCGAAGAACAGCGTCAACGGGTGGTGCACCAGATAGATAAACAGTGAGGCATTGACGAAGTAGGTCACGCGGCTGGACTTAAAGTTCAGCAAACGGTGGCCGAGTGCGAACACTACGTTCACCATCCACAAGCCCAACAGCATGGTGATCACGCTTTCCGTTTCATACATCCAGGCGTCGCCGCTCCCGTAGCGCTGGTTCAGCAGGTAGGCCACGAAGGCGATGGCCGCACCCACCGCGCACCACGGTGACGGGGTGGTAAACAGCGCTTTAAGCCTCGGATGAATAAAGGCCAGCGCGCCAATCAAAAAGAACGGAATGTAGAACAGCGACTGCATCACCACAAAATTGAACAGGCCGTCGCTCAGTATTGGTGGATAGACGATAAACAGCGTGCGTCTCACCGCGGCATAAGCGATCCCCAGCAGTAAAAAGAGCACCGACAGTTTGCCCAGCGTGACGTTAGCGAAGAAAGAGTCTGCTGTCGTGCTGAGATGACGGCGCAGGCGGCTGAAAATCACCAGACTGACCGTGGTCAGCACCACCAGAACCAGCAGGAACCAGAGGTGAGACACCAGCTCCCAGACCAGCGTGTTGTACTTTTCATACAGCGAGAGATTCGGCCAGTTCTCCGCCTTGCCTTTAACGTATTGCAGCATAATGAACTGCGGCAGCGTCAGGAGCGGTATGGCGGTTAACATGGGAATACCTACGCGCTCCACGCGCACTTTCCACCAGCGCTTAAGCGGATAGCGTAAAAAAAGCATGTACGAGAAATAGCCGGAGATGACAAAAAACACCTGCATGCGGAAGGCGTGAATAAAGTCATTAAACAGCGTCAGCCACCAGGAGGGCATCTGGCTATTAACATGCCACGTGTGGCTGGAGTAAATCAGTGAAATATGAAAGGGGATCCCCAATAGCATCAGCCATGCCCGGATCGAGTCGAGGAAATATTCCCGTTGTATCGGTGTTGTGCTCATATAACGTTGCGCATTCTCAGACTTTTCGCCTTATCCCTAAGGCTCATAATGGTTACATTCGACGCCAACCCTACACCAAGACCGACACACTGTCTCCAGGATAAGCACGCAAAGTGAATAACGGGTTCTTTCATTTGCTTAATCCATGAGCCAGCAGCTGAACAAAGCAGTGATTATGTTGTCGGATTGCCTGAGTTTCCATTAAAATGGATCGGATCGATATAAGCACACAAAGGGGGAAGTGCTTACTTATTATGAAACATAAACCACAGATGATGAAAATGCGTTGGTTGGGTGTTGCGGTGGTGTTATCACTGTATACCTCATCGGCACTGGCCTTTAACATCGACGATGTCGCAAAACAGGCAAAATCGATGGCAGGCAAGAGCTACGAAGCGCCGAAAAGTAACCTGCCCTCCGTTTTCCGCGACATGAAGTATGCGGACTATCAGCAGATCCAGTTCAACCACGATAAAGCGTACTGGAACAACGTTAAAACCCCGTTCAAGCTTGAATTTTATCATCAGGGTATGTACTTCGACACGCCTGTTGCCATCAATGAAGTGACGGCGACCGCGGTACGTAAGATCAAGTACAGCCCGGATTACTTCAATTTTGGCAATGTGCAGCACGACAAAGATACGGTGAAAGACCTGGGCTTCGCAGGCTTCAAGGTGCTTTACCCGATCAACAGCAAAGATAAAAACGACGAAATCGTTAGCATGCTTGGCGCCAGCTACTTCCGCGTGATTGGCGCGGGGCAGGTGTACGGGCTTTCTGCGCGCGGTCTGGCTATTGATACCGCGCTGCCATCAGGTGAAGAGTTCCCGCGTTTCCGCGAGTTCTGGATTGAGCGTCCAAAACCAACGGACAAACGTCTGACTATTTATGCGCTGCTGGATTCCCCACGCGCAACCGGTGCCTATCGCTTTGTGATTATGCCTGGTCGTGACACGGTCGTTGACGTGCAGTCTAAGGTTTACCTGCGTGACAAAGTGGGCAAACTGGGCGTCGCTCCGCTGACCAGTATGTTCCTGTTTGGGCCGAACCAGCCGTCACCGGCAACCAACTTCCGCCCGGAACTGCATGACTCCAACGGTCTGTCTATTCATGCCGGTAACGGTGAGTGGATCTGGCGTCCGCTGAATAACCCGAAACATCTGGCGGTCAGCAGCTTTGCGATGGAAAACCCGCAGGGCTTTGGCCTGCTGCAACGTGGCCGTCAGTTCTCTCGCTTTGAAGATCTCGACGACCGCTATGACCTGCGTCCAAGCGCCTGGGTTACGCCGAAAGGCGACTGGGGTAAAGGCAAGGTAGAGCTGGTTGAAATTCCAACCAACGACGAAACCAACGACAACATCGTCGCATACTGGACGCCGGATCAGCTGCCGGAAGCCGGTAAAGAGATGAACTTCAAGTACACCATTACCTTCAGCCGCGACGAAGATAAGCTGCATGCGCCGGATAACGCGTATGTGACGCAGACTCGCCGCTCTACGGGTGACGTGAAGCAGTCTAACCTGATCCGTCAGCCTGACGGTACGGTAGCGTTTGTCGTGGACTTCACCGGCCAGGATATGAAGAAACTGTCTCCTGATACTGCGGTGTCGGCCCAGGCCAGCATCGGTGACAACGGTGAAATCGTAGAGAACACCGTGCGTTACAACCCGGTAACCAAAGGCTGGCGTCTGACCCTGCGCGTGAAAGTGAAAGATCCGAAACAGACCACTGAAATGCGTGCTGCGCTGGTCAGTGAAGATCAGCCGCTGAGTGAAACCTGGAGCTACCAGCTACCTGCCAATGAATAATACATCTGAATATATTGATGCCATGCCGCTGACGGATATCGAAAATGCGGCGCTGCCTAAGAGCGACATCCGCGCGGTTCATACCGCGCTGGATGGCGAACATCGTCAGTTTTCCCGTGATGATGATACGCCGCTGGGGTCAGTCAAGGCGCGTCTGGAGCAGGCCTGGCCGGACTCGCTGGCAGAAGGGCAGTTGATTAAAGACGACGAAGGACGCGATCAGCTTCAGGCGATGCCGAAAGCGACGCGTTCCTCAATGTTCCCCGATCCATGGCGCACCAACCCGGTTGGCCGCTTCTGGGATCGCCTGCGCGGGCGTGACGTCACGCCGCGCTATCTGTCGCGCCTGACGAAAGAAGAGCAGGCCTCCGAACAGAAATGGCGTACCGTGGGGACAATTCGCCGTTATATCCTGCTGCTTCTGACGCTGGCGCAGACGGTTGTCGCGACCTGGTATATGAAAACCATTCTGCCTTACCAGGGCTGGGCGTTTATCAACCCGACGGACATGATGGGCCAGGATCTCTGGGTCTCCTTCATGCAGCTGCTGCCGTATATCCTGCAGAGCGGCATTCTCCTGCTGTTCGCGGTCCTCTTCTGCTGGGTCTCGGCCGGGTTCTGGACCGCGCTGATGGGCTTCCTGCAGCTGCTGATGGGACGGGACAAGTACAGCATTTCGGCGTCAACGGTCGGGGATGAACCCCTCAATCCTGAGCACCGTACCGCGCTGATTATGCCTATCTGTAACGAAGACGTTGACCGCGTATTTGCGGGGCTGCGTGCAACCTGGGAGTCCGTAAAGGCAACCGGTAATGCGGCGCATTTCGACGTTTACATCCTGAGCGACAGTTACAACCCGGATATCTGCGTTGCAGAACAAAAAGCCTGGATGGAGCTGATTGCAGAAGTGCAGGGCGAAGGGCAGATCTTCTACCGCCGCCGCCGCCGTCGCGTGAAGCGTAAAAGCGGCAACATCGATGACTTCTGCCGCCGCTGGGGTAACCAGTACAGCTACATGGTCGTGCTGGATGCTGACTCCGTCATGAGCGGTGACTGCCTGAGCGGTCTGGTGCGTCTGATGGAAGCCAACCCGAACGCGGGGATCATTCAGTCTTCGCCAAAAGCATCCGGCATGGACACCCTGTACGCGCGCTGCCAGCAGTTCGCCACCCGTGTTTACGGCCCGCTGTTTACCGCCGGTCTGCACTTCTGGCAGTTGGGTGAGTCGCACTACTGGGGCCACAACGCCATTATCCGCGTGAAGCCGTTCATCGAACACTGTGCGCTGGCGCCGCTGCCGGGCGAGGGTTCGTTTGCCGGTTCGATTCTGTCGCATGACTTCGTGGAAGCGGCGCTGATGCGTCGTGCGGGCTGGGGCGTCTGGATTGCCTACGACCTGCCGGGATCGTACGAAGAGCTGCCGCCGAACCTGCTGGACGAGCTCAAGCGCGACCGCCGCTGGTGTCACGGTAACCTGATGAACTTCCGCCTGTTCCTCGTAAAAGGGATGCATCCGGTTCACCGTGCGGTGTTCCTGACGGGCGTAATGTCTTATCTTTCCGCACCGCTGTGGTTTATGTTCCTCGCGCTCTCCACTGCGCTGCAGGTCGTCCATGCCCTGACGGAGCCGCAATACTTCCTGCAACCGCGCCAGCTGTTCCCGGTGTGGCCGCAGTGGCGTCCGGAGCTGGCGATTGCGCTGTTTGCTTCCACCATGGTGCTACTGTTCCTGCCTAAGCTGCTCAGTATCATCCTGATCTGGTGCAAAGGCTCGAAAGAGTACGGCGGATTCTTCCGCGTAACCCTTTCGCTGCTGCTGGAAGTGCTGTTCTCCGTGCTGCTTGCGCCGGTGCGTATGCTGTTCCACACCGTGTTTGTGGTCAGCGCGTTCCTGGGCTGGGAAGTGGTCTGGAACTCACCGCAGCGTGATGACGACTCCACGCCGTGGAGTGAAGCCTTCATGCGCCACGGCTCTCAGTTGCTGCTGGGCCTGGTGTGGGCGGCCGGGATGGCCTGGCTGGATCTGCGCTTCCTGTTCTGGCTGGCGCCGATTGTCTTCTCGCTGATCCTGTCGCCGTTTGTGTCCGTGATCTCCAGCCGTTCAACGGTAGGGCTGCGTACCAAACGCTGGAAACTGTTCCTGATCCCGGAAGAGTATTCCCCGCCGCAGGTGCTGGTGGATACCGATACCTATCTGGAGCAGAACCGTAACCGCACGCTGGACGATGGCTTTATGCACGCCGTGTTTAATCCGTCATTCAACGCTCTGGCGACGGCAATGGCCACCGCGCGCCACCGCGCAAGCCAGGTGCTGGAGATTGCCCGCGATCGTCATGTTGAGCAGGCGCTTAACGAGACCCCGGAAAAACTCAATCGCGACCGTCGTCTGGTGCTGCTGAGCGATCCGGTCACGATGGCAAGACTTCACTATCGCGTATGGTCCGCTCCGGAGAAGTACTCTTCGTGGGTGAACTACTACAAAGAGCTGAAGCTGAACCCGCTGGCGCTGAAGGCGAAGTAAGCGGTTAAGCAAGGCGGGTAAGCAAAGCGCCACCCGCCAGATAAAATACCGGCTGTGAGGCCGGTATTTTTTTAGAGGTTACTGATGAAAATAATCATCGTCGTCATGATGGCATGCCTGCTGAGCGGCTGCGGCAGCATCATCAGCCGCACCATTCCAGGTCAGGGCCATGGCAACCAGTACTACCCGGGCGTAAAATGGGATGTCCGTGATTCCGCATGGCGCTACCTGACGGTGCTCGATCTGCCGTTCTCGCTGATTTTCGACACGCTGTTGCTGCCCATCGATGCCAGCCACGGCCCGTACGAGTAGCGTAAATTAACGCTCGTCCCATTCATCGGCTGCGGTTTGACCTTCTTCCGTATCCAGCGGTGGCTCGAGCTGAAATTCGCCCTCATCCCACTCGTGCAGCGTATTCTCCTCCAGCCATTCCTGGCGTAACTCGATTTCGTCATAATCGCCATCAAACACGGCCTGCGCACCTGCACCGCTCAGGACCGGCAAACATTCTCCTTCTTCACCTTCGTCGGCAAAGAATTCAGCCTGCCACATAATATCCCCATCCTGCAGAACATATTTTTGGATATTAAGTTGTCGCACGTCAGCATCTTCTTCCTCAACGCCGGGATTATCGGCAAGGAACTCTTCACGAGCGGCATCAATAGCTTCTTCCAGCGTGGCGTACATGGTCATTGGTGTCTCCCTGTTTTCCAGAAGGTTTCAGGGAAAGAATAGCTGAATATCAGATTCTGCAAGTATGAATGCGAAAATAAGCCGTCAGGCGTTCTTCTTATTCCGTCACCGGCCGTAACGCGCGGGATAAACTGAACCACGAGTAAATCGCGTTGAACAGCACCACGCCTGCCGTCACGATAAAGACGGCGCGAAAACCGAAGCTGGCGGAAATACCCGCCCCGAGAAGCGGCCCGGTGACGTTACCGATATCGCGAAACGACTGGTTATAGCTAAAGATACGCCCGGCAATCTGATTCGTGGAGTTGTAGACCAGCAGGGTCTGTACGGCAGGCAGCAACGCCCCGTCGGCGGCGCCCAGCAAAAAGCGAAGCACGCCCAGCTGCCACGGAGAGTGCACCATCGACATGGGGATAAGCAGCAGGACGGAAATGATCAGTGCGCAGATCAGGATCTTTTCCGGGCCGACCCGGTCACCCAATTTCCCCAGTCTCGGTGCGCTAACCAGCGCCGCCACGCCGGGCACAGAGGCAATCAGTCCGCTGATAAACGCAATATTGCTGACGTTACCCGCCAGGTCGCGAACGTATAGGGTGAGAATAGGAGCGATCGATCCGGTTGCCACCTGAATGATCAATGTCGTTACGAACAGGCTCAGCACCAGTCTGGGATTTTTAAGCGAGGTCAGCACGTCTCTGGCGTGAAGCATCTCTTTTTTGGCGACGGGCGTAAATTTTTCACGGATGCAGACCAGGGTGACGATAAAGCACAGGAACAACACGCTGGCGGTGATGAAAAAGACCGGGCGCAGGCCGTAGTTATCCGCCAGTAATCCCCCCGCCAGCGGCCCAAGCAGGGCGCCGCTCACGCCACCGGTTGAGAGCGTGCCAAGCGCCCAGCCGCTCTTATGGCGAGGAATTTGCGTGGCGATCAGGGCGTTCGCGTTGGGAATAAATCCGCCCAATAAGCCCAGCAATGCGCGCAATATCAGGAACTGCCAGACGTTCTGCGCCATGCCCATCAGCGCCATGATTATCGCCATCCCCAGCGCCGAACGCAGCAGCATGATTTTACGTCCCTTGCGGTCGGCAAGGCCGCCCCAGAAGGGGGAGGCAATGGCGGAAAAGAGAAACGTGATGCTGAATACCAGGCCAGACCACATGTTGAGCGCGCTATGGCCCGTCACGCCCAGTTGTTCGACGTAGAGCGGCAGGAAAGGCATGACCAGGCTAAACGCCGCGCCGGTAAGAAAACAGCCAAGCCACGCAACCGTGAGGTTACGCTTCCAGTTTATGGGGGCATCTGAGGGTGTCATAACAATCCGCATAGTGAGGTGCAGAGCACCTGAGGCATGAAGTAATAAGCCTGCTAATTATGCGCCTGGGTTATGATTGCCGCAATGAGGGGGAGCTTTTAAAGCTAAAATAGCATGCGGCCCTGAGGGCCGCATGAGGATCAATAGCGGGAAGGCGTGCCTTCTGGCCGCGTTTTAAAGCGTCGATGCAGCCACATGTACTGCTCGGGTGCCAGCATGATGCACTTCTCCACAACGCCGTTCATCCAGCGCGCGGTGGTTTCCGCATCTTCCAGCGGCGGCGCGAGTTCCGGCTCAAGCATCATCAGCTCGTAGCCTGAGCCATCCGGCATACGGCGGGGAACAAAGGGAACGATGGCGGCTTTGGACATCCGCGCCAGCATCCAGGTGCCGGTCGTGGTGGCGGCCTCATCAACGGCGAAGAAGGGGACAAAGACGCTGGCCTGGGGGCCATAGTCGTGATCGGGGGCATACCAGACCACTTCACCGGACTTCAGCGCGCGGATCATGCCCTTCAGATCCTTACGGTCGATCATGCTTTTGTTGGAGCGCATGCGGCCGTTGGTCTGGATGAGATCGATAACCGGGTTGTCGTTAGGACGGTAAACCCCGATGCCGGGCGCCTGCATGCCAAACATACGCGCCCCGATTTCGAGCGTCAGGAAATGGACGCCGATCAGCAGCACGCCGGTCTGATTGGCCTGAAGCGTATGCACCGGCTCCATGCCGGTGCCTGTAACCTTGCTCCAGCGGGCCATACGTTTGTCCGACCAGAACCACGCCATACCGGTCTCCATGAGACCCATGCCGACGGACTCGAAATTCTTCGAGACCATATCATGGCGCTCCGCCTCGCTCATCTGCGGAAAGCACAGCTCAAGGTTACGATACGCGATGCGGGCGCGGCGCTTCATAAGCGTTTGCGCGAGTCGGCCTAATGATGTACCTAACCGGAAGATAACAGGGTAGGGAAGCTGTACCAGTAGCCATAAAAAGCCAATGCCAAGCCAGGTCATCCAATAGCGGGGGTGCAAAAGGGCGACGGTAAATTTTGGTAACTGGGTCATGTCTTTCCTGTGTTCAAACGTCCTGTTTCGCTATTGTCGCATTTTTTGAGACGTAGCCAAAATATCTGCCGTCGAAACCTGCACGACGACGGCAATTGTTAAGCCTGATTCATCAGGGTGTGTGAAATGTAGCGTAAATTGTGTGGATGTAAATTAGTTTTGTTTGCTATATGATGCCGACCGATTTTTCATTCTCTCTGACGATTGCAGGACTTGTACACCATGCCAGTGTTACACAACCGCGTTTCGAATGAGATGTTAAAGGCGCGCATGTTGGCTGAAACCGAACCGCGCACGACCATCTCCTTCTACAAATACTTCACCATCGACGATCCGCAGGCGACCCGCGATGCGCTTTATCAGGCCTTCACGGCGCTGAACGTTTTCGGGCGCGTCTACCTTGCCCGCGAAGGCATTAACGCGCAGATTAGCGTGCCGGAAAGCAAAGTGAATGCGTTCCGCGACGCGCTTTATAGCTTCGATCCGGCCCTCAACGGCTTACGCCTGAACATTGCCCTGGATGACGATGGAAAATCGTTCTGGGTGCTGCGCATGAAGGTGCGTGAACGCATCGTGGCGGACGGTATTGACGATCCTGAGTTTAACCCGGCGGACGTCGGCGAATATCTGAAGGCCGCGGAAGTGAATGCGATGCTGGACGATCCGGATGCCGTATTCATTGATATGCGTAACCACTACGAGTACGAAGTGGGTCATTTCGAAAACGCGATGGAGATTCCGGCCGATACCTTCCGCGAGCAGCTACCTAAAGCGGTGGAGATGATGCAGGAGCATAAGGATAAAAAAATCGTTATGTACTGCACTGGCGGTATCCGCTGCGAGAAGGCCAGCGCGTGGATGAAGCACAATGGGTTCAACAAGGTCTGGCACATTGAAGGCGGTATTATCGAGTACGCCCGCCGCGCCCGTGAGCAGGGCTTACCGGTACGCTTTATCGGTAAAAACTTCGTCTTTGACGAGCGCATGGGCGAGCGCATTTCAGAAGATGTGATTGCCCAGTGCCACCAGTGCGGCGCGCCGTGCGATACCCACACCAACTGCAAAAACGACGGTTGCCACCTGCTGTTTATTCAGTGCCCGGCCTGTGCCGAGAAGTTTAACGGCTGCTGTAGCGAGCTGTGCAGCGAAGAGAGCGTCCTGCCGGAAGAAGAGCAGCGTCGTCGTCGCGCGGGGCGTGAAAACGGTAATAAGATTTTTAATAAATCACGCGGCCGTCTGAATACCAAACTGGGTATTCCTGACCCGGAATGATAATAACGCCCGGCACGGCGAAAGCCTGCCGGGCGAATCTATTACGACTTCTGCTGCACACCTTCAACGGAAATAACCAGCTCAACGTCCTGCGACGCCGGGCCTAAATCCGTTGTGATATTAAAATCTTTCAGGTGAATTTTACCCGCCGCTTCAAAACCTGCGCGTTTTCCGCCCCACGGATCGTCGCCCTGACCGATCAACTTCGCATCCAGAGTAACGGGTTTGGTTACGCCATTCAGCGTCAGATTCCCGGTAATAGCCAATTTATCACCGTCTTTCTTAACTTCCGTGGAGGTGAAGGTGGCCTGTGGGAATTTTGTGACGTTGAGGAACTCTGCGCTGCGCAGGTGTTTATCGCGCTCAGCATGGTTCGTGTCGACGCTGTTCGTATTAATGGTCACATTGACTTTATCTGCCGCAGGATTTTTCTCGTCAAAAGTAAATGTGCCGTCGAAATCTTTAAAGGTGCCGTACAGCCAGCTGTATCCCAGGTGCTGAATGCGGAAATTGACGAAAGCGTGCTGGCCCTCTTTATCAATTTTATAGTCAGCCGCTACGGCAGAACCGGTGGTGAATAACAGAGAACCGAGGGCAATACCCAGCAGGTGTTTTTTCATTTTATGCTCCAGAGTCAACTGACGAGCGGCCAAGCATGCGCTTAAGCGTATCGTCTTTATCAATAAAATGGTGTTTAAGGGCGGCGAGCCCGTGCAGTACGGACAGGATCACCACGCTCCAGGCAAGCCAGAGGTGAACGACGCCTGCCGTATCGGCCTGAGCCCCGGCATCGCTGAGCGTTGCCGGAACCTCGAACAGGCCAAAAACGCTAATCGGTTTGCCGTCTGCCGTTGAAATGAGATAGCCGCTGATAAGAATGGCGAAGAGCAGCGCGTAGAGCGCAATATGCGCGGCAACGGCGCTGACGCGAGTTATTTTTCCGTATGTCTTTAGTGGCGCGGGCGGTGGGGAAATATGTCGCCAGATAGCGCGAAATACCAGCCCCAGCATCAGCAGAACCCCGATGCTTTTATGCAGCTCGGGTGCCTGATGATACCAGCCATCGTAATAGCTGAGCGTGACCATCCAGAGTCCAAGTCCGAACATACCGTAGACGGCAATGGCAAATATCCAGTGCAAACTTATGGATATTATTCCGTAGCGCCGGGAGGAGTTACGCAATTGCATCAGAATGTCCATTTTCAAATTAACCGAAAGGTAAAAATGAACGGGAAGACGCGATATTGCAACTGAAATAATTGACTATTGATTTTTATTTTATTTATTTCAGCGATTTTGAAAAGAAACGGGGAGATTAATTCAATGGCTTCGTGCAAGACGTATTTAGCAGAAGAAAAAATCTTAAATAAACATAAAGTAACGTCAGTTAACGTCAATTGTCACTTTCAATAAAACACAATGTAAATAACATCAACGATAGCCAGCAGCGCCCACAATAAGATATAGAGCATAAAGTGTTCGCGAATGTTATTGATGAGGAAATCCACTATCCTGCGCATAACGCCCCACAATTGAGTACGAAGAAAACGGGCCCCGATGCCGCCGGAGCCCGTAGCCGATTATCCGTTAAAACGCGAGAGTGAGAACGGCGTCAGATCAAACTGCGGCGTGATACCCTGGGCAAACTGCGCGGCGATTTCACCCAACACCGAAGCGAACTTAAAGCCGTGGCCACTCAGCCCGGTAATCAGCAGGGTGTTGTCATGTCCCGGCAGCGTATCAATGATAAAGTCTTCATCCGGCGTGTTGTCATAGGTGCAGACCGCGCCATAAAGCAGGCCACCGACGCCCGGGAGAATATTGCGCAGGAACGAGAAGGCTTCTGAGCCGTCCTGCGGGCAGGCGCCAAACGGCTTGCGCTCCTCAGGTGAGGAGATGACCTGCCCGCCGTTGTGTT
Organism: Enterobacter sp. IF2SW-B1; assembly: GCF_001743375.1. Classification (NCBI taxonomy): domain Bacteria; kingdom Pseudomonadati; phylum Pseudomonadota; class Gammaproteobacteria; order Enterobacterales; family Enterobacteriaceae; genus Enterobacter; species Enterobacter sp. IF2SW-B1. The sequence goes on along the minus strand of NZ_MJAA01000001.1, from coordinate 506,340 downwards.
TTCCAATCTTGAGGGCGTCCTTCTCGGAAGGGAAACCGTAGAACTGATCGCCGTTGGGTAACTCGCCGGTAAACGCCGGGAATTTATTTTGCGCGCTGTAACGCCCGTCCGACTGGAACCAGGAGAAGACCTTGCGTACCGGCTGGATCGGCAGCTCCGGGAGCAGGCGGGTAACCCAGGTTCCTGCGCTAATAAGCAGGCGGGAAGCCGAATATTCCCCGTCTACGGTTTTCACCGTAACGCCGTTTGCATCATGCGTGATGGCCTCTACGGGGCAATTGAACAGCTGCGCACAGCCCGCTTTGGCGGCAAGATCGACCCAGGTTTTGATCGCCGTTTCACAGTGCAGCACACCGGAGTTGGCTTCAAAAAGACCAATATAATCCTCCGGGACGGTAATTTCAGGCCAGCGCGAGGTAATGGCCGCCGCGTCCAGTTTCTCAACGTCAAGATTAAAGGCTTTCGCGCTGCGTTCGACGTTGGCGAGAAATTCTGAACGGGCCGGACCGAGGTTGATGATCCCCGTGCGTTCGAAAATGCGCTCTTCAGTCTGTTTCGCCAGCTCGTCCCACAGCGTCTGGGCGCGAAGCACCAGCGGAACGTAGCGCTCCCCCTCGCCATAGGCATGGCGAATGAGACGGGTGTCGCCATGATGGCTACCTTCGCTATGCGGCGGCAGGTGGGCGTCAATCATCAGGACGTTTAGCCCTGCCTGCGTTGCGTAATAACCGGCGGCCGATCCAACGGAGCCGCTACCAATAATGATTAAGTCGTATCTCATATGCATCTCGTAAACTTACGGTTTGTTAGCAGAGTAATTAACAACGCGGGCGTAAACAAGCGGGAAATAAATAAGGCACCGCGAGGGTGCCTGTTGAGTGAAAAGTGGGCATAAGGTTAGTGCCGTTTATACTCATTTTCCTGATAGTCGCCAGATTCTATTTTTGCAATGCCTGCCTCTAAAATAGAAATAAACTGACGGGCGACGTCTGTTGTTAGCCACAGCGTCTGTCCCACTTCCGCTTCGTCACGGTTGAGTTGATTTGGGGTCTGGTAGTGCAAACGCAGCATCAGTGCATCGTAGCTATCTACGGTACTGATATCCCAGCCTACAAGCGGATGGGTCTGGATGACTTCGTTATTCTTTTCCATTATAACCCCCTTAATGCGTGTTAGAAGACAACGGCTCTGAGGTTCAATGCATGTTTTTCTGAAAGCTTCTTCAGTATACCAAGTAATAAGGGTTCCAACGGGAAAAATAAACAGGTAGCAACACATTTTTCTGCTTTTTAGGATTGTTCGAACAATAAAACACCATCTCGTTCACGATTTTTTAAGAACACGCTGAATTAATTTGAACTTTCGAAATTACAGGCAAAAAAAAGCCGGGGCGACCCGGCAAAAAACACAATGAGGGAGCAGTGTTAATCGGTAATGAACCAGTCGTCTGCGCTTTCCCACGTTTCCTGCAGGATTTCGCTGATGCGATCTTTATCTTCTTTTGCGGCACCCATGACGGAGAGGTTGTTCGCTGCGGCGTAACGCACCGTTACGGCGCCCGCGTTGTCGGGAAAGGTGTTGTTAATACGACGGGATAATTCGCCTGCCAGAGCGTCAAGCGCGCCGGCAGGCAGAACGGTAGTTTTGGCTATGGTGACTTCAATACGCATAAATGCCCCCTGTGTAATATACTGTTTATTTATACAGGCATATTATCGGTTTGACAACAAGGGGCGTTGATTTTTTAGCGTTTTACCGTCCAGCTTACGGTTTCACCTGCCAGGAAGGGGATCAGCGTGTCATCCGTCAGCGCGATAGACTCCTCAACCTGGCTCGCTTTGCGCTCCAGCTCAATGAAGGTGTCATTGACCGGCAGGCCGTAGAAGCGCGGGCCGTTGAGGGAGCAGAACGCTTCGAAATGTTCCAGCGCGTTCATCTCTTCAAATACGGTTGCGTAGCTGGCAAGCGCCGTTGGGGCGTTGAAACAGCCCGCGCAGCCGCAGCTTGCCTCTTTGCGATGGCGGGCGTGAGGCGCGGAGTCTGTGCCCAGGAACGCACGCGTGAATCCGCTGGCGACCAGTTCGCGCAGCGCCTGCTGGTGAACGTTGCGCTTGAGGATCGGCAGGCAGTACAGGTGAGGGCGCACCCCGCCCACCAGCATATGGTTACGGTTAAACATCAGATGCTGTGGGGTGATGGTCGCAGCGATCAGCTCGTTACCGTCACGAACATACTCTGCCGCGTCTTTGGTGGTGATATGCTCAAAGACCACCTTAAGCGCCGGCAGGCGCTGGCGCAGGGGCTCCATCACGGTTTCGATAAAACGGGCTTCACGGTCAAAGATGTCAATCTCCGCATGCGTTACTTCACCGTGTACCAGCAGCGGCATGCCCAGTTTCTGCATGCGCTCCAGCACCGGCATGATGGCATCAATACTGGTGACGCCGTGGCTGGAGTTGGTGGTGGCGTTCGCCGGGTAGAGTTTCGCCGCCGTAAATACGCCTTCGTTAAACCCGCGTTCCACTTCGTTCGGATCCAGTGAATCGGTCAGGTAGCAGGTCATCAACGGGGTGAAATCATGTCCCGCCGGAACGGCATCCAGAATGCGCTGACGGTAGGCAATGGCGGCATCGACGGTGGTGACTGGCGGAACCAGGTTTGGCATGACAATCGCGCGGCCATAAATTTCACTGGTATAGGGCACGACGGTTTTCAGCATATCGCCATCGCGCAGATGGATATGCCAGTCGTCTGGGCGGCGGATTTTAAGAACCTGGGGTTGTGCAGTCATGGAAGCTCCGGCTTGTCAGGAATCAGTCATAAGGATGGCTGTTTTTGCCGGACACAAATCATAAGCGGAAACGTTTTCGTTTGCACACTTTTCCGTAAAAAAAAGGGCGCCGTAGCGCCCTTCAGGTTAATCGGTGAAAGGAATAACGATCTCTCCCGGTTTCACCTCTATCCCTTTTGCGTATTTCTTCGCAAGGGCTTCACCCTTGCTGTTGTCTTCGCTTAAGACGTACGCCGGCTGCTGGTTAAAGTAGTTTCGCAGCGACTGGTTCAGATAGGGCATCAGGGTTTGCAGTACCGGCGCCATTTTGTCCGGCGAAACCTGCGCATCGACCACTTCCATCTCCTGCAGGAATATCGCCCCTTTCTCTTTGTTGAAAACGGGGAGCGCCTTCAGCTTGAGCTTGATGTTGGCTTTCTGATTGCCAAAAAGGGACGTCATATCAAGCGCGGCATCGCCTGCGAGAGTGACTTTATTCGGCTCTTCGCGGCCAATCTGGCTGGTGAGATTGGTGAGCACGATGTGGGCATCGGCCAGCCCCGGCACGCCAATGTCTTTAGAGAAATTGTTATGTTTTTCCAGCGCCTGATTAATTTCCTGCTCACTGACGGTATATTGCGTAAGCTGGTTACAGCCGACCAGCAGACCGCTGACAACGAATGCCGCGGCTAAGACAATTTTCTTCATAGTGCTCCTCAACGAAAAATCGGCGCTTCTGTCCTGTAACGCCAGTATGTCAGCGTGAATAGGCAGAAACCAGCAGAAAAAACTGAGAAGTGGGGCGGGAGAGGCTCTCGCCCGAGGGAAAGGCTACGCGCCAGGCTCGAGCATGCCGCTCGCGCTGCGTTTCTGGCTGAACTGCCACCACAGGGCGAGAAGCGTCATGACGCCTACCACGCCGAGCATCATCCAGGGGAGTTCTGGCTGGTTCAGCGCTTTGCCGGCATCGAACAGCCAGCCGCCGCCGGCGTAACCCAGCGCACCGCCAAAGGCCAGACCCAGGCGGCTGAAGCCCATATAGCTGCCGCGCGCACGCGCATCCGCAAGCGAGGCGCTCAGCGTTTCGCGGGCGGGCTCGGCGATGATGGAGCCGATATAGAAGGTGCAGATCAGCGTAAAAAGCTGCTGAAGCGTGTTTACCAGACCGATCGGCATCATGCTCAGCGTCATCAGAAACAGCCCGGCCATCAGGCGATGCTCCAGGCGAAAACGCCGTTCACTCCAGCGGGCAATCGGGTAGAGCAGCGTTAATGACAGGCAGGCTTCAATGGCGTACATCCATTTTACGGCAGCAGGCGTGCCCGCAATATCGTTCACCATGATTGGCAGCATCAGCATCACCTGTACGGCGAGCATGTAATAGCCGGTCAGGGTCAACACGTAGGTGACAAAACGCCTGTCGCGCAGGACGCGTCCTAGCCCCTCGCGCACCGGGGCTTTTACCGTCGACAGCTTCCAGGCCGGAAGGTAGAGGCCGTTAAACAGGGCGCACAGAATAAACAGCACCGCCCCGGCCGCGCAAACCAGACGGAAATCGTACTGCAGTAGCCAGCTGCCCAGCAGGGCGCCAACAACCGCCCCGGCGCTGTCCTGCATCATCAGAATGGAGAAGAAGCGGCCGCGGTGCTGAGGACGAATCAGCTTTACCACCAGCGCGGTGCGCGGCGGGTCAAACAGGGTGCCACCGATACCGGAGAGAAAGCAGGAAAACCACAGCAGCCAGGGCTCGTGGGCGATCGCCATCGTGGCAAAGCCTGCCGCGCGGAGCAGCATACCGGTCACGATCATCGGTTTAGCGCCAAAGCGGTCAGCGATCGCGCCGCCAAAGACGCCCAGCCCCTGCTGGACAAACTGGCGTAACCCCAGGGCAATCCCAACCATTAATGCCGCCCAGCCCATTTGATCAACAAAGCGGATCGAGATGAGGGGGAACACGACAAAAAAGCCGAGCACGACCAGCATGTTATCGACGAGCAGGAAATATTTACCCAGGCTCCTGGCCTGTGATACGCGGGACATTTTCCCTCCAGGGAAAATAAGAAGGTGAGCACGCTAACATTCTGCGGTGTCGCCGCGTTTTTTCCCACCCCCGGGCGCGACAATATTTTTTTATCAAAACGGTGCTTTGATAGAGAGTTCTCATCGAAAAATGTGAAAAGAGGTCAAAATGGTATGTCACTGTTTTCACAGACGGCACGGGCGCAGGTATAGTAAAGCTAATGGGTAAGCTGAAGTGACGGGAAGGAGTGGTATTGATGTTTGGCTATCGCAGTAATGTGCCAAAAGTGCGTCTGACAACGGACAGGCTGGTCGTTCGTCTTGTGCATGAGCGTGATGCCTGGCGTCTGGCGGATTATTACGCCGAGAATCGCCAGTTTTTAAAACCCTGGGAACCCGTTCGGGATGAGAGCCATTGTTACCCCTCCGGCTGGCAGGCACGCCTCAGCATGATCGCTGAATTTCATAAGCAGGGCAGCGCGTTTTATTTCGCGCTGCTGGATCCAGAAGAGAAAGAGATTATCGGGATCGCCAATTTTTCAAACGTGGTGCGGGGATCTTTTCACGCCTGCTACCTTGGCTATTCCATCGGCCAGAAATGGCAGGGGCAGGGGCTGATGTACGAGGCGTTAACGGTAGCCATCCGCTATATGCAACGCACGCAGCATATCCATCGCATTATGGCGAACTACATGCCGCATAATCAGCGCAGCGGGAATTTGCTGGCGCGTTTAGGGTTTGAGAAAGAGGGTTATGCCAAAGACTATCTGCTGATAGACGGAGAGTGGCGCGACCACGTTCTGACGGCATTAACCACCCGTGACTGGACCGCAGGTCGTTAAGGAGAAAAGATGAAGTATCAGCTAAACGGTACGGAAGCGCGCGTGATTGGGTGCTTACTCGAAAAACAGGTCACCACGCCGGAGCAGTATCCGCTCTCTGTTAATGCCGTGACCATGGCCTGCAACCAGAAGACCAACCGCGAGCCGGTGATGAATCTCAGCGAGCATGAGGTTCAGGACGTGCTGGATGCGCTCGTGAAGCGCCACTATCTGCGCACCGTCAGCGGCTTCGGCAACCGCGTGACCAAATACGAGCAGCGCTTCTGTAACTCCGAATTTGGCGATCTGAAGCTGAACAGCGCGGAAGTGGCGGTTATTACCTCGCTGCTGCTGCGCGGGGCGCAAACGCCGGGGGAACTGCGAACGCGCGCTTCCCGAATGCATGAGTTCAGCGACATGCAGGAAGTCGAGCAGACCCTGGAAGGGCTGGCCGCGCGTGAGGATGGCCCTTACGTGGTGCGCCTGGCGCGCGAGCCGGGTAAACGTGAGAGCCGCTACATGCATCTCTTCAGCGGCGACGTTGACGCCGCAAGCGTGGCGACGGAATCGAGCCCTGCAACCCGTGACGACCTTGCCGCGCGCGTAGAGGCGCTGGAAGACGAGGTGGCCGGGCTGAAACAGCGTCTGGATGCACTGCTGGCACATTTGGGAGACTAACGGTGAAAAAATTACGCATTGGCGTGGTGGGGCTGGGCGGTATTGCACAGAAAGCCTGGCTGCCCGTATTGGGCGCTGCGTCTGACTGGACGCTGCAAGGGGCATGGTCACCCACCCGAGAAAAGGCAGAACGTATCTGTGAAACCTGGCGTATCCCGTATGCGGCATCGCTCCAGGATCTGGCCCGCGAGTGCGATGCGGTCTTTGTGCATACCTCAACGGCAACCCACTATCAGGTGGTGAGCGAGTTGCTCAATGCGGGGGTTCACGTCTGCGTGGATAAACCGCTGGCGGAAAATGTTCAGGACGCCGAACGGCTGATTGAGCTGGCGGCACGTAAAAAACTGACGCTGATGGTCGGTTTCAACCGCCGCTTCGCGCCGCTTTACCAGCAGCTGAAGGCGCAGTCCGGCAATATGGCCTCGCTGCGCATGGATAAGCACCGCACCGACAGCGTGGGACCGAACGATCTGCGCTTTACCCTTCTCGATGACTACCTCCACGTGGTGGACACCGCGCTGTGGCTGACTAACGGCGAAGTGTTGCTGAAAAGCGGCACTCTTGTTACCAACGAACAGGGGCAGATGGTGTATGCGGAACACCATTTTGCCGTTGAGCATCTTCAGGTCACCACCAGCATGCACCGCCGCGCGGGCAGCCAGCGGGAATCCGTGCAGGCGGTAACCGACGGCGCGCTGTACGACGTTACCGACATGCGTGAATGGCGGGAAGAGAAGGGCGGCGGCGTGGTGATGCAGCCGGTCCCCGGCTGGCAAAGCACTCTGGAGCAACGAGGTTTCGCAGGATGTGCCCGCCACTTTATCACCTGCGTGCAAAATCAGACGGTTCCTGAAACGTCCGGCGAGCAGGCCATTCTGGCTCAGCGCATTGTGGAACGGCTCTGGCGCGAGGCCATGAGTGAATAACTCGCTGTAACATCTGCGGATAGTAATTCGTTGAAATCGGGTTAGACTAAGCGCCGCTTGTTGGCTTTGCCGGGTGGCGCTTGTGCGTTCCCGGCCTATAAATCCGTATGGTTCTGGAAATTCACGTTAATGAACTTATTAAAATCGCTGGCTGCCGTCAGCTCGATGACCATGTTCTCTCGCGTTCTCGGTTTTGCGCGCGATGCCATTGTGGCAAGGGTCTTTGGTGCAGGGATGGCAACGGACGCCTTTTTCGTGGCGTTCAAACTGCCGAACCTGCTGCGTCGCATTTTTGCTGAAGGGGCGTTCTCCCAGGCGTTTGTGCCCATTCTGGCGGAATATAAAAGCAAGCAGGGTGAAGACGCCACGCGCGTGTTTGTCTCTTATGTCTCCGGGTTGCTGACGCTGGCGCTGGCCGTGGTGACGGTAGTCGGTATGCTGGCCGCGCCTTGGGTAATTATGGTGACCGCGCCCGGCTTTGCCGACACGGCGGATAAATTTGCCCTGACCTCGCAGCTTCTGCGCATTACCTTCCCCTATATTCTGCTGATCTCGCTGGCCTCGCTGGTGGGGGCGATCCTGAACACCTGGAACCGCTTCTCCGTTCCGGCGTTTGCGCCGACGTTTCTCAACGTCAGCATGATCGGTTTTGCGCTGTTCGCCGCGCCGCACTTCAACCCGCCGGTGCTGGCACTGGCCTGGGCGGTCACCGTGGGCGGCGTGCTGCAGCTGGCGTATCAGCTGCCGCATCTGAAGAAAATCGGCATGCTGGTGCTGCCGCGTATCAACCTGAAAGATGCCGGGGCGATGCGCGTTATCAAGCAGATGGGGCCCGCCATTCTTGGCGTCTCCGTCAGCCAGATCTCGCTGATTATCAACACCATTTTTGCCTCTTTCCTGGTGTCGGGTTCTGTCTCGTGGATGTACTACGCTGACCGCCTGATGGAGTTCCCGTCCGGCGTGCTGGGCGTGGCGCTGGGGACCATCCTGCTGCCGTCGCTGTCGAAAAGCTTTGCCAGCGGCAACCATGACGAATACTGCCGCCTGATGGACTGGGGCCTGCGTCTCTGCTTCCTGCTGGCCCTGCCAAGCGCGGTAGCGCTGGGGATCCTCGCCAAGCCGCTGACGGTATCGCTTTTCCAGTACGGGAAATTCACCGCGTTTGACGCCGCGATGACCCAGCGCGCGCTGGTCGCTTACTCGGTGGGACTGATGGGGCTGATTGTCGTCAAAGTGCTGGCACCAGGGTTCTATTCACGTCAGGACATTAAAACGCCGGTGAAAATTGCCATTGTGACGCTGATTATGACGCAACTGATGAACCTGGCATTTATCGGCCCGCTGAAGCATGCCGGCCTGTCGCTGTCTATTGGTCTGGCGGCCTGTCTGAATGCCGGGCTGCTTTACTGGCAGCTGCGCAAGCAGGATATCTTTACGCCGCAGCCGGGGTGGGCAAGTTTCCTCGTGCGTTTGGTCGTGGCGGTGCTGGTGATGTCTGCGGCACTCATCGGGATGATGTACGTCATGCCGGAGTGGTCTCTGGGCACGATGCCTTATCGTCTGATGCGGCTGATGGCCGTGGTGGGCGTTGGGGTGGTAGCGTATTTTGCCACGCTCGCCGTGCTGGGCTTCAAAGTGAAAGAGTTTACCCGCCGGACGGCATAAACGCCAAAAGGGGAGTTCACCTCAGGGTGCTCCCCACTGCAAGATTTGTCGCTTACGCGTCAAATCGAAATCTTTTTTACACCCGCAATACGTGCCGTCGCCGTCTGACCATCCGCGCCGTACAGTCCGGTTTCTTTATGCGGCTTCAGCACCTCAAGCGCCTGCTGATTACGCTCTATCTGGCCTTCAAGCAGCCAGCCGTTATGCTGGTTGAGATCGCGCAGATGCTGGGTTTTTTCGGTAATGGTCTGCCAGCGCTCGGCAATATCGTCATTGGCGCTGCGCTTCGAGTCCTGCTCGGCGCGGCGCTGCTGCTCCAGATAATCCAGCGTGGCCAGCAGCGAACTCTTATCTTCAGTAATACGCTGCAGCGCGCTGCCGTTAATGTGACCGGAAGAGAGATGCTGTTGTTCAGCATCCATTACCGTTTTCAGGTCGTTCAGGACAACCGTCATTTGATCCAGTATTTCTGACAGTCGACTCATACGGTTAGTTACTCTGTAAGAAACTCTGTGCTTCCTGAATCAGGGCATCAGCGATTTTGCTGGTGTCCATTTTCAGCTCACCGTTGCGAATAGCCGTTTTCAGCGCTTCAACACGTTCCATATTGATATCGTTGCTGCCTGGCTGCATCAGTTTTGCCTGGGCATCGCTCAGGGTCACGCTGGTGCTGTTAGACGTTGACGGTTTTTCCAGACGCGTTTTCAGAGGGGTAGCGTCGTTCGTTTCGCGAGGCTGTACAGCGCTTACCGGCTTCAGGGCTGATGTACGATCAATGCTCATAGTGTTGTCCTCATCGAGGGTTCGCGGCGTTTGCGCCTGACATCATCATTAGTGGAATATTTATCGGCACGCGCCGCGAAATCTTTAAAAAGATTATAGGTTAATCAGAATATTCCCATCAGAATCGACGGTTCCGCTCACCACCTGGCCTGAGGACATTCTGACGCGGGCGTTTTGCGCTACCGCGGCATTGTTCAACGCTTTCCCTTCACTGTTGATGCTAAAGCCGTCTCCGTTGGCAACGACCATCACCTGCTGTCCCGCTTTGACACGCCACGCCTGGCGCAGCATGGAGAGCTGAATCGGCTGGCCCGGCGCGACATCGCGCAGGCTGACGGCGTCCTGTGCCTGGTTAATGTCCAGCATTGTCCGCGGCGGGAGCTGATCCAGACGCCCGCGCTTTAACGTCACGCTGTTTGCCTGCAGCGCGCTGCCACGCACAATGGGTACGGCGGCGACAACATAATTGCCCGTCGCCTGAACTGCAACCTGTAAATAGCGTTTTTCGTTGGCGCAGCGTGCCAGGACGTTCACATTGCCCCACAGCTTCGTGGTCCCCGTCACGCTGAAGGACGGTTGCTCGCAGGTCGGATACAGATTCGGCGGCGTGCGGATGGTCACGTTAACGTCATCGCTAAAGCCCGCCAGCTTCTGGGCAAAAAAATTCGTCAGCGCATCCTGTAAATCCCCGGCATTCACCAGAGGGCTAAACAGCAAGAAGGTTGCCATCAGGCCACGTTTTAACGTTTGCATCGCAAGTTCCACCGTTTCCAGAGTTGGATGAATTCTACCTGCAGTGGTTTTGCATCAACGGAATAAATAGCGACGCATTTTGTGCTTATTCCGTCGATAGGGGAGACCGGGTGAGATTTAAGCTGTGAACTGAAATTTTGCCATCAGCGGAGGAGACATGCTCGATAAACTCGACGCCGCGTTACGTTTTCAGCAGGAAGCGCTCAATTTACGCGCCCAGCGGCAGGAGATTTTAGCCGCCAACATCGCTAACGCCGATACGCCCGGGTATCAGGCGCGCGATATTGATTTTTCCAGTGAGCTCAAAAAGGTGATGGAGCGTGGACGTGCCGAAGGAACCGGTGTTGCACTCGCCATGACATCCTCTCGCCATATTCCCGCTCAGGCGATGACCGCGCCAGCGACCGATTTACTTTATCGCATCCCTGACCAGCCTTCACTCGACGGTAACACCGTGGATATGGACCGGGAGCGTACGCAGTTTGCCGATAACAGCCTGAAATACCAGACGGGCCTGACCGTACTCGGCGGACAAATCAAAGGCATGATGAACGTCCTGCAAGGGGGCAACTGATAAATGGCCTTGCTGAATATTTTTGATATCGCCGGCTCGGCGTTAACCGCCCAGTCCAAACGTCTGAACGTGGCCGCCAGTAACCTGGCGAACGCCGACAGCGTGACCGGACCTGACGGACAGCCTTATCGTGCCAAACAGGTTGTGTTTCAGGTCGACGCTGCGCCAGGCGCGGCAACGGGCGGCGTGAAGGTGTCTGACGTGGTTGAGAGCCAGGCGCCGGACAAGCTGGTGTATGAGCCCGGTAACCCGCTCGCGGACGCTAACGGATACGTGAAGATGCCAAACGTGGATGTGGTAGGCGAGATGGTGAACTCCATGTCGGCGTCCCGTAGCTACCAGGCGAACGTCGAAGTGCTTAATACCGTGAAGAGCATGATGCTCAAAACACTCACTCTCGGCCAGTAAAGGAGACATGCATGTCCATCGCCGTAAATGTGAATGATCCGACGAACACGGGTGTTAACAACACCAAAAGTTCGACAAGCTCCAGCTCCCTGACGGGAAGCAATGCCTCCGATTTGCAGAGCAGTTTTCTGACGCTTCTGGTGGCGCAGCTTAAGAACCAGGATCCGACTAACCCAATGCAGAACAACGAACTGACCACGCAGCTTGCGCAGATCAGTACCGTGAGCGGCATTGAGAAACTGAACACCACCCTCGGTTCCGTCTCCGGTCAGATTAACAGCGCTCAGTCCCTGCAGGCGGCAAGCCTGATTGGTCACGGCGTGATGATCCCGGGGACCACGATCCTGGCGGGCACCAGCACCACCGACGGTACATCGACCACCACCACTACGCCGTTCGGCGTTGAATTGCAGCAGGCGGCTGACAAAGTGACGGCGACGATCACCGACTCAACCGGCGCCGTGGTTCGCACCATCGACATCGGCGAGCTGAAAGCGGGCGTTCACACCTTTACCTGGGACGGCAGCCTGACCGACGGCACGAAAGCACCAAATGGCTCTTACAAAGTCGCGATTAGCGCCAGCAACGGGACGACCCAACTGGTGGCGCAGCCGCTGCAGTTCGCGCTGGTTCAGGGCGTGATTAAAGGGGGCGACGGCAACAAACTGGATTTGGGTACCTCCGGTACCACCACACTCGACGAAGTTCGGCAGATTATCTAAGCCTTAACACTTATCAGGAGTAAGTCATGGCCTTTTCTCAAGCGGTCAGCGGCCTGAATGCTGCGGCCACCAACCTGGACGTCATTGGCAACAACATCGCCAACTCCGCGACCTATGGTTTCAAATCCGGTTCTGCGTCTTTTGCAGATATGTTTGCCGGTTCCAAAGTGGGTCTGGGCGTAAAAGTTGCGGGCATCACTCAGGACTTTACCGACGGTACCACTACCAACACCGGTCGTGGCCTGGACGTTGCCATCAGCCAGAACGGTTTCTTCCGTATGGTCGATGCAAACGGCTCGGTGTTCTACAGCCGTAACGGCCAGTTCAAGCTGGACGAAAACCGTAACCTGGTGAACATGCAGGGGATGCAATTAACGGGGTATCCGGTTGCCGGAACGCCATCAACGGTTCAGACCGGTGCGAATCCACAGGCGATTAATATCCCGACCACGCTGATGGCCGCGAAGTCCACCACCACGGCTTCCCAGCAGATTAACCTCAACTCCACCGATGCTGCACCAACCGCCGCCTTCGATCCGGCCAACCCGGATACCTACAACAAAAAAGGTACGGTAACCGTCTTTGATAGCCAGGGTAATGCGCACAACATGAACCTGTTTTACGTCAAAGATGCGACCCCGGCTAACTCCTGGAAAGTGTATGCCCAGGACGGCAGCGTGGCAGGCAGCCCGGCACCAGCGGTCACTACCTTGACCTTCGATAATAACGGTACGCTGATCGGGGGTGGAAACATCAACATCACTACCGCGACTATCCCAGGTGCGGACCCGGCGACCTTCGCGATGAGTTTTGCTAACTCCATGCAGCAGAACACCGGTGCGAACAATATCGTGGCGACCAACCAGAACGGCTTCAAGCCGGGCGATCTGGTCAGCTATCAGATTAATGATGACGGCACCGTCGTCGGGAACTACTCCAACGAGCAGACTCAGGTGCTGGGCCAGATCGTGCTGGCAAACTTCGCCAACAACGAAGGTCTGAAATCTGAAGGCGATAACGTCTGGTCTGCCACGCAGTCTTCCGGTGTTGCCCTGCTGGGCACCGCGGGCTCCGGTAACTTCGGCACGCTGACCAACGGCGCGCTGGAAGCCTCTAACGTGGACCTGAGTAAAGAACTGGTGAACATGATTGTCGCGCAGCGTAACTATCAGTCGAATGCGCAGACCATCAAGACCCAGGATCAGATCCTCAACACGCTGGTTAACCTGCGTTAAGCGGCTAACAGGAAAGCGCAATGGATCACGCAATATATACCGCGATGGGCGCGGCAAGTCAGACGCTCAGCCAGCAGGCCGTTACCGCCAGCAACCTGGCAAACGCCTCTACGCCGGGCTTTCGCGCGCAGCTGAATGCGCTGCGCGCGGTGCCGGTGGAAGGGCTCTCCCTGCCGACCCGTACGCTGGTGGCGGCATCCACTCCGGGCGCAGACATGACGCCAGGGCAGATGGATTACACCTCACGCCCGCTGGACGTTGCTCTGCAGCAGGACGGCTGGCTGGCGGTGCAAACGGCGGACGGTGGCGAAGGCTATACCCGTAACGGGAATATCCAGGTCAGCGCGACCGGCCAGCTGACGATTCAGGGGCATCCGGTGATGGGTGAAGCGGGCCCGCTGACCGTGCCGGAAGGCTCTGAGCTGACCATCGCCGCGGACGGCACCATCTCGGCGCTGAACCCGGGCGATCCGGCCAACACCGTTGCCCCCGTCGGGCGTCTGAAGCTGGTCAAAGCGGAAGGCAAAGAGGTGCAGCGCGGCGACGACGGCATGTTCCGTCTGACCCAGGCAGCTCAGGCTACCCGTGGTGCCACATTACAGGCCGATCCGAGCATCCGCGTGATGTCCGGCGTTCTGGAAGGCAGCAACGTTAAGCCGGTAGCCGCCATGAGCGACATGATCGCCAGCGCCCGTCGTTTTGAAATGCAGATGAAAATTATCAGCAGCGTGGACGAAAACGCGGGCAAGGCTAACCAACTTCTGTCGATGAGTTAACAGGACTCTTTATGATCAGTTCTTTATGGATCGCGAAAACTGGCCTGGACGCGCAGCAAACCAACATGGATGTGATTGCCAACAACCTGGCAAACGTCAGCACCAATGGTTTCAAGCGTCAGCGCGCCGTTTTCGAAGATTTGCTTTATCAAACCATCCGCCAGCCGGGCGCGCAGTCTTCTGAACAGACGACGCTGCCGTCAGGCCTGCAGATCGGTACCGGCGTTCGCCCGGTGGCGACCGAGCGTCTGCACAGCCAGGGCAACCTGTCTCAGACCAACAACAGCAAAGACGTGGCGATCAAAGGCCAGGGCTTCTTCCAGGTGCAGTTGCCTGACGGGACCTCTGCCTACACCCGTGACGGTTCCTTCCAGGTCGATCAGAACGGTCAGCTGGTGACGGCGGGCGGTTTCCAGGTTCAGCCTGCGATCACCATTCCGGCGAACGCCCTGAGCATTACCATCGGCCGCGACGGCATCGTGAGCGTGACCCAGCAGGGGCAGGCCGCGCCGGTCCAGGTCGGACAGCTCAACCTGACCACCTTCATGAACGATACCGGTCTGGAAAGCATTGGTGAGAACCTCTACACCGAAACGCAATCCTCCGGTACGCCAAATGAAAGTACGCCAGGCCTGAACGGTGCCGGTCTGCTGTATCAGGGGTATGTCGAAACCTCCAACGTGAACGTGGCGGAAGAGCTGGTGAATATGATCCAGGTCCAGCGCGCGTATGAAATTAACAGTAAAGCAGTCTCGACGACCGATCAGATGCTGCAGAAACTGACGCAACTCTAAGGTGTAGCCCGGTGCGGTAAACCCCGCACCGGCTCCCTGTTTTCGAAGATGAAGGCAATGCAAAAAAACGCAGCGTTTCGTTATCCGATACTGACTGTTCTGGCCGTCACCCTCAGCGGGTGCGCTTTGATCCCGTCTAAACCATTGGTCCAGGGTGCGACGACTGCCCAACCCGTTCCTGGCCCTGCGCCAGTTGTAAACGGCTCCATTTTCCAGACCGCGCAGCCGATTAACTACGGCTATCAGCCGCTGTTTGAAGATCGCCGCCCGCGTAATGTCGGCGATACATTGACCATTGTGCTGCAGGAAAACGTCAGCGCGAGCAAGAGCTCGTCGGCGAACGCCAGCCGCGATGGCAAAACCAATTTTGGCTTTGACACCGTTCCACGCTATCTGCAGGGCCTGTTCGGCAATGCCCGTGCGGATGTTGAGGCCTCCGGCGGCAACACCTTTAACGGTAAAGGTGGCGCGAACGCCAGCAACACCTTCAGCGGTACGCTGACGGTCACGGTTGACCAGGTGCTGGTTAACGGCAATTTACACGTCGTGGGTGAAAAGCAGATCGCCATTAACCAGGGCACTGAATTCATTCGCTTCTCGGGCGTGGTGAATCCACGCACCATCAGCGGCACCAACACCGTTCCGTCCACCCAGGTGGCGGATGCGCGCATTGAGTATGTCGGCAACGGCTACATTAATGAAGCGCAGAATATGGGTTGGCTGCAGCGCTTCTTCCTTAATTTATCGCCGATGTAAGCGAGGTGACCCATGTTTAAATCGATCTTCGCCGCGGCGCTGGTTCTTGTCGCAACGTTTGCCCAGGCCGACCGCATTCGCGATCTCACCAGCGTTCAGGGCGTCCGCGGGAACTCGCTGATTGGCTATGGCCTGGTGGTGGGGCTGGACGGTACCGGTGACCAGACCACCCAGACGCCGTTTACCACCCAAAGCTTAAACAACATGCTTTCCCAGCTCGGCATTACCGTGCCGGCGGGAACCAACATGCAGCTGAAAAACGTGGCCGCGGTAATGGTCACTGCCTCATACCCGGCGTTTGCGCGCCAGGGGCAGACCATTGACGTGGTGGTCTCCTCAATGGGTAACGCCAAAAGCCTGCGCGGCGGTACGCTGCTGATGACCCCGCTGAAAGGCGTCGACAGCCAGGTCTACGCGCTGGCGCAGGGGAACATCCTGGTCGGCGGGGCAGGCGCATCCGCTGGTGGAAGCAGCGTACAGGTGAACCAGCTGAACGGCGGGCGCATCACCAACGGTGCGATCATCGAGCGTGAACTGCCGACCCAGTTTGGCGCGGGTAACACCATCAACCTGCAGCTGAATAATGAAGACTTCACGATGGCGCAGCAGATTGCCGACACCATCAACCGCAGCTATGGCAATGCCACGGCACTGGATGCGCGTACCGTGCAGATCCGCACCTCCACCGGCAGCAGCAACCAGGTGCGCATGCTGGCGGATATCCAGAATCTGGAAGTGAACGTGCCGGTGCAGGATGCCAAAGTGATCATCAACTCCCGTACGGGCTCCGTGGTGATGAACCGGGAAGTGTCGCTGGATAGCTGTGCCGTGGCGCAGGGTAACCTGTCGGTGACGGTTAACCGTTCCGCCAACGTCAGCCAGCCGGATACACCATTTGGTGGCGGCCAGACGGTAGTGACGCCGCAAACGCAGATTGATTTACGCCAGAGCGGCGGTTCCCTGCAGAGCGTGCGCTCCAGCGCCAACCTGAACAGCGTGGTGCGTGCCCTGAACGCCCTGGGCGCGACGCCGATGGATCTGATGTCCATTCTGCAATCGATGCAAAGCGCGGGCTGCCTGCGCGCCAAACTGGAAATCATCTGATGCTGACCGATAGCAAACTGTTGACCAGTGCCGCCTGGGACGCCCAGTCGCTCAACGAACTGAAAGCCAAAGCAGGTAAAGACCCGGCGGCGAATATCCGCCCGGTCGCCCGCCAGGTGGAAGGGATGTTTGTACAGATGATGCTGAAAAGCATGCGTGAAACCCTGCCGAAAGACGGGATGTTCAGCAGCGATTCAACGCGTCTCTACACCAGCATGTATGACCAGCAGATTGCGCAGCAGATGACCGCCGGTAAAGGCCTCGGTCTGGCTGACATGATTGTCAAACAGACCGCTGCCGCACAGGGTGTTCAGCCAGAAGAGCAGCCGCCGCAGGTGCCGATGAAGTTCGACCTCGAAACGGTGACCAGTTATCAGAACCAGGCGCTGACGCAGATGGTGCGTAAAGCGATACCGAAGGCAACGGGCAGCGGCGACGAGGCGCTCTCCGGTGACAGCAAAGACTTCCTGGCGCAGCTTTCTCTGCCGGCACGGCTTGCCAGTGAACAGAGCGGCGTGCCTCATCACCTGATTCTGGCCCAGGCCGCGCTGGAGTCGGGTTGGGGCCAGCGCCAGATCCGCAAGGAAAACGGCGACCCGAGCTTCAACATCTTCGGCGTGAAGGCCACCTCCAGCTGGAAGGGGCCGACCACCGAGATCACGACTACGGAATACGAGAACGGCGCGGCGGTGAAGGTGAAAGCCAAATTCCGCGTTTACAGCTCGTATCTGGAAGCCTTATCCGATTATGTAGGCCTGCTGAGCCGAAATCCGCGTTATACCGCCGTTACGCAGGCGGCAACGGCGGAGCAGGGCGCTCAGGCCCTGCAAAACGCGGGCTACGCGACCGACCCGAACTACGCGCGCAAGCTTACCAGCATGATCCAGCAGCTGAAATCCATGGGCGAGAAGGTCAGCAAAGCCTATAGCACAGATATCGAAAATCTGTTCTGAAAGTTCTCAAGTCCCGGTGGAGGTTGCCGATAACCTTCATCAGGACTCGTGTCTGAACGTATAAAAGGAACCCCCATGTCCAGTTTGATTAACAGCGCCATGAGTGGCCTCAGTGCCGCGCAGTCGGCACTCAATACCGTCAGTAATAATATTTCAAGCTATAACGTGGCAGGTTACACCCGCCAGACGACGGTGCTGGGTGCATCTAACAGCACGCTGACCGGCGGTGGCTGGGTGGGTAACGGGGTGTATGTCTCCGGTGTCCAGCGTGAATATGACGCTTTCATCACCAACCAGCTGCGCGCCGCGCAGACCCAGAGCAGCGGCCTGACCACGCGCTATCAGCAGATGTCAAAAATTGACGATGTGCTCTCCGATACCACCAACTCGCTTTCCACCACTCTGCAGGATTTCTTTAAGAGCCTGCAAACGCTGGTGAGCAACGCGGAAGACCCGGCTGCGCGTCAGACGGTGCTGGGAAAAGCGGGCGGCCTGGTCAATCAGTTCAAAACCAACGATCAGTATCTCCGCGATCAGGATACGCAGGTGAATACGGCGATCGGGACCAGCGTTTCGCAGATCAACAACTATGCCAAACAGATTGCCAATCTGAACGATCAGATTTCCCGCCTCACCGGCGTCGGCGCGGGCGCATCGCCTAACGATCTGCTCGACCAGCGCGATCAGCTCGTCAACGAGCTGAACAAAATCGTGGGTGTGGAAGTTTCGGTTCAGGATAGCGGCACGTTTAACATCTCTTTCGGCAATGGCTACAGCCTGGTGCAGGGCAGCAAAGCTAACCAGCTGGCTGCTGTGAAGTCCAGCGCCGATCCTTCCCGCACCACTATCGCCTACGTCGATGAAGTTGCGGGTAATGTCGAGATCCCGGAAAAGATGATCACCACCGGCTCGTTAGGCGGTTTGCTGACCTTCCGCGCGGAAGATCTGGATAAGGCTCGTAATAACCTGAACCAGATGGCGCTGGCGTTTGCTGACGCGATGAACAAGCAGCACGAGGCCGGCTTTGATGCCAACGGCGATGCGGGCGGCAAGCTGTTCGGCTTCGGTTCTCCGGCTGTGCTTTCCAACAGCAAAAATAGCGGCACGGCGGTCGTCAATGCCACCGTTGCGGACAGCACCAAAGTTCAGGCAACGGACTATAAGCTGCAGTTTAACGGCACCGACTGGACCATCACCCGCACGTCGGACAAGACCAGCTTTACCATGAGCCCGGATGCCAGCGGCAATCTGTCGTTTGACGGTCTCAACGTGAACGTCAGCGGTTCGGCCAACGCCAAAGACAGCTTTACCGTGAAGCCCGTCTCTGACGTCATCATGAACATGGAACTATCCATCAGTGACGAATCCAAACTGGCCATGGCCGCGGTGCAGAACGGCGGTGAGAGCGACAACCGCAACGGGCAGAAAATGCTCGATCTGCAAAACAGCAAAGTGGTTGGCGGGAACAAAACCTTTAACGATGCCTATGCCTCACTGGTGAGCACCGTAGGGAGCACCACCGCTTCACTGAAAGTCAGTAGCCAGACGAAAGCCAATGTGGAAACGCAGTTAATTAAGCAGCAGCAGACCATCTCTGGGGTAAACCTCGACGAAGAGTATGGCAACCTGCAGCGTTATCAGCAGTATTACCTCGCCAACGCGCAGGTGCTTCAGACTGCCAGTACGCTCTTCGATGCAATTATCAACATTCGTTAAGGTTGAGGTGAAAAATGCGTATTAGCACCCAGATGATGTACGAACAGAACATGCGCGGGATCACCGATTCCCAGAGCAGATGGCTGAGCTACGGTGAACAAATGTCCACCGGCAAGCGCGTTAACCGTCCGTCGGACGATCCTATCGCGGCTTCACAGTCTATTGTGCTGTCACAGTCTCAGTCTCAAAACAGCCAGTTCGCGTTAGCGCGCACCTTTGCCACGCAAAAAGTGTCGCTGGAAGATAACGTGCTGACCCAGGTGAACACCGCTTTATCAAGCGTGCGTGAGAAGCTGGTCTACGCGTCAAACGGCACCTTAAGCGATGACGACCGTCTCTCTCTGGCGACCGATATCCAGGGGATCCGCGACCAGCTAATGAACCTGGCTAACACGACGGATGGCAATGGTCGCTTTATCTTTGCGGGATACAAAACCGAGAGTGCACCGTTTGATGCCGCAACCGGCACCTACAATGGTGGTACTGAGGCGATCACTCAGCAGGTCGATACGGCGCGAAACATGGCGATCAGCCATACCGGCCAGCAGATCTTTGAGAGCATTACCAGCAATGCACAAGAGTTGCCGGGCGGTGGGTATGGCGATACCAACATGTTTAAAATCCTTGATTCCGCCATTGCTTCGTTGAAAACGCCGATTGAGAACGATCCGGCCGCAGCCGCCGCGCAAGGTCAGGTGATTTCCAACGCGCAGATCGGTATTAAAAACGCTCAAAACAACGTCCTGACGGTCGTTGCGGATGTGGGTACTAAACTGAACGAACTGGAAAAACTCGATACCCTGGGTGACGACCGCGCGCTGGGTCAGACTAAGCAGATGAGCGACCTGGTGGACGTGGACTGGAACGAAGCGATTTCCTCTTACACCATGCAGCAGGCGGCCCTGCAGGCCTCTTATAAAGCGTTTAGCGATATGCAGGGCATGTCTCTGTTCCAGCTGAACAAATAACATCTTGACCTCTTGGAACATGTCTTGAAACTGGGCATGTTTTACTGCCCAATCCGTCTGGATTGGGCATTTTTTTTATGCCATTTCTGCTGGTGCCGAGGCGACCCGCGCGCTTTCAATCATACGGATTGCCAGCGCAATGATGCCGCAGACCGTTGCCAGCGCAACTACGCCCGTCCAGCCAGCCAGCGTGTAAATATTGCTGCCTAACGCGGAACCCAACGCCATGCCGATAAAGATCACGGTAAAGAGCAGGGCGTTCAGACGACCCCGCGCCTGTGGCTCAAGGCTGTAAACCAGATTCTGGTGCGCGACCAGGCTGGACTGCAGGCCCAGATCGAACCCGATAGCAGAGACGGCAATCAGAATCAGCTGTCCGTGAACTCCCAGGGCGGGCATCAGGAACATCAGGGCAAACGAGACGGTCACAAGGACGGCACCAAGCTGCGTGACTTTCCCGGCACCCAGTTTATCCGCCAGGCCGCCCGCCAGCGGGGCTGCCAACGCACCGGCTGCCCCTGCGATACCAAAACCACCGGCGACGGCACTCCCGAGGTGATAGCGTTCCAGCAGCATGACCGCAAGCGTAGACCAGAAGGCGCTAAAGGCTATCGACAGAAAACCCTGGGCCAGCGCGGCACGGCGCAGAGCGGGATAGCGACGCCACAGATGTTCCATCGAGCGCAGCAGAGCGGGATAGCTCAGCGTGGAGTGAACGGCGAAACGAGGGAGTACGGCCCACATCACCACGCCGATAAACGCAATACTTGCCGCAGCCAGCTGATACATCACGCGCCAGCCAAACGCTTCGCCCACCACGCCGCTGACGGTTCGGGAGAGCAAAATGCCCAGCAGCAGACCGGTCATCACCGTACCCACGGTTTTCCCCTGTTTGCCTTCCGGCGCAAGGATCGCCGCAGCCGGGACAATATCCTGCGCCATGGTGGCGGCCATGCCGATGAGCAGGCTTGCCAGCAGCAGGGAGTGGATCTGTCCGGTCAGGCTACAGCCCAGCAGGAACAGCGCCAGGGCCGCGCTCTTTATCAGGATTAATGTTCTGCGGTCGTGGCGATCGCCGAGCGGCAGCAGGAACAGGATCCCTAAGGCATATCCCGCCTGGGTGAGGGTCGGGACCAGGCCCATTCCTTCGATACTCAGGTGAAGGTCGGCGCCCATCAGAGGCAGCAGAGGCTGGGCATAATAGATGGATGCCACGCTGAAGCCTGCACCGAGCGCCAGCATTAAGATTACCCAGCGGCTTACGGCATGGGCGGCGGTTGTTGTATTCATAAGACGTTCCTCATTCATCGTGTGAGGCTATTTTTCATCAGTACGCCTTGCGGCGGTAGCGAGCGCGGTGGTAAAACGCTTATACGTTGAACGTATAGATGAAAAGTAAATGAAAAAAGTTGAGCGTATAGACAGGGTAGAGCTGATGCGGACGTTTGTCCGCATTGTGGAGGCGGGTTCCCTTTCTGCGGCGGCACGGCAGCTGGACACAACCCAGGCCACGGTGAGCCGGCGGCTGCAGTCGCTTGAGACAATGCTGGGCGTGCGTCTGATGTTGCGCACCACCCACACGACGCGGTTGACGGATGACGGGGAGCGCTGCTATCAGCATGCCCGCCGGGTAATTGACAGCTGGCTGGCGCTGGAAGATGAGGTGGGGCAGACGGAAGATGAACCTGTAGGCGTGCTGCGGGTGCGGGCGCCGCATGCGTTTGGTCAGGATCAGCTCCTGAAACCACTAACCGAATTTCTACAGCGTTATCCGCAGCTTTCTATTGAATGGATGCTCAACGATCGGTCGGCTGATTTTCTGGGCGACAACCTTGACTGCGCTATTCGGGTGGGAATGGAAGTCGACCCGGCGACCGTGTCCGTGCTGCTGGCCGAAGTGCCGCGCTCGGTGGTGGCTTCTCCGGCATTGCTGGACCGCTTTCCGACGGTTAACACCCCGGAGGATCTGCAGCAGCTTCCCTGGATTGCCATCAGCTCTTTCTACCAGCGCCATGTGGAGCTTTTTCACGAGGCATCATCCGCCACCGCGCGCGTGATAATTACCCCACGCCTGAGCACCGACAGTCTGTATGTCGCACGCAATACGGCACTCACCGGTCTTGGCGTGGCGGTAGTATCCAGCTGGACGGTACAGGATGATATCCGGGAAGGTCGGCTGGTACATTTGCTGCCAGAGTGGCAGCCGGCGGCGTTACCGGTGCATCTGGTTTACCCCTGGTCCCGGTATTATCCTGCGCGCTTGCGGCGATTTCTGGAGCTAATGCGGCAGATCATGCCGGAGGTCACCGGGATGAGAAAGCCCGTGCAGCAGCCATAAAAAAAGCCGACCCGAAGGTCGGCTTTTTACTTTCTGCGTCGTTATTCGACAGACTGCGGACGCGTCGCTGGTGCAGTCGCCTGATGCGTTGCACTGTGGCCGCCTGCAGCGCCTTTACCGTCAAAGCTGAACGCCGGGCGAACCCAGTCGCTGTGACGCGGTGCTTCAGGCACATACTCTGGTGCCGGAGCGCGCGTCATCGGCGCTGTCGCAACGTGAGCAGGCGCAGGAGCGGTAACAATCTTAACCGGCTCTGGCTCCACTTCAGGCGCTTTCGCTTCTTCAACAACCGGTTCAACCTGAATCTCAACGTCCTGAACGATTTCTTCAGTGGTGGTTTCTACGACGGTTTCAGCGGCTTCTTCCACTGCGGCTACAGGTTCAGCCTCTTCAGCGACTTCCTCAGCCACCACGACATCTTCTTCGGCGATAATCTGCGGTGCGGCATCAACCGGCGCGGCAATCACTTCAGGATGGGTGGTTTCGACGTCCACTGCGTGTGGTTCTGCCGCTTCAACAACCTGAGGTTCAACCACGGTTGCTGCTTCGGTCACAGCGTCTTCAACCGCTGCTACAGGAGCAATCACCTCTTCGGTCACAGCCTGCTCTTCAACAGCCTGCTCCAGGCGAGCGACCGGATAACGGATCCAGACTTTGCCGGATGCCATTTCTGGTGACGCGCACGCCACGGTCAACGGCATTGGAGACTGAGTCGGATAACGCTCGTCACGGTAGCGACGACGACGCTGGCCACTCACGCGCAGATGACGCGGAGAACGGCGGGAGCGACGCGGCATACCTGCGTTGTCACGGTTTTCACCGTTTTCATCCTGCTCAACGTTATTGTCCACGATGGCTGGCAGGTCAACTTTTGCAACCTGCGTGCCTGTTGCGGTTTCTGCCGCTTCAGCCGCAACTACGGTGGTTTCTTCTACCGGAGCCGCACCAACGCGCACTTTCTGTGACAGCTGGCGCTGCTTACGACGAGGCATCACCTGAGTACGTTCTTCCTGCTCGCCGTCCTGCTGCTCAGCGGGCTCTTCGCGGTTCAGGTTTTTAACTTCCTGCTGCGCCTGACGTTTCTCGTCGTTACGACGACGGTTGCGTTCGCGGCGTGGCTGCTGCTCGTCGCGCTGTTTGCTCTTCTCGGACTCATCGCCCGCCTGCTGGCGAATTTCACGATCTTCAACATTCTGCTGCTGTTTCTCGCGACGGTTGCGACGGTTGTCTTCGCGCTGCTCACGGCCTTCGTTATTGTCTGAACGGCTGTCACGACGCTCGTTACGGTCGCTGCGGTCGTTACGATCGCGGCGGTTGTTCTGACGCTTGCGACGGTCCTGCTGACGTTCAGGTTTGGCTGCTTTAGGTTCTTCTTTCGGCTGCTCTGGCTGAACTTCTTCACCCGCAAACATCTTCTTCAGCGCACCGAAGAAGCGGCTCAGCAGACCCGGTTGCGC
The DNA here is from genome assembly GCF_001743375.1 of Enterobacter sp. IF2SW-B1. Classification (NCBI taxonomy): domain Bacteria; kingdom Pseudomonadati; phylum Pseudomonadota; class Gammaproteobacteria; order Enterobacterales; family Enterobacteriaceae; genus Enterobacter; species Enterobacter sp. IF2SW-B1. Next base: position 482,124 of record NZ_MJAA01000001.1, on the reverse strand, counting down.
CGGCTGGGCTTTCACGGCCGTTGCTTCTGGTTTCTGCGCCGCCGGTTTGGCTGCAGGTTTTTCCAGCGCCGCTTCCGGTGGTGCTTCAGGCATAATGAAGGTCGCTAACGCAGGCTGCTCTGGGAGTTTGCGCTCGGCAGGTTCTTCATCGGAAGGCAGCGCCATCTCTTCTTCATGCAGCTTCGGCAGCAGGTAGCTGAGGGTGCTGGTCTCTTCGCCCTTACGGACACGCAGCACGTGATAGTGCGGGGTTTCCATCTGGTCGTTTGGCACGATGATGCAGCGAACGCCGCCCTGACGCGCCTCGATTGCGCTGACCGCTGCACGTTTTTCGTTCAGCAGGTAGGAGGCAATCGGCACAGGCACAATGGCGTGAACCTCTTTGGTGTTCTCTTTCAGCGCTTCTTCTTCAATCAGACGCAGGATAGAGAGAGACAGCGATTCGTTATCACGCACGGTACCGGTGCCGGAGCAGCGCGGGCAGACGTGATGGCTGGACTCACCCAGCGACGGGCTCAGACGCTGGCGGGACATCTCCAGCAGGCCGAAGCGCGAGATGTGGCTAATCTGGATACGCGCGCGATCCTGACGCACCGCTTCACGCAGGCGGTTTTCAACCGCACGCTGGTGACGAACCGGGGTCATGTCGATGAAGTCGATAACAATCAGACCGCCCAGGTCGCGCAGGCGGAGCTGGCGGGCGATTTCATCAGCGGCTTCAAGGTTGGTGTTGAAGGCCGTCTCTTCGATGTCCCCGCCGCGGGTTGCACGCGCGGAGTTGATGTCGATAGCGGTCAGCGCTTCGGTGGTATCGATAACGATAGAACCGCCGGACGGCAGGCGCACTTCACGCTGGAAGGCGGACTCGATCTGGGATTCGATCTGATAATGGCTGAACAGCGGGATTTCACCGGTGTACAGTTTAATTTTGCTGGTGAAATCCGGACGACCCAGCGCGGCGATGTGCTGGCGAGCCAGCTCAAGCACTTTCGGGTTATCGATCAGAATCTCACCGATGTCCTGACGCAGGTAATCACGGAAGGCACGCACGATAACGTTGCTTTCCTGGTGGATCAGGAACGGAGCAGGGCGGCTTTCTGCGGCTTTCTGGATAGCTTCCCAGTGCTTCAGACGGAAGCTCAGGTCCCACTGCAGCGCTTCGGCAGATTTGCCCACGCCCGCGGTACGCACGATAAGCCCCATGCCATCCGGCAGCTCAAGGCTTGCCAGCGCTTCTTTCAGCTCGGTACGGTCATCACCTTCGATACGGCGAGAGATGCCCCCCGCGCGCGGGTTGTTTGGCATCAGCACCAGATAGCTCCCCGCCAGGCTGATAAAGGTGGTCAGTGCGGCACCCTTGTTGCCGCGCTCTTCTTTATCAATCTGAACGATAACTTCCTGACCTTCACGCAGAACATCTTTGATGTTTGGGCGGCCATGGGCGTTGTAGTTTGCAGGGAAATATTCGCGGGCGATTTCTTTCAGAGGGAGGAAGCCATGACGCTCAGCACCGTAATCGACAAATGCAGCTTCAAGGCTTGGTTCAATGCGGGTGATTTTACCTTTGTAAATGTTCGCTTTTTTCTGTTCGTGTCCAGGACTTTCGATATCCAGATCGTACAGGCGCTGCCCATCCACAAGGGCGACACGCAACTCTTCTTGCTGAGTTGCGTTGATTAACATTCTTTTCATCGTAACTTACTCGTTATTCTTACATTGACGACAAAGCTGCGGGCAAGGTGACGCTTTCCGGGGTATGAACCGATGGCCTCGTGTCTGTTCACGTCGCCAACCTCACGGTTGTCGCTCGCTTAAGAGGCGCAGAGTGTCGGTTGCCTGTATTTCATACGGAAACACAGCGCAATTATCAGGGGAATTGCCTGGGTAGAACTCTCCAGAGAACAATCCTTATACCGGGAAGTACTGCAACCCGCAGCCCGCTAACTGCCTGAAAGATCAATACGTCTTACGCCATTGCTGCGTGGATGATCGGTCAGACAAAATTGGTCATTCCGTCGACATCCTTACAAAACCCGGATTTAACGCGGAAAACAGCCCCATTATTCCACTGCTCGCCGGGTTATAGCAAGATGACTTTTACCAATTATCACCCGGTTACTCACAGTTTCTTCACCTCAAGGTGGTGATTGGTTTAATAACCACCAAATCGATTGCGTGAAACGGGGCGCAGGCCGGATAAAAGTAAATATAAGCATAGAAAAATGAGTGGCGCTAATGGCTGACGATATTTAGAATCGCCAACCATGAAAACAGAGACTCCAGCCGTAAAAATGGTTGCTATCGCGGATGACTACGCGGGGCAACGCATCGATAACTTCTTGCGCACCCAACTGAAGGGCGTGCCAAAGAGTATGATTTACCGCATCCTGCGTAAGGGCGAGGTGCGGGTGAATAAAAAACGCGTGAAGCCTGAGTATAAGCTCGAAGCCGGTGATGAAGTGCGTATTCCACCGGTTCGCGTGGCTGAACGTGAAGAAGAGGTGTTGTCGCCGAAGCTGCAAAAAGTCGCGGCCCTGAGCGATGTCATCCTTTATGAGGACGATCATATTCTGGTGCTGAATAAGCCATCGGGTACCGCGGTCCACGGTGGTAGCGGTCTGAGCTTCGGCGTGATTGAAGGGTTACGTGCGCTGCGTCCGGAAGCCCGTTTCCTCGAACTGGTTCACCGCCTGGACCGTGATACCTCAGGCGTGCTCCTGGTAGCGAAAAAGCGTTCAGCGCTGCGTTCCCTGCACGAGCAGCTGCGTGAGAAGGGCATGCAGAAAGATTATCTGGCGCTGGTGCGCGGTCAGTGGCAGTCCCACGTGAAGGTGGTGCAGGCCCCGCTGCTGAAGAACATTCTGCAAAGCGGCGAGCGCATTGTGCGCGTGAGCCAGGAAGGGAAACCGTCGGAGACGCGCTTTAAGGTTGAAGAGCGCTATGAGTTTGCCACGCTGGTGCGTTGCAGCCCGGTGACGGGACGTACCCACCAGATTCGCGTGCATACCCAGTTTGCGGGCCATCCGATTGCGTTTGATGACCGCTACGGCGATCGCGAGTTCGATAAGCAACTGGCGGGTACGGGCCTGTCGCGTCTGTTCCTGCATGCGGCAGCGCTGAAGTTTACCCATCCTAATACCGGGGAAGTTATCCGTATTGAAGCGCCGCTGGATGAGCAGTTGAAACGCTGCCTGAAGGTTCTGCGCGGCTGATTAGGTGCCGGGTGGCGCTGCGCTTACCCGGCCTACGAAACCCGTAGGCCCATGCAAGCGAAGCGCCGCTGGGCATAACTTACACGATCAGCGGATTACACTCTTCTCGCCGTAACATCTGGCACAAGGCAATCAGCGGCAATCCCACCAGTGTGTTCGGATCCCGACCGTCCAGCTTGTCGAACAGCGCAATCCCCAGTCCTTCACTCTTAAAGCTTCCTGCGCAGTTCAGCGGACGTTCCCGGCGCACGTAGTCCATAATCTCCTGCTCGCTAAGATGGCGGAAGTGCACGTCGAACGGCTCGCATTCGGTTTGCAGATGGCCGGAGGCGGAGTTATAGAGCGCCAGGCCCGTGTAAAAGGTCACGATAGTGCCCCGCGCACGCAGAAGCTGCTGGCAGGCATTCTCCTCCGTATGGGGCTTGCCGGTGATTTCGCCGTCCAGCACGCAAACCTGATCGGAGCCTATAATCAAATGTGCAGGATAACGTGCGGCCAGCGATTGCGCTTTCTCCTTAGCGAGACGCGTTACCAGATGACGCGGTGATTCGCCCGGCTGCGGCGTCTCATCAACGTCCGGCGCGGCGCATTCAAACGGGATCCCGAGCTTTTCCAGCAGCGTTCGACGGTAGGGAGAAGTGGAAGCAAGGACGAGATTTGGCATATTTTTATCACCAGATATAGCGTATCGATGCCAGCCATTTTAAACTACAGGCCGCAATGTGTGCGAATAATTGGCAAAAGGCAGCTCTGGTTGCCTTTTTCTTTGACTCTATGACGTTACAAAGTTAATATGCGCGCCCTATGCAAAAGGTAAAATTACCCCTGACTCTTGATCCGGTTCGTACGGCTCAAAAACGCCTTGATTACGAAGGTATCTATACTTCCGATCAGGCCGAGCGTATTGCCGAATCTGTAGTCAGTGTGGACAGTGATGTAGAATGCTCCATGTCGTTCGCTATCGACAACCAGCGTCTCGCCGTTTTAACCGGTGATGCAAAGGTAACGGTAACGCTCGAGTGTCAGCGTTGCGGGAAACCGTTTGTACAGCATGTTCACACAACGTATTGTTTCAGTCCGGTTCGTTCTGACGAACAGGCTGAAGCACTCCCGGAAGCGTATGAGCCGATTGAGGTTAACGAATTCGGTGAAATCGATCTTCTGGCTCTGGTTGAAGATGAAATCATCCTCTCCTTGCCAGTCGTTCCGGTGCATGATTCTGAACACTGTGAAGTGTCCGAGGCGGACATGGTCTTTGGGGAACTGCCTGATGAAGCGCAAAAACCAAACCCATTTGCCGTATTAGCCAGCTTAAAGCGTAAGTAATTGAGGAGTAAGGTCCATGGCCGTACAACAGAATAAACCAACCCGTTCCAAACGTGGCATGCGTCGTTCCCATGACGCGCTGACTGCAGTTACCAGCCTGTCTGTAGACAAGACTTCTGGTGAGAAACACCTGCGTCACCACATCACCGCTGACGGTTTCTACCGCGGCCGCAAGGTTATCACTAAGTAATCGCGCGAAAGCGTGATTAGGCTTAGTGAGGATTTCCCCGTGCAAACGGGGAAGTTACCGAACCAGGCTGCGACGATACCTTGACACGTCTAACCCTGGCGTTAGATGTCATGGGGGGAGATTTTGGCCCTTCCGTGACAGTGCCTGCAGCATTGCAGGCACTGAATTCTAATTCGCAACTCACACTTCTTTTAGTCGGCAATCCCGACACAATCACGCCATTACTTGCAAAAGCTGACTTTGAACAACGTTCGCGTCTGCAGATTATTCCTGCGCAGTCAGTTATTGCCAGTGATGCACGCCCCTCACAGGCGATTCGTAATAGCCGTGGCAGCTCTATGCGCATGGCGCTGGAGCTGGTAAAAGAAGGGCGAGCGCAGGCTTGCGTCAGCGCCGGCAATACCGGTGCGCTGATGGGGCTGTCGAAATTACTGCTCAAGCCGATTGAGGGCATTGAGCGCCCGGCGCTGGTGACGGTGTTACCGCATCAGCAGAAGGGGAAAACGGTGGTGCTCGATTTGGGCGCTAACGTGGATTGTGATAGTACCATGCTGGCTCAGTTCGCCGTGATGGGGTCGGTGCTGGCAGAAGACGTGGTCGGGATCAACAATCCCCGCGTTGCGTTATTGAATATTGGTGAAGAAGAGACCAAAGGCCTGGACAGCATTCGCGACGCTGCTGAAATGCTCAAACAGGTTCCCTCCATCAACTATATTGGTTATCTCGAAGCCAATGAGTTGCTGACGGGAAAAACGGATGTTCTGGTGTGCGATGGCTTCACCGGAAACGTAACGTTGAAGACCATGGAAGGGGTCGTGCGCATGTTCCTTTCTCTGCTGAAATCTCAGGGAGAAGGCAAAAAAAGCGCCTGGTGGTTGATTTTATTGAAGCGTTGGTTACAAAAGAGCCTGACGCGGCGATTCAGTCACCTCAACCCCGACCAGTATAATGGCGCCTGTCTGTTAGGATTGCGCGGCATCGTGATTAAGAGTCATGGCGCCGCCAATCAGCGAGCATTTTCTGTCGCCATTGAACAGGCAGTGCAGGCGGTGCAGCGACAAGTCCCTCAGCGGATTGCCGCTCGCCTGGAATCTGTATTAGCTAAAAGTGACTGAGCGTACATGTATACGAAGATTTTAGGTACCGGCAGCTACCTGCCAAAACAAGTGCGTACCAACGCCGATCTGGAAAAAATGGTAGATACGTCTGACGAGTGGATTGTCACGCGCACAGGTATCCGTGAACGTCGTATCGCCGCGCCAGACGAAACCGTGTCCACCATGGGTTACGAAGCCGCACAGCGCGCTATCGAAATGGCGGGTATCGATAAAGAAGAGATTGGCTTGATCGTGGTTGCCACGACGTCTGCCACGCATGCTTTCCCAAGCGCGGCGTGTCAGGTGCAGAACATGCTCGGTATTAAAGGCTGCCCGGCGTTTGACGTTGCCGCCGCGTGCGCAGGTTTCACCTACGCGCTGAGCATTGCCGATCAGTATGTTAAATCTGGCTCCGTCAAATATGCGCTGGTTATCGGTGCTGACGTTTTGGCGCGTACCTGCGATCCAACCGATCGCGGAACGATCATTATTTTCGGTGATGGTGCCGGTGCGGTGCTGCTGGGGCAGTCCGAAGAGCCGGGTATCATCTCCACGCATCTGCATGCCGATGGCCGCTACGGCGAGCTGTTAACGCTGCCTAACGCCGATCGCGTTAATCCGGACAGCTCCATCTACCTGACCATGGCGGGTAACGAGGTGTTCAAGGTGGCGGTGACCGAGCTTGCGCACATTGTCGATGAGACGCTGGAAGCAAATAACCTTGAACGCACCGCGCTCGACTGGCTGGTGCCGCATCAGGCGAACCTGCGTATCATCAGCGCCACCGCTAAAAAGCTGGGCATGTCGATGGATAACGTTGTGGTGACGCTGGATCGTCACGGCAACACCTCTGCGGCGTCGGTACCGTGCGCATTTGATGAAGCGGTACGCGACGGACGAATCAAACGGGGCCAGCTGGTCTTGCTTGAAGCCTTCGGTGGCGGGTTCACCTGGGGTTCCGCGCTGGTTCGTTTCTAGTATAAGGAATAAAAAATGACGCAATTTGCTTTTGTGTTCCCGGGCCAGGGTTCTCAAACCGTTGGGATGTTGTCTGAAATGGCAGCAAACTACCCGGTCATTGAAGAGACTTTTCGTGAAGCTTCTGATGCGCTGGGTTATGATCTGTGGGCGCTGACCCAACAGGGTCCGGCCGAAGAGCTGAACAAAACCTGGCAAACTCAGCCAGCGTTGCTGACTGCGTCCGTTGCGCTGTGGCGCGTATGGCAGCAGCAGGGCGGTAAAGCGCCAGCGCTGCTCGCGGGCCATAGCCTGGGTGAATACTCTGCGCTGGTGTGCGCCGGTGTGATTGCGTTTGCTGACGCGGTGCGCCTGGTAGAACTGCGCGGTAAATTCATGCAGGAAGCGGTGCCAGAAGGAACGGGTGGCATGTCTGCCATTATTGGTCTGGATGATGCCGCGATTGCAAAAGCGTGTGAAGAATCTGCTGAAGGGCAGGTGGTTTCTCCGGTTAACTTCAACTCGCCGGGCCAGGTTGTTATTGCTGGTCATAAAGAGGCCGTTGAACGTGCCGGTGCTGCCTGTAAAGCCGCGGGCGCCAAACGCGCACTGCCGCTGCCGGTCAGCGTACCGTCGCACTGCGCACTGATGAAGCCCGCAGCCGAGAAACTGGCGGCTGAGCTGGAAAAAATTACCTTCAACGCACCGACGATTTCCGTTGTGAACAACGTCGATGTGAAATGCGAAACCGCGCCGGAGGCTATCCGTGACGCACTGGTTCGCCAGCTCTATAGCCCGGTACAGTGGACCAAAACCGTTGAGTTTATGGCCTCTCAGGGCGTTGAGCACCTTTATGAAGTCGGTCCTGGTAAAGTCCTCACCGGTCTGACGAAACGTATTGTTGACACCCTGACTGCCTCGGCGATTAACGAGCCGGAAGCGATGTCAGCGGCACTCTCGCAATAAAAGAGGAATACCATGAGTTTTGAAGGAAAAATTGCCCTGGTGACTGGCGCAAGCCGCGGTATCGGGCGTGCAATTGCTGAAACACTGGTCGCGCGCGGCGCGAAGGTGATTGGTACAGCAACCAGCGAGAATGGCGCTCAGGCCATCAGCGAGTATCTGGGTGCGAACGGTAAAGGTCTGGTACTGAATGTGACCGAACCTGCATCTATCGAATCTGTTCTGGAAAATATTCGCGCAGAGTTTGGTGAAGTGGATATTCTGGTCAATAATGCCGGGATAACTCGCGACAACCTGCTGATGCGAATGAAAGATGATGAGTGGAACGATATTATCGAAACCAACCTGTCATCTGTATTCCGTCTGTCAAAAGCGGTAATGCGCGCTATGATGAAAAAGCGTCATGGTCGTATTATCACTGTTGGTTCTGTGGTTGGTACCATGGGAAATGCTGGTCAGGCTAACTACGCTGCGGCGAAAGCAGGTCTGATCGGTTTCAGTAAGTCGCTGGCGCGTGAAGTCGCGTCCCGCGGGATTACTGTAAACGTTGTTGCTCCGGGCTTTATTGAAACGGACATGACGCGTGCGCTGACTGATGATCAGCGTGCGGGTACGCTGGCGGCAGTTCCGGCGGGTCGTCTTGGCGACCCTAAAGAAATCGCCAGTGCGGTTGCATTTTTAGCCTCTGACGAAGCGGGTTACATCACTGGTGAGACCCTCCACGTCAACGGCGGGATGTACATGGTTTAATCACGATCGAAAATATTTGCGTTATTAGGGCAAATGGCCTCAAAATAACGTAAAATCGTGGTAAGACCTGCCGGGATTTAGTTGCAAATTTTTCAACATTTTATACACTACGAAAACCATCGCGAAAGCGAGTTTTGATAGGAAATTTAAGAGTATGAGCACTATCGAAGAACGCGTTAAGAAAATTATCGGCGAACAGCTGGGCGTTAAGCAGGAAGAAGTTGTGAACTCCGCTTCCTTCGTTGAAGACCTGGGCGCAGATTCTCTTGACACCGTTGAGCTGGTAATGGCTCTGGAAGAAGAGTTTGATACTGAGATTCCGGACGAAGAAGCTGAGAAAATCACCACCGTTCAGGCTGCCATTGATTACATCAACGGCCACCAGGCGTAAGTGAACATCTCCAGGCGGTCATTCGACCGCCTGAGTTTTATCTTTTTTAGTCCCACGTATCTCTTTTTTTATCCCTCCCTGGAGGACAAACGTGTCTAAGCGTCGTGTAGTTGTGACCGGACTTGGCATGTTGTCTCCTGTCGGCAATACCGTAGAGTCCACCTGGAAAGCTCTCCTTGCCGGTCAGAGCGGCATCAGCCTAATCGACCATTTCGATACTAGCGCCTATGCAACGAAATTTGCTGGCTTAGTAAAGGATTTTAACTGTGAAGAGATCATCTCGCGCAAAGAACAGCGCAAGATGGATGCCTTCATTCAATATGGAATTGTCGCTGGCGTTCAGGCCATGCAGGATTCTGGCCTTGAGATTACGGAAGAGAACGCAACCCGTATCGGCGCCGCTATCGGCTCCGGGATTGGTGGTCTTGGCCTGATCGAGGAAAACCATACATCGCTGATGAATGGCGGACCGCGTAAGATCAGCCCGTTCTTCGTTCCGTCCACGATTGTTAACATGGTGGCAGGTCACCTGACCATTATGTTCGGCCTGCGTGGGCCAAGCATCTCTATCGCTACCGCGTGTACGTCTGGCGTACATAACATCGGCCAGGCCGCGCGTATCATTGCGTACGGCGATGCAGATGCTATGGTTGCGGGCGGTGCTGAAAAAGCCAGTACCCCACTGGGTGTTGGTGGTTTCGGCGCAGCGCGTGCGCTCTCTACCCGTAACGATAACCCTCAGGCGGCGAGCCGTCCGTGGGATAAAGACCGCGATGGTTTCGTGCTGGGTGACGGCGCAGGTATGCTCGTACTGGAAGAGTACGAACATGCGAAAAAACGTGGCGCGAAAATTTATGCTGAAGTCGTTGGCTTCGGGATGAGCAGCGATGCGTATCACATGACGTCTCCTCCGGAGAACGGCGCGGGTGCTGCACTGGCGATGGAAAATGCGATCCGTGATGCGGGTATTACCCCTGCACAGATTGGCTACGTTAACGCGCACGGCACTTCTACGCCTGCAGGCGATAAAGCAGAAGCGCAGGCGGTTAAGTCTATCTTCGGCGAGGCTGCCAGCCGCGTAATGGTCAGCTCCACGAAATCCATGACCGGTCACCTGCTGGGTGCGGCGGGTGCAGTAGAGTCAATCTACTCTATCCTTGCGCTGCGCGATCAGGCTGTGCCGCCAACCATCAACCTGGATAACCCGGATGAAGGTTGCGATCTGGACTTCGTTCCGCACGAAGCGCGTCAGGTTAGCGGTATGGAGTACACCCTGTGTAACTCCTTCGGCTTTGGCGGCACGAATGGTTCTCTGATCTTCAAAAAGGTCTGAGCCTGACTGCCCGAAAGCTATAAAAAAAGGTCCGCTTAGCGGGCCTTTTTTATTAGGGAAAATCCCCTTGTCCGGCTTTTAACATCCTGCCAGACTGAGCCTCCACGCATAAGGAGCCACCATGTTTTTAATTAATGGCCTTGAGCAAGAAACGCTGCCGGCAAGCGACAGGGCAATCCAGTTTGGCGATGGTTGTTTCACCACTGCGCGTATTCTTGACGGTGAGGTGAGCCTGCTTGACGCCCATATCCGTCGTTTACAAACAGCCTGCGAGAAATTGCTGATTCCCTTCATGCAGTGGGACATTCTCGAGCGCGAGATGCGCCGGCTGGCGTCAGGTAATACAAACGGCGTTTTAAAAGTTATTCTTAGCCGCGGCAGCGGCGGGCGAGGGTACAGCGGTTCCGCCTGTCAGCATCCCACGCGTATTCTTTCCGTGTCAGCGTATCCTGCTCACTATGCGCGCTGGCGTGAGGAGGAGGTAACGCTGACGCTGAGCCCGGTACGGCTGGGGCGAAACCCTATGCTCGCCGGAATAAAACATCTTAACCGCCTTGAACAGGTGCTTATTCGTACTCATCTTGAACAGACGGACGCCGATGAGGCGCTAGTCCTTGACAGCGAAGGGTTCATTACGGAATGCTGTGCGGCTAATTTACTCTGGCGGAAGGGCCGTGAGGTCTTCACCCCTTCGCTGGAGCAGGCTGGGGTTAACGGCATCATGCGCCAGTTTTGTTTGCAACAGCTGGCACATGCAGGCTTTCGCGTTGTCGAAGTAAACGCGAAGGAAGAGGCGCTGCTGTCCGCCGATGAAGTTGTGATCTGCAATGCGCTGATGCCTGTTATACCCGTTCGGGCGTATGGTCAACAGCGCTGGTCTTCGCGAGAGCTCTTTACGTTTTTAGCCCCGATATGTGAGCAAATCAAAAAGTCATGAAGAAAATGTTGCGCTTTGTCCTTCTCCTGATCGTTGCGCTGGGTATTGCCGGCGGAGCGGGAGTATGGAAGGTTCGCCAGCTGGCGGACAGTAAAATCCTGATTAAAGACGAGACGATTTTTACCCTGAAAGCCGGTACCGGGCGGATGGCGCTGGGCGAGCAGCTTTACGGGGATAAAATCATCAACCGTCCACGCGTGTTCCAGTGGTTATTGCGTATCGAGCCTGAACTGTCTCACTTCAAGGCTGGTACCTATCGCTTTACGCCCGGCATGACCGTCAGAGAGATGCTGCAGCTGCTGGAAAGCGGTAAAGAGGCACAGTTCCCGCTGCGCTTTGTTGAAGGGATGCGCTTAAGCGATTACCTCAAGCAGCTGCGTGATGCGCCTTACATCAAGCACACGCTCAAAGACGATCGCTATGAGACGGTCGCCGAAGTGCTGAAATTTGAACATCCTGAGTGGGTGGAAGGCTGGTTCTGGCCAGACACCTGGATGTATACGGCGGGCACGACCGATGTGGCGATTCTTAAACGGGCACACAAAAAGATGGTTGAGGCAGTTGATTCCGCCTGGGAAGGGCGCATGGACGGGCTGCCTTATAAAGATCAAAACCAGTTTGTGACAATGGCCTCGATCATTGAGAAAGAGACGGCCGTGGCGGCCGAGCGCGACCGGGTCGCGTCGGTATTTATCAACCGCCTGCGCATCGGCATGCGTCTGCAAACCGACCCGACCGTTATCTACGGCATGGGCGAAAGCTACACCGGCAAGATCTCCAGAAAAGATCTGGAGACGCCAACGGCGTATAATACCTACGTGATTAACGGCTTACCGCCGGGCCCGATAGCCACGCCGAGCGAGGCTTCGCTCAAAGCCGCCGCGCACCCGGCCAAAACACCGTATCTCTATTTTGTGGCTGATGGAAAAGGGGGGCATACCTTTAACACCAACCTTGCCAGCCATAATCGCTCTGTTCAGGACTATCTGAAGGCACTTAAGGAAAAAAATGCGCAGTAAATACATTGTCATTGAGGGACTCGAAGGGGCGGGTAAAACCACCGCCCGTAACGTGGTAGTGGATACGCTGAAATCGCTTGGCGTCGCTGACATGGTCTTTACCCGCGAGCCGGGCGGTACTCAGCTGGCGGAGAAACTGCGCAGTCTGGTGCTGGATATTAAATCCGTTGGCGACGAGGTTATTACTGACAAAGCCGAAGTGCTGATGTTCTATGCGGCGCGCGTCCAGCTGGTTGAGACCGTGATTAAACCTGCGCTGGCCGACGGCAAGTGGGTGATCGGTGACCGTCACGATCTGTCGACTCAGGCCTATCAGGGTGGCGGACGCGGTATTGACCAGGCGATGCTGGCAACCCTTCGCGATGCCGTACTGGGGGATTTTCGCCCGGACCTGACCCTCTACCTGGATGTGACCCCGGAAGTGGGCCTCAGGCGCGCCCGCGCGCGCGGCGAACTGGATCGCATTGAGCAAGAGTCATTCGATTTCTTTAACCGCACGCGCGCGCGCTATCTTGAGCTGGCCGCACGGGACAGCGCAATTCGTACCATTGACGCCACGCAATCTCTGGACGACGTCACGCGCGATATTCAACAGACCGTTACGCAGTGGCTACAGGAGCAGCAGGCATGAAATGGTATCCATGGTTGCGCCCGCACTTTGAACAGCTGATCGCCAGCTATCAGGCCGGTCGGGGGCATCATGCGTTACTGATTCAGGCGTTGCCGGGAATGGGGGATGATGCGTTGATCTACGCCATCACTCGTTTTCTGATGTGCCAGCAGCCGGAAGGGCATAAAAGCTGCGGTAAATGCCGCGGCTGCCAGCTGATGCAGGCCGGCACGCATCCTGACTATTACACGCTTGAGCCTGAGAAGGGCAAAAGCGCGCTCGGCATTGATGCCGTGCGTGAAGTCAGCGAGAAACTGTACGAACATGCGCGTCTGGGCGGGGCAAAAGTGGTCTGGCTCAACGACGCTGCGTTGCTTACCGAGGCGGCGGCGAACGCGCTGCTTAAAACCCTGGAAGAGCCGCCGGAAAAGACGTGGTTTTTCCTTTCCTGCCGGGACCCGGGACGTTTACTGGCGACGCTGCGCAGCCGTTGTCGTCTCCATCATCTGGCGGTACCTCAGGAATCGTGGGCGTTAAGCTGGCTTGAGCGAGAGGTGACAACGTCACAGGAGAGTGCGTTGTCTGCGCTGCGCCTCAGCAGCGGCGCCCCCGCGGCGGCGCTGGCATTACTACAGCCTGACGTCTGGTCGCAGCGAGAAGCGCTCTGCAGGGCCGTTGAGGCTTCACTTAACAACCAGGACTGGCTGAGTTTACTGCCTGCGCTGAATAGCGATCGGGCCATCGAGCGTCTGCACTGGCTGGCCTCCTTATTGCTCGATGCGCTAAAAATCCAGCAAGGAGCTACGCTGCTGACTAACCCGGACGCGTGGCCCCTGGTGAACATGCTGGCGAGCCGCCTTACAGGCGCGTCTCTGCACGCTATCCTTCATGATGTTTGCGAGAGCCGCGAACAGCTTTTAACCGTGACGGGTCTTAATCGCGAGCTTTTGCTGACCGACCAGTTACTGCGTATTGAACACTACCTGCAACCGGGCGTTACGCCGCCTGTTTCCCATCTCTGAGAGAGACATTATGTTTTTAGTCGACTCACACTGCCATCTTGATGGCCTGGATTATCAATCCCTGCACAACGACGTGGATGACGTGCTGGCGAAAGCCGCTGCCCGCGATGTGAAATTTTGTCTTGCGGTGGCGACGACGCTGCCAGGGTATCGCTCAATGCGTGAGTTGGTGGGCGATCGCGATAACGTGGTGTTCTCCTGCGGCGTTCATCCGCTGAACCAGGACGAAGAGTATGACGTAGAAGATCTGCGCCGACTGGCAGCAGAAGCGGGCGTCGTGGCGATGGGTGAAACCGGGCTGGACTATTTTTACACGCCGGAAACGAAAGCGCGCCAGCAGGCGTCTTTCCGCAACCATATTCGCATCGGCCGCGAACTGAATAAACCGGTCATCGTACATACGCGCGATGCGCGCGCCGATACGCTGGCGATCCTCCGGGAAGAAAACGTGACGGATTGCGGTGGCGTACTACACTGTTTCACAGAAGACAGAGAAACGGCGGGTAAACTGCTTGATTTGGGGTTTTATATTTCGTTTTCCGGGATCGTGACGTTCCGTAACGCTGAGCAGCTCCGTGATGCTGCGCGCTATGTCCCGCTCGATCGCATTCTGGTGGAAACAGACTCTCCGTATCTGGCGCCGGTACCGCATCGAGGTAAAGAGAACCAGCCGGCCATGACGCGAGACGTCGCAGAGTACATGGCCGTGCTTAAAGGCGTCAGTATCGAAGAGCTGGCCCGCGTCACGACGCAAAACTTCTCTGCGCTGTTCCATATCGACCCCGCCCGCCTGCAATCCGTCTGATAAGCCTGTTTTTTTTAGGCTCGTAATTAATAAATAAAACGAGTAAAGTTCACCGCCTCATTTGGGGCGGTGACGGTGTTCTTAGAAACATCCAGACATGCTTTTTGTAAATTACTGAAAGTTTTTCGACCGTCTTAAGCTGAAACGTGATAGCCGTCAAACAAACTCAGAGGGAATTATTTTACTCTGTGTAATAAATAAAGGGCGCTTAGATGTCCTGTCCACGGCACGGTACTCCCCCCGGGCCAATGCGTGAAAGCGTAAAAAAAGCACAAATACTCAGGAGCACTCTCAATTATGTTTAAGAATGCATTTGCTAACCTGCAAAAGGTCGGTAAATCGCTGATGCTGCCAGTATCCGTACTGCCTATCGCAGGTATCCTGCTGGGTGTCGGTTCTGCTAACTTCAGCTGGCTGCCAGCCGTAGTTTCCCATGTGATGGCTGAAGCAGGCGGTTCCGTCTTTGCTAACATGCCTCTGATCTTCGCTATCGGTGTGGCGCTGGGCTTCACCAATAACGACGGCGTTTCTGCGCTGGCTGCAGTGGTTGCTTACGGCATCATGGTGAAAACCATGGCTGTGGTTGCGCCGCTGGTTCTGCATTTACCGGCAGAAGAGATTGCCGCGAAACACCTGGCAGATACCGGTGTTCTGGGCGGTATCATCTCCGGTGCGATTGCAGCGTATATGTTCAACCGCTTCTATCGCATCAAGCTGCCTGAGTATCTGGGCTTCTTCGCGGGCAAGCGTTTTGTTCCGATCATCTCTGGTCTGGCAGCGATTTTCACTGGCGTGATCCTGTCCTTCATCTGGCCACCAATCGGTTCCGCTATCCAGACCTTCTCTCAGTGGGCTGCTTACCAGAACCCGGTTGTCGCGTTCGGTATCTATGGCTTCATCGAGCGTTGCCTGGTGCCATTCGGTCTGCACCACATCTGGAACGTTCCATTCCAGATGCAGATTGGTGAATTCACCAACGCAGCAGGTCAGGTGTTCCACGGCGATATCCCACGTTACATGGCGGGTGACCCAACTGCAGGTAAACTGTCTGGTGGCTTCCTGTTCAAAATGTACGGCCTGCCGGCTGCTGCGATTGCAATCTGGCACTCTGCTAAGCCAGAAAACCGTGCAAAAGTGGGCGGTATCATGATCTCCGCAGCGCTGACCTCGTTCCTGACCGGTATCACCGAGCCGATCGAGTTCTCCTTCATGTTCGTTGCGCCAATCCTGTACATCATCCACGCTGTACTGGCTGGCCTGGCGTTCCCAATCTGTATCCTGCTGGGTATGCGTGACGGTACGTCCTTCTCTCACGGCCTGATCGACTTTATCGTTCTGTCCGGTAACAGCAGCAAGCTGTGGCTGTTCCCAATCGTGGGTGCATGCTACGCCGTTGTTTACTACACCATCTTCCGCGTGCTGATCAAAGCACTGGACCTGAAAACTCCGGGTCGTGAAGATGCAACTGAAGACAGCAAAGCAGGCGCGACCAGCGAAATGGCTCCGGCACTGGTTGCTGCGTTCGGCGGTAAAGAGAACATCACTAACCTGGACGCGTGCATCACTCGTCTGCGTGTGAGCGTTGCCGACGTTGCGAAAGTGGACCAGCCGGGTCTGAAAAAACTGGGTGCAGCGGGCGTGGTTGTTGCAGGTTCGGGCGTTCAGGCTATCTTCGGTACTAAATCCGATAACCTGAAAACCGAAATGGATGAGTACATCCGCAACAGCTAAGCTGTGACCTGGGGAGACTAAGGCAGCCGAATGGCTGCCTTTTTTATTGCTGTGGTTTGTTGTGCCAACACTCAGAAGTCGTAACTTGCGCTCACCGAGACGTTCAGCGGTGCGCCATAAACCACGTAAGAGCCGACGTAATCGTAATACTCTTTGTCAAACAGGTTGTTGACGTTCGCCTGAATAGCAAAATCTTTGGTGACCTGATAGCGGCTGAACAGATTAACCAGTCCGTAGCTGCCTTGCTCTGCGCGGGATTGTCCCGCCGGGCCACCGTCCACATCCGTCCACACTTTGTTCTGCCAGTTTACGCCACCGCCCACCGTCAGCGCCGGCAGCATTGGCAGTTGATAACGGGTAAACAGCTTCATTGTCGTGCGCGGCTGATCGGAACTGACAGCGCTGCCGTTCTTATCTTCCGCAATGTAGCGGGTCGCGCCGAACGTCAGCTGCCAGTTATCGGTCAGGGCGCCGTTCAGCTCGAACTCAATCCCTTTGCTGACCACGCCGTCCAGCGATTCATAAATCGACTCACCGCTCGGCATGTAGGTATAGGTGTTGCTCGCCACGTTATCCTGCTCGATGCGGAAAATCGCCAGCGAGGTGGTCAGACGGGTATTAAACCAGTCTGCTTTAACACCGGCTTCGTAGCTTTTGCCCGTGGTCGGATCGAGATAACGTCCGCTGGCGTCGCGCTTGTCCTGCGGCTGGAAGATGGAGGTATAGCTGACGTAGGTCGACCAGTCTT
This sequence comes from Enterobacter sp. IF2SW-B1, assembly GCF_001743375.1. NCBI lineage: Bacteria > Pseudomonadati > Pseudomonadota > Gammaproteobacteria > Enterobacterales > Enterobacteriaceae > Enterobacter > Enterobacter sp. IF2SW-B1. The sequence continues at coordinate 465,033 of NZ_MJAA01000001.1, read as the reverse complement.
CGTTGATATCGTAGACCAGGCCCGCGTAAGGCGTTACGTCATCTTCAGTGCTTTCCAGACGGGTGTCAGGAGAGCCCGCCGGGTTATAGCGAATGTTGTAGTTGGTGTAGCGCGCCCCGAGGATCAGGTGCAGCGGGTCAGCCAACGAGAAGCGGGCGGAGGTGTACGCTGAGGACTGGCGAATGTCGTCCTGGCTATAGAGCTTCCACGGCGTCCACTGCGGATCGGCGATATTTCCGTTCCAGTTTTTGAAATTCCCCACGTCCACCATGCCGTACAGCGCATCCGGCATTCTGTTGTCATAGTGGTTGCGCTGTCGGCTGAAGCTGCCGCCAAACATCATCTCATGCTGGCGGCCGAAAAGATCGAAGCCGCCGCGCAGGAAGGCATCAACCGCATCCTGTTTGCGTTCACCTCTGTTCCAGCCGCCGTAGCCAACCATGCCCGCCCCGGTCTCTTTTTCCGGATAGCCGGACATATACATCAGCTTGCTGTCGAAGTTGGTCTCCGCGTGCATGCCGTTGACGTGCGCTTCCCAGCCGTTGTCGAAACGCTGGGTCAGGTTAGCGGAGATGCGGGTGCTATCCTTGTCTGAATAGGCCCAGTCAGGCGCAACGGTCTGGCTGCGATTGTAGTCGGTTTTACTCCCGTCGCTGTACCAGGTCGGCAATCCGCCCCAGGTCGGATCGGCGGTGTGGCTTTCCTGATATTCATACCCTACAGAGAGGGTGGTGCTGTCGGTGACGTCCGCATCCACCACGCCGTAGAGGAACTTCTTCCGGTAGTGGTAGTTATCAACGAAGCTGTCGTTGTCCTGATAGCCCGTAATCAGGCGTCCCCGTACCTTCCCGGACTCTACCAGCGGTGCCTGGAGATCCAGCACGTAGCGCTGTTTGTCCCAGCTGCCGTAGCTGGCGGAGACATTGCCTTTGAACTCATTGCTGTCCGCATGCTTACGCACCATATTGACGTACGCCGCCGGGTTACCGGTGCCGGACATCAGCCCGGTTGCGCCGCGAACCACTTCGATACGGTCGTAAATCGCGGTATCGGCGGCGGTGTCGCCGAAGTTCCACACTTCGCTGATGGAGGTGGGCAGGTCGTCATACGCGTAGTTACTGACGAAAAATCCGCGCGAGTAAAAGACGGTACGATCGCTGTCCTGCACCTGCGCCGTTACGCCCGTGGTGTTGGTTAACACCTGGCCGATAGACTGCAGGTTCTGATCCGCCATGCGCTGCTGGCTAATCACGCTAACGGACTGTGGGATATCACGGGGAACCAGCAACAGCTTTGTGCCGGTGGTGGTGGTTTTTACGCTGTAATCCCGGTCCTGACTTGCGGAAGGATCCTGCGTATTGTCAAAACCTCCATCCACGACGACGGTGTCTTCGGTTGCTGATGCAGCGAAAGCGGCGGCTGGCGTCAATGCCATAGCAATACAGGCTGCCAGCAACGAAGGCGTTGCGACAGGCTGACGTTGCCCATCCCTGGTGTGAACAATGAAAGACATTATCAAACCCTTATGAACGGTGAAGAGTGTTTGCGTCAGTCCCACAAATACGGTCTGACGTCGTTTTCTATGTTAAAAATGCGCATGAAAATGCAAATGCGAAATATACGCATTGCCATTAATGCTGTAAACAGATGTGTCGTGCGAAACTGAAATAATGTTTCAGCCCGTTAAGGCACGCGAGCGGTCACTCTTCAGTCATCTGATGAATATTCAGCAAAGAATTCGGGGGAGAAGGTTGAAAGGACAGGAGAAACTCGCTCATACTCTTGAATTGTGTCACACAGTCCTCCAGAGAGTGTGTTAACAGCGGACGCACCTAACAAAAAAGGAAAAGGTCATGGCTGAAGAAACGATTTTCAGTAAAATTATTCGCCGCGAAATCCCATCGGATATCGTCTATCAGGATGAACTGGTAACGGCTTTCCGGGACATTTCCCCTCAGGCACCGACACACATCCTTATCATTCCTAATATTCTGATTCCGACCGTAAACGACGTAAAAACCGAGCACGAAGTGGCGTTAGGTCGTATGCTGACGGTGGCGGCGAAAATTGCCGAGCAGGAAGGCATAGCGGAAGACGGTTATCGTCTGATCATGAACTGTAATCGTCATGGCGGCCAGGAAGTTTATCATATTCACATGCATCTGCTGGGTGGACGTCCGCTGGGACCGATGCTGGCTCACAAAGGTCTGTAACATGTTTAAAGGGCGTATTGCAGCGCTGGTAATGACGATGATGGTTGTGGGGTGCAGCACGCGTCCGGCGATCCCCGTCAGCGATGAACAGACGCTGGTGATGGAATCCTCCGTGCTGGCTGCGGGCATCACGGCGCAACAGCCCGCACTGACCATCAGTGAAATTAAATCTTCTGCCTCCTCTACGCTCTATAACGAAAGAAATGAACCGGTGACGGTCCACTACCGTTTTTTCTGGTATGACGTAAGAGGTCTTGAGATGCACCCGCTGGAGGCGCCGCGCAGCGTCACTCTTCCGGCAAGGTCGTCGGTAACGCTCTATGACAGCGCCAGCTATCTGGGTGCGCATAAGGTGAGACTTTATCTTTATCTCTAAGGGGTGAACCTTGATTAAAAATATGAGCCGTTATGCGCTCGTGACCGCATTCGCGCTGTTCCTCGCAGGGTGTGTGACCCGTACAGAACAGCCAGCACCTGTGGAAGAGGCAAAGCCGGGTACCGAGCAGCCGACACCGCCAACGCAGACCCAGCCAACCGTGCCGTCTGTACCGTCTATTCCGTCACAGCCTGGCCCGATTGAACATCAGGACCAGACGTCACAACCTGCGCCGCGCGTGCGCCATTACGACTGGAACGGTGCGATGCAGCCGATGGTCGGTAAAATGCTGCAGGCTCAGGGCGTGACGGCAGGCAGCGTGCTGCTGGTCGATAGCGTGAACAACCGTACCAACGGTTCGCTGAACGCGGGCGAAGCGACAGAAACGCTGCGCAATGCCCTGGCAAACAACGGTAAGTTTACGCTGGTCTCTGCTCAGCAGCTCGCGTTAGCCAAACAGCAGCTGGGCCTGTCGCCGCAGGATAGCCTCGGCACCCGCAGCAAGGCGATTGGCATTGCCCGCAACGTTGGCGCCCAGTATGTGCTGTACTCTAATGCGACCGGTAACGTGAATACCCCAGCCCTGCAGATGCAGCTGATGCTGGTTCAGACAGGCGAAATTATCTGGTCAGGTAAAGGTGCGGTTACGCAACAATGACACCACGCGTGAAGAGATTCTGACGCGTTATTTTCCACAGTACCGCCTTATCGCGCCGCAGGCCCACTCCGGGCTTAGCGGCGCGAGTTGCATTATAGCGCGGGGCGCGCACCGTCTGGTCTTGCGGCAGAACCACGATCCCTTCGCCCCGGCTTTCCAGTTTCGCCGTCAGTTTCGCGCCCTCAAACGCCTTCCGTCGGATCTCGTGCCTGAACCCCGATTTTTCAGCAAGGGCTGGATGGCCGTCGACTATCTGGAGGGGGAGGTGAAAAGCGCGCTGCCGGACACCCCAGCGCTTGCGGCGATGCTGTATCATCTGCACCAGCAACAGCGTCTGGGGTGGCGAATCGCCTTACTTCCACTGCTGGAAAACTACTGGCAACAAGCCTCTCCAGCAAGACGTACCCCAGTGTGGCTTGCGCATCTCAAACAGCTGCGTAAAGCGGGCGAGCCGCAACCGATTCGGCTCTCGCCGTTACATATGGATGTGCACGCCGGGAACATCGTGCATACGCCACAGGGCGCCAGGCTTATCGACTGGGAATATGCCGGAGACGGCGATGTGGCGCTGGAGCTGGCCGCGGTCTGGACGGAAAGTGAAGCCGCGCGGCAGAAACTCATCAGAGAGTATGCCAGCGTTGCGCACTTTAACGCCGATGCGCTGGCACGCCAGGTGAGACGCTGGCGGCCCTGGGTCATCATGCTGATGGCGGGCTGGTTTGAGATGCGTTTGCAGCAGTCCAGAGATAAACAATTTATTGCGCTGGCAGACGATGCCTGGCGCCAGTTACAAACGAAAGGATAAGAGAGGTGAGTGTGGGTCCAGTCATGTTGGATGTAGAAGGGTTTGAGCTGGATGCGGAGGAGCGTGAAATTCTGGCGCATCCGCTGGTGGGCGGCCTGATCCTGTTTACCCGCAACTATCACGATCCGGCGCAACTGCGTGAACTGGTGCGCCAGATCCGCGCCGCGTCGCGCAATCATCTGGTGGTGGCCGTCGATCAGGAAGGCGGCCGCGTGCAGCGTTTTCGCGACGGTTTTACCCGCCTGCCGGCAGCCCAGTCTTTCGCCGCGCTGCTCGGCACGGAAGAGGGTGGGAAACTGGCGCAGGAAGCCGGCTGGCTGATGGCCAGCGAAATGATTGCCATGGATATCGACATCAGCTTTGCCCCGGTGCTGGACGTGGGCCATATCAGCGCCGCGATTGGCGAGCGCTCCTACCATGAAGATCCGCGTATTGCGCTGGCAATGGCGACCCGGTTTATCGACGGGATGCACGAGGCGGGAATGAAAACTACCGGGAAACACTTCCCGGGCCACGGGGCGGTGACGGCGGATTCCCACAAAGAGACCCCGCGCGACCCGCGTCCGGAAGCGGAAATTCGCGCCAAAGATATGTCGGTGTTCCGCTCGCTTATCACCGATAACAAGCTGGACGCCATTATGCCCGCGCACGTGATTTACAGCGACGTTGATCCGCGTCCTGCCAGCGGCTCCCCGCACTGGCTGAAAACCGTTCTGCGCCAGGAGCTGGGTTTCAACGGCGTCATTTTCTCCGACGATCTGTCGATGGAAGGGGCGGCAATCATGGGCAGCTATGCTGAGCGCGGTCAGGCCTCGCTGGATGCAGGTTGCGATATGATCCTGGTCTGCAATAATCGTAAAGGTGCCGTTAGCGTGTTGGATAACCTGTCACCGATCAATGCAGAGCGTGTTACGCATTTGTATCATAAAGGTTCATTTAGCCGTCAGGAGCTGATGGATTCGGCGCGCTGGAAGTCGGTCAACGCCCGGCTTGAAGACCTGAATGAGCGCTGGCAGGCACATAAAGCCAGCCTGTAAACCCTCCCGGAAGGCGTAGCGTGGTGAGAAGACAATGATCATCTATTTACACGGTTTTGACTCAAACAGTCCTGGTAATCATGAGAAGGTGCTACAGCTGCAGTTTATCGATCCCGATGTACGGCTGATTAGCTACAGTACGCGCCATCCGAAGCATGATATGCAGCATCTGCTCAAAGAGGTGGACAAGATGCTGCAGCTTAACGTCGACGATCGCCCGTTGATTTGCGGCGTGGGGCTGGGCGGCTATTGGGCGGAGCGGATTGGCTTCCTGTGCGACATCCGCCAGGTGGTCTTCAATCCTAATCTTTTCCCGAATGAGAACATGGAAGGCAAAATTGACCGCCCGGAAGAGTATGTCGATATTGCGACCAAGTGCGTGAGCAACTTCCGTGAGAAAAACCGCGATCGCTGTTTGGTGATCCTCTCGCGTAATGATGAAGCACTGAACAGCCATCGGGCCGCAGAGCTGCTGCATCACTATTACGAGATCGTCTGGGACGAAGAGCAGACCCACAAGTTCAAGAACATCTCCCCGCACCTCCAGCGCATCAAAGCCTTTAAAACGCTGGGCTAAACCACAGCCTGCCACTTCAGAAACCCGGTCGCGAATGCGCACCGGGTTTCTTTTTGTCCAGAATTGTCTACTTTTAAGCCATCAAAACTTGATGCATATCAATTTTGGTATGACCAATGCGCCTGACGTGTTATTCTCAATGCACTTGAATGGTTTCAGTGCTGTAACCTGTTGTTAATTAAGGGTTATTTTCATAACTTTTAATTAACAATTGGTTAATAATTTGAGGGGGTCACGTTGACTACGCCATTGAAAAAGATAGTGATTGTAGGCGGTGGTGCTGGCGGGCTGGAGCTGGCCACACAGTTAGGCAAGAAGCTGGGGCGCGGTAAAAAAGCCAAAATCACGCTGGTGGATCGTAACCACAGCCACCTGTGGAAACCGCTGCTGCACGAAGTGGCGACCGGCTCACTGGATGAGGGCGTGGACGCGCTGAGCTATCTGGCGCACGCGCGCAACCATCATTTCCAGTTCCAGCTGGGCTCGGTGGTTGACATCAACCGTGAGAGCAAAACCATTACCCTGGCCGAGCTGCGTGATGAAAAAGGCGAGCTGCTGGTCCCCGAGCGCAAGCTGGCGTATGACACGCTGGTGATGGCGCTCGGCAGTACCTCCAACGACTTCAACACGCCGGGCGTTAAAGAGCACTGTATCTTCCTCGATAACCCGCACCAGGCGCGTCGTTTCCATCAGGAAATGCTGAACCTGTTCCTGAAGTACACCAGCAATCTGGGTGCGAATGGCAAGGTTAACATTGCCATTGTCGGCGGCGGCGCGACAGGCGTTGAGCTGTCCGCAGAGTTGCACAATGCGGTTAAACAGCTGCACAGCTACGGTTACAAAGGGTTAACTAACGAAGCGCTGAACGTGACGCTGGTTGAAGCGGGTGAGCGTATTCTGCCTGCGCTGCCTCCGCGCATTTCCGGCGCAGCGCACAATGAACTGACGAAACTGGGCGTGCGCGTCCTGACGCAGACCATGGTGACCAGCGCTGACGAAGGTGGACTGCACACCAAAGACGGCGAGTATATCAAAGCGGATCTGATGGTCTGGGCGGCAGGTATCAAAGCGCCTGACTTTATGAAAGATATCGGTGGTCTGGAGACGAACCGCATTAACCAGCTGGTCACCGAGCCGACGCTGCAAACCACGCGCGACCCTGAAATCTTCGCTATTGGTGACTGTGCCTCCTGCGCGCGTCCTGAAGGGGGCTTCGTGCCGCCGCGCGCTCAGGCCGCGCACCAGATGGCAAGCCTGGTGCTGCACAACATCCTGGCGCAGTACAAAGGCAAGCCAATGAAGGCGTATGTCTATAAAGACCACGGTTCTCTGGTATCGCTGTCAAACTTCTCTACCGTCGGTAGCCTGATGGGTAACCTGATGCGTGGCTCGATGATGGTGGAAGGGCGCATTGCACGCTTCGTGTATATCTCCCTGTACCGTATGCACCAGATCGCGCTGCACGGCTACTTTAAAACGGGCCTGATGATGCTGGTGGGCAGAATCAACCGCGTCATTCGTCCACGTCTGAAGCTGCACTAATCTTTCACTCCCTCCGGGCCTTCCGGAGGGATTTTTTAGCATATCATGCTGTTCGTCGTGGATTAGGTGCCTAAGAGTTCTCCTAAACGCGATATATCTCTCCCCGATGTCCACTTTTTGATCCTTTGTCTTATTGGCGAAGCCGCGCCTCCATAGCAGAATTGTTACCAATAGCAACAAAGGAGGAAGTCCCGTGAATAAATCAATGTTGGCGGGTATAGGGATCGGCGTCGCAGCTGCGTTAGGTGTGGCTGCTGTTGCCAGTCTCAACGTTTTAGATCGCGGCCCGCAGTATGCGCAGGTGGTTTCAGCAACGCCTATTAAAGAAACCGTAAAAACCCCACGTCAGGAGTGCCGTAACGTCTCCGTAACCCACCGTCGTCCGGTACAGGATGAAAACCGTATTGCCGGCTCTGTTCTGGGTGCGGTAGCGGGTGGGGTGATTGGTCACCAGTTTGGCGGTGGTCGGGGTAAAGATGTCGCGACCGTGGTCGGCGCGCTGGGTGGCGGCTATGCCGGTAACCAGGTGCAGGGCGCAATGCAGGATAACGATACTTACACCACGACCCAGCAGCGCTGTAAAACCGTCTATGACAAGTCGGAAAAAATGCTGGGCTATGACGTGACCTACAAAATTGGCGATCAGCAGGGCAAAATCCGCATGGATAAAGACCCGGGCACCCAAATTCCACTGGATGGAAACGGCCAGCTGGTACTGAATAACAAAGCGTAAAAAAGATGTTCTCTGAACTTAGCTCCTCAAGCGCTCAGGCTGAGGAGCTTTTTTTGCGTCAGATTTTGAGCAGTTCAGGCCACAGGCGCAGCGTGGTGTCGGAAATGTTCTGCAGTTTTTCCAGCGTCGCCCCTTCACGGGCGCTGATCGACATTCCCTGTAAAATACAGCTCAGGTATTGCGCCAGCATCTGAGGCTGGCAGTGTGCGGGAATTTCACCGCGCTGCTGGCGCTGAGCCAGAAATGCGCTGAGCGTCTCCTCCTGCATCGCATGACGCGATTTCACCGTATTGGCGATCTCTTTTGATGCTGCCGCCAGGGTGGCAGAGGTGTTAATCATAAAGCAGCCCGCGGGCGTATCTTTACTGGTGAAGCAGGTGGCAACGGCGGTGAAGTAATCCCGTAGCGCCTGTTCAACGCTTTTCTCTTCACAAAATAGCTGGGCTTCGTGTTTCGCCGCAAAGCGCGAAATGTACCTGTCCAGCACCGCCCTGAACAGCCCCTCTTTATTGGTAAATTCAGCATACAGCGTCGGCGCTTTAGCTCCGGTGGCTTCTACCAGATCGGAAAGCGAGGTCGCTTCATACCCATGTTGCCAGAAGAGAGTCATGGCCTTATCAAGCGCTGCATCCCTGTCAAACACTTTTGGTCGGCCACGGCTTTTCTTCACACAACTCGTGACGTCGGTTGTCATTTGCCGTTGGTCCTCTGTTGGTTTGTTGAATGACCATTATAAAAATAAACGCAACCCACCACCAGTGCAGAATGCTTAAAAATAAATTAATCATATATGTATGAAAAATAACAATTTTAAAATTTAATTAATGCTCGTTATAAAAATGTGTTGACGCGTGAGCTGGATCACATTTATGATTTACCTATCGATCGTTAACTAAATAGCTAACGACCAAAAAATTCATCTGCCAAAGGTAAACATTATGAAAAACGTCAAAACCCTCATCGCTGCTGCTGTACTGAGTTCACTCTCTTTCGCAAGCTTTGCTGCTGTACAGGTACAATCTACGCCAGCCGATCAGCATAAAGTCGGGACGATCTCTGCGTCTGCCGGGACTAACCTGGGCTCTCTGGAAGATCAGCTGGCACAAAAAGCGGAAGCAATGGGTGCAAAATCTTACCGCATCACCTCTGTGACCGGTCCTAACACCTTGCACGGCACCGCTGTCATCTACAAATAAGCCGGGCATAAACCCTCATTTATGCCACTGCAATAAAAAACGCCCTGCTTAGCAGGGCGTTTTACTTTCCGTCTTACATGGACTGCTGGACGACATCGTGATGCCGGGTGACATCGGTCGGCATGCCTGACCGCGCTTCCATGGCGCGCTCCATCACCAGGCTATCGGTATCCGCATTCGTTTTGAAGCTCACCATCGCGGCATTCAGGTTAATGGGTAATGTCTGGGGATCATCGCCGATATTTTTTGATAGCGGCTGGTGAATCTCAACCAGCCGCACGCCGCCTGGCTCTTCAGAGACCTTAATCGGCGTATTGATAATATTCACCTTCGTTCCCGGCGTAACGACGTTAAACAGCGTTTTGATATCGTCATCGCGCAGACGAATGCAGCCGGAGCTGACGCGCATGCCGATGCCAAAATCCGCGTTCGTACCGTGCAGCAGGTACACACCGCCATATGCGGCAAGGCGGATCGCGTGATGACCCATCGGGTTATCCGGGCCTGCCGGAACCACGGCAGGAAGATCGATGCCCTGGGCCTTATAGCGGGCGCGAATGTTGGCCGTCGGCGTCCAGGTTGGGTTGGCGCGTTTATCCGAGACGGTGGTGACCATCGTCGGCGTCAGCGTATCGCCGCCCAGTTGACCAATACCGATAGGGTAGACGGTAACCTCATTTTTACCCGGCGGGTAATAGTACAAACGCAACTCCGCCAGGTTGATCACGATCCCCTCCCGCGGGGCATCCGGCAGGATAGTCTGTAATGGAATGGTCAGTACGCTGCCCGCGCGCGGGACGTACGGATCGACGCCGGGGTTCGCCTGCAGCAGGGCCAGAAAACCGACGTTATATTTTTTGGCTATCGCTTCCAGTGAGCCACCATTGTTTTCAACCACATGAAAACGGTTTTCGCCCACCACCTTGCTGCCGGGCGGGGGAAGGGGCCAGGTGTTTGCCCGAGCAGGAAGCGCAACCGCGACGGTGGCTGCCAGCGCAAACAGGGTTATCCAGCGGGTAAAACGCGAAGAGGTCATCATCACCATAATCCATATAAATGATAAGGTTATTGTTTTATAAGGGGTTAAAGATAATTATGGCGAATGGGTGTGTCGGGAAGATCGGGTGAAGTGCAAAGAGTTTGTAAATTGTCCCCCGCCAGCATTGCGCTAACGGGGGGAAGGGTGAGTTACGCGACAGCGTTCTCTTCCAGCTGTCGCATAAAGTTACGCACCCAGTCCATGCGCGTTTTGCGCTCCGTCAGCTCCTGGGTAAATTTCAGTCGCGTCGGGCCATCAAGACGGAAGTGCTGCGGCTGTTTTTGCAGCAGGCCGATCAGCCACATCGGGTTGACGTGGTTCTTCTCGGCAAATTCAATGACGCCGCCTTTTTCGTTGCCCTCAAGCTTGCGAATGCCCAGCTTCTGCGCCTGCTGGCGCAGGCGCGCGATATCCAGCAGGTTACGCGCAGCATCTGGCAGCAGGCCGAAGCGGTCGATCAGCTCAACCTTAATTTCTTCCAGCTCGTTTTCCGTCTTCGCGCTGGCGATGCGCTTGTAGAACGACAGGCGGGTATTCACGTCCGGAATGAAATCGTCCGGCAGCAGGGAAGGCATTCGCAGCTCGACCTCGGTTTGCTGGCTGGTCAAATCTTCCAGAGACGGCTCGCGCCCGGCCTTCAGGGCGTCCACCGCGTTTTCCAGCAGCTCCATATAGAGCGAGAAGCCGATGGTCTCCATGGAGCCGCTCTGGTCCTCACCCAGCAGTTCACCTGCGCCGCGGATCTCCAGGTCGTGCGTGGCAAGCGCGAAGCCTGCGCCGAGGTCTTCCAGCGAGGCGATGGCTTCCAGGCGCTTTTGCGCGTCGGTGGTCATCGCTTTCGGATGCGGCGTCAGCAGCCAGGCGTAGGCCTGATGGTGCGAACGCCCGACTCGGCCACGCAGCTGGTGAAGCTGGGCCAGGCCGAAGTGATCCGCGCGTTCGATGATAATCGTGTTCGCCGTTGGAATGTCGATCCCGGTTTCGATGATGGTGGTACACACCAGCACGTTAAAGCGCTGGTGGTGGAAGTCGTTCATCACCCGCTCCAGCTCGCGTTCGCGCATCTGTCCGTGACCGATGGCAATACGCGCTTCCGGTACCAGTTCCGCCAGCCTGTCGGCGGCTTTCTGGATATTTTCGACATCGTTATACAGGTAATAGACCTGACCCCCGCGCAGCACTTCACGCAGAATGGCCTCACGCACCACCAGATTGTCGTACTCGCGGACAAAGGTTTTTACCGCCAGACGACGCGCCGGCGGCGTGGCGATAATCGACAGATCGCGCATGCCGCTCATCGCCATGTTCAGGGTTCGCGGGATCGGAGTCGCGGTCAGGGTCAGGATGTCGACGTCCGCGCGCATCGCTTTGATGCGCTCTTTATGACGCACCCCGAAGCGGTGCTCTTCGTCGACGATCAGCAGCCCCAGATCTTTCCACTTCACATCGCTTTGCAGCAGCTTGTGGGTACCGATCAGAATGTCAATTTTGCCTTCGCTGGCCTGCTCCAGGATCTGCGTCTGCTCTTTGGTGCTGCGAAAACGCGACAGCATCTCGATGCGTACCGGCCAGTTGGCGAAGCGGTCGCGGAAGTTGTCGAAGTGCTGCTGAGCGAGCAGGGTGGTTGGCACCAGCACCGCCACCTGCTTGTTGTTTTCAACCGCAAGGAAGGCGGCGCGCATTGCCACTTCGGTTTTGCCGAAACCGACGTCGCCGCAGACTAAGCGGTCCATTGCCAGCGGCTGGCACATGTCGCTCAGCACGGCGTTAATAGCCTGAGCCTGATCCGGCGTAGTTTCAAACGGGAAGCTGTCGCAGAACAGCTGGTACTGTTCTTTGTCGTGCTTAAAGGCGAAGCCCTCTTTGGCCGCGCGCTGGGCGTAGATATCCAGCAGTTCGGCCGCCACGTCGCGCACTTTTTCCGCCGCTTTCTGGCGTGCACGCGCCCAGGCGTCGCCGCCCAGCTTGTGCAGCGGCGCATTTTCCTCCGCGCCGCCCGCATAGCGGCTGATCAGGTGCAGCGACGAGACCGGTACATAGAGTTTGGCGTCGTTGGCGTAGGTCAGCATCAGGTATTCACCTTTGATACCGCCTGCTTCCAGCGTGGTCATCCCCTGATAGCGGCCAACGCCGTGCTCCAGGTGAACAATCGGCTGGCCTGGATGCAGCTCGGCCAGGTTGCGGATCAGCGTGTCCGGGTTAATGGTCCGACGGCTGTCCTGACGGCGGCGCGCGACGCGCTCGCCCAGCAGGTCGCTTTCGCAAATCAGCGCCAGGTTGTTGAGCGTGTCAATGAACCCGTGCTCGGCGGCGCCAATCATCAGGTAACGACCGTTTCCGGTTGCTTCGCTCAGGCGAAGAATGCGCTTCGGCGCCACCTTAATGCGTCCCAGCAGCTCACCGAGCGCCTCGCGGCGGCCTTCACTCTCAACGGAGAACACCACCGGCCCGGTAAAGGATTCCAGGAACTTGCGCAGATTATCCAGCGGCGATTTCTGCTGAGCCTGAACGGCCAGCTCCGGCAGCGTGCGGAAGGCGAGGTTGGTGTTGGCGGCCTTATCGGCAAGCGAATCGGTTTTCAGCTGCATGCGCGGCCAGCGCTTCAGCTCGGCGTTGAGTTCGTCGGTGCGCAGCCACAGCGCTTCCGGTGGCAGGAGCGGACGCATCGGGTCAACGCCCCGGTTTTCGAAGCGTGCGCGGGTTTCGCTTTCAAAGCGGCTGGCGCTGGCGTCGATATCGCCGGTGTTCACAATCAGGGTATTCGCCGGGAAGTAGCTGAACAGGGCGGGCAGCGGCTCGCTGAAGAACAGCGGCTGCCAGTATTCGATTCCGGCCGGGAGCGTACCTTTGCTGACCTGCTGATAGATATGTTCTGCATCACGCTTTACGTCGAACCTGTCGCGCCACTGGCTGCGGAACAGCTCGATGGCGGTTTTGTCCGTCGGGAACTCGTGGGCAGGCAGTAAATTGATGGATTCCACCTCTTCCAGCGTGCGCTGGGTGTCGGCATCGAACACGCGCAGGCTGTCGATTTCATCATCAAAGAAATCCAGACGATACGGCTGGTCGCTGCCCATCGGGTAAAGGTCGAGCAGCGCGCCGCGGGTGGCATATTCCCCGTGCTCCATGACCTGATCGACATGGCGATATCCGGCACCGTCAAGCTGGTCTCGCAGGGTGTCGCGAGACAGGCGCTGGCCTTTTTTCATCACCAGCGCGTGGCCGTGCAGATAGCTGTGCGGGCAGACGCGCTGCATCAGGGTATTCACCGGCACAATCAGCACGCCGCGCTGCATGGTCGGGAGTTGATATAGTGTCGACAGGCGCGAGGAGATGATCTCCTGATGCGGGGAGAAACTGTCATACGGCAGCGTTTCCCAGTCGGCCAGGCTGAACACCAGGCTATCGGTGAACTGGCGGATTTCATCGTGCAGGCGCAGGGCGTTTTGCATATCCGGGGCAACCAGCACCACCGGGCCAGGGTGCCGCTCAGCGATTTCTGCCACCAGCGTGGCGCACGCCGCGCCCGTGAGTTCACCCAGCTGGCGCTGGTCGCCCGCTTTGACGGGCAAGGAATAACGATAGTGTTCAGGCATGGCTATGTCAGAGTCTCTTATGGATATACCAACAGTATTGGGGCATATCACTGATACGCAATGTCTTTATTATCCTCGATCGTTTTACATAAGCAAATTGTAACCGCACGGCAGGGCTAAACGCCCCCAAAACGGGGGCGGAGAGGGCATTAACGGGTGGCAGGTGACAGGCTCCGCGTAGACGGAGGAGAGAAGAAAAGGTCCCCGAACAGCGCGGTGGAAATTTTACGCACCCCGAGCCCGGCAAGGGTACAGATCAGCAGGCTGGCAATCGGGTAGACCAGTATTAAGCACAGTTCTGCCCAGACCGGCCACAGGGCGGCATTCATCTCGCCAATCAGGATCAGGCTGAAGGCCTCAATTAAGATGCGGTGGGTGGTATAGATCGCAATGGTGTTTGAGCCAATCACGTTCAGCAGGTTGTTGGGATGTACGGCATAACGCTGCTCAAGGCTGTAGAACAGCTTCATGATCAACACGATCGACAGCAGAGAAAGCAGGAGAGGAACGTTAGCAAACCACAGCACCACGGAGACGGCCGCGAAAGCGCCAGTAGCCAGCCAGGTGCGGCGCAGGTTGAAACTTTTCATCCACGCCATCAGCTCGGCGCCATACCACGCCCCCAGGCTGTAGTAGATCATGTTGCGTACCACGCTGTTCATTCCCCACCACGGCAGCGGCAGGAAGTTGATCGCGATGCTCGCCAGCGCAAGCAGTCCGAGTACCGGCAGCTTCCAGCGGCTCAGCAGTTTACACAGCGTGAAGTAGACCACCAGAGCATACAGATACCACAGGCTGGTACTGGCGGTGAGCATGCCCCGCACAAATCCTGCCAGGGAATCGGCGTAGGCCGCGTTCGACGAGGTGGCAAGCTCGCGATCGGGCGCCAGCCAGGCGTTCAGGTGGGTCAGCGCCTGCCATTGCAGGATCCCCCACAGCGCCAGAACCCAGACAATGCTCCAGATCCGCTTGTCGAGGCTGGTGCGCCAGTCTACCTCGTCAATATAACGACGGATCAGATAGCCGGAGATAAAGAAGAAAACCGGCATCCGGAACGGGGCGAGATAGAGGTTAAAATAGACCCAGCATTTGGCGAGGAGACCGGAGAGCGGATGCTGTAGCCCGCTGAGATGAGGATAAAAGGTGATGACCGAGTGGTAAATCACCACCAGACAGATGCACAGCCCTTTTATCTGATTAATCCATAATGCTTTTTGTTTCATTGGTAACCCATACCAGTTTTGCCATAAACGTAGGGGCAATTGTTCTAAAACGACAGAGAGATGTAACGGGTAACTGTCTGTATCGGGACGTTTTTCGGAAAAGGTGGAGGCTATCCAGAGGGTAAATGGAAAGTACCACCCTGATTTATCTGAGTTTTTCGGAAAAATGATTACCAAAGCTTACGGTTTCAGTCATTTACCCTTAACGGATTCGCTTATATACTCGTGGGTCTGCTATCAGCAAACAGACGGACTTCATGTATCAACCTGTCGCACTCTTCATAGGCTTACGCTACATGCGTGGGCGCGCCGCGGACCGCTTCGGTCGCTTTGTCTCCTGGCTTTCGACTATTGGCATTACGCTCGGCGTGATGGCTCTGGTGACGGTGCTTTCCGTCATGAATGGCTTCGAGCGCGAGCTGCAAAACAACATCCTGGGGCTGATGCCGCAGGCCGTTCTCTCATCGAACAACGGTTCCGTTAACCCGCAACAGCTGCCGGAAAGCGCGGCGAAGTTACAGGGTGTCACGCGCGTTGCGCCCTTAACCACTGGCGATGTGGTGCTGCAAAGCGCCCGCAGCGTGGCGGTCGGCGTGATGCTGGGTATCGACCCGGCGCAAAAAGATCCGCTGACGCCGTTCCTGGTTAACGTGAAGCAAACCGATCTGGAAGCCGGAAAATACAACGTGATTCTGGGTGAGCAGCTTGCCGGGCAGCTTGGCGTCAACCGCGGCGATCAGCTGCGCGTGATGGTGCCGTCCGCCAGCCAGTTTACGCCAATGGGTCGCCTGCCGAGCCAGCGCCTGTTTAACGTGATTGGTACTTTTGCCGCCAACAGCGAAGTTGACGGCTATCAGATGCTGGTGAACATTCAGGATGCGTCACGCCTGATGCGTTACCCGGCGGGAAATATCACCGGCTGGCGCCTGTGGCTCGATCAGCCCCTGAAGGTCGATACCCTCAGCCAGCAAAAACTGCCGGACGGCACCAAATGGCAGGACTGGCGCGAGCGTAAAGGCGAGCTGTTCCAGGCCGTGCGTATGGAAAAAAACATGATGGGGCTGCTGCTGAGCCTGATCGTCGCCGTGGCTGCATTTAACATCATCACCTCGCTGGGCCTGATGGTGATGGAGAAGCAGGGCGAAGTCGCCATCCTGCAAACCCAGGGTCTGACGCCGCGCCAGATCATGGCGGTCTTTATGGTGCAGGGGGCCAGTGCAGGCATTATCGGCGCGCTGTTGGGCGCCGTGCTCGGCGCACTGCTTGCCAGCCAGCTTAATAATTTAATGCCGATCATCGGCGCGCTCCTTGACGGCGCGGCGCTGCCGGTGGCTATCGAGCCGCTGCAGGTGGTCGGAATTGCGCTGGCCGCGATGGCCATTGCGCTGCTTTCTACGCTTTATCCTTCCTGGCGCGCTGCCGCCACTCAACCCGCTGAGGCTTTACGTTATGAATAAGATCCTGTTGCAATGCGACAACCTGTCCAAACGCTATCAGGAAGGCACTGTGCAGACTGACGTGCTGCACAATGTGAGCTTCAGCGTGGGCGAGGGCGAGATGATGGCGATTGTCGGCAGCTCCGGCTCGGGCAAAAGTACTCTGCTGCACCTGCTGGGCGGGCTGGACACGCCAACCAACGGCGACGTGATCTTCTCCGGTCAGCCGATGAGCAAAATGTCCTCTGCGGCGAAGGCCGAGCTGCGTAACCGCGAGCTGGGCTTTATCTACCAGTTCCACCACCTGCTGCCGGACTTCACGGCGCTGGAAAACGTGGCGATGCCGCTGCTGATTGGTAAAAAGAAACCGGCAGAAATTAACGCCCGCGCCAGCGATATGCTGAAAGCGGTAGGACTGGGCCACCGGGGAAATCACCGCCCGTCGGAGCTGTCCGGCGGCGAGCGCCAGCGCGTGGCGATTGCCCGCGCGCTGGTCAATAATCCGCGCCTGGTGCTGGCGGATGAACCGACCGGTAACCTGGACGCACGCAATGCGGACAGTATCTTCCAGCTTCTCGGCGAGCTGAACGCCTCGCAGGGAACCGCGTTTCTGGTGGTGACTCACGACCTGCAGCTGGCAAAACGCATGGGTCGCCAGCTTGAGATGCGCGACGGCCATCTGAACGCGGAACTGACCCTGATGGGAGCAGAGTAATGGCGTCACCGTTATCGTTACTCATCGGGTTACGTTTTAGCCGCGGTCGCCGACGCGGCGGCATGGTGTCGCTGATCTCCGTTATCTCGACCATCGGTATTGCGCTGGGCGTAGCGGTGCTGATTGTCGGCCTGAGCGCCATGAACGGCTTTGAGCGCGAGCTGAATAACCGCATTCTGGCGGTGGTGCCGCACGGGGAGATCGAGCCGGTTAACCAGCCGTGGGCCAACTGGAGCGATGCGCTCGCCAAAGTGGAAAAAGTGCCGGGCATTGCCGCGGCCGCGCCCTACATTAACTTTACCGGGCTGGTGGAGAGCGGGGTAAACCTGCGCGCCATCCAGGTTAAAGGGGTCAACCCGGCCCAGGAGGAGCGGCTCAGCGCGCTGCCGAAATATGTTCAGAACGGCGCGTGGGCGAACTTTAAGGCCGGCGAGCAGCAGATCATTATGGGTAAAGGCGTTGCCGATGCCCTAAAGGTGAAGCAGGGCGACTGGGTGTCAATCATGATCCCCAACGCCAGTGCCGATCACAAACTGCAGCAGCCAAAACGCGTGCGCCTGCACGTTACCGGTATTCTTCAGCTGAGCGGTCAGCTTGACCACAGCTTTGCGATGGTGCCGATGGAGGATGCACGCCAGTATCTCGACATGGGCGACAGCGTGACGGGCATTGCCATTAAGGTGAACGACGTCTTTAACGCCAACAAACTGGTGCGTGATGCCGGCAGCGTCACCAATAACTATGTCTACATCAAAAGCTGGATCGGCACTTACGGATATATGTACCGTGATATCCAGATGATCCGTGCGATCATGTATCTGGCGATGGTGCTGGTGATTGGCGTGGCGTGCTTTAATATCGTCTCGACGCTGGTAATGGCGGTTAAGGACAAGAGCGGCGACATCGCCGTGTTGCGTACCCTCGGGGCAAAAGACGGTCTTATTCGCGCCATCTTCGTCTGGTACGGTTTGCTGGCAGGGCTGTTCGGCAGCCTTTGCGGCGTGGTGATTGGCGTGGTGGTTTCTCTGCAGCTGACGCCGATTATCAACGGGATTGAAAAGCTTATTGGTCACCAGTTCCTGTCCGGTGACATCTATTTTATTGACTTCCTGCCGTCTGAATTGCACTGGCTGGACGTTTTTTATGTGCTGGTTACAGCACTTTTACTGAGTCTGCTGGCAAGCTGGTATCCGGCGCGTCGCGCAAGCCGAATTGATCCGGCGAGGGTATTAAGTGGCCAGTAATTACGTCATGGTGTAGCGGTCCTGAGGCCGCTATGTCAGAAAGAGGAATGCGTTATGTATTATGGATTTGATATTGGCGGCACCAAGATTGCGCTCGGCGTGTTTGATAAAGACCTCAAACTGCAGTGGGAAACCCGCGTTCCCACGCCACGCGAAAGCTACGATGAATTTTTAACCGCCATTACTGCGCTGGTGGCGCAGGCGGATGAACGCTTTGGCGTGAAAGGCAGCGTCGGCATTGGTATTCCGGGCATGCCGGAAACCGATGATGGCACGCTGTATGCCGCCAACGTGCCTGCCGCCAGCGGTAAACCGCTCCGCGCCGACCTCTCGGCCCTCCTTGAACGCGACGTGCGTTTAGATAACGATGCCAACTGCTTTGCTCTCTCTGAAGCCTGGGACGATGAATTCCGCCGCTATCCGCTGGTGATGGGGCTGATCCTCGGTACCGGCGTAGGCGGGGGGATTGTCATCAACGGCAAGCCGATTACCGGGCGCAGCTACATCACCGGGGAGTTTGGTCATATCCGTCTCCCGGTGGATGCGCTGGAGGTGGTAGGGCGTGATTTCCCGCTGACCCGCTGCGGCTGCGGCCAGCACGGCTGTATCGAGAACTATCTCTCAGGACGCGGGTTTGCATGGCTTTACGAACACTTCTATCATCAGAAACTTGAGGCCCCTCAAATCATTACCCTGTGGGAGCAGGGGGATGCGCAGGCGCGTGAACACGTCGAGCGCTATCTGGATCTGCTGGCGGTGTGCCTGGGAAATATTCTCACCATCGTCGACCCGGATCTGCTGGTGATCGGGGGAGGGCTGTCAAACTTTACTGCGATTACGGAACGGTTGTCCGGGCGTCTGCCCCGACATTTATTGCCGGTCGCCCGCGTGCCGCGCATTGAACGCGCGCGACACGGGGACGCGGGAGGCATGCGCGGAGCCGCATTCCTTCATCTCACCGATTAGTTTACGAGGTCTTTATGCTGTCGCGTCGCCAGGGTCGACTCAGCCGTTTTCGCAAAAACAAACGCCGCTTACGAGAGCGCTTGCGCCAGCGGATCTTTTTCAGAGACAGAATCATGCCAGAAGCGATGGATAAACCCAGAGTGGTGGTACTGACCGGGGCGGGGATCTCCGCCGAGTCAGGAATTCAAACCTTCCGTGCGGCAGACGGGCTGTGGGAAGAGCACCGCGTCGAGGACGTGGCGACGCCGGAAGGCTTTGCCCGCGATCCGGATCTCGTGCAGGCGTTTTACAACGCTCGCCGTCGGCAGCTTCAGCAGCCTGAGATTGCGCCAAACGCGGCGCATCTGGCGCTGGCGAAGCTGGAAGAGGCGCTCGGGGATCGTTTTCTGCTGGTGACGCAGAATATCGACAATCTGCACGAGCGGGCCGGTAACAAGAACATCATCCACATGCACGGTGAGCTGCTCAAGGTTCGCTGCGCCTGGAGCGGCCAGGTGCTGGACTGGAAAGAGGACGTGCTGCCAGAGGACAAGTGCCACTGCTGCCAGTTCCCGTCGCGCCTGCGTCCGCACGTGGTCTGGTTTGGCGAAATGCCGCTGGGGATGGATGAGATCTACAGCGCGCTGGCGATGGCGGACGTGTTTATCGCTATTGGCACATCAGGGCACGTTTACCCGGCGGCGGGGTTTGTTCACGAAGCGCGACTGCACGGGGCGCATACGGTGGAGCTCAATCTGGAGCCGAGCCAGGTGGGCAGCGAGTTTGAAGAGAAGCAATATGGCCTGGCGAGCGAAGTGGTGCCAGCGTTTGTAGATAAGCTTCTGAAGGGGCTGTAAGAGTAACGGGCGATGTTGCGTCGCCCGTTATGTATTGCATTAACGACCTGCTTTTAACTTTTGATAATACTCTTCGTAAAGGCGGCTCGCGTCGCCTACATCGTTCTGCCATTCTCCTTTGCTGATGGTTTCGGCATCCGGATAGAGTGACTTATCGTTAGCCACGTCAGGCTTCAGCAGCTTGCGGGCGGCCAGGTTTGGCGTCGGGTAGCCAATCGTCTCGGCTACCTGTTTCGCCACGTCCGGACGCAGCAGGAAATTAATCAGTTTCAGCGCACCGTCCACGTTCTTCGCGTTGGCCGGGATCGCGAGGCTATCCATCCAGAAGATCCCGCCTTCCTTCGGCCAGACCACCTCCAGCGGCGTCCCGGCCTGGCGGGCAACATACGCAGAGCCGTTCCACACCATCCCCAGGTTTACTTCGCCTTCCATATACGGATTTGCCGGGTTATCAGAGTTGAATGCCGCCACGTTAGGCATCAGCTTTTTCAGCTCGTTGTAAGCCGCGTCGATCTCTTTCGGATCGGTGGTGTTACCGGAATAGCCAAGCTTACGCAGCGCGATCTGGAACACTTCACGCGCGTCGTCGGTTAACAGCAGGCTGCCTTTGTATTCCGGTTTCCACAGATCCGCCCAGCCGGTGACCGTTTTCGGATCGATGGCCTCGCTGTTCACGCCAATCGCCGTCGCGCCCCAGATGTACGGAATGGAGTAGTCGTTATTCGGGTCGAACGGCTTGTTGAGCATCTCAGGATCGAGGTTTGAAAAATTAGTTAGCTTCGTTTTGTCGATCTTCTGGATCATGCCCTCTTTGCGCATTTTGTCGACAAAGTAGGTGGAAGGAACGACCAGATCGTAGGCGCCGTCCTTGTAGGTTTTGAGCTTGGCATACATGGTTTCATTCGACTCGTAGGTCGAGTAGATCACCTTGATGCCCGTCTCCTTTGTGAACTGCTCCAGCAGGCCCGGCGGCACGTATTCCGTCCAGTTGTAGAAGTAGAGCGTTTTACTGTCATCAGCGTGCGCGGCACCCATGCCAAGCACCAGCGCCGCAGCGGCGAGCATTTTTTTCATTTCATTGTCCCCTGAGATTTTGTTTTATCACGAGCAAGAACCTGGCTGGCGATCACCAGAACCAGCGAAAACAGCAGCAGTATGGTCGCCAGCGCGTTCACCTCCGGTGAGACGCCAACTTTTACCATCGAATAGATCTTCAACGGCAGAATTTCGTAGCTCGGCCCGGTCACGAAGGAGGAAACCACGACGTCATCCATCGACAGGGTAAAGCTGAGCAGCCATCCGGCGGCGACGGCAGGCATCGCCAGCGGCAGGATGATTTTGCGCAGGATGATCATCTCGCTGGCACCCAGATCTTTCGCCGCTTCCAGCATGCGCACGTCGAACCCTTTCAGACGCGCGTAGACGGTGACCACCACAAACGGCAGGCAGAAGGTGATATGGGAAAACAGCAGCGACCAGAAGCCAAGCTGTACGCCCAGCAGCATAAACAGCACCAGCAGCGAAATCGCCATCACGATGTCCGGCGACATCATCACTACAAACAGCATGCCGCTGACGAACGGCTTGCCGCGAAAACGGTAGCGGTACAGCGCCACGGCGGTCAGCGAGCCAATCAGCGTGGCGAAGGTGGCGGAAACGATCGCCATCGTCAGCGAGTGCTGTGCGGCCTGCAGCAGGCTGTCATTGTTCATCAGCAGGCTGTACCAGTTGGTGGTAAACCCCTGCCAGTTGATCCCGAACCGCGAGCTGTTAAACGAGTTCACGATCAAAATGATAATCGGGATATAAAGGTAAGCGTAAATGGCGGTCATAAAACCGCCGCGAAGCAGTCGACCGATCATTCGAGTTCCACCTTCTTGTTGAGCAGGCGAGAAGCGCGCCAGTAGACCAGCAGCATCAGCCCCATCACCACCGTGAGCGTAATGCTGGTCGCGGAGCCGAACGGCCAGTCGCGAATGTTCAGGAACTGACTCTTGATCACGTTCCCAATCAGCAGGTTTTTCGCCCCGCCCATCAGGTCAGACACGTAGAACAGGCCCATCGCCGGGAGCATCACCAGCAGACAGCCCGCAATAATGCCGGGCATGGTCAGCGGAATGATAATGCGGATAAAGGTCTGCAGCTTGCTGGCCCCCAGATCTTTTGCCGCTTCCAGCAGCGGTTTATCGAGCTTCTCAATGCTGGAGTAGAGCGGCATCACCATAAACGGCAGCAGGATATAGACCAGGCCAATGATTACCGCACCTGGGGTAAACATGATGCGCACTGGCGTATCAATCACGCCCAGCCACAGCAGAAACGCGTTGAGGTAGCCTTTGGTGCTGAGGAAGATTTTCAGCCCGTAGATGCGAATCAGCGAGTTGGTCCAGAACGGCACAATCAGCAGAAACAGCAGCAGCGGGCGCACCTTTTGCGGCAGTCCCGCCAGGAACCATGCGAAAGGGTACCCCAGAAGCAGGCAGGCCACGGTGGCAATCAGCGCCATATTGAGCGAGTGCAGCAGCACGTCGAAATAGAGCGGATCGAGCAGGCGCGCGTAGTTGTCCAGCGTAAAGACCAGCGAAACGAAGTTTGCATCGTCGCGGGTCAGGAAGCTGGTGGCGATGATCATCAGGTTGGGTAAAAAGACAAATAACACAAGCCAACCGACGATAGTGGCAATGACCACCTTCTGGAACTTACTTGTGTTCTTCATCAGCCAGCACAACCTCCCAGCTTTCTACCCAGTTGATAACCATTTTCTGGTCAAGAGAGTGGTCAAAGTCAGGATCGTCCTCGTTAAAGAATTCGCTGACCATCACCATTTTGCCGTTCTCCAGTTCCACAACGGACTCGAGGGTCATCCCTTTATAGTTACGTTCGCGAACGTAACCGATCAGACCTTCGACGTCGGCCGTGTCGTGGATCTCATCAACGCGGAGATCTTCCGGGCGCAGCAGGACGTTGAGTTTTTGTCCTTTCTCGACGGCAAAGTTCACGGTGATAATGCAGTCGCGTCCCTCGACGTTCGCGCGAACGCGCTGTGCATCCAGACGCTCAAGTACGGTGGCGTTGAAGATATTGATCTCGCCAATAAAGCTGGCGACAAACAGGTTTTTCGGCTCTTCGTATATTTCACGCGGCGTACCGTCCTGTTCAATCTTACCGTCACGCATTACCACGATACGGTCTGACATGGTCAGCGCCTCTTCCTGATCGTGGGTGACGAAGACAAAGGTGATACCGAGCTTGCGCTGTAGCGCTTTCAACTCGTTCTGCATCTGCTTGCGCAGCTTGTAATCCAGCGCGGAGAGGGATTCATCCAGCAGAAGCAGGCGCGGTTTATTGACGACCGCGCGGGCAATGGCCACGCGCTGCTGCTGACCGCCGGAGAGCTGGTGGGGCTTTCGCTGGGCAAACGTCTCCAGCTGAACCATGCGCAGGGCTTCGGTGACGCGCGGTTCGATCTCATTAGCCGGGGTTTTTTGCATCCGCAGGCCAAACGCCACGTTCTCAAACACGGTCATGTGCGGGAACAGGGCGTAGCTCTGAAAAACGGTATTGACGTGGCGATCTTCGGCAGGAACCTGGGTTATGTCCTGGTTCTCAAGATGGATGCGGCCATTATCAACGCTTTCCAGCCCGGCGATAAGGCGCAGTACGGTGGTTTTGCCGCAGCCGGAAGGGCCAAGCAGCGTCAGAAACTCACCATCATTGATGGTCAGGTTGAGGTCGGAAATGACGTCTTTGCCATCAAAGCTTTTACGAATTCGTTCCAGTTGCACCAGCGGTGAACGAGAACGGGATTGTGTATTCAATTTTTGCGCTGTCCCATATAGACGCCTCAGGCAGCAGACTGAAGCGGGGTTTGTGTGTAACCACCTTGGTGACTCGTAATGAGGGCGGACATTCTACGGCAATCCCCCGTAATCGCCAATCCTTGTCACTGATTCATAAGCTACATTTATTAACGCATAAAGATATAAACGTAAAAAGTTCTCGTTTGCGGGATAAAAGTGACCTGACGCAATATTTGCGTTTTGATGCTTACTGATAATGTTGTCACAAAAAGTGAGGGTGACTGCATGGATAAATTACTTGAGCGTTTTTTACAGTATGTTTCGCTGGATACCCAATCTAAGCCGGGTGTCCGCCAGGTGCCAAGCACCGAAGGCCAGTGGAAGTTGTTAAACCTGCTTAAAGAGCAGCTTGAGGCCATGGGGCTGGTCAACGTCACGTTAAGCGAAAAAGGCACTGTGATGGGAACGCTGCCGGCGAATGTGCCGGGTGATATTCCGGCGATTGGCTTTATTTCTCATGTCGATACCTCACCTGATTTTAGCGGCAAACACGTTAACCCGCAGATCGTGGAAAACTACCGCGGCGGTGATATCGCGCTGGGGATTGGCGACGAAGTGCTCTCTCCGGTGATGTTCCCCGTGCTGCACCAGCTGCTCGGGCAGACGCTGATCACCACCGACGGCAAAACGCTGCTTGGGGCGGATGACAAGGCGGGCATCGCGGAAATCATGACGGCGCTGGCGGTGCTGAAAGGTAAAAACATCCCGCACGGGGACATCCGCGTTGCTTTTACCCCAGATGAAGAGGTAGGTAAGGGCGCGAAGCACTTCGACGTGGACGCTTTTAACGCGCAGTGGGCGTATACCGTCGACGGCGGTGGCGTGGGCGAGCTGGAGTATGAAAACTTCAACGCGGCGTCGGTGACCATAAAAATTGTCGGAAACAACGTTCACCCAGGGTCTGCCAAAGGGGTGATGGTGAACGCGCTGTCGCTGGCGTCGCGTATTCATGCGGAAGTCCCGGCGGAAGAGAGCCCTGAACAGACAGAGGGGTACGAGGGCTTTTATCACCTCACCAGCATCAAAGGCACCGTGGACAGCGCGCAGATGCACTACATCATCCGCGATTTTGACCGTAAAGCTTTTGAGGCGCGCAAGCGCAAAATGATGGAGATCGCCAAGAAGGTTGGGAAGGGATTGCATCCTGACTGCTATATTGAGCTGATTATTGAAGACAGCTATTACAATATGCGCGACAAGGTGATGGCCCATCCGCACATTCTGGATATCGCCCAGCAGGCGATGCGAGACTGCGATATTGAACCGGTCTTAAAACCGATTCGCGGCGGCACTGACGGCTCGCAGCTATCGTTTATGGGGCTACCGTGCCCGAACCTGTTTACCGGTGGCTATAACTACCACGGCAAGCATGAGTTTGTGACGCTGGAAGGGATGGAAAAGGCGGTGAAGGTGATTGTGCGCATAGCCGAGTTAACCGCTAAACGCTAAAAAAATGCCCGGTGGCGCAGCGCCACCGGGCATTATCACAACTCAGTCCTCAAAGAACCAGTACCCGCTGTTGACCAGCGCGGCCAGCATCGCGAGGAAGGATGGGTCTTCCAGCGCGTCGCCAAAGGTTTCTGCAGTCAGTACCATATGGCTGGCAATGGCTTCCAGCGCCGGGCGGTGCGGGGAGTCGAGCTTCTCACCGTTGACGAAGACCTCTTCACCAATGCGCAGCACGCGTAATCCGCCCAGACGAACCAGCTTGTCACCCTGCTGCAGCGCATCATAGATCTCATCTGCCTGATACGGCGGCTCCGGCGGTGCAACGTCCAGCTCGTGGCGTGACTGACTGATAAATTCGCCAAACCACTGCCTGAAATGTTCCGGCTCGTTGATCAGATCCAGCATCATGCCGCGCAGCTTATCCAGCTCTTCTGGCACGATGTCTGCCGGATGCTCGCGTGCAGGCACATCCGGATCGCTGTAGCGATAGCTTCCCAGCTCGCGCTGCAGGACATAGTCGGCAAAGCCGCTGATCATTTCGCGGCCGCTTGGCGCACGGAACCCGACAGAGTAGTTCAGCGAGTTCTCCAGGGAGTAACCTTCGTGAGGGAATCCTGGCGGAATGTAGAGAATATCGCCTGGCTCCAGCTCTTCGTCGATAATGCCTTCGAACGGATCCACCTGAAGCAGATCCGGATGCGGGCAGTGCTGCTTCATCGGCACTTTTTCGCCCACGCGCCAGCGGCGGCGGCCCGTGCCCTGAATGATAAACACGTCGTACTGGTCCAGATGCGGACCCACGCCGCCGCCAGGTACGGAGAAGGAGATCATCAGATCGTCCATTCGCCAGTCGGGCAGGGCGCGGAACGGGCGCATTAGCGCGGCAGTCGGCTCGTGCCAGTGGTTAACCGCCTGCACCAGCAGCGACCAGTTGCTTTCGCCGAGATGATCGTAGCTTTCGAAAGGACCGTGGCTGACCTGCCATTTCCCGTCCTGGTGGCTGACCAGACGGCTGTCGACTTCGTTTTCCATGGCCAGACCGGCCAGCTCGTCAGGTGAGATAGGGTCGACAAAGTTGCTGAACCCGCGTTTCAGAACCACCGGGCGCTTTTGCCAGTAACGTTCAATAAACTCGGGCCAGTTAAGTGTTAAGTGATAATCCATATTTTTTTATCCGCAGGCTCTTACTGACTCGGATTATAACGGAAGCTCAGCCCCCCGGCTGCGAGATCCTCGCATTTTTCACATAACGGGTTAACTATCATCCGATGTGGGCTGCTGACGACCAAAAATCACTTCCATTCTGGCCCCGCCGAGCAAGCTTTCGCTGGTTTCGATTTTTCCGTCATACTGGTCGACAATCTCGCGGGCGACGGCTAAACCCACGCCCTGACCGGGGCGCAGCGTATCCGCTCGCTGACCGCGATCGAACACCACATCACGTTTATTAAGCGGGATCCCGGGGCCATCATCCTCAACGATAATGTGTAACTCGTTATCCGTCTGGCGCGCCGATACTTCAACAAACTCCAGGCAGTATTTACAGGCGTTATCCAGCAGGTTGCCCATCACTTCCATGAAGTCATTTTTTTCGCCAACAAAGCTAATTTCAGGCGAAATGTCGAGACTGATGTTGACCCCTTTACGCTGATACACCTTGTTAAGGGCGGACGTGAGATTATCCAGCAGCGGGGCCACCGGGTGCAGCTCGCGGCTCAGGAGCGCGCTGCCGGAACGCATGCTGGCGCGGTGCAGATAGTAGCCAATTTGCTGCGAGATTCGGCTGATTTGTTCCAGCATCACCGGCTCGGCATCGTCGACGCTCAGCCTTGAGCTGCGCATGGAACGCAGGGTGCTTTGCATTACGGCCAGCGGCGTTTTCAGGCTGTGGGTGAGGTCGGTCAGGGTCGTACGGTACTTATCATAGCGTTCACGCTCGCTTTTCAGCAGGCGATTGAGGTTACGCACCAGACTGGTCAACTCACGGGTGGTTTCCGGATTGAGCTTTTCACGATGATGTTCCTCAAGCTCGCGCACCTCTCGCGCCAGGGACTCAATAGGGCGCAAGCTCCACCACGCCGCCACCCAAAGCAGCGGGATCACCAGCAGCAGGTTTGCGGCCAGAACATAAACGAACCAGCCCCAGACCTTATAGGAACGTTTTAGCTCAACCGGAATGGTGTCGATCACCACAATGGTTAACTGCGGCATGTTCATGGTCGCCGGGTAGATATTGATCGCCACCGAGTGCGTCATTTCCGTCTCGGCATCGTCAGCCCGGATTTCATTGAGCTTTTGCTGCATCGAGCGATCTTCGCGAATCAGCGTGCTGGTGGTATTGAGATCGGCTTCTATCTCATGAAACCCGTTGGTTTTGAGCCACTCCGGACGAATGCTTTTCGCCAGCCACGGAATATCGCGTTGCGCCCAAAGCAACTTTCCCTTTTCATTGTAAATCAGGGCTAAAGTAGGACTCTGTTGATCCAGGTTCTCCGGCATTTCAACGGTGATGTGGTTGTCTTCCCATGTGGCCAGGGTATAAAACAGATTACTTTCGCCGCGTAACAGTCGAAAGGTCGTTTTATCGAAGCTGACGCTGTAGCCCACCAGGGCGACCAGACCGTAGGAGAGCGACAGCACCAGCACCACCGCGGCCGTTGCTAGTAAAAAACGAACCCGCAGCGAGAGGGGCAGAATGTGGCGCAAAATCCGTCTCATTTAGCGTAATTCGAACAGGTAGCCCTGGCCGCGAACGGTCGTAATCACGTCCTGCGGATACTGCGCCTGAATTTTCTTACGCAAACGGCCCATCAGCACGTCTATGGTGTGACTCTCGCGCAGCTCAGCATCCGGGTAGAGCTGGAGCATTAAGGAGTCTTTGCTCACTACTTTTCCGCTGTTACGGATCAGCGTTTCCATAATGGTGTATTCGAACGCGGTGAGCTTGATTACTTCATCGTTAATCGAGAGCTCGCGACGGGAGAGATCCACCTGGAAAGGCGGAATGGAGATAACCTGTGAAGCCAGCCCGCTGTTGCGGCGTAACAGCGCCTGCATGCGCGCCGCCACTTCTTCAATGTGAAACGGTTTGGTGACGTAATCATCCGCACCGGCGCTGAGCACTTCAACTTTGTCCTGCCAGCCTTCGCGGGCGGTGAGAACCAGAACCGGCAGGGAAACGTCATGGCTGCGCCAGCGACGAATTAACGACAGGCCGTCTTCATCAGGCAGGCCTAAATCGACAATGGCGATGTCCGGCAGGTGTTCATTGAGATAATAATCGGCTTCTTTTGCATCTTCAGCATCATCCACCTGATGTCCCATCTCCTGAAGCTGAACCTTCAGGTGGTGGCGTAGCAATGCGTTATCCTCAACAACCAGTACGCGCATCATCTTTTCTCCCAGAATAAATAGTATGAATAGTTTAACGCTGATTATGTTGCTGTGGGGATAAACATTCAGTAAACCGGGGAAAAGCAACCCCCTTTCCGGGCGGAAAGGGGGGGAAGGAACGTTACTTCAGCTCATCAACCATGGTGATGGCGCGGCCAATGTAATTCGCCGGAGTCATGGCCTTCAGGCGGGTTTTCTCTTCTTCCGGCAGTGCCAGACCGTCGATAAACTGTTTCATGCCTTCGGCATCGACGCGTTTACCGCGGGTCAGCTCTTTCAGCTTCTCGTACGGTTTTTCGATACCGTAGCGGCGCATCACGGTCTGAATCGGCTCTGCCAATACTTCCCAGTTGTGATCCAGCTCGTCCAGAAGACGGTCACGGTTCACTTCGAGCTTGCTCACGCCCTTCAGGGTGGACTGATACGCGATCAGCGCGTAGCCAATGCCCACGCCCAGGTTACGCAGCACGGTGGAATCGGTCAGGTCGCGCTGCCAGCGGGAAACCGGCAGCTTGCTCGCCATATGCTGCAGCACGGCATTCGCCAGGCCCAGATTGCCTTCGGAGTTTTCGAAGTCGATTGGGTTCACTTTGTGCGGCATGGTGGAGGAGCCAATTTCCCCGGCGATGGTCTTCTGCTTGAAGTGGTTCAGCGCGATGTAGCCCCACACGTCGCGATCGAAGTCGATCAGGATGGTGTTGAAGCGCGCGATGCAGTCAAACAGCTCTGCAATGTAGTCGTGCGGCTCAATCTGGGTGGTGTACGGGTTCCACTGGATCCCCAGAGAGGTCACAAACTCTTCGCTGAACTGATGCCAGTCCACTTCCGGGTACGCGGCAATGTGGGCATTGTAGTTACCGACCGCGCCGTTGATTTTACCCAGAATTTCAACCTGCTCCAGCTGACGATACTGGCGCTCCATACGGTACGCCACGTTCGCCATCTCTTTACCCATCGTGGATGGGGTGGCTGGCTGGCCGTGAGTACGGGAAAGCAGCGGAATGTCGCGGTATTCCACGGACAGCGCTTTCACCGCGTCGATGATTTTACGCCAGTAAGGCAGAACCACTTCTTTACGCGCGGTGGAGAGCATCAGCGCGTGAGACAGGTTATTGATATCTTCGGACGTACAGGCGAAGTGAATGAACTCGGATACCGCATGCAGGGCCGGGACGCTTTCCACTTTCTCTTTCAGGAAATACTCAACCGCTTTCACGTCGTGGTTGGTGGTGCGTTCAATGGTCTTAATGCGCGCGGCATCTTCTTCGCTAAACTCAGCAACGATTTTATCAAGGTAATCGTTTGCCTTTTCGTCAAAAGCAGGAACTTCCTTGATTGCTGCCTGGGCGGCCAGCTTCTGCAGCCAGCGTACTTCAACCTGAACACGGAACTTCAGCAAACCATATTCGCTGAAGATCCCGCGCAGCGCGCTGACTTTATCGCCGTAGCGTCCATCGACAGGGGATACGGCGGTCAGTGAGGATAATTCCATAATTCGCAACTCCGGGAGGTTAACAATGAGCAAGAATTTGTTTTGCCTGAGTAGTCAGGCGATTACGAGAAAACATTAACTGCAGGCGGCCACCGCCAACCTGATGCCACAGCACGGCGGCGCGGATCCCAGCCAGCAGGGAAGCGCGGACCTTCGCCTGCACCTGCGGGCTTTGCAGTACGGCAGGGGAGCCGGTGACCTGAATGCGCGGGCCCAGCGGGCTGATGACATCAACGTAAATGCCCGCCATGGCGCTCAGCAGCGTTTCAGACTGCAGGTCAAAATGGTCGAGCTGACGCTGTAGCCCGGCGATGCGATCGCCCAGGGTATTGAGCGCGCCTTTTGCCGCGCTCAGCTTACGCTCAAGCACCATCAGGCTTAAGGTGTAGCGGGTCAGTTCCGCGTTTAACCCTTGACGGCTGCTGGCGTTAAGCACGCCAAGCAGGGTTTCAAGACCGAGACGAAGATTGGTTTCGCTGCCGCCGAACACGCCCAGGGTTGAACCGGGGTTGAGGTCGATAACGCTGTTGAGCGAAACGTGCAGGGCATCAGCGTCACAGTGACCCTGATGCGCTAGCTGTTGCACCAGACGAGCAGACTGGCAAATTCCTGCCAGCGCAAGGGTGATGTCATAATAATTCTTCGCCACACGGTCTCCTTTATGTGTGCAATCGGTTAAACAGCGGGCAGCGGCAGGCGCTGTTCAATGATCCCGCCGCCCAGGCAGATTTCGCCGCTGTAGAAGACAGCAGACTGGCCCGGGGTAACGGCGGCGACCGGCTCGTCGAAACGGACGTCAATACGGTCGTCATCAAGCGCGGTGATGGTGCAAGGAATATCGGTCTGGCGGTAGCGCGTTTTCACCGTGCAGCGCAGCGTGCCTTTCAGGGGCTCGCGATCGACCCAGTGCAACTGCTGTGCGATAAGGCCAACGGACATCAGACGCGGGTGGTCGTGACCCTGAGCCACCACCAGAATATTGTTTTCGACGTCTTTGTCGACCACGTACCACGGATCTTCGCTGCCTTCTTTCGTCCCACCAATACCCAGGCCTTTACGCTGGCCTAAGGTGTGGTACATCAGCCCCTGATGCTGACCAATCTCGTCGCCATCAACGGTGACAATTTTACCTGGCTGTGCAGGCAGGTAGCGGCCCAGGAAATCACGGAATTTGCGCTCGCCGATAAAGCAGATACCGGTGGAGTCTTTTTTCTTCGCGGTGATCAGGTCCAGCTCTTCGGCAATTTTACGCACTTCCGGCTTTTCCAGTTCGCCGACCGGGAACAGGCTTTGCGCAATCTGTTCGTGGCTCAGCGTATAAAGGAAGTAGCTCTGGTCTTTATTGCCGTCGAGGCCGCGCAGCAGCTGGCTTTTGCCATTCACGTCCGCACGACGCACGTAGTGACCGGTCGCAATGTAGTCAGCGCCCAGATCTTCCGCGGCGAATTCCAGGAAGGCCTT
Source organism: Enterobacter sp. IF2SW-B1 (assembly GCF_001743375.1). Lineage (NCBI taxonomy): Bacteria > Pseudomonadati > Pseudomonadota > Gammaproteobacteria > Enterobacterales > Enterobacteriaceae > Enterobacter > Enterobacter sp. IF2SW-B1. The sequence goes on along the minus strand of NZ_MJAA01000001.1, from coordinate 433,186 downwards.
AAATTTGATCTCTTTGTTGCACAGAATATCCGGGTTCGGGGTACGGCCCGCTTTGTACTCTTCCAGGAACAGTTCAAAGACGTTGTCCCAGTATTCTGCGGCAAAGTTAACGGTGTGCAGTTCAATGCCGAGCTTGTCGCATACGGCCTGCGCGTCGGCGAGATCCGCTGCAGCAGTGCAGTATTCCTCGCCATCGTCTTCCTCCCAGTTCTTCATGAACAGGCCCTCCACCTTATAGCCCTGTTGCTGCAACAGGTAGGCGGAAACGGAGGAATCGACACCGCCGGACATGCCGACGATCACTTTTTTCTGGCTGTTATCTGACATGGAATACTCACGACATTGAACTTCAAGGCGGCGTATTCTATCACGCCCCCCCACCGTTGACACCCTCTGTAAACGGCCAGTTAAATTCTCCGATGACACCCAGCGGCAGGCGTGCGCCTGACTGCCAGCAGCGGATGCTTTCCGCAACCAGCGGCGAGCGCAGGTTTGGCGCGTTCAGGATCTCCTCGGCGGTGACCCACAGGCAGCGATCGATATCGTCATCATGCGGTTCTGTGGCGCACGTTTCGCTAAGCTCAACGGCGAATAAAAAGCGCAGGAATGGGGTGCTGTCGGGCGCAATCCACTGGTGCATGCGAATGAAGTGCTGGGGCTCAGCGCGAATGCCGGTCTCTTCCCAGAGCTCGCGCTTCGCGGCCTGCAGCAACGTTTCATTGGCTTCAAGATGCCCGGCAGGCTGATTCCACAGCGCCCTGCCGTTGATGCTCTCTTCCACAACGAGGAATTTTCCCTGCGCGTGCACCACGCAGGCGACCGTAACATGAGGTTTAAACATCGTTTCTCCTTAAGGGGCAGCGTCGCGCCATTCGCCGTTTGCCAGCGTATCCAGCGTGTAGCTGCCCATGGCGTAGCGAATCAGACGTAGGGTAGGGAAGCCGACGTGCGCGGTCATTCGCCTCACCTGGCGGTTGCGGCCTTCATACAGGGTGATTTTGAGCCAGCTTGTCGGGATGGATTTGCGCTCGCGAATGGGCGGGTTACGCGGCCACAGCCACTCCGGCTCATTCACGCGTTCAATACCGGCGGGCAGGGTGGGACCGTCGTTCAGCGTCACCCCGCTGCGCAGTTTCGCCAGCGTCTCTTCGTCCGGCTCGCCTTCAACCTGCACAAAGTAAATTTTGCCGGTGCGTTTGCCCGGCTGCGTAAGCTTTGCCTGTAGGGCGCCGTCGTTGGTTAGGACCAAAAGTCCTTCGCTGTCCCGGTCCAGGCGACCGGCGGCGTAGACGCCCTGAACAGGGATGTAATCCTTGAGCGTGCTGCGTCCGGCCTCATCGGTAAACTGCGGCAAAACATCGTAGGGTTTATTGAACAGAATAACCCGCTTTGGCTGGGTTTCTTGCGGTCGTCTGGCGGCTTGTCGTGAGCTGAATCGCTCAACCCGGTGTTTTGTAAAAGAAGTTTTCTTCATGGTATTTTCAGGCGTTATCAATTGCCGCATTATAGCCTAATAACGAAGACCTTTCATGGCGCAGGACAATCAGGTACTATCGAAGGGCTCATTACAATTTATTAACATAAGATCAGTAACAACCAGAAGCGCTCGAAGGAGAGGTTAATGGAAAGCAAAGTAGTTGTTCCGGCGGAAGGTAAAAAGATCACCCTGCAAAACGGCAAGATTAACGTTCCTCACAATCCGATTATTCCGTTCATCGAAGGCGACGGTATCGGTGTAGACGTTACCCCGGCAATGCTGAAAGTGGTTGATGCCGCTGTTGAGAAAGCCTACAAAGGCGAGCGTAAAATTTCCTGGATGGAAATTTACACCGGTGAGAAATCGACGCAAGTTTATGGCCAGGACGTCTGGCTGCCAGCAGAAACGCTGGACCTGATCCGCGACTACCGCGTTGCTATTAAAGGCCCACTGACCACTCCGGTCGGCGGCGGCATCCGTTCTCTGAACGTGGCGCTGCGTCAGGAGCTGGACCTGTACGTGTGTCTGCGTCCGGTTCGTTACTATCAGGGCACCCCAAGCCCGGTTAAGCACCCTGAACTGACCGACATGGTTATCTTCCGCGAAAACTCAGAAGACATCTACGCGGGTATCGAGTGGAAAGCGGACTCTGCTGATGCAGAAAAAGTGATTAAATTCCTGCGCGAAGAGATGGGCGTGAAGAAAATTCGCTTCCCTGAGCACTGCGGTATCGGCATTAAGCCGTGCTCTGAAGAAGGGACCAAGCGCCTGGTGCGTGCGGCCATCGAATACGCGATCACCAACGACCGTGATTCTGTGACCCTGGTTCACAAGGGCAACATCATGAAGTTCACCGAAGGCGCGTTCAAAGACTGGGGCTACCAGCTGGCGACCGAAGAGTTCGGCGGTGAGCTGATCGACGGCGGCCCGTGGCAGAAGATCAAGAACCCGAACACCGGCAAAGAGATCATCATTAAAGATGTGATCGCCGATGCGTTCCTGCAGCAGATCCTGCTGCGTCCTGCTGAATACGACGTGATCGCCTGTATGAACCTGAACGGTGACTACATTTCTGACGCCCTGGCGGCACAGGTTGGCGGTATCGGTATCGCCCCTGGCGCGAACATCGGTGACGAGTGCGCCCTGTTCGAAGCAACCCACGGTACTGCACCAAAATACGCAGGCCAGGACAAAGTGAACCCAGGCTCTATCATCCTCTCCGCAGAGATGATGCTGCGTCATATGGAATGGTTCGAAGCCGCAGACCTGATCGTTAAAGGTATGGAAGGCGCGATCAACGCGAAAACCGTAACCTATGACTTCGAACGTCTGATGGAAGGCGCTAAGCTGCTGAAATGCTCAGAGTTTGGCGACGCGATTATCGCGAACATGTAATCCATATTCTGGGTTAAACAAGAACGGGAATCTGATGGTTCCCGTTTTTTATTAGCTAACGAATTTCTTCCCCAAAACCTTCCCCAAAATCCTCCCCAAAACTGGCTATAAAACATCCTTCTCAAACGGCTATGACTGTCCAGTCTTTTCCCCTGTCATCATGGTATTTAGCCGTCTGCTGAGGTGATTTGTGGCCGAGTAATTTTTGAGTATCAACCCCCTGCGCCTCATACAATCTTTCTGAAAGCGAACGTTGTTCATGAAAAGTTGGCGCGGTTCCCTTTTCCCATTCGATGCCGCATTTATTCCGGGCTTTTTTAAAAGATGTTGTAAGGCTACTCGATGAAACGCAGTCTCCTCTGGTTGCCTGAGATGTCGAGTGGCGAAAGTGAACAAGATATTTACTTATCACTGCATCTCGGCATTTTGAAACCACATCACGAAGCGTCAACCCTAATGCATCGCATTTAAGATCAAGAGGAATGGCTAATCTTGAACCAGTCTTTTCCTGTTCGATATGCAGCATGTCGTCCCAAATATCAGAGAACTTCATTCTGCAGATATCACCGAGTCGTTGTCCGGTTACCAGCGCTAGTAACATCCCACACTGTAGGTAGGGCTGCATAGTTTCAGCCGCTTCATAAATGGACTTCCATTCTTCCAATGAAAGTCGCTGTCTTGTAACTTTGTGTCGAGGTTGCTTTGTTGCCATCGCCGGATTATATCCAGGAGGGACATATCCGGCATGCTGAGCTTCTTTGAACACGTCTACCAATACCATTCGCACGACCTGCGCCATGCGACTAAAACCATCATTCTTAATTGCATCAGTGATTTCAGCTATATCAATGGTCTCGATATCTTTCAGATATCGCATGCCACAATGTTCTCTGAACAGTCGAAGCGGTTTATTTTTCTGACGAAAAGAGTTTGGTCGTAATTCGTTATTCCTGAGGCGTTCTTCTTGAATTACTATATATTTATCAATCCATGCTGTAACAGTTATATCTGTTCTTTTCCCTTTCATCCTGGCCAGACGATCATTAACGCTAAGAATCTGACGAGTTCTTTGTTCTGCAATAATAGTGTTAGCCTCGTTAGCTACCTGTTTTGCTTCTTCCTCATCTGTTCCAAGGCTATGAAAGCGCCCTGTTGTGGGGTGTTTGTACTGCCAGTAAACTTTTCCAGTTCTCTTATCCAGCTTGCAATAGAGATTTGGTATGGAAATTTTATGTGTACGTGGTCTAGCAGCCATCAGCAATGATCCGTTTTAATCTGGGGTTAGAATTTGTAGGAACAATAGGTTCGGCTATCACTCCAACGTAACGTGCCTCACGGTCCACCATCCAGTTCCGCCCGACCTTAACGGCAGGCGGGACCATCATTCGGCCCTTAGCGTATTTTTTCAATACGCGTTCACTTGGCGCCTGTTCTCCAAACTCTTCTTGTGCCCAGTCGATTAATGAAATCATGCGGGACATAATTTCCTCCACATAACCGGCTGCACCCGGCTATCTCTTATAGAAAAATCCATGATGAGCAACCCCCACGGAGCCCATCATTGCAGGTACGACATCTTTTTGTTTCGGTGTAATAGAGCTGGTGGACCATCTCCTTCGGCATGAGCACCGGCATCGGCACGCGGATAACGAGCTTTTTGAGCCTGTCGATTTCCCCGGCCAGTTCCAGAAGACGGGAGCGGCAATCCTCTGCTTCCTCTCGCCACCAGTTCACGTCTTCTTTAAGGCGGCGAATGCGCCGCTGTTTTAGTTTACTGGCCATTGATATTGACCCTGATAGCGAAGACCTTAACCGGATCAGGGCCGAAGTGTGGATGTGTTATCTCCTTAACTTCATAACCAGCATACGGAACGTTGATACGCTTGCTCGCATCACTGCGCTTCGGATAGCCGTGGGTGATAATCAGGCGATCAAAGCGACCCGGTAATTGCTGGTTATTGCCATGAGATAACCTGCGGCACCAGTACGGATTTACCAGGCGATACTCTTCGGTTTTCTCGCCGGACTTCATCTGGTCGAAGTATTCACCGTTAACAGCCAGTTGCAGGTTAACCATTCTTCACCTCCTGCTGCAGTTTGTGCTGCTTAACGAAGTAGGCCACCGCTTTTGACTGGCTTGTGACGATCCCATTCAGGATAACGTTCTTGCCGCGATAGATTTGAGCGGTACCAATCTCTATGCCTTCCAGTTTCACGTAAAGCGTTTTGCCTACTACCTCTGTTTCAGGCACTGGCTGTGAAAGGCGGTAGGTTTCACGCGCTTCCGCAATCGCTTTGTGCTCGTCCATGATGGCCAGCGCTTCAGCAAGGGCAGAGCCTTCGAGAGTGAAAACACCTTTATCACTGATCGTGGCCTGGGCCATCAGCTCAACGAAACGGCGCGCGTTCTTTACGCTTAGTTCCGGAGCGATAGAACTCCGGGTAACTTTCGTTTTCCCCTGGGCAGCTGCTACTGCCTTATCGTGCTGAAGAACTTTCCCGGCCTGTTCGCCATACTCCATAACGCGATCAACCGCTACATCAACAGACACCGCACCGGATTTAACCTCCTCCTGAACGTCATGGTTCGCCGTGCTGAGGAGCAGCAACTTTTCAACGGTGGCCACAGACTTATTTACCAGCTTCGCTATCTCGCTGGTGGTCTGGTTGAAGGCGTTATGCAGTTCCTGAATAACAGCAGCCTGTTCCATATCGGAGAGCGGGAGCTGGTTGTTACTGGTCATGATGCGCGCCAGGCGCTGCACATCGTTACCACTGAACGGCATGATATGGATGCGGTCTACTGGCTTCCCAGCTTCAGCACAGCGCGCATAGCAGCGACGACGGCGGTGACCTTCAACAACCCACACGCCACCTTCATCACGGGCGATAACTTCCAGTGGTGGAACTGATCCGCCGTTCATCAGATAGTTGAACAGGTCATCATCAGCTTGGCGGGTACGTTCATCGTCTTCACGCTTGTTGAAACCTTCGCGAACGTGGATCTCCGAAAGAGCGATAAACATCCCGGTATCGGTGCGCTTAATTACACCGGCCTTGGTCATTTGCTTGAATGAGTTAGCCATTAGAGAGTGACCTCATTATTCAGGGAAATGACGACACGAGGCAGCTCACGGAGTTCTCGCTGAGCTTCCAGCAAGTGCATGTTTGTAGGCGTTTTTGTGTGGCGCTCTTCGATGCGGTCGCACTCTTTGGCCCAGCTGGCAACATCCTCACGCAGCGTAGCGTTCTGCTCAGCCAGTTCCTTCCGCTGCGCCATCGCTTCACAAAGCGCGACGCTGGCAACATCAAGGCGCGTAGCCAGTTCGTTAACCATCCAACCGTAAGCGGCAGGGAGTAGAGGGGCAGTTTTACGAGCTGCGTCGATCAGCTGCTCTCTGGTCATGCGTGGTTGTAACTTGGTGACGATCTGAGTGTTTTTCATGGTTAGTTTCTCCGTAATATATGCGCTCTGCACAGCGCGAAAAATCAAAAATATAATTAAAGATTTTTCCTTCATTTCCGATTATATTTTTGTTCTCTCTGATTTTTTAAGACGAAATATAGGGTCAATACAATGTCTAAGAAAAGACTAGAAGTTCCTTTTGAAGGTAATGATCAATACTATGAAGGCATACGTGGCCTTATGCTCAGTTCTATTTGTTCAGTGCTTGGCGTTATCCTATATGCTGGATTGTTAGGTAAATTGACATTAAGCAATTTCAGCCTTGATACAATGATTGCGTTACTTGGCTGGGTACTCGTCTGTTTAGTCATATTGATACTCTCCTTCAAACGAACCAATAGGGTATTGATTTCTTTTTCAGATCCTACACCACGCCCAAGAGTAGCGGCTGTTTTCTTGATTCTGTTATACATAGTTATTGGCACCTTTTGCGCTCTCCTATTTGATGCTCTGACAATGTTAGATAACCCATTGACAACAGCTGACGACTTTTGGAATACGTTTAAAGCATTCCTTATTACTGCGGGATGTATGTTCGTCTTCCTGTTTGCTTTCGGTAATTACGCAGTAAATAATGTTTCCCCCTTAACTGCTTCAGAATAGATTTTTTAGAACGTAGCGTCCTCTTGGACGCTTTTATCCTATCTATACCATCCTCTTCTCTTCCGAGGTGTAACACCTGATCGACACACCGGTGGAACGCCTCTACCTATCGTACATACTTGGCTTGCACATTCCAGCTTCCAGCTGTGTCGGGTTACTGCCTAAGGAATCCCCGGGCCGCTGCGGCACATGTGCCATATACCGTACTGCAACTGCTGCCTGTCTTTTCACCACATCAGGCTCGGTGGTTCTCGTGTACCCCTACAGCGAGAAATCGGTTAAAATCTTCTCACCCCTACAGAGAGTGATGGATTCCGCCGATGGACAACAAGTGGTTGCAGGAGTTACTGCGTTCAATCCTGCGTGACATAGACATTAGGCGTTTAATGCATATGCTAATCATCTTCGTCATTCTCACGGTCCTTTTGCCTGACTCAATTAAGCAGTCTGTCGGCGCTCATAATCCAGAGTTCCTACCAGCATTCAGCCTGTACTATCTGATGATCTTCTGCGTCAGCTTTTTTATTTCTTCGCTGACCAGTTTCACTACAAAAACCGTATTAAACACGCTTAATACGCTGGCTTTGCGTTTTAAAGTCAGCACTCTTTCAGTACCTGAAAAGCAGTGCCTGCTTTCTTTCATCAAAGAAGGTAATTACGTTGTCTATGCTAAAAATCACAATCCTGTAGTAGAGCAACTGGTCTATAAGGGCATCCTTAAAAAGACCTATTCCATAAATTGCGGGCCTGATAGGGAAGGTTACGTTATAGATGATAAGTATCATTTCCATATTCTAAGGCACTTATCTTCTTACCTTTGACCAATCAGCCAACATACAATGCTCAATCCTGTTATGGCCTCGTCTCTTCCGAGGTGCCACACCTGATCGCCACGCTGGTGAAACGTCTCTGGCTGTCGTACACAATTGACTTGCACATTCCGGCTACCCGCTGGATCTGGATACTTAAAGGAATCCCCGGACCGCTGCGGCACATGTGCCATATACCGTACTGCTAACTACCACACCGGCGTAGGTAACTGTAAGTAACTCCGGCGTGATTTAAATGTACCTTTAGTTACCTTTGTGGTCAAGCAAGGAATGTACTTTTTGTTACCAGTGGGGGGTGAAAAAAATGCCAGAAAGAGAACTGGCATTGGAAATGAAAAACTTAGATGTTCTGGGTTATCTGAACCACTTTCCCAACAATTCGGCAGTTACCGTCTATCGGGATAGGTTTGAATGCAGGGTTAAGTGGCATCAGGTATGAGAAAGGGCTATCCCATACCAGCTTTTTAACGGTCGCCTCAGCTGAACCGTCAAGTATTGCTACTACAATTTTTCCGTAAAGGTCATCCAGTTGGCCATAATGAGGCTCAACAATAACTATCGACCCTTCAGGGATCGATGGCAGACCATGAGGGTTGGTCATAGACTCCCCGCGAACTACCAATCCGAATACTTCATCAGAAACGTTTGCAGTGGTTTGCGTCCATGAAATCACATCAGAAAGCCTTGAGCATGCGTAAGTATCAGTCCACATACCAGCTTGAACGGCAGAGATAATAGGGACTGCCGTTGGGGGCTTAAGGAACGGAATAACTTTGGTATCGTCCTGAGTTTCCTCACCCTGACCGTAAAGAATCCACTCTGGAGTTGTCTGCAACGCCATTGCCAGCTGGTGGAGGTTCTCACCATCAGGTTTGGTCGTACCGCTCTCCCATTTAGTTACGGAAACACGGCTGACTCCTAAGCGTTTAGCCAGGGTCTGCTGTGTTATGTCGAGCTGGACTCGACGGGATCTTATTCGGTCTTTCATCTCTGTTTTCATGTAACCAATGTTACATTGATTCCTTGTAACAGTTGTTTGCTATTTGATGTACCTTTTGTTACCTTTAAGGCGTGAGTTAACCAGGAGGAACCATGCGTAAATCAGAAGTCATTGAGCACTTTGGCGGCGTATCAAAAACCGCGTGTGTTCTTGGGATTTCCCACCCGGCAGTTTGCCGATGGGGTGAGGTTATCCCTCAAAAGCAAGCGTTCGTCATTGAGCGAATTACGAAAGGCAAGCTTAAGTACGATGCAAACCTTTACCAAAAGGCTACAGATTCAGCTGCTTGAAAGTAACTACAAAAGGAAAATCAACATGGTAGAGCCAAGCCTGAAAGAAGTAGTGAAAGCGATGTGCAAAGCGTACCCAGGTGGACGTGAGGCTATGGCCGGTGCTCTTGGCATGTCAGTCACGCAGTTCAACAACAACCTGTACGAGAAGAACGGCTGTCGCTTTTTCGAAGTGAACGAGCTGGAAGCGATGGAAGACATTTCAAATACGTCTCTCATGGCTGATTACTTTGCTCAGCGCCGTGGTGCTTTGCTGGTGGACAGGCCGCAACTTGAAGATCTGGACCGAGTCGATCTGTTTACCAGAGCAATGAGAACGGCAGCTGCACGTGGACAGGTTGATCAGATTATCCAGAAGGCCCTGGAAGATGGAGTGATTGAACCGCATGAGGCAGAAGAGATTCAGGAGCATCACCGCCGTCACCTGGCTGCGCGTGAAGAAGAAATCCGCGCAATTGTCGCGCTGTTTAGCCGTAAGAAAAGCCAAAAGAAGTGACGCCCGCGAGTGTGCAGCTCCGGGCGTCGTGGCGTGTCGTATTCAGTGGAGAAACTAACGCATGAACAGTTTAAACCGATTGAGACCAGCGAAGCAATTCAGATGCCTTCCACTGGTGGGAAAAGACTCCCCGTTCGGCTATGTGGAGAGATTAAACGACCAGGCTGGTGCGAACAACTACCAGCCTGAGAACGCGATGGTAGAGGCTTTTGCTCAGATGAACGAGAAGGGGCGTGAGGAATGGCTGAAGTTAACCGGCGATTCAAAGACCACTACGGCGTCCCGGTCCATGTCATCAGATGGGAGCCACAGACTCGACGCGTTATATACCTTCGCGAAGGGTACGATCATGAGTGCTTCAGCCCTCTTGAGCAATTCCAGCGTAAATTTACAGAGTTAAAGGACGACCATGAGCACTAAATTAACCGGTTACGTTTGGGACGCTTGCGCTTCTTCAGGCATGAAGCTGTCCAGTGTGGCCATCATGGCGCGTCTGGCAGACTTCAGCAGTGATGAGGGGGTTAGCTGGCCTTCTATCGCTACTATCGCACGTCAGATTGGGGCTGGTGAGAGCACCGTTCGCACGGCAATTGGCCAGCTTGAAAAAGATGGTTGGCTGACCCGCCAGCAGCGCCGTAAGGGCAATCGTAACGCATCAAACATTTATCAACTTAACGTTAATAAGCTCCGTGATTCTGCCTTTTCTCACCTGTCAGAATCTGACGCATCAAAATCTGATGCATCAAAATCTGATGCATCAAAATCCGACGCGTCAAAATCTGATGCGTCGAAAAACAGTAATAACGGCAGTTTTCACCCGTCAGAATCTGGTGGGGATCCGTCAGTAAAATCAACTACTGATCCGTCAGATAAAAAACCTTCTTGTCAGGTTGCCCCGCAACCCGACGATGAGTCGGTCGGTAAAAAACCTGATCCTGAGGTTTTGCTGACAGACAATTCAAAACTTGTGCTTAAACATCTCAACCTGGTTAGCGGTTCTCGCTTCCAGAATTGCTCTGCATCGCTGGATAACATCCGAGCAAGGCTTCGTGAAGGGTTCACTCCGGAAGAACTCATGCTGGTGGTCGACTACAAGCACGAGCACTGGAAAGGCCTGAAGGATTACCAGTACATGCGACCAAAGACTCTATTCATCCCGGGTAACTTTCCAGGTTACCTGCAGGTTGCTACTCGCTGGGATTCGAAGGGAAGGCCAAAACGTGAGGACTGGGATGCAGCCAGAAAGAACAATTCGCTCACCTTCGGTGGACCAGACAAAGCAATACCAGCAGGCTTCAGAGGAGCTAAACCATGAGTTTTCTGAAAACAATTCAGCTGTTCGTGGCCAATAACCCTGGGCTGACTAACAAAGAGATCGCAGCAGCACTTCCAGAATATGGAACGGGCGTTATGGAGTCGAGTCATGATCGAATTAACGCCGCGTCAAAGTGAAGTGTATGAAGCTATCAAGGTTCACATCGAAAAGGTTGGCTTCCCACCAACATTGATCGAGCTTGCTGAACTGATTGGTTGCTCATCGCAGAACGCAGCTGCTGAGCATGTGAAGGCGCTTAAGAAAAAGGGTTACATCTCCATTGCTCCAGGCGCTGCAAGGGGCATTACCGTCGTCAAAACAGAATTGGATGCTGATCCGATAGTGATCATTAAAGGCCTGTTATCTGATGGAGACAAGGCAAGAGATAATGCTGTTGAATGGCTGAAAAAACAGGGAGTGACTTTATGAAACTGGTTCTCCCATTTCCGCCGAGCGTAAACACGTACTGGCGAGCCCCAAACAAGGGGCCGTTAAAAGGCCGCCATCTAATCAGCGAGAAAGGCAGGGCATATCAGAGTGCGGCCTGCGCAGCGATTATTGAGCAGCTGCGTTGCCTTCCTAAACCATCATCGTCACCAGCTGCGGTGGAGATCCTTCTCTTTCCGCCAGATGCACGCCGCCGCGACATCGACAACTACAACAAGGCTCTGTTTGACGCGCTTACTCACGCTGGCATCTGGGAGGATGACAGCCAGGTGCAGAGAATGCTGGTGGAGTGGGGACCGAAAGTGCATGGCGGAAGAGTCGAAATATCTATAACAAAGCATCAACCAGCAATGGAGGTAATTAGGTGAGAGCCATACTGACACCTGAAGTTGCGCCAATGTCCGGGGTGGTGCTGTTCCGCCCTGGTAACGAGTTGCTGTGGCTGTTCCGTCGTGGCCGGGTAGTGATTGAAACCCCATCAGAAGCAATCAAGCATCTTCCATCTGGTCTTATTCCGGAATCACACCAGCCGCTGACAGATGATGTCAGTATTCAAGAGCTTTTCCTGAACGAGAGAGTGATTCAGCGTGCTGGTGGTCTTAGCGGCCTTGATGCCTGGCTGGAGCGTATATTCGAATGTCAGTGGCCCCACAATGAATGGCACTCAAAGGACTTTACGGTGATGCGTCACACCCCCGGAAGCATTCGCCTCTGCTGGGGCTGTGATAACCAGTTACGTGAACAAACCTCTGAAAGACTTGCAGGAATTGCCATGCAGAACCTGGTAAAATGGCTGCTGGAAAGGGTGAATATCATGCTTGGTTTCAGCTCTGACCACACCCTGACGCTACCGGAGTTTTGCTGGTGGATGGTACGTAACGATCTGGCTGACCTGATTCCTGAATCAGTGGCTAACCAGGCACTCAGGATTAAGCCTGAATCGCACAGTTCCGTGATGCGGGAAAGTGACATTATTCCGTCATTACCGGCGACTGAAATCCTCCAGGAGAAAGTTAAGAAGATAGTCTCGGTGAAGGTCGATCCTGAATCACCGGAATCTTTCATGCTGAGGCCAAAGCGCCGCCGCTGGGAGAACGATAAGTACACCCGCTGGGTGAAGTCGCAGCAGTGCAGTTGCTGCAATAACCCGGCAGATGACCCCCACCACCTGATAGGCCACGGGCAGGGTGGAATGGGTACCAAAGCGCATGACCTGTTTGTGATACCGCTGTGCAGAGCGCATCACGACGAGTTGCACGCTGATCCTGTGGCATTTGAAGCGAAATACGGCGACCAGTTGGTGCTGTTGTTTCGGTTTTTAGATCGTGCGCTGGCAATCGGCGCGCTGGCGTAAGTGGAGACGCAATATGATCAATCCTTCAGAAGTTGGCAAATCCGGCGAGATGGTTCGCCTTCGCACTCTCGAAAGCATCTGGGTACAGGGTAAGCTCCGTATGTGGGGCCGCTGGTCTTATATTGGTGGTGGCTCTTGCGGAAACATGTTCAACCAACTGCTTTCATCCGGGAAAATCACCAAGACTGCAATCAATGATGCGCTGCGCCGCATGAAGAAATCCGGCATCACTAAACCTGAGCTGGAAGCATACCTGCGCGAAATTCTCGACAGCAAAAACAAAAGCGGCCTGGCGTTCTGCTCTGACGAAGAGGGGCTAAAGGTGGATGGTGTTATTGCATCGGTCCTGATGAATGACGACTACCGATCACTTTATGGCGTCATCGTCGACCGTCACAGACTCCGCAAGAGCAAGCTCCAGATGGCGAATGAGCTCAATGCAAAACATCCTGACTGGACCCTTATCACATGCCGCCGCCGAATTGATACATGGGTAAGTCTTGCAGAATCGATCCTGTACGCTCCACTTTGTGACGCGTTTGGCACAAATAGCGACAGATTTAAGTTGCAGAGTGAGCAAGAAAGTGCTTAAAATATGTTAGGCTCGGGACAGTAAAGCGTACTGAGCAACAGAACGAGACATAAACCCGCAAGCAATGCGGGTTTTTTTGTTATTATGACCTTTTAAATTCATTAAGGTCTCGTCATGTGGTTAGGCATACCATTCCTATACGTTCATGAGCGTTTAGCAGATACAATCAGTATTGATAAAATTGCTACAGTTTCAGTAGACTCTTCATTCTCATGGGAAACCATAATTGCAGCTTTCATTAGCGGCTTGGTTCCCGCTTTAATTTCTTTATATGTTATCCGGCAAAATAATGAATCGGTTAGATATCAACAAAGCCGTGAAGACAAAAGGAACTATGCAGCCCATGTTAGGCTTAACGTCAGTGAATATGCATATCAACTCACGAAAGTAAAAGAGTTACATTCTGAATGGGTTGATGAAGGGATTAAAGGTGTTAGCTATAAACGCCCCGAAATTGAAAAAAACATGTCGGCTGCTTTACTTGAGCTTGAGAAATATAAAGTAAGTTTGCTTATATCTGTACTTGAAGATGGAAAAGGATTGGCCTTTAAAAAATCAATAAATGACATTCAGAGCTATTTGTCAGAAATAATCATAAAGAAACATGCAAGTATAAATGACTCAAGGAACTGGGTTGGTAGATATTCTGATTTTATATCTGATGCTAATAAATATCTTAATGACTGACCAATCAATCAATTCACACATTAGCCACGTTTAGTGGCTTTTTTTATCCCCTCGTTCTGAGAGGACTCACGGCAATAAGAGGGGGCTAAATGTCCGATCCTGTTTCTGGCACTACGGTAGCGGCTGGTGGTCTGATGGGGGCCAGCATGTTCGGCCTGGCAACTGGCATAGATTACGGCGTGGTGTTTGGTGCATTCGCTGGTGCGGTGTTCTATGTCGCTACGGCTGTTAATATCAGCCGCCTAAAGCTGGTGGGCTACTTCATCACCTCATTCATCTTTGGCGTTATTGGCGCCCCTATCCTTGGGTTTTACTTCTCAAAATGGACGGGGTATAGCGACAGGCCACTTGATGCGCTGGGCGCGGTAATCGTAGCCGCTATTGCTATTAAGCTGCTGACGTTCGTCAACAGTCAGGATTTGGGTAGCCTTTTTGGAATTCTCTCACGATTACGTGGTGGAGGGACCAGTAATGGCAACAAGTGATCCGAGTGCGATGGCAAACGCAATTATCTCTGCTGTTATCGTTATTGCACTGATGTTCTACCAGCGCGGCGGGGCGCGTCATCGTCCCCTGATATCGCTGATGGCTTATTTCACGGTGCTGGTATACGCCAGCGTTCCTTTCCGTTACCTGTTCGGCCTATACCATGAATCACACTGGTTCGTGGTGCTGGTGAACGTCCTGATTTGTGCTGCCGTTCTCTGGGCTCGGGGAAACGTAGCACGCATCATTGACGTCCTGAGGCATTCGCATGACCAAAGACGAAATTTTTAATGCCATCCTCGGTAAAGAGGGCGGCTACGTTAATCACCCTGACGACAAGGGCGGCCCAACTAACTGGGGGATCACACAAGCGGTAGCGCGCGCCCACGGATTCACTGGGGATATGCGAAGCCTGACCCGCCAGCAGGCTCTTGATATCCTGACGGCCGACTACTGGACAGGGCCACGCTTTGATCTTGTTTCTGAGGTTTCTCCCGCCATTGCCGCCGAACTGTGCGATACCGGCGTAAACATGGGCCCATCGGTTCAGACCAAATGGTTCCAGCGCTGGCTGAACGTGTTCAATATTCAGGGCACGCTCTATCCCGATCTGATTGCAGATGGTTTTATCGGTCCGCGAACTATCAGCGCGTTAAAAAGCTATCTTTCCCGGCGTGGAAAAGAGGGCGAGCTGGTTATGCTCAGGGCATTGAATTGTAGCCAGGGCCAGCGTTATCTCGAACTGGCAGAACAGCGCAGCGCGAACGAGACGTTTGTTTACGGATGGGTAAGAGAACGGGTGGCCATATGACTATGGAATTGATTATTGGACTGGCTGTTGCTGTTCTCGGTGCTATAGCTGCTGCTTTCGGCTTTGGTCATGCTTCAGGAACCACAAAAACGGAAGCGAAGTTTAAGAAGCAAAATACCGAAGAAAAAGCCGCAGCCACTGAAGCAGTAGCAGAACGCCGGGTAGAAGCAACGAAAGAGGCCAGCAATGTACAGCAGACTGTTAACCATATGTCTGGCGACGATGTTGATCGCGAGCTGCGGGACAACTGGACCCGTAAAGGTTGAGGTAGTGGACACGGCTTGTGACTGGGTTAAACCCATCTACGGAACGGATCACGACTGGGATGTTCTGGACCGCCAGACGAAGAAAGACATCCTGGCGCATAACAAAGCGTGGCAGGCGAACTGCCACAAATAAAATTCATAGAATTAAGCTTAAATCTATTTTTTAAGGAAAGTTTCCTCAGCGCCTGCAAGATAGGATTCGTAAAATTTAATGCCTAGCTCTGCTATATCTACTGGGTTTTTACTTTTTATCTCTTCACCTAAATGAGACTCAGGAGGGTTGTATGTAACGCCTCTATTGCGACACGGAATAGCCTCTATTGAATCAGGTATTATATCAAGTCTAAAAGGTGATCGGGATACAATATGAGCATTACCATTACCATCAATAGTTATTGAGTCTAGGCGGAGTATACCGCCTGGGGTAGGAGGATTTATGCCGAAGCCACCCTGAATATACTTAGAAGTATCTACAATTCCATGATGAACAGCATTTCTAGCCTGTTTTAGATAAATAAGTAAACTATCCGTTGCCCGTAGGTGATTTACACTAGATGAAAATGATGGATAATTTTTATGTGATTCAGCGGCAACTTTAACCCTTCCGAAAACATTTTCAATACGGCTTAAATAGTCACTCCATGCTTCATCATACTCATCATATGACTTGGCCGATCGCATACGTTCGACACAACGTTTTGCCCTCTTCAACTCTTTACTTGCTGGAACAAGATCCATTCTATTGACGACTCTTTGAAGATAAATCGGTGCTTTGAAATTAGCCCTTCATCATAAAAAATTCAATGGATTTAATATGCAGATTACTATTGATAGGGTCCAGTATGTGCCTGCCTGCGCCTCAGTTACTAGGATTGGTATTGCCATCACTACACACAACCGCGCTGACGTTCTGAAGCGGGCGCTCGAACAGCACTCGAAGCACCTGCCGCCCGGTGCGCTGGTGGTGGTTGTCGATGATGGCTCAAAACCTGCAGCGATAGCGCCCGACAGCGTACAACTGCATCGTCATGAAACATCACTTGGCATTGTTGCTTCGAAGAACGCCAGCCTGACCGCGCTGATGGACGCCGGGTGCGAGCATCTTTTTCTGTGGGATGATGATGCCTGGCCCATCGCTGATAACTGGCACGTTCCTTACATCGAATCACATGAGCCACACCTGGCTTATCAGTTTCTCGATCTGGCAGGCCGCAATAAGCTGAATGACCTTTCGGTGCTTTACTGTGACGATCAGCATGTGGCGTATACCGGGCAGCGCGGCGTGATGTTGTATTACCACCGCAGCGCCATCGAGAAGGTGGGCGGATTCGATCCGGTTTATTGTCGCGGCATGTACGAGCACAGCGATCTCGCCCTGCGCATTCATAACGCTGGATTGACTACGTGGGCTTATGCCGATGTGAAAGGCTCCGAAAAGCTGATCCATTCTCTCGATGAGCATGAGGCCGTGGAGCGTTCGGTACCGAAGCCAGACCGTCAGGCGCTGGTGGAACGTAACGTAAAAATCCACAACGAACGGCGTGATACCGGGTTTACCGGTTATGTGGAGTACCGGCGTCAGCGCGACGTGGTTATCACTACGTTACTGACCAGCCAGCCTGACCCTCAGCGCGGCACGAAAATGACGGCCTCACCTGACATGCTGACCAAGTGGGCGGCCTCGCTTCGGAATTGTAGCCGTATAGCGCTGGTGGATGAGTTGCAGGCGGCACCGACAGATGTTGAGCTGTACCGCGTACCTGACGTGAAGATGAATGTCTACTTCCGGCGCTGGCTGCACATCTGGCAGCACCTGCGCGATCACCCTGAATACCGGTTCGTCTGGTGTACTGATGGTACCGATGTCGAAATGCTTCGCGCGCCATGGGAAGAAATGCAGCCCGGGAAGGTGTATGTCGGTTCTGAACCGAAGACCTACGCCGACTCCTGGGCGAAACAGAATCATCCTGAACGTATCTATCAGGAATTCATTGAAGCGCACCGCGGCGATGTGATGCTTAACGCTGGTCTGCTGGGTGGCACCCGCTCTGATGTAATGGCGTTCGCTCACGGCATCATCCGTCTTTATTACCGGATCGAGAGTTATCGCTTCTGGAAGAAAGAGCAGGCTGGCGCTGCGGTGGGTGACATGCTGGCGTTCGGTATTGTCGCGCAGTCATTTGCTGGCAGGCTGGTCACCGGCCCTCTGGTACATACAGTGTTCAAAACTGACGGAGTCGGGAAAGAAAACGCTTGGTGGAAGCACAAATGAGGTTTGAATCAACGATGAAAATTTTCACTGCTGTGATGCATAAGAATAGTTTCTACATACACGCTGACACTCGGAACCCATTTTGGGTGACACTTAGTAAAAAGCTTGGATGGGGCAAATTTGAATTAATCCGCCCCTCAGATGAATTCAGCCCTTCTGGAGGGCTCTTTGAATTAGTTGAATTGCGTTCGGCAGATTCAGAACCCCCTGAGTCAATAGCTGTAGGGTCAAATGTTTTATGGCGTCTGCCGGAAGCTCTCGAAGTTTTGAAATCAATCCCTTCTTCTGATCTTCAGGCATATTTGCAACGCGGATTATGTCCTCAAGCGCAATTATAGTGTCGTTGTGAAGACGTACAGTTTGAACTTTTAAAATGGCACTCAAGCCGCCATCATCGAGTAAGAAATCTATACCTTTCTCAGTGATGTAGCATACCGGTGCATTGAAAATAAATTCCACACCGGCCATTGTGTCGCTGCGTACGAATGGTGTTGTTACTAGGCCATGCATTTCGAGATAAAGCATACAGGCCACGAAGTGATCATAATTATCGAACTTTTCAATGAGTTCAATCTCTTGTGACTTGTTCAACGTGTTGGGGGCACAGTCAATAAGTGCGTTGAGAATTTCCAGTTGTAATGCTCTATCGTATTTTCTTGTTTTATCCATGGATTTACTCCTTTGATGGTTACATAAGAGTAACCTGAATAGCCTTATTAGACACCCTGACAAAAGAACAGTAGCCGCCATCGTGCGGCTTTTTTATTGGAGATTCGCTGGTGGCTGAAGAGATTAAGTTTGTGGTGGTCGGCCATTACTCACGCCTGAGACATGCGCAACGCCTTGCTGCGCTGCTGGATGCTTATCTACTTATTGATGATGGTAACCACGGCGCGAACTGGAATCATCGGCGCGCGCTTGAGTGGGCAGCAGAACAAACATGCCGGGTAATTGTAGTTGAAGATGATGCTCAGCCTTCAAACAGTTTTACTGAACTGGTGATAGACCACTGGCTAAATCGCTTCCCTGATTCTCTGGTGAGTTTTTATCTCGGTACAGGTCGACCTCCTCAGTATCAAATGCAGATAGCCGAGCGGCTGATTGTTGCTGATAAGACTCAGGCTGACCACATCACGCTGCCGCAGCTGATACACGGGGTGTGCTATAGCGTACCTCCGCAACATATCAGTCGCGTGTTGTCTCGATGGGATAGTAGTAAGCCCGCTGATTATGCCGTGGGTGATGCTTGGGGCGGTGCAGTGGTTTATCCGTGTTACTCGCTTGTGGACCATGCAGACTTTGAATCAGTCGAGTGTCACCCTGACTCAGCGCTACGTACAGAACGGCGACGAGCGTGGAGAATCGCCTGGAAAACCGGCCAGTAGGCCGGTTTAATTAGTTTTATCTTTTGCTGTCTGGAGTCCGTTTTACTGGTTCCCATGTTGCACCAGGTTTTGAAGTTGGTGGTGCCCTATGGTTATCAGGAATGGTTGTGTAATTATCGGTTTGGCCGCCACGCGGACCGCGTTCACGATATACACCGCCATCGCGTCCACTAGACTGACCAGGTTTCAAACCCATAAATACCTCCACGAAATTAACCACAAAAGCGTGGCAAATACACTTTGCAGTAAGAATTTACGTTTTCAACGTGGTGATGACTCAATTTTTTAGGAGTGTTAATGCCATCACAAATACCGCGAGCATGCCGCAAGCGTGGCTGCTCTGGCACAACCACAGACCGCTCAGGCTATTGCCCCAAGCACCTTAACGAAGGCTGGCAGCAGCATCAGAGAGGAAAGAGTAGGCATCAGCGAGGGTATGGCAGCAAGTGGGACAAGTTACGCCCAATCGTTCTCGACAGGGATAAACACCTTTGTCAGGAGTGCCTGCGAAATGGAAGGTATACACCCGCTGAGACGGTGGACCACATCACCGCCAAAGCAAATGGGGGGACCGATGACCTGTCCAACCTCGAAAGCCTCTGCAAGCCTTGCCACAGGGCGAAGACAGCAGTTGAAAGACTCAAATGACATCAATTCTCATTTTAATCGACAGAGGGGGAGGGCGGGTTGAAAGTTCAGGAACGACGCGCCAAAGGACCGCCGCCTAACCTCTTTTCACATCGCCGCAGGTTAGAAAACTTTTTTATGGGATCCCCCATTCGATGATTAATAGGAGTTTTCGATTATGTCTGGACCACCGAAAACCCCGACCCATCTACGTTTGGTGAGGGGTAACCCATCAAAACGCCCGATCAATGAGAACGAACCAAAACCCCCTTCAGGGGTACCCCCAACGCCGAAGCATTTCGACAAGCAGGGGAAATACTGGTTTAAACGGATGGCCGACGAGCTTGATGCTATCGGTGTGATGTCTCAGCTGGATGCCAGAGCCCTTGAGCTGCTGGTTGAGGCCTATACCGAATACCGGCATCACTGCGACACGCTTGAAGTTGAGGGCTACACCTACCGGACCGAAACACAGAGCGGGGATGAGCTGATCAAGGCTCACCCGGCGGCCATCATGAAAGCTGATGCCTGGAAACGACTGCGCGCCATGCTCGGTGAGTTCGGCATGACGCCAGCAAGCCGCTCTAAGGTGAATGCAAAAGGTCCTGATGCGGTTGACCCGCTGGCCGAGTTTATGAAAGCGAGGGATTAATGGCTAAGGTTGCAGAAGGCATCCGCTACGCCGAGAGGGTGGTGGCGGGGGAAATTATTGCCTGTGAGTATGTGCGCCTTGCCTGCCAGCGTTTTCTTGACGATCTGGCACACGGCGAAGAGCGCGGTATTTTCTTCAGTGAGCCGCGCGCGCAGCACATTCTGAATTTCTATAATTTTGTGCCTCACGTAAAAGGCGCTCTGGCAGGCCAGGCTATTGAGCTGATGGACTGGCATGTTTTCATCCTGATTAATATTTTTGGCTTTGTTATCCCGCTGGTGAACGAAGAGACGGGGGAAACCGTCCTGCGTAACGACGGCAGCGGTCGGCCGGTGATGGTTCGGCGTTTCCGTACAGCAGATGTTGAGGTGGCCCGTAAAAATGCCAAATCAACACTTTGCTCCGGCGTGGGGCTCTATATGGCTGGCGCTGACGGCGAGGGCGGGGCGGAGGTTTATTCTGCTGCCACCACCCGTGACCAGGCGCGAATTGTTTTTGAAGACGCGAAAAATATGGTCAAGAAGGCGAAGGCCACTCTTGGGCGAATCTTCGAATTCAACAAGCTCGCTATCTACCAGGAGCAAACGGCTTCCAAATTCGAGCCTTTATCATCAGATGCGAACAACCTCGACGGCCTGAACATCCACTGTGCCATCGTTGACGAGCTGCATGCTCATAAAACCCGTGACGTCTGGGACGTTCTGGAGACGGCCACCGGCGCGCGCCTTCAATCGCTGCTTTTCGGTATCACCACCGCCGGCTTCAACAAAGAAGGCATCTGTTACGAACTACGCGATTACGCCATCAAGGTGCTGCGTGGGCTGGTAAAAGACGATACGTTTTTTGCCATTATCTACACCTTAGATGAAGGTGACGATCCCTTTGATGAAAAAGTCTGGCAGAAGGCGAATCCGGGGCTGGGTATCTGTAAGCGCTGGGATGACCTGCGCCGCCTGGCTAAAAAGGCGAAAGAGCAGGTTTCGGCCAGGATTAACTTCTTCACCAAACACATGAATATCTGGGTTACCGCTGAGTCTGCCTGGATGGACATGATGAAATGGGAAAAATGCGATTTTATCGCCCCGCAGCACGAACTTAAAACCTATCCCTCCTGGGTGGGCGTTGACCTTTCAAACAAAATTGATATCTGTGCAGCTGCTAAAGTCTGGCGCGCGCCAGGTGGCCACGTTCATGCGGATTTTAAATTCTGGCTGCCGGAAGGACGCCTTGAGAAATGTTCACGCCAGATGGCAGAGCTGTATCGTAAGTGGGCTGAGATGGACAAGCTGATCCTTACCGACGGGGATGTAATCGACCATGCTCAGATTAAGGAAGAGCTGCAGGTGTGGGTTGCTGGCGAGAGTCTGAAAGAAATTGGCTTCGACCCGTGGAGTGCGACGCAGTTCAGCCTTGCGCTGGCAGAAGAAGGGCTGCCGCTGGTGGAAGTGCCGCAGACGGTTCGCAATTTCTCTGAGGCGATGAAAGAGGTCGAAGCACTGGTATACGGTGGCCGCTTCCATCACAGCGATCACCCGGTAATGAACTGGATGATGTCCAACGTAACCGTCAAACCTGACCGGAACGAGAACATTTTCCCGAACAAGTCCACACCAGAGGCCAAGATTGATGGCCCGGCGGCATTGTTCACAGCAATGAGCCGCGTTCTGGTTAACGGTGGCAACGACCAGCAGGATCTCTCCGGATTCTTCAATAATCCCATCATGGTAGGTTTCTGATGAAAAAAAACAAACAGCCAGGCAGGGTGAAAAGCGCTCTGCTTAACTGGCTTGGTGTGCCTATCAGCCTGACTACCGGCACGTTCTGGGAGGAATGGTTTGGCACCAGCAGCAGCGGAAAGGTGGTCACGGCCGATAAAGCCATCCAGCTATCGGCTGTGTGGGCATGCGTAAGGCTGTTAAGCGAGTCTATTTCAACCCTTCCGCTGAAAATATATGTTCGACAGCCTGACGGTTCGCGCAAAGCGGCAACCGATCATCCGGCCTATTCGATACTGTGCCGCCGCCCCAATTCAGAAATGACACCATCACGCTTTATGTTGATGGTGGTCGCCAGTATTTGCCTGCGCGGGAACGCCTTCATTGAGAAGAAATTCATCGCAAACCGCCTTGTTTCGCTGGTGCCTTTACTGCCGCAGAACATGGTTGTTAAACGTCTCACTACCGGGGCGCTGGAATACAAATACACTGAAAACGGAAACGAGCGCGTCATTCCGGTCAAAAACATCATGCACATTCGCGGGTTCGGTCTGGACGGTGTTTGCGGCATGATGCCGATGAAGACTGGCCGGGATGTGATCGGTTCAGCAATGGCCGTTGAAGAGTCCGCGGCGAAGATATTCGAACAGGGCCTGCAGAGTTCAGGATTCCTCTCTTCTGATAAAGCTCTGGATGATATTCAACGTGAAAAACTTCGCGGTTACATGGCGGCGTTTACCGGTTCGAAAAACGCCGGGAAAATCATGGTTCTTGAGGGTGGTTTGACGTACCAGGGCGTGACCATGAACCCGGAAGATGCTCAGATGCTCGAAAGCCGCGCATTTAGCATTGAGGAGATCTGCCGCTGGTTTCGCGTGCCGCCTTTCATGGTTGGTCACACCACGAAACAAAGCAGCTGGGCATCCAGCCTGGAAGGTATGAACCTGCAGTTTCTGACTCATACACTTCGACCGCTGCTGGTGAATATTGAGCAGGAAATTGGCCGGTGCTTACTCGACAGCGATGATGAAGTGTTTGCAGAGTTCTCTGTTGAAGGTCTACTGCGAGCCGATAGTGCCGGTCGCGCGGCATACTATACCAGCGCGCTTCAAAATGGTTGGATGTCCCGTAATGACGTTCGTCGTCTTGAGAACATGCCGCCAATTGAAGGGGGCGATATTTACACCGTTCAGCTCAACCTGACGCAACTGAAAAATCTCGAAAGCAGCAACCCTGCTGTTCAGGCACTGGCCCTGCGAGAGCTGCATAACCACGTATTCCCCGATATTTCCTTTGAACAATCTCCGCTGAAACAGGCCGCTTAGGAGCACTTTCCTGATGAGCAAAAAACTACTTCCGGTAGCACCGGCGGGTCGCCCCTGCGCGCGCGTTACCTGTGAAACATTACCGTCCGCACTGGACCGCTGGGACGGCGGGATCAAAGCGGCGGCCACCGACGATAACAGCATTTCTGTTTTTGATGTTATCGGGCAGGACTACTGGGGCGAAGGGGTAACCGCTAAACGTATTGCCGGTGCGCTTCGGGCGATGAACGGCGCCGACGTTACGGTGAATATCAACTCACCGGGCGGCGACATGTTCGAAGGTCTGGCTATTTATAACCTGCTCCGCGAATACGAAGGCCGTGTAACGGTGAAGGTGCTGGGCATTGCCGCCAGCGCCGCCTCGATAATTGCGATGGCCGGGGATGATATTCAGATTGGCCGCGGTGCCTTCCTGATGATCCACAACTGCTGGGTCTACGCGATGGGAAACCGCCATGATTTTGCAGAACTGGCACAGTCACTGGAACCCTTCGATACCGCTATGGCTGACATCTACGCCGCGCGCTCCGGCCTTGATATGGCCGCTGTGCAGAAGCTGATGGACGCGGAAAGCTATATCGGTGGCAGTGATGCTGTGGCGAAGGGACTGGCAGACAGCTTGCTTTCTGCAGATGCGGTCAGCGACGGCGACGAATCGCCTGCAGCCGCGCTTCGCAAACTTGATGCATTGCTGGCCAAGACCAACACCCCGCGCTCTGAGCGCAGAAAACTCATTAAAGCCTTATCCGGTGGCATGCCTGGCGCTGTCACCACCAACGACGGTACGCCGGGCGCTGCCGAAGACATCAAACCTGAAACCATCAATTCACTTGAAAACGCCCTGGCGGCGCTAGTCAAATAAGGACCCTTTATGTCTGAAGTAAACGATATTCTGAAAAAAGTCACTGCCAGCATTGAAGAGGCAACCGGCAAGTTCAACGCGAAAGCAGAAGACGCACTCAACGAGGCGCAGAAGTCAGGCAGGCTGTCAGAAGAAACAAAGGCAGCCGTTGATAAAATGGCTTCTGAGTTCAACGCCCTGCGTGAAGCAGAAAAAACGCTGAAAGCAGCGATGGGCGAACTGGAGCAACATGTTGCCCAGATGCCACTGGCTAACGCGAAGCATGTTGTGGAATCAATCGGCCAGCAGGTGATCTCTGCTGAGGCGCTGAAAACCTTTGCTGCCGGTGTTGAAGGTGGTAAACGTATCAGCATCCCTGTGAAGGCTGCTTTGACTTCTGCGGATGTTCCTGATGGTGTTGTGGAGCCTCAGCGCCTGCCGGGTATTGATACGGCACCGAAGCAGCGTCTGTTCATCCGCGATCTGATTGCGCCTGGACGCACTTCTTCCCCGGCTATTTTCTGGGTGCAGCAGACGGGCTTTACCAACAACGCGAAAGTGGTACCTGAAAATACGCAGAAACCATACAGCGAAATTGAGTTCACGCCAAAAATCACTGGCGTCAGCACCATCGCCCACCTGTTCAAAGCCTCAAAGCAGATCCTGGATGACTTCGCACAGTTGCAGTCCACCGTTGATGCCGAAATGCGCTACGGGCTGAAGTATGCAGAAGAGCAGGAAATTCTCTTCGGTGATGGTACCGGCGTTCATCTACACGGCATCGTTCCTCAGGCGTCAGCGTTCAATCCGGCGTTCACTGTCGAACAGCAGAGCGGGATTGACGATCTGCGTCTGGCAATGTTGCAGGCGCAGCTGGCGCGCTTCCCTGCATCCGGTCACGTTCTTCACTTCATTGACTGGGCGCGGATCGAGCTGACAAAAGACAGTCTGGGCCGTTACATCCTGGCTAACCCTGCAGCGCTGACTGGTCCTACTCTGTGGGGTCTGCCGGTTGTTGCAACGGAAGCGGCAGCCTTCCAGGGTAAATTCCTGACCGGTGCATTCAACGCTGGCGCGCAAATCTTCGACCGCGAAGATGCGAACGTGGTGATCTCCACGGAGAACGCCGACGACTTCGAGAAAAACATGATCACCATCCGTTGCGAAGAACGTCTGGCGCTGGCTGTGAAACGCCCTGAGGCGTTCGTGTACGGTTCATTCAGCACCGGCGCGGGGAGCTGATAAATATTGCGGCCTTCGGGCCGCTTTTTTTGGGGCAAACAAATGCTTGATCAGAATGTGGTGAAACAGCATTGCCGCATTGATACCGACTTTACGGGTGATGATGCTCTGCTGGAGATTTACACAGGTGCGGCGGCGCGTTACGTCCAGACATGGACAAGGCGAACGCTCTATGAAAATCAAAGCTCCCCTGGCTACGCAGACGACCCGGACCCGATTCTACTGAATGATGATGTTAAGGCGGCAATGCTACTGTTGATTGGTCACTGGTATGCAAACCGAGAGGCTGTAAACATCGGAAATATTACATCAGCGGTGCCTTTCGCCGTAGAAGCTCTACTGCAGCCATACCGAATTTACGGTGTATAGGAGGACTTTATGCAGGCCGGAAGACTGAGAGACAGGGTGCTGATTCAGAACATAACAACATCCAGAGATCCTTCTGGCCAGCCTGTTGAAACATGGCATGACGGCGCAGAAACCTGGGCAGAAGTAAAGGGCATTAGTGGGCGCGAGTTGGTAGCCGCTGGTGCTGAAACCGCAGTCGCCACTATCAGGGTATGGACACGATTTCGTAGCGATATAACTGCTGCGTCCAGACTCAGGGTTATGACTGGCGCGTTCAAGGGGGCCATTTTGAATATCATTGGTCCGCCAATCCCTGACTCTCGCGGTGTTCAGCTCGAAATTCTTTGCAAACAGGGTACCGAAAAATGATTGAGACGAGCCTTGATTTTTCCGGGCTGAATGACATCGCAAAGGATCTGGAAGCGCTTAGCCGCGCTGAAAACAACAAGGTTCTGCGTGATGCCACGCGCGCCGGTGCCGAAGTGCTTAAGGAAGAAGTGATCGCCCGAGCTCCGGTGCGTACCGGGAAACTGAAAAAAAACGTGGTGGTGGTGACCCAAAAAAGCCGACGCCGCGGGGAAATTTCTTCCGGTGTCCACATTCGTGGTGTTAACCCGCGCACCGGGAACAGCGATAACACGATGAAGGCGAATAACCCGAGAAACGCCTTTTACTGGCGATTCGTCGAAATGGGTACCGTTAACATGCCGCCGCACCCTTTCATTCGTCACGCGTTCGATGTACGCCGGGAACAGGCGACAGAGGTCGCGATCAGGCGGATGAACCAGGCCATTGACGAGGCATTAAGCAAATGACGGAAGACGATCTCTATCCTCTGCTGGCGCCGCTGGCCGGAGGACAGGTTTATCCCTACGTTGCGCCGCTCGGCAGTGACGGAAGGCCTTCAGTCTCGCCGCCCTGGGTAATTTTCTCGATTATTACCGACGTGGCCGCAGACGTTCTTTGCGGTCAGGCTGAATCTGCCGTTTCTGTGCAGGTTGATGTCTATTCCAGCACCATCGCTGAAGCGCGCACGATAAGGAATATGGCGCTTGATGCTCTGCAGGTGCTGAAGCCGGAAAGCATTGTGAAAACGCCGGGCTATGAGCCTGATTTGCGCTATCATCGGGCAACGCTCGAATTTCAGGTAACCGTCTGACCAGACCTAAACCATCCCACCCGCTCCGGCGGGTTTTTTTATTTCAGGAGACAGTTATGTCCTCACTTTATGAAAAATCACAGGGCACGAAGATTCAGATCACTTCCGCCCCGGCAACGCCAGAAACTGTCGGTTCAGCAACCTATCTGGATTTGCAGTGCACCATTAAAGAGGTGCAGTTCACTGGCGGTCAGAAACAGGATATCGACGTCACAACCCTGTGTTCTACAGAGCAGGAGAATATCAACGGCCTGGGTGCACAGTCAGAAATTTCACTGTCGGGTAACTTCTACTCCAACCCGGCACAGGATGCCCTGCGTGAAGCCTACGACAACGACACCACATACGGTTTCAAAATCATTTTCCCTTCTGGGATCGGCTTCCAGTTCCTGGCTGAAGTTCGCCAGCACACCTGGTCATCAGGTACAAACAGCGTTGTGGCCGCCACATTCTCGCTGCGTCTGAAGGGCAAGCCCCAGAAAATTGATCCGGGTTCATAAGGAGTAACCGATGAAATCTATTAAGGAGCTCGCGCTGTCGAGTCAGTCCGCATTCCGCCACGTTACTGTTGAAGTGCCGGAATGGGATGGAGTAAAGATTATGCTCAGGGAACCATCAGCAGAAGCATGGTTGCACTGGCAGGACGTGATTAAACCGGGTGATACTGATGGTGAGTTGTCCGTGTCAGAACGTGCGCACCGCAATCTTCGCGCCGATGTCACACTGTTTATTGACGTTTTGTTTGACGAACAGGGTGAACCGGTATTCAGCAAGAATGATTTTGCCGATGTTGAAGCGGTGTATGGCCCTGTTCATGCGCGGTTGCTGCGCCAGGCTCTTAATCTGACTACTGACCCGAAGGAAGCTGAGGGAAAGTAGCACAGCCCGGCATGCGGTTTCTGATGTCGCTTGCGCTCCGCATGGGGCGCACGCTATCAGAGCTTCGGGATATCATGTCTGCCAGTGAGCTCAGGCTCTGGGCTGAATTTGATAAACATAGCCCAATAGGTGATATCCGGGGCGACATTCAGGCGGCACAAATTGCAACGGCTGTGTTTAATGCTCAGGGTGCAAAAGCCACGATGAGTGACATGCTGCTGCGCTGGCAGCATGATCCTGATGATGAAGGTGCAGACCCGTTTGCCGGGCTTGAGGCGGCGCTAACTGCTGCGACACAATAATTGCTTCACATGTCTTCAATGTGGCGATACGCTCTTTCCTTAAGAAAAGGAGGCGTTATGGAACCACTGGTAGTAGTGTTTGGAATATTCGGCTGGCTGATAAATTTAATTGTGATTTTTTATTTATTACGGTTTAGCACAAGGGCAAATGAACAAGTTGAAGCCCTTAAAGAGATAAATAGAAAGCAAGATGCTCAAATAGATTTATTAATACAAGTCGCTCACCAAAGAAAAGACAGTTTATAACTCAAGACCCGCTATCAAGCGGGTTTTTTTATGGGTGAAAATATGGCTACGTTGCGCGAACTGATCATCAAAATATCTGCAAACTCCCAGTCATTCCAGTCAGAAATCTCTCGTGCTTCAAGAATGGGTAATGACTATTACCGGGTAATGCAGACCGGAGGACGCCAAGCGGCCGCAGCTTCGCGGGAGACTCAGCGCGCCTTGGCTGAGGTAACTAGTCAAATAAACACCGCGAAGGCCTCAGCACTGGGAATGGCAGGTGCATTTGCTGGAGCATTTGCAACTGGTCATCTTATATCGCTGGCGGATGAATGGAGCTCTGTTAATGCCAGGCTAAAGCAGGCTTCCCAGTCGTCTGATGATTTCACGGAGTCTCAGCGCGCGCTGATGGATATTAGCCAACGAACCGGAACCGCCTTCTCTGATAATGCGAGTCTGTTTGCGCGTTCCGCCGCATCGATGCGTGAATACGGATACAGTTCGCAGCAAGTTCTGGATGTAACCGAGGCCATTTCTACTGGACTAAAGTTATCCGGCGCCAGCACGGCAGAAGCAAGTTCTGTTATCACCCAGTTTAGTCAGGCATTAGCACAGGGCGTGCTGCGGGGCGAGGAATTCAACTCTGTTAACGAAAACGGTGATCGAGTTATCCGTGCGCTGGCCGCTGGGATGGGTGTCGCTCGTAAAGATCTGAAGGCAATGGCCGATCAGGGGATGCTAACCGCAGATAAAGTTGTCCCGGCCCTGATAAGTCAACTTGGCACTATGCGTGGTGAATTTGAGGCAATGCCGCAGACCGTTTCTGCTGCCACAACGAAAATCGAAAATGCTTTCATGGCATGGGTAGGTGGTGCTAATGAAGCCACTGGTGCGACAAGTACTCTTGTTGCTGTATTGAATACAGTTTCTGACAATATCGACACTGTGGCTACGGCTGCCGGAGCTTTGGCTGCAATAGGTGGAGCTCGCTATCTTGGAGGGATGTTTGGCGATCTTGGGAACCAGACGGCGCAATTAATAGATGCCAGAAAGAACGAAATTGCGCTCGCATCTGCCAGGGCTGAATCTGCTACTCAATCAAAACGAAAGGCGGCTGCAGATGCAATTGCTGCCGAGCGTGCTTATCAGCTCTCGCTATCCGAGCTTGAACTTGCAAAAAACACAAATGCAGAAGCGATAGCTACACAAAATTCTATTGCCAAACGGCGCGCAATGATAGCCGCCAATGCTACTCTCGTTCAGTCAAATAGAGCAGTATCAGCGTCGCAAGAAGCACTCAACCGATCAACATCGGTAATGAATTTGTTCAAATCTGGCGCTACGGGTCTTTTGTCGTTAGTTGGTGGTTTGCCAGGAATTTTAATGTTGGGTGCTGGGGCGTGGTACACGATGTATCAACGTCAAGAACAAGCCAGGGAATCTGCAATCCAATATGCGGACACAATCGAGCAGGTAAGAGATAATCTGAAATCAATGTCTCAGACGCAGATATCCGCCAACCTTGGACAGGCGAATATTTCACTTGATGCTCAGAATAGTGCGATTGAACAGCAGAAGCAGAAAGTTGCTGAATTATCCAATCAACTTTATAACGCAAAATTAGCGGCCAATTCTGCTTCAGAAGGAACATGGCTGTATAACGATGCGGTTGAGAAAGCTGCAGACTTTGCTTCAGAACTTGCGGTTGAGGAAGGCCGACTTGAGCAAATGCTCAATAAAAGAAAGCAAACACAACAGTTAATAAACGACATAACTGATCAGGCTATAAATAAAACAGTAGAAATGGCTGGCGCCGTCAGTTCTCTTACAGAGATGTATGACCGGCTGAACAATGTTTCCAGACAGTCTACAGCAGTGTCCCCACCAAAATATGCAGGACCTGTACTTCCTGCGCTTGATAATAAGCAGCAGCAAGCCATAGACAAGGCGCAGCGACAGCTTGAGTTATCCGGCCTTAAGGGATTGGACAAAACCCGTAGGCAGGCGGAATTTGATGCATCTGACCTTAATCTCCCGGCTGGTTGGCGTGAGAAGTATGTCAGCATGGAAGTTGAGTCTGCCAGGCAGTTGCAAGCAATTCGTGACTCCAGCCGCCATAAGGGCGGGAAATCCGAGGCTGAAAAAACAGCTGATACCTATGACAAGCTGATCAAACAGCAGAAAGAGCAGATCGCGCTGGCAGGTCAGAATACCGAACTGGCAAAACTGAAATACCAGGTGAGCCAGGGGGAACTGGCGACTCTTACAGAGGCCCAGAAACAAACTCTGCTGCAAAATGCTGCACTTATTGATCAGCGGAAAATTAGGGAACAACTGGCGGCGTATGAAGCAAACCTTTCCGATGCTAACGCCAGCGCACGCGCATCAAACCAGGCTGAACTCACTGGGTACGGTCAGGGTAGTCGTATGCGTGAGCGTATGCAGGAAATGCTGCGTATCAGGGAGGAATTTCAGCAGAAAAACGTTGACCTTCAGCGCCAGTATCAGACCGGTGATATCTCTGAGGAATTGTATCGTCAGGAGCTGGCACTGAATAAACGTTATCTCGATGAACGCTTACGCGATCAGGAGAGTTTCTACGCTGCGTCTGATGCCCAAAGAAGTGACTGGGCTGCTGGGATGCGGGAGGGTTTTGCTAACTGGGTAGATACTGCTTCCGATTATGCCTCACAGTCAGCAGACCTGGTGAACAATACCATGTCTGGGCTGGTGGGGAATATTTCTGAAGCGCTGGCCGGTAACAAAGTTGACTGGGAGGACTGGTCAAAATCGGTACTGGCATCCATGCAGAAAATTATCCTGAACGCGATGATCGTCAATTCGCTGCAGTCTTCTATGGGCGGCGGTGGATTCCTGGGCGGATTGTTTGGTGGCTCTGCTGGCGGGTCCACACCGTCTGGTTCTTACAACTCTGCGGCATCAGGTCTTCAGCTCAACGCTAAGGGGGACGCTTACGCTTCCGCCAGCCTCAGTGCTTACAGTAACAGCATTGTCAGATCACCGACATACTTTGCTTTTGCGAAA
This sequence comes from Enterobacter sp. IF2SW-B1, assembly GCF_001743375.1. NCBI lineage: Bacteria > Pseudomonadati > Pseudomonadota > Gammaproteobacteria > Enterobacterales > Enterobacteriaceae > Enterobacter > Enterobacter sp. IF2SW-B1. The sequence goes on along the minus strand of NZ_MJAA01000001.1, from coordinate 401,654 downwards.
GGCGCTGGGCTGATGGGGGAGGCTGGCCCGGAAGCCATCATGCCACTCACACGCTCTGCGGATGGTTCGCTAGGTGTTCGGGTAACCGGGGCGCAAACCTCACCGGCGGGAAGTGGTGAAATCCATATCACCCAGCATATCAATGTTTCTGGTAACGGTGACGCCGCGCTCAATCGGGCCATGCAGGAAGCCGCGCGTCAGGGAGCTGCTGACGGTGCTAAAAAAGCGCGCCAGGACATGCTGAGTGATTTTCAGACCAACGGTCAGGCCAGGAGGATGCTCGGCGTTTAATGGTACTTATTGTCTTATTAATGAGCCGAAAGGCAGGCGTAATTTATGAAGCCAAAAAAGAAAGATAATGAAAGCAGGAAAGATTATATAATTGCTGATAATACGACCTGCAAAAAACAGGTCGTGGTCATGCAAATTAAAAAAGACCGTATTCTAATTTCAGAAAATGGTATCAGCCTTCTTTGTTTGTCAGCGTTTTGACCATGGCTCCTAGTTGAGCAAAGGCCAACTGAGTCTTTTCGTTCCCGGCGTTTTGTTCATAAACCCTATCAAGGTTTTTCAGAAGTTCATGACCAAACCCTGGGATATGGTCATCAAGCGTTCTAGCTAAAACTGCATAAGCAGCGCTATGGACGTAAATAACAGTTTTGTCGTCAGGAAGCTCTGTTCCCGCTGATAGCGATTTTTCAAAGTTGTAATTCATATAATTTCCTTTAAGAGGTTATCAACCATCCCTCCTGGTTAAGTTCGACAGCGTCCCACCGCTGTCGGGCTGAGTTTCCAACATAACCAGGTATTTAAATCAGTAACATCCTGATAAACGATCAGTATATTCAACATCGGGAGTAATTAAGAATGGCTGTGCTTGAATGGCCTGAAGATGTATGTCCGTCGTCACTGACGTGGCGGCCGGAAAGTAACACAAAAACATTTCGTTCCCCGTTTAATGGTGCATCACAGACCGTCCGTTTCCCCGGCACCCGCTGGATCTGCTCCCTGACGTTTAGCAACCTTACAGATGATAAATCCCGGCGCATCGATGCGCTGGTGGCCGATCTGGATGGTGAATATGGCAGGGTGAAGATCAGAGACTGGGGGCGGGGGGGCAGAACGCCAGCCGGAAATCCGGTGGTTTCTGACGCGAACCAGAGCGGTACGCAGCTCGGCAGTAAGGGCTGGACACCCGGCACACTGGTACTGCGCACCGGTGATTACTTTACCGTTAATGACGAGCTAAAGATGGTCACCGCTGATGTGACCAGCACAGCTGCAGGAACTGCCGTTATTCCCTTTGCGCCTATGCTGCGCGCCTCTCCCCCGGCTAACGGGAAAATCGAAGTCGCTAAGCCATACGGCATTTTCAAGCTGAAGGATAACCAGCAGGGGGCTGGTAATCGCGTGCCGGGCGTTTTTACCAGCTATACGCTGGAATTTGAGGAGGCTTTCTGATGCTGTATTCCCCGTTTTCTGATTCGATGGTGGACTGGCTATCCCGCGACAGGGTTACCGCCGTGCTGGCGGCTAATGTCCAGTTTGAGTCCGGTACCGCCTACGTGCATTCCGGTACCGGCACGCTGGTGCTGGGCGGTTATGTCTATTACGGCATGGGAACAATGGGCGCCATCGACGATGTGGGCGAAACCAACACGACAAGCCCGACTCAGCTCAGGATGACGCTGTCAGGGCTGGATATGTCGCTGTTTGCTAAAACGCTCAATGAGCGCTGTGTGGGAAGGCCAGCGGAGCTGTATCTGGTGGCGATGGATGATAACGGCGTCGTTCAGGTTGCAGACCTGATTTTTAAGGGGAAGATTTCCGGCACCGGGGCAACGGCAGGTGAAACGAATGCCCTGCAGTACACCGTCAGTAATATTTTTGAGGACTGGCAGCGACCGTTCCCGGACCGCTATACCGATGAGTCACACCAGGCCACCCAGCCAGGCGACCGCATATTTCGTTACGTCGCGCAGATGGCAGAACGTTCAATTTACTGGGGCAGCAAAAAAGATGCACCAGGGTTTACCTATTCGTGAGGAAGCATGAAGCATCCAGACTGGCATAACAGATTAATCGCCGTGATAAGGGCCGCTGAAAAGCGGCCTTTTTTATGGGGCGAACATGACTGCTGCCTGTTTGCGGCAGATTGTGCGGAAGCGATGACCGGGGATAATTTCGCCTACGGCTGGCGCGGGACCTACGACAGCGAAACGGGCGCAAAAAAGGCGCTGCTGCGCGGCGGCGGCTCTCTTGAAAAGGTTCTGGGTAAATACCTCGATGAAGTGCCGGTGAAGATGGCCCAGCGTGGCGATATCGCGGTTGTAGAAAATGCCGGAACCCGATGCGCCGGCGTGATTTACGGCGGTGCTGTATGGATGCCAGGTGAAACAGGTCTGGTTTGCCTGCGCGTCAAACCGTTGAGTACATGGAGGGTTCGCTGATGCCTGCTGCAATTCCTATCATCGCGACGGTAGCCGCTGGCGCCGCAGCAGCCAATGGAGCCTACGCTATCGCAATGGCAATCACCATTGCCGCTCAGGTCGCCACACAGATGATGACGAAGAAGCCATCACTGGGGTCTTACCGTGATACTGCAGAACGTAAGCAGGTGCTGCGCGCGGCTGCCAGCCCTAAAACGGTTGTCTACGGCAGGACGGTGTCTGCCGGCACTCTGTTTTTCGCAGAAGAACAGTCTGGCGATCAGACTGATGGCGAATGGGTTCACCTTGCCATTACCCTGGCGGGGCACCCAATTTCAGGCACAGGCACCATTTACCTGGGCGATGATGATATCGGCTCGTATGGCGAGAGCGCCACGTATGAAGTGCATATAGACCGCCAGACAGCAGATCCGTTTATGCTGGCAAATTGCCCGTCGTGGAAAGATGACATGATCGGCAAGGGGATTTCCTGGCTGCGTCTGTCTCTGAAATACAACGCAGAGAAATTCCCGTCCGGCATCCCGAACGTGAAGGTTGAGAAGACGGGCCGGAAAGTATACGACCCGCGCACCGGCCGCACGGAGTACAGCAACAATCTGGCGCTGTGTGTGCTGGACTATTACCGGAGTTACCTGAAAGTCGCTGATGCTGATATTAACTGGGATCAGTTTCAGGAGGCGGCCAACATCTGCGACGAGCTGGTGACAAACGGCGACGGCACGACGGAAAAACGCTACACGCTGAACGGAGAATTTGACCTCAGCGAAAATAAAGCGAGCATTCTTGAGGCTATGCTGACAGCGGGCGCAGCAGAGCCAACCTACATCGCCGGTAAACATGGCATCCTCGTTGGCGCGTATTATGGCCCCGCAACCGAAGTTATTACCGAGAGTCAGCTGGCCGGTGATATCGAGATCATGCCTGAGGTGTCACAGTCAGAGCGAGTGAACACCATTAGCGGTACGTTTGTCGATCCTAAACAGACCTACTCTGAAGCCGATTTTCCCTCGGTATCTGTCAGCGAGTGGGTAACCGAAGACGGCGTGGAGATATCGCAGGATCTTAAGCTGCGTTTCGTTACGTCTGAATTTCAGGCTCAGCGCCTGGCGGACATCAAGCTCAAGCGGACCCGCATTTCTCGCACAATGAATCTCACGCTGAACCTCAGTGGGTACCGGTACCGCCCCGGTATGTACGTAAAAGTTAATTTTCCCTCGCTTGGGATCGTTAACGTTGAGATGCGCGTGACCGACTGGAAATTTGGCGTGCAGAACGGCGTGCAGATCACGCTGAAGCAGGAAACCGCTGACGTGTGGGGTGATGCCATTGGTAAGCCGATCGAGCGTCCTGATTTTACCCAACTCCCTCCTGGTGGAGTGGCTCAGCCTCAGAACCTGCGATACACCGTAGAGGAAATAGGTCAGGTGGTGCAGGGCGTGCTTTCCTGGCAGAACATCGGGCAGTTTGTCTATAACCAGGTTGTCATTCGCAGGAACGGGCAGCCAGTGATGACAGCGCAGGTTCCCGGCTCATTCACGCGGTTAACTGGACTGCTGCAGGACACTTACACTGCGCACGTCACCGCGGTTAATCAGATGGGTGCATCTTCGCCCGAGGCATATCTGGAATTCAGCATTCAGGCACCGCCACCGCCGTCTGGTGTTACGGTAGAGCAGGCATTTTTTGCTGTGATGCTTATTCCCCGCCTGGCAGCCGTCACGAACGTTTCAACCCAATTCGATTTCTGGACGTCTGGCGAGCAGCCGCTTGCCAACACAGATACGGCGAACGTGGAGGCCGGAGCCACGCGCGCGGGTATTGGCACGACGTGGACAAGCCACAACCTGAAAAACGGACATACCTATTACTGGTACATCAGAACCATCAATGCGTTCGGTACGTCTGCTTTCGTCGAGGTAGCCGCGCTGTGCCAGACGGAAACCGGAGAGCTGATCGACATCATTGATGATGCCGTGCGTGACTCTGACGCTTTCAAAAATGTTGCTGAAGGCGTGGACATCAACCTTGAAGCAGCAATGCAGAATGCCCTAGCTAATCACGGTACGGTTGAACATCAGTACCAGCAATATGGGGAAGTCCGAGCTGATATTCTGGTAGTAAAAACCACAGTAGCTACAGCTCAGCAGGGGCTCTCTGATTTATCCACCTACGTACAGGCGCAGATTGGTCCAAATGGGCAGTTAACGGCTGCTGTGAATGAAAAAATGACTGCCGAAGTCACAGACAACGGTTCTGCTAAAGCTTCATACACGCTGAACCTTGGCATTATACGAAACGGCATTAAGTACAACACCGGCTTTGGGATGTCCATAGAACCTTCAGGTTCTTCATACAAATCAACGGTAGTCTTTGCTGCCGATCAGTTTGGTATCTACTCGGGAAGCGATCCGGGTAATTACCAGGCTGCATTTTTTGTCTATAACGGTCAGGTATTCATCCGTGATGCCTTTATCCAGGACGGCAGCATTACTAACGCGAAGATAGGTAATTACATCCGTTCATCAAACTATGTGGCTGGTCCTAGTGGCGCAGGGTGGAACATTGATAAATCAGGTAACTGTGAGCTGCACGGCGCGCTGTATGCCGCCAGCGGTAATTTTGCTTTCACCGGGAATGGTAATGGCGTCACTATTGACGGAAGGGGCGTAAGAATTGATCTCGGTGGTGGGAACCTGATTGTTCTTGGAGAGTGGTGACAATGCCAAAAGGATTACGAATTACCTATGATGATGGCGGACCTGCAATGGAGATTACTGCCGGTCTGCGTTGCCCTTCTTTTTGCCAGAACCTCAGCGAAGCATGGGATGTTAACCAGTACACGATTAATCAGCGCGTGGATGGCAGCCAGATTGTCGTTATCCCACGCAATACGGTTTACAAACTTAACAGGGGTACAAACCTCATTCCCACCATCGGAATGCTGGATGGATTTACCGTATCAGGTAACACCATCACCATGAATACCTGGTGGAGTGATAACTGGAACCAGAAAAAAACCTTTGATGCCTCGATCTGGCAAATTCTTCCAGCCTCGTCTGGCAGAGGGCTGCTCATTAAGGACAGCACTGATTTCCTCTCAATCACCGATGCCACTATGTCGGGCTATTGCGTGTGGCGGGGCACAGTAACTTTCACCGGGAGCTGGGCGACGCCGACGACAAATATCTCACGTGATCGCTACATGGTATTCGCCAAATGGAGTGCCGATAACGTCACCATCGAGTTTGACGGCTCAAACATTCTTGCGACGATAGATCATGCTGGCCTCGATCAGGCCGCGACCGTCACCATGCAGATCGCGATTTTTGCCAGTGGTGTAAGCCCGACACCTGGAAGGGGACTGAATATCATTAAAGGCGGTGTTTGTGTGTTCTCTACCACCCGCAGGCCATTCGTCTACCGAAACCAAACCTACGCGCCTTCATGGTCAAATACCGATATTGGTGAGGGCATGATACTGCTCGGGCGATATGGCTATAACAGCGAGGTCTACACAGGCTGGGACTATCTGAAATGGGCCGGACTTATTCGTAATGGAAATCTGGTGCGCGCAGGGAGGGGTAGAAATGCCGCTTCGTGGACATCGCAATACAGCGTCGTAGGGCGAAGGCTGACAAGTCTTACCATCCCCGTCATTGATGCAATTTACTGACAACCCGCTTCGGCGGGTTTTTTAATATCTAAATGCAGGAGTCCATTATGTCAGCAGGCACCATCAACCTGACGAACGGGTCCGCTGTTGTCGGCGGTACCGGAACTTCATTCACCTCAGATCTGGCCGCTGGTGATTTCATCGTTTCGACTGTGGGAGGTGTACCTTATACGCTGCCTGTTAAATCGGTAGAGAGCAATACCCAACTGACGCTGGTCAGCATATTTACCGGGCCGACGCAATCCGGTGCTGCCTGGTCAGCCGTTCCCCGCGTAGCGCTCAACATGGTAACGGCTGCACTGGTGGCTCAAAGTGCTGAAGCGCTACGGGGTCTGAACTACGACAAACAAAACTGGCAACAGGTTTTCAGTGCGGCTGGAAACATTACGGTGAAGCTGCCAGACGGCACTACATTCACTGGACCTTCATGGAATTATCTTTCTACGCAGTTTGGAAACAAGCTTAATACTTCAGGCGGTACGCTTACAGGTCAGCTTAACCTGAGAGGTGCACCAATCTCGGCTGATGCTAACTCAGTGATTTCAGCTAATGGTGGTCTTGATGTTGATATGGGTAAAGGCTTTGCGCTGAAAGGAAAAGTACAACAGGGGGAGGGAAAAGATAACAATATCCTGAGTGTTTCAGGTGATGGAAATACGGGTGCTACAGGATTTGTAGGCGCGTTTCAGTATAACTGGTATGCAGACGGATGGATTGCAGGGATAACTCGCGGTTCAGGTACCAATACGCTTACATACTCCATCTACTACAACGGCGCATCTTATGGCACCGGTTCAAAACTGTGGAGTTTTAATTACGATGGCTCTGCCACTTCTCAGGGCGCCTGGGTTAATGGTTCTGACGAGCGTCACAAGTCGAATATTGAGCCGGTAGCGCAACCCCTTGCTGCAGTACTCTATTTGCGCGGGGTCACGTATGATATTCAGGATGGAGAGCGTGGCGTTGGCCTTATTGCTCAGGATGTAGAAAAGTGGTGTCCTGATGCTGTCAAAACATACGGAGACCGCAAGTTTAGCGACGGTACGGTGATTGAGAATTTTAAGTTTCTTGATACATCAGGCGTGGCTGCCGCGTACCATACTGAAGCAATCAAAGAACTCTTCAACCTGGTGGAGTTGGTGCTTAACGATCCGGAAAAAGCTCGTGACGTCATTAACGCTGTGAAAATTGCCTCTGAGCTTAGCCAGTCAGGTTCGTAAATAATATATGCAGGCACCGGGCGAGGAAACCGCCTCCCGTCGTATGCAGAAACGGGAGGCGGCTGGTTACTCAGTGTTCATGCCCAAGCAATTGTAGGAGATATTATCCTAGAGAAAGTTAAAGACCAAGTTGGCGCATTGAAAAAAATTTACGCACCAGTATACATCTTATTTTTTTTCAGCCTTTTCCACTGTCTTGTCCGCTTCTTTGTCTTCTTTTTCTGAGGAAGGGAAAAGATTTCTCATCACAATTATGAATACTGCAACGATATTTACTGTAACCCCAGTAATCAAAGCGATCAAAACGGGATCGGCTAACTCAAATTTTGAAGTGAGTTTGAAGTTAAGTGACTCTATTGTAAGGTTTTTGTAACCAGAAAGTAGAAGTATGACAAAGAAAAAAACTGACCAAAGCCATACAAATTTATATGCCTTAGACGCATAAATTTTTCTCATCTTATTGTTCTGCTTTTGGCGCCTTACTTGGCCTTTAAGCAGTTTTCGTTTAAGTTTAGAAAATTTTGCGTCGGATAAAACCGCTGCCTTTTTTATTTCAGCTAACGATTCTGGATCTGGAGCTGCTTGCGCTTCATAGTCTTCTTGCTCTTCCTGAACCATTTCGTCAGAAGAGGAGTCAATTACTGGCTCCTCTTCTTTCTGATTATTTTTCGCTTGAGCTAAGCGAGTATAAAAAGAACCAGACTTATCCTTGTCAGACATTTAATCGATCTTTAATTTCTTAATGGTCGTTTCTTTGATGATGTCGTTCGGGATAACAAACTCCCTCACGCCGCCGTCGCAATGTAACTTGCGAGTTACTGCCCATGCGGAACCTTGCTCATGGGTTAAATTAGATAAGTATGTAGCTGTTCTATTGCCATAAGTATCTAATATCGCATTAATAATCGCGTTGGCATGCTCATCATTCTTAGGCAGCTTAGGGATAACATATTTAATATCGAATACATCATCGCTATCTAAACCTTCAAATTCGGTACCGAGAGAAGTGATGTTTCTGGAACCGTATGATTTAAACTCATGATAGACAGAATCTATCACAGGGCCATACTTCCACGCTTTTACAGGTTCTTTAATCAGAGGTTTTCCAGACAACGCAAGCATCCAAGAATGTGCAAAAAAAACAAGTTTTTGCAATTTCATAGGAGAAAGGTCACGGATACCTCTTTCGTTCGCCTTCTCAATGAAGGCATTTGCAACAGCGATAGCTGAGTAAGCCATTTTTTGCCTCCTTATGCTGTATGAATTACCAGTTGTCTTTGGGAGATTTTACCGTATTGGTAACCTTTAGTACATATTAATAAGTTTACAGCTTGTAGTCACTCAAAATCAGATAGGATGTTTATCCAAAAGTGTGTTTATGATGGTAGAAAATTTTGGTTTTAATGGTTTTTGCATCAAAAAACACCAGCTGGTGATGTTTTTTCATTTTTCAACCCTATATGTAGGGTATGACTCACTTTTTCAAGTTCGCGCTTAGCTAATCGGACACCAGCCACATATCGGCCTCTTCAAACATCTCCTCCAGCATGCGGTTCAGCTTTTCCCGATCGCTTTTGCTGGCATCACTATTCAAGCCGTTCGCCTGCATCGGCTTCACCTTCACTTCAGCATGAGGGAAAATCTGGTGCACCCGCTTCGTCAACTCGGCCAGAATAATTTCTCTGGCCCCTTCGAGCCCCTCTACATTTCGCTTGTCATAAACCAACTCAACGAACATCACTCTCCATCCTTGCTGACTTGATCTGGTGAAACAAAAATACTACTGTATATGCATACAGTCAATGATCAAGTGAGGGTGCTGCTATGCCTCGCCAATATGATATTCACGTAGCTTTTTTAGCCTCTATAGAACAGAATCCAAAGGGCTACCTTTGCCTAAAAACAAACAAATTCATCAATAATTTGCGCGAGAAGAACTGGCATTTCAGCCAGGCAGACGCTAACGCATGGATTAAGAGATACCAGCCTGATTTTGCTGATAAGACGACGGATGGCAGTGATAACCGTTACTGGATCTTGCGTAATATGGGGAGGGTATTCTGATGGGCTTTCCTTCACCAGCAATGGATTACCAAGAACAACGGTTAACCATCGAGCTGTTATGCGGAATTGATGGAAACTGCAGGGTAATAGAAACGTCATGCGGTTGGGCTGTCATTAACGTTGCCATGAGGCCAGAGCAGGGAGATACGCTACTGGTAAGAATGGATAACAGGAACGAGTTTGCAAAGCTTTACGGGGCGGCATTGATAACTGAAGAGGGTGAAGCGATCGAAGGCGATGCGCTGGATGACGTAGAGGTTTTTGGCGTCCTAACGCATAGTCTTAACAGGGTTGGTAACGATGATTGCCCGGCAATTTAAAGCAGGCTTCAACCATCATTTCACCATCTTTTCGCCATCACAATTTAACGGCAACAAAAAACCAGCCGTAAAAGGCTGGTTTTGATAATAATTTTGGTCGGCACGAGAGGATTTGATTCTCCGCCCCCCGACACCACATGACAGCGTTTACTCAAACTGAAGAAAGGTTTGCCCTTTGTGCTGAGTAATGAGCAAAGTCGGATTTTCTTCGCACCCTTCGCAAGTGAAATAAATTTTCAATCCATCCCTTCTGGCTGATGGGTTTCCTTCCATCGAACGATTGATAGTCACATCGGATCCATCAACAACTACGTGGTTACCTTCTCGTGCATCCTCTGCACGGTCAAAAATTTCATATTTGTATTGGTGCAGATAAGTACCCTTGCAATGAGGGCAGCAAAGAAGGTGTTCGAAAGAAGTACTTAGAAGGAGATCGCCAGTCATTTCATTCCCCAAAACTAAAAACAATGATAGTGGTATCAGCAAGTTAGCACATGGCGTTAATGTCGTAAAATGAAACAAAGATTGTTGATAATTGTCTGTAAAAGCAGTAGCTTAAGTAAAGCTCAAACATGTAATGCTGCGCCATATGGAATGGTTCGAAGCCGCAGACCTGATCGTCAAAGGTATGGAAGGCGCGATCAACGCGAAAACCGTAACTTACGATTTCGAACGTCTGATGGAAGGCGCTAAGCTGCTGAAATGCTCAGAGTTTGGCGACGCGATTATCGCGAACATGTAATCCACTCGCTGGGTTAAGCACGAACGGGAGCCGATAGGTTCCCGTTTTTATTATTTGTTTTCGAACGGTTATCAAAAATTTATCAAAAAAGGTTAACAAAACCCTCTCTTTAGCTGATGTAATTCCCTGCTCCTCCCTCATCAGCCATAACAATTTCACGCATGGCATATTATTCACTTTAAGTGATTGATCGTTTTACTGCCCTAAGTATTAGGAATGAAAAATCTGGTTACCCTGACCTTAAATTCCTTCATCTGGGATGACGGTTTAGTGCTCACAACCTTACCTAATATACAAAAATAAACATTCTATTATGCTATTAAAACTTTTGCATGTGTATTTATATGCTGGTAACACTATTTTATCTCTGTATATTTAAAGTGAATATATGGAGGAAATATGAATAAATTTAATCTTGCAGCTGTTTGTGTTTTATTTAGCACTATTGCAACGCCTGTATTTGCTAGTAATTCAGTATCTATGAATTATGCGCTAGGCAAAGAAAATGGGGCGGAAATGATGCATGGCGTAAATGTAATGTTTAAACACGATATGAATAATTTCGCTCTGGTCGCATCAGGTACTTATATACAGAACACAACTGGAGCTGGGGAAGCATATTTAAAAAACAAATATGCATCTATTATGCCCGGGATAGCCTTTAACATCACACAAGACATAAGTTTATATGGGCTTGCTGGTCTTTCTTGTGGTTCAAAAATGAAACCCAATCAAAGCCATGAGATTTATGGAGGTGCTTTTGGTGCTGGTTTGTTTTACGACCTAACAGACCACATTCAATTAAATTCAGGATATGAACTTGGCATTGTTGATAAAAAAGAAGTGAATACTTTCATCATTGGTATAGGCTATTTGTTCTGACTTTCATGGTGAATAAAATGTTTTCAAAAAAAATAATAAGAATATACGTTATTACTGATAACTATTTTTTATATCATGGCATCAGGGAACTTATTGAGGATTCGAAGGTTTTTAAATCTTATACATACTGCATTGAACAAACATCGAAACTTCCGACCCTAATCTTTTATCACAAGTACCATACGCAAGACATTATTATCACAGATAACTATTTACATTGCTATGCAGTGTCAAAATATAGACCAGAAAAAACTTTGATTTTGCCATGTAATTATGACCTAGATAAATATATTGAATGTTTTAATGACTTAACAAACCAAAGTTACTTCTTCGATGAAATTTGTTTTAAAAAACTTTCAGAAAAAGAGACTCTTCTTTTTACTTTGTTTTCTGAAGGAACAACGGATGATAAAATTGCAATTATGCTTAACATAACCAAAAAAACAATAAGTTCTCATCGGCGAAATATTTTGCAAAAGTTAAATTTAAAGAATAGACATGAACTGTATATGTATGCTTTGGCAACAAAAGAAGGTCTATATGAACATGTTTAATGTGGTCTCTATATTAGCTATAATGGTATTGATTCCAATTGCAATCTATTGTTTTTATGCTAATTATCGCATCAATGAAAAGAAGAGAATTGCATCAGAGACAACACCATTATGGCGAAAAATTTTCCTGCCCCCTAAATGATTAATATTTTAGTGGTAGGTTTTTAATGTTTAAAAGTTTTCCTCTGTGAATATTAATATAACCCCCATCATGGAGGTCTTTTAATACTTTATTTAATGAGCTACGAGAAATTGTGCTTCTAGACAAAATGAACTTAAATACAGAAATTTGAGTTCTTTCATTCTCTGGTAGCTCCCATATAGATTCTAAGTTATTTTTTATAATGTCGTAGGCATTTTTTGATGAAAATCTCTGATCTCTTTTGAAAAAGTTTAAAGTAATTTCACAAGTCATTAAAAAAAAATGTTTCCACAAATTATTACTATCAGCCAAACTATCTAATTCTTTAGCTGGAATTGCTGTGAAAGTTGCATCCGTTGAAGCTCGAAAATAATGATAATCATCCTTTTCGAACATGAAGATTATACCTAAAATATAAGGTGCATATACAGTGAATATTACAATGTCGTCTGCTTTTCTATAAATGTCTACTCTGCCTTCAGTGAGAAAGTATACATGTGGTTTATTATTAAGCGTGAAGTTTATTCGTTGTCCATTTGACGCATAAATGCGCATGAATTTGTTAGATCCTTCAACAATCTCTAAGATATGGTTGAACATGATTTGATGCCTCTGCTACTAATTTCATTCTTAAAGTTTGATGTTAGGTAATCATATAATCTTTCTGGAAGATGGCAAGTTTAAATTTAAGCATGTTTTTGTGTAATTCTACATAATTTATTTAGTTTTTTTATGTATCAAATCATCATGAGTTAGTGCTGTGAACATTAAAATTTATCAACCTATCATACTTCATAGTCGACCACGATGGTGGTTTTGTGTTAACTGAGCTTCGTATATATTGTTAATAAAGTATATGGCAAGGAACTTTGATATAACAATCATATATCCGTACTTGTGTTAAATAAGCATTTTTAATAATGAAACCTCAAATTCTCTATATTTAATTATTTAATGCCATACAATGATTATGTTTTTAGGTTGGTTTTTTATTTAGTCTTAAAACGAGGGTTGAATATGTTGATTATATTTATATGTATTGTATTACTGTTGTTGGGTGCTGTTTGGTATTATATCCGATTATATAAAGATAGTATGGATGTAAATAAATTCATCGATTTACTTTATAAAGATGATGAAGAGAATTAAACTTTAAATGAGGTTGAGTAAGTGTTGACTAAAACTCAAAAAAATTTCTTTTGGATGGTAACAGAAAAATCAATTGGCGTAGTTGGTCTTTTCCTCATAAATGCTTTAGTCGCTAAATATTTGGGGCCTATTATAATTGGGCAAATAGCAATAGCTACTGCTATTTTCCAAATTATTCAAGTTGGCGGAGTTTTTGGTAGCGATAGTATTTTTTACAAAAGAATAAACACTAACTTGATGGGCGGCATTCAATTAATGATGCCTATATTTATATTGAGAAGTATAATTTATATGTTTTTTGCAAGTGCTTGTATTATGCTTTTAAATGCGAGCCTGGATTTAACAGGTATGATACTAGTGCTGTCAATATGTTTAGCTTATTATTTTTACACCATTGACACTTATACAAGTTTTAATGAGTCATTACTGAACTCTAGAGTAAATGCCCTTGCAAACGTAACAGGCCTTATTTCAGGTTTAGTAATTAGGTCATTAATGGTTGAATATAAAGTACAGGCTATCTATTTTGGATTGCCGCTTGTAATAATAAGTGCCGTTCCTTATTTTATTAAGTTATACTTATTCCATCGAGAATATAAAATTACAGGAGCAATGAAATATAAAATTTTAAGAAGACGTTTTTTTTATCTGAGTTATGCTGGTAGCATTCTCGTTATTCCTTCGATCATTGCATCAATTTATTCGAGATTGAATGTAATTGTAATCTCGTGTTTGTATGGTAATCATGATGTAGGTATATATTCGGTTTCTCAAACTCTTGCTACTAGTTGGAGTTTCATTTTGTTATCGTTATTAACTTCTTGCCTACCATCAATATTTAGAGAAAAAAATAATTCAAAAATAATTAACTTAGGGGCAAGGATTCACTTAAATATAATTTTATTGTCAATCCCAGTAATATTGGCAATGACATTCGTGATAAACTATGTGATTCTTTGGATATACGGAGTAGCGTATAAAGGATCAATAACACCCTGCATTTTATTATGCTTTGCTACATTGCTGTCGACACTTGGTATGGCTTCGTCAAAAATCATTATTAAGTATTCTGGATATAAATTCTTACTATATAAAACTATATTCATATTGGTTTTGAGTATAGTTCTTTCTTATTTTCTTTCTCTCAAGTTCGGGTTGATTGGCGCTGCCTCAGCGGTGATCATCACAGAAGTTTTTTCTCTAACTGTCATTAATTATATGTTTATGCAAGGTTTTATATTGTTAGTGCATATAGAGATGTTAAAAATTATTTACGTAAGAATGCGGACTTTTTTTTGTGTCCTCAAATTAGATAAAAGCTGATTGACCACAGCCTAAAATCATTGAGTGGAATTAAGTAGGGAAGCTTTTATTATGTTCATGGATAAATGAAGGTGAACTTTAAAAGTAATAAAATGGCATAATCTTTTTTAGTTAAAGGGGATTTTTATTAAAAAAATATAAAGGAGCACTTGCTCCTTTATAGAAAAATCTTAACCCAACCTTTTCCACGATCATCGTGATACCGGGCTGTCTGATTAGGCGATTTATGTCCCAGCAATTTTTGAGTATCGATACCTTGAGCTTTATAAAGACGTTCTGATAAAGATCGTTGTTCATCGAAAGTAGCTGGTGTGCCATCACCCCAATCAATTTCTGCTTTATCACGAGCTTTGCTGAAATTCATTGTTATTGTGTTCGACTTTACTTGTGCACCTCTTTCTGCCATTGAGGTCGCTCGGAAGAAGTGGATTAGGATTAGCGTGTTAGTAACGCGCATTAATTGTACAAACAGTTTTGTACTTCCGCTCCTCGCTCATTTCGGACGTGCTTGGTTTCTTTTACCTTTTATTGTGCTGCCTCGATTAGCTCCGGTCCCTGATTCTTCACGTTACTCACAGCGTGCGTAACTGCGTGCCAGATCAACTTGTTAGCGGGTACAGCCCCATCGACCGCTATATCCTCAGCTTCTTTTCCGCCTATATCCTGGCGCATCCACTCCCGGGCAGCTTCCGGTGAAAGAACAAGTGGACGGCGGTCGTGGATATCGACTAGGCCTTTATCAGCTTCAGACGTCACTATCAGAAAACCTTCTGCTTCATCGCCGCGTTCGAAAGGCGTGCTGCCGATCGCCGCCATAAATATGGGTTGGCCGTCAGCACGGTGAATGAAGTAGGGCTGTTTGTTGTTGCCTTCCTTCTTCCATTCGAACCAGCCATCAGCAAAACAGATAGCCCGGCCATGCTGCCACAAAGGTTTAAACATTCTGCTGCCGGCCCCATTTTCGACGTGCGCGTTAATCAGTGGCGGCTTATTCCACCACTCTGGCGCGTAACCCCAGAACAATGGATCGAGATGCAGTTGATCATCACGTTCACTAAGCAGTAGGACTTTTGTACCGGGAGCGACGTTGTAGCGTCCAATTGGTTCCGGGTCAAATGCAATGTCGCGGTCAGCTTCATTGGCTAGATAAGCCAAGTATTCTTCACGAGTTTGGGCTTGTGCAAAACGTCCGCACATAGAAACCTCCAGCCAAGTGTCAAACTCAAAGTATAGGGGAGGGAGAGAAGGAGGATCGCAGCGAACCCATTAAGAAATTAATTAATAAAGCCAAAAGTAGTTATCAAAACCCAAAAATCATTATAACTAATCAATAGGTTAGCTTTTAGTCAATAAAGTGTGATGAACGCGACAAATATGAATTTTTAACTGAAAAATCAATGCATCATGATTGATTTAATGAAATACTACTGTGTTATATGGAATTGTTCGAAGCCGCAGACCTGATCGTGAAGGGTATGGAAGGCGCGATCAACGCGAAAACCGTAACGTACGATTTCGAACGTCTGATGGAAGGCGCTAAGCTGCTGAAATGTTCAGAGTTTGGCGACGCGATTATCGCGAACATGTAATCCAGATTCTGGGTTAAACAAGAGCGGGGGCCTGAGGGTTCCCGTTTTTTTTGCTTCTGCCTGCAGGAAATAACACGATGCTCGCTACTGTTCTTATCGCTGTCGTTGCATTCATCCATATCTACATTCTTGTGCTGGAAATGTTTCTGTGGAACACCAGAACGGGGCACAAGGCCTTTAATCTGCGTCCCGATTTTGCGCGCGATACCCGCGTGCTGGCCGCGAATCAGGGGCTGTATAATGGTTTTCTGGCTGCGGGTCTGCTCTGGAGCCTCTGGCTTGGTGAAAAGGGTATATCTGTGGCCATCTTCTTCCTGACCTGCGTGTTGATTGCCGGACTCTTTGGCGCAGCGACCGCCAGCCGAAAGATACTGTACGTTCAGGCCATACCTGCTCTTGCAGCCCTGCTTGCCCTGCTTATCTGACGCAACGCGTTGGTTAACCGTACGTCGTCGGATATACTTGTGGCTTCACCCTCAAAGGTTAACGCTGTTATGAATAACGAAATCCCACTGAAGTATTATGACATCGTCGAAGAGTACGCGACGGAAGCCACAAAGCCCGTGAGTGAGTCAGAGCAGGACTCGCTGGCGCATTATTTCCAGCTGCTTCTCACGCGTTTGTCGAATAATGAGGAGATCGATGAGGAAGCTCAGCAGGAGATGGCGCGTGAAGCCGGGGTTCGTGCCGAACGTATTGATGATATTGCGAACTTTCTCAATCAGTGGGGAAACGAGTAACCTACCGCGCGATCCCAGCGAGTCGCTTCGCAAGCTCGCTTCGGGTGACGGATTTTGAGAAATACCATCCCTGAATCAGCGCCTCGGGGTATCTTTCAGCAATAAAGCGATACTGTATTTCGCTCTCTACGCCTTCGAAAACAAGCGTTTTATTCAGTTTTGCGAGGGCGTCGCTAAAAATGACAAAAATGTTCTGCTTGTAATGTTCACTGATGCCATCGACCAGCGACTTGTCGATTTTGATCTCATCATATTCAAGCAGCGAAAGCCTTGCCAGGTTTGAGTTTTGCACCCCGAAGTCATCAATGGATATTCTCACGCCAAGGTTTTTTAAATCCTTGCAGAAATCTTCCAGAATATTCCCCGTTGAAATGGCTTTTTCAGAAAGCTCGATTTTGATCAGAGAGAGCGGAATGTTATTAGCTAAACAGCTACGGCGCAAAATGCTGATAAACTGTCCGTCTTCAATTTCCGTTCGGCCAACATTGAGCGAAACAACCAGATGATATTTAATAATAAGTGGCGCGATATCCGAAAGGGATTTTTGGAGAATATTAATATAGTAATTTTTATACAGGCCAATTTTTTTGATTAATGGAATAAACAGTTCCGGGGAGACGTCACCGTATCTTGCGTCACGCCATCTCGACAAGACCTCCACACCTACAATTTTTTTATCCTCAATCCGAACAATGGGCTGGTAATGAACGCCGATAGTATTAGTGATAACAGCTTTGACCAGCGTCCGCTCCAGGGAGAACCGGTCCTCGTTGAGTCGAAAGAAAAAGAGCGTTATCGCAATCCAGATAAAACATAAAATGACCGCGAGAACGATAAATACAACGGGAGATAACGAGGCCAGTCCCGCGTTGTGATGCTTCACAATGACGCACAAATCCCACGTGGTGCTGCACCGGGTGAGGGTCAGGGTAAACAAGGAGGAATTCAGTTCGCTCTGTTGGTTTAATTCAGGCGTAGCCGAAAAAAACGTTCTGCTTAAGTCCCTGGTGGTGGTGCTCAGAGAATAGCTCTCCGTAACCGGGGTGAATTTATCGTAAGCATAGCGGGAGGTGAAGATAATGTGATTATTATAGATGGCCGCATTGCCGGTAAAAAAATCTTTTCTCGAAAATTGCGCGAGGAGAAATCCTCTGGGCGTTTCATGGAGCTCTTCAGGAAGCGGGACAGGATTAACGAGTTTACCCCAAAAAGCGGTACAGACTATTTTTCCCTTTTCAATAAAACCGACGTCAGCGACATAGCGGCTTTCGAGCTTGACCTGCCGGTAGCGATCGAGGCTGTCTCTGTCGCATCCCTGTGTGGTCAGGTTTTTGAGCGTCTGCGCCATGCTCTGGGTCAGACTTTCTGAATGCTGTAAAAGGGTTCGGGAAATCTCAAGCTGTTTGCTTTTCTGCTGGCTCCCGATAACTGCATTAACCGCAAAAAGAGACAGGAAGACCAGAAACGCTGAAACGATAGTAACGGCAATGATCTTTTTCATTTTCCAGATACCCTGTCCGCTCCCTCATCTCTCAAATCTTATCACAGGCAGTGCAAGCTACAAGCCTGATAATAACGGCAGCCGTTATGCTTAAGTGCAATTTGTTTTCCTCTTAACCTGAGCTTTGTTACAGTGACAAGAGTTGTCAGCCAGGGATGCCAGGCGTGATAAGGTGGAAAAGCTCGTGCATGTGAAAAATACTTTTTACACAACAACCATTACCGTCATCATTGTCTCATTGATTGTTTCATTGTCGCTTGCCGTCCAGATTGCCACGTCCCGACAGCAGTCAATTCAGCAAATCAATACCAGCGTTGCCAACCTGAGCCATACCCTTAACGTCTACACGGAAGGGATCATTCGCCAAAGTGAAATGTTGATTACCACCGTTTCCGACACAATCGAAATTTATGGTATGACCCCCCAACAGGCGATCAATATTCAGCGAATGATAAGCAATCAGGATAATCTTCTTACTCAGATTAATAATGTGGTTGTCTATGATGCGCATGGGGATATCTTCACTGCATTGCACAAAAATTTTGCGGGCCCCCATAATGGCACGGACAGGGCATTTTTTGTCTATCACAAGGAAAATAAAAGTCAGCAGATTTATATTGGTGAGCCGGTGATAAGCAGAACCAATGGTAAATGGGTTATTACTCTTAGCCGACGCCTTGAAACCCACACCGGTGCATTTAACGGTGTTGTGGTGGTGACGCTGGGTATCGAAAATTTTCTGGCACTTTATGGACAGATTAATATTGGTCACGCGGGCGTTATTGGTTTAACGACGCAAGCAGGCGTTTTACTGATTCGTTATCCCTTTAAAAATAACTATATCGGTACGATTTTTTCTGACTCACCTCTCTTCAGAAAATACCTCAAGGTACAAAATACAGGGATAGCCAGCTCTGTCTCCAGGTTTGATAAAATCGAACGCATTTATGCCTATGAGAAAAACAGGCGCTACGGACTGGTTACGACGGTAGCGGTAAGCATTGATGAAGCCCTTTCACCGTGGCGCAAGCAGGCGATTCAGCTTGCCGCACTTATTTTGGTGTTTACCGCGACGCTCATCGTGGCGTCCTGTTTCCTCTATTCCGACTTATCCAGAAAAGCACGGGATAACAAAGCGCTAAAGATTATTGCCTCGGAGGATGCGCTGACAGGGCTTTATAACAGGCGCATCTTTGATGAAAAAATCCTCTCGGTAATTGCGGCGTGTGCGGCAAAGGACGCGCCGGTTTCGCTGCTCCTTGTGGATGTGGACTACTTCAAAAAGTACAACGATAACTACGGTCATCCGGAAGGGGACAGATGCCTGGCGTTGCTGGGAAACTGCCTCAGGGAAAGTCTCACTCGCGACAACCAGATTGTGGCGCGCTATGGCGGGGAGGAGTTTGCGCTGATTTTGCCTGAAACGGATATCCAGGAGGCGCTCCGCCTTGCGCAGACGATTATTCGCTATGTTTTCTCTCAGCAAATTGAACACGCGTTTAGCCCCTTCGGGCGGGTCACGGTAAGCGTAGGGGTCTCCAGTGCGCGTGCTGTCAACATCGCGGGTAGCCAGCAGAATATTATTAATGCTGCCGACCAGGCGCTCTATCAGGCAAAACGCGGCGGGCGCAACCGGCACGCTTTCGTTGGGGCTTGATCAAAAAAAAGCCCACTCATGAGTGGGCAAGAAATACTGGAAGCAATGTGAGCAATGTCGTACTGAATACCTGAGTGTTTATCTCAACTATTCAGTGTTGAGAAAGATAATCTTTCTCAACAAAAGATGCAACCCCACAGTTCTTGTGGAAGGGCATGTTGATGAAGAAATGCGCAGACTCTCTCTGTGAGGCTTATCACAAATTTCCTTTCTCAGATCCTGTGCTATCCTTTTTGTGTCGTTGATTTAATGACAAAAACCATACAGAGAGGAAAGTTATGGGAATTTTATCCTGGATTATCTTTGGGCTTATTGCGGGTATTCTGGCGAAGTGGATCATGCCGGGCAAAGATGGCGGTGGGTTTATCGTCACCATAATACTGGGTATTGTCGGCGCGGTAGTCGGCGGTTGGATCAGTACGCTGTTCGGTTTTGGTAAAGTCGATGGCTTTAACTTCGGCAGTTTCGCGGTCGCGGTGATCGGCGCGCTGGTTGTGCTGTTTATCTACAGAAAGATCAAAAGCTAATACTGAAGCGTTAAAAAGGCTGCCATATGGCGGCCTTTTTACGTAACGGGTTTACCACCAGCCAAATTGCGTGCCGGCAAACGCCACGACGGCAACGATCAACATAATGAGGGTGGTTTTTCTCATTTATGCCCCCGGAGCAGCGTAACCACCGACAAAAAACCACGCCAGAAATACCACCGCCGTTATAAAAATAACGACCGGGAAGAGGATCCCTATTCTCATATCATCACCTGTTTCGGTTTTTACAACGCCGTAGAGTGTACGGGGTTAATCCATCGCGAGAAAGCCTGTTTTGCTTTTTCCTTTCTTATCCTGATACATCGCGATATCCGCGGCACGTAACGCACTGTCCGGATCGGTTACGCCGGGATCCACTTCGATAACGCCGAGGCTGGCGCCAGGATAAATGATGCTGATGCTACCCAGCCAGTATTCCCCCGCAATTCGGGCGCTGAGGCGCGTTCTGAGAAGGTGAATTTGCTCCTCATTCTCGACGTTGCTCAGAGTGGCCACCAGAAACTCATCGCCGCCCAGCCGGCCGATGATATCGTCCTGCTGTTTTTCTGCGGTCAAACGCTTGCCCACTTCAATCAGGAACTGGTCGCCTGCTTCATGCCCGTATCGATCGTTAATCAGTTTAAAATCATCCAGATCGATAAAGGCAATGATGGCGTTACGTTTCAGATGCCGTGCCAGAGAAAACAGGGTCGTTAAATCCTCAAAAATGGCGCGACGATTGGGCAGACCGGTCAGAGCATCGGTATAGGAGTGTGCAATGAGGGCCGCATTGGCTTCACGAAGCTGGGTGACCAGAGACTCTTTTTGAATGTACTGACCGATCAACCCGGCGAAAAGTTTTAATATCTGTTCACCGCGTTCGCTGAGCGGTTTCTTTGCCGTACTGGTGGCGCAGAGCGTACCGTAAAGTGAGCCATCGGCAAGATGCACTGGGATGCTCATGTAAGTGGTAATGCCGAGCGCTTTAGCCGCTTCACACTCCGGCCAACGTTCGGGGACATCGTTACTGAATAATGTGTCGCTATCCAGCGCGCGCTTACACAGCGTTTCATCCCATGGCACGCTTAACCCTTCCGGGATAGTCATCTGCTTGCTGTTTCGGGCATAGAGGATATGCTGCAGCCGGGCTGTTATATCCACCTTCGTCAGATACGTCGACTCCATGTCGGTGACGATTTCCAGCATCTCCAGCAGCTGACGAACGAGGCTTTCAAGGGATTGCTCGGTGGCAAGGGTTTCTGAAACGCGAGCGAGGATAAGATCCGACATGACGTAGAATGACTCCCAGGCAGAAGACGTCTGCATCTGCATGTTATGCTGAATTTTTAGGCTTCCGGCATAGTAAAACATGAATATAGAAAATTTAATATATGCAGAGGTAGGCAGCAGGCGGGAAAAAAAGCCCCGTTGTTGAGAACGGGGCAAAGACATCTTGATTACGGAATGATGTTCTCTGGTCAAAGTGAGAACATGCCAGACTGTAGCGTTGAAAAGTGCAGTTAGAATGGAGAAATCATGGAGAAAGCGGCGACAAGCCGTTACCCTTAGCCAATGATGATGTCAAAAGGATCAACAAGATGAGATTTCTGCTACTGGCGCTGGCGCTTCCCCTGGTTGCCTGCACCGCAAAAACAACCCCACCCGACGCCCCGAAACCGCCGCACGCCGTGGGCATGGCGAACCCGGCTTCCGTTTACTGTCTGGAAAAGGGCGGGGAACAGGTCCCGATTCAAAGTCCGCAGGGGGTCCGCACCGAGTGCAAGCTGCCCGGTGGCGAAGTGATCGACGAATGGACGCTCTATCGTCGCGATCATCCGCAACCTGCCAGGTGACAGAGGGACAGTAGCTGCGATACACTTCTCTTTAGGATTATTCTTAGCCAATTTCTGGCTACCGTTACCGCGAGAGAAGTATGTTTCAGCTTAAACCGGGCAGCGTGGCGATGATCGTCGGTGCCCGCACGGCGTCAGGCCGTCGCAATATTGGTAAATCTGTGGAGCTATTTGGTCTCTGCCAACCCGGCCAGCGTTTCGTTAACCCGGTCAACGGCGTGATGACGCAGTTACCCGCAAGCGCGGACCGCGCGCTCTGGCTGGTGACGGGAGACGTCTACGCCTTTGATAATCAGCACGGCTTTGCGTTTGTTCGCGCCGAACACCTGATGCCGCTCACCCCGGACGAAGCTCCGCAAATTCAGGATGAGCTGACGGTCGGCTGATCACAGATGGCGCAGCCAGTCGGCTAAGACCAGAGCGTGATTCTGCTTCGTGTCCTTCGCGCCGTAGAGCAGGGTTACGGTCTGCTTTTTCGCCAGCGCCGCCAGACGCTCTCCTTCGTCCTTATGCTGCGCCAGCTCTTCCTTGTAGGCTTTAGTGAAGGCCGCGAAATCAATCGCTTCGCTATGAAAGTCCTTGCGTAACGCGCTGGACGGTGTGAGCGTTTTACACCATTCGTCATACGCGAGGTCCGTTTTTTTCACCCCACGGGGCCAGAGCCTGTCCACCAGAACCCGATAGCCATCGCCCGGGCTCGCCTGTTCATAGACGCGTTTGCACTGAATCATGATTCCACCCTCCCAATTTAAGGTATTGTGATAATTGCAGAAGATCGGTAGTCTGAGGTTCCTTATGTTATCTGATAATACTCTGGCATAAGGAACCTTTCATGGAACACCTCCCGGTTAAAACGACGCTGCGCATTGCGCTGGTTGGCGATTACAATCCTGATGTTATTGCACACAAGGCGATCCCGCTGGCCATTGACGATGCCGCCGCGGTCCTTGACCTCACCGCCGATTACGACTGGCTTGCCACCACGGAATTAACCAGTTCTGAGGATCTGGTGGGCTACGATGCCATCTGGCTGGTTCCCGCAAGCCCCTATAAAAATACCGAGGCGGCCTTTATTGCCGCACGCTACGCGCGTGAAAACAGCATTCCGTTCCTGGGCACCTGCGGTGGGTTCCAGCATGCGTTAATCGAGTATGCCCGTAACGTGCTGGGCTGGAGCGACGCGGCACATGCTGAGACGGATACCGAAGGCACGATGGTGATTGCGCCGCTGACCTGCTCGCTGGTGGAAAAAACCGATGCCATTGAGCTGCGCAATAATACGCTGATCGCGAAGGCCTACGGAAAGCCGGAAATCGTAGAGGGTTATCACTGTAACTATGGCGTATCGGCGGCGTTTGCTCAGGAACTGGAGAGCGGTGATATGCGCGTGACGGGCTGGGACGAGCAGGGGGAAATTCGCGCTGCGGAGCTGGTGACCCATCCGTTCTTTGTGATCACCTTATTCCAGCACGAGCGTGCTGCGCTGGAAGGGCGTCCGGTGGTGCTGGTGCAGGCAATGCTGCGCGCCGCGCGCGGGTAAAAAAGGCAGACCCGATGGTCTGCCACCGTGTTTATCGGGGCGCGATTTCCCGGTCGCGCCCGGCAAGTACGCCGCAGATGGCCATGACGACAGCGGCCAGCGCGCAGGCGAGAAGCGGGATCCGCCAGTCTCCAGCCGAATCGTGAATTTTACCCATCAGCGGCGGACCGCAGGCGGCGAGCAGATAACCAATAGACTGTGCCATACCGGACAACGCTGCCGCCTGGTGTGCGGAGCTGGCGCGCAGGCCGATGAACGTCAGGCCGAGGATCATCGTTGCCCCGGTACCAAAGCCAAACACCAGCGTCCACATCACCGCCATCTCAGGCATAAACCACAAACCCGCCGCGCTAACCGCGCACATCAGCCCAACCGCTCCGGCGATGGTTCGCTGATCCTTCAGGCGCTGGAGGACGAGCGGAACGGCAAGCCCCGGCACGGCCGTGGCAAGCTGTAAAAGACCGTGCACCGAGCCGGCCTGCGCTTCGCTAAAGCCATGGCTGAGTAATATGGCCGGCAGCCAGCCGATGATGACGTAATAAATCAGCGAGTTAATCCCCAGAAAGAGCGTCACCTGCCAGGCGAGTGCCGAGCGCCAGATCGCTCGGTTATGCAGCGCGCCTGCGCCCGTTACCGTTGCGACGTGTTTTTGACGCCACTGCGGCAGCCAGAGCAACAGCGCGATCAGCGGAAACGCCATCAGCATCAGCAGCGCGCCATGCCAGCCCGCATCACCCTGCGCCAGGGGAACAATCAGCGCCGAGCCTAACGCGGCAGAGACACCCATCGTCAGGGAATAGGCGCCGGTGAGTTTTGCCACCTGACCCGGGAAGTCACGCTTAATTAAGCCGGGCAGCAGCACATTCCCCAGCGCGATCCCGCAACCAATCACCGCCGTTCCGATGAAAAGCAGGGTAGCGGAGGGCAGGGAGCGAACCGCAATCCCGATGCAAATCAGCATCAGGGCGATAAACAGGCTGCGCTCCATGCCGATACGCCGGGCAACGCCCGCCGCGAGCGGGGAGACAAGAGCAAAGGCCAGCAGGGGCAGGGTGGTCAGCAGACCGGTTTGCGCCGTGCTTAAGCCATAATCAAGGCGAATGGTATCGAGCAGCGGCGCTGCGCCGGTAAAGGTGACGCGAAGCGTGGTGGCAATCATCAGGATGCCTGCAATCAACAGCGCGCCCTGTTTTCCTGAGGTGCGAAGAGCAGTAGTCATTGTGTTCTCATACGTTCAAGCGAGCGCACACAATACCGATTTTCTCAGCGGTTGAAATCAGGCTAAAATGACAGTTTATCGCTAATATCGGACAACCTGATGATTGGTCTGGGACTGGACGGCTACGATCCTGATAGCCAGCACGATGCGGCCGTCGCGTTTCGCATCCGCGTGGTGACGGAAGAACAATATATTCCGCAGCATCAACACCGTAAGGGGCAGCTGATTCTGGCCCTTGGCGGCGCGATCACCTGCGAAGTGGAAAATGCGATGCTGATGGTACCGCCCCAGTATGCCGTCTGGATCCCAGGCCAAATGCCGCACAGCAACAGGGCCACGCCGGGGGCGCAGCTCTGCTTTTTGTTTATTGAGCCTGGTGCCGCCAGCCTGCCCGACCGCTGCTGCACCCTGAAAATCTCTCCTCTGGTGCGGGAACTTATTTTATCCCTGGCGGAGAAATCACGTGAACAGCTGCATCTTGCGGCCACATCGCGTCTGGTGGACGTCCTGTTTGACGAGCTGCCGCTCCAGCGCCAGGAGCATCTGCAGCTGCCCGTCTCTCCCCATCCTAAAATCCGGCTGATGAGCGAGAAGATGGCGGAAGAGCCCGCCGCCTGGCAGACGCTGGCACAGTGGGCGAGCCATTTCGCGATGAGTGAACGCAACCTGGCGCGGCTGGTGGTCAAAGAGACCGGTTTAAGCTTTCGCCGCTGGCGTCACCAGCTTCAGCTGATTGTGGCGTTACAGCATTTGATTAGCGGGAAATCGGTGCAGCAGGTGGCACAGTCTCTGGGCTATGACTCTACCACCGCGTTTATCACCATGTTCAAAAAGGGGCTGGGCCAGACGCCGGCGCGTTACATGGCCAGCCTGACTATGACTTCCCGATAAACAGGGACACCAGCCCTGCCGCAATCAGCGGGCCTACCGGCACGCCGCGGAAAAGCGCCACGCCGAGTACCGTGCCCACCAGCAGGCCCGCCACCAGCGAGGGCTGGCTGCTCATCAGCGTAACGCCGCGTCCGCCCAGCCACGAAACAAAAATCCCCACCGCGATCGCCACCAGAGATTTCCAGTTCACAAACGAGTGCAGCAGCGTTGAGGCGGGAAGGGTGCCGCTGGCGATGGGAGCCATCACCCCGATGGTTAAAATGATGATCCCGATGGTGAGGCCTTGTTTTTCTATCCACGGGAAAAAGGTATTTAACGGGGTCACGCGCACAATAATCAGCACCAGAATCGAGATGGCGACGGTGGTGTTATGACTGATAAAGCCGAGCGCGGCGAGCGCCAGAAGAATGAGCAGAGTCGGGTCAAACATGGGGGGATCCTTGCCAGAATAATTATCCTGCTTACTGTACGCGCAAACGCGGCGGAGGACAGCGTTTAAAAGATTTTATCGCTGTCATTACCCTGTCATTTACGCGGATTAAAACGAAGGCAGGTATCGCAAAGGGATCGCCATCATGAACGATCACATGTTTGTTGAAACGCTCATTATCTCCTCATCGTTTTTCGCTATTGCCGTGATTCTCGTCGCCTCCGTGCTGTTTCTGGAAAGAAGAGGCTAGCGCCGTCACGACGACGCTTTATGGAAGTTTACAAGCTCAGGACGGGCGATGCGCAGGTAATCCTGGGTGTCCATGATCACGGATTTCTCCAGTAAACCGGCGTTAAAGGCAATTTCGTCGAAACGCTCGAACAGCAGCGGGTCGGCCACCAGCGCCAAATCAGGATGGAAGCTAAAGGGCGGGATCGCGCCAAAAACGCAGGCGGTAAGGGTATCGACCTCGGCCGGGCTGGCGAGGGAGGCTTTAAGCCCGCCAAAATGGCTGGCAAGCTGGCTCAGATCGGCCTGCAGGTCGGCGGCCAGAATCGCCAGTACGTGTTTTTTAACGCCGTTGCCCTTCACCTTGCAGACCAGGGCTTTTGCCCCCTGGCGCAGATCGGTCCCGCGAATTTCACTCACCGCTTCGCATTTCCCCACCGCCTCGTGCTCCATGACGCGAAAACGCGCGCCCTGCTCGGTGAGTAAGGTAATCAGCTGATGGTGGGTACTTGTCCCCATAACGTCGTCAGTCATCACAATTTTCCCGGTGATAATCCAGTATGCAGCTTGCTACATTAGCACGGGATAAACGGGGTCGAAAGAAAACAGCCAGCGGATTCGCTGGCTGTTGGGTTATGCGTTGCTGGTAGCAGATTGCTTGTGGAACAGCTCCCTGAACACAGGATAAATATCATCCTGATCGCGGATATGCTGCATGGCAAAGTTATCGAACATGGACTGCAGATGTTCATATTCCCGCCACAGGGTCTGGTGGGCGCGACGGGTGATTTCGATATAGCTATAGTAACGCACCACCGGCAGAATTTTCTTCGCCAGGATCTCGTGACACAGCGGTGAGTCGTCGGCCCAGTTGTCGCCATCCGACGCCTGCGCGGCATAAATGTTCCACTGCGCCGGGTCGTAACGCTCTTTCACTACTTCATCCATCAGCTTCAGGGCGCTTGATACGATGGTCCCCCCGGTCTCCTGGGAGTAGAAGAACTCATGTTCATCCACCTCTTTGGCCTGGGTGTGATGGCGGATATAGACCACTTCCACGTTCTTATAGGTTCTGCTCAGGAACAGGTAGAGCAGGATATAGAAACGCTTCGCCATATCCTTGGTGGCCTGGTCCATCGAGCCGGAGACGTCCATCAGACAGAACATGACCGCCTGGCTGGAGGGTTCAGGACGTTTTTCGTAGTTCTTGTAGCGCAGGTCGAAGGTATCGATAAACGGCACGCGGTCGATCTTCGCTCTTAGCTCGGCAATCTCTTTACGCAGGCGCTCCTCTTCCAGCAGCTGCGCCGGCTCCGTGTTTTCCACGACCTTCAGGCTGCTCTCCAGCTCGCGCAGTTCGCGACGTTTGCCTGCCGTCATGGCCGTGCGGCGCGCCAGAGAATTCTGCAACGAACGCACAACGCTGATATTGGCGGGCACGCCGTTAGCGGTATAGCCCGCGCGATGGGTTTTATACTCGTTAAGCTGACGATGCTGATTCTTTTTCAGATTCGGCAGCGCAAGGTCCTCAAACAGCAGGTCGAGATATTCATCTTTCGAAATCTGGAAAACGAACTCATCCTGGCCTTCACCGTCCTGGCTGGCCTGCCCCTGACCGCTTCCTGAACCACCGCCGCCGCCCTGAGGGCGCTCAATTCTGTCGTTCTGAACGAAGTGGTCGTTACCTGGATGAACGCGATGGCGCAGGCCGCCGCGCCCCTGATGAAACATCGGTTCGCTGATGTCATCGGTAGGGATGGAGACAGACTCGCCGCTGTCGACGTCGGTCACCGAGCGTTTATTGATGGCCTCGGAGATCGACTGTTTAATTTGCGCTTTATAACGGCGCAAGAAGCGCTGGCGGTTCACCGTGCTCTTGTTTTTGCCGTTAAGACGCCGGTCAATAAACCAGGTCATATACCCCCCGTACTGCATTTGCCAACTTGCGTTTTTGTTGGCCCGGCAGGCGCAGGCGCTACCGGGCACTTGTTTTAGGACGATTTACGCACGCGCAGATACCATTCGCAGAGCAGGCGAACCTGTTTGCGGGTGTAGCCTTTTTCCATCATACGGTCGACAAAATCGTCGTGTTTCTTCTGCTCGTCGGTTGAGGTTTTGGTGTTAAACGAGATCACCGGCAGCAGCTCTTCGGTATTGGAGAACATTTTCTTCTCAATAACCGTGCGCAGCTTCTCGTAGCTGGTCCAGTTCGGATTGCGCCCGTTATTATGCGCTCTGGCGCGCAGGACGAAGTTCACAATCTCATTACGGAAGTCTTTCGGGTTGCTGATCCCGGCAGGCTTCTCGATTTTTTCCAGCTCCGCGTTCAGGGATTCACGATCAAACAGCTGGCCGGTATCCGGGTCGCGGTACTCCTGATCCTGGATCCAGAAGTCAGCATAGGTGACATAGCGGTCGAAAATGTTCTGCCCGTATTCTGAATAGGATTCCAGGTAGGCCGTCTGGATCTCTTTGCCAATGAACTCGGCGTATTTCGGGATCAGGTAGCCTTTCAGGAACTCAAGGTAGCGTTCAGCCTGCTCCTGCGGGAACTGCTCGCGCTCGATTTGCTGCTCCAGGACGTAGAACAGATGAACCGGGTTGGCCGCCACTTCCGCGTGGTCGAAGTTAAAGACCCGGGAGAGGATCTTAAACGCGAAACGCGTGGAGAGGCCGTTCATCCCTTCATCAACCCCGGCGTAATCGCGGTATTCCTGGTACGATTTCGCTTTCGGATCGGTATCTTTCAGGCTTTCACCGTCGTAGACGCGCATTTTCGAATAGATGCTGGAGTTTTCCGGCTCTTTCAGACGCGACAGGATGGAGAAGCGCGAGAGCGTTTCCAGCGTGCCCGGAGCGCATGGCGCATGCACCAGCTCGCTGTGGTTAAGCAGTTTTTCGTAAATTTTGATCTCTTCGGAGATCCGCAGGCAATAAGGCACCTTGACGATGTACACGCGGTCAAGGAAGGCCTCATTGTTTTTGTTATTACGGAAGGTCACCCATTCCGATTCGTTCGAGTGGGCGAGAATAATCCCGTTAAACGGCAGGGCGGAGATACCTTCCGTACCGTTGTAGTTCCCTTCCTGGGTCGCCGTCAGCAGAGGATGCAGCACTTTGATCGGTGCTTTAAACATCTCGACGAATTCCATAATCCCCTGGTTGGCGCGGCACAGCGCACCGGAATAGCCATAGGCATCCGGGTCGTTTTGTGCGAAGTTTTCCAGCTTACGGATATCGACTTTACCCACCAGCGCCGAGATATCCTGGTTGTTCTCATCACCCGGTTCCGTTTTGGCGATAGCGATCTGCTCCAGTATGGATGGCCACACTTTCACGACGCGGAATTTGGTGATATCACCGCCAAATTCGTGCAGGCGTTTTGCCGCCCACGGCGACATAATGGTGCCGAGGTAGCGACGCGGGATGCCAAACTCTTTATCCAGAATTTGCGCATCTTCCTGCGGGTTAAACAGGCACAGCGGATGGTCGTTCACCGGGCTGCGTTCGCCGTTGGCGCTCAGCACATAAATCGGTACGCGCTGCATCAGCGACTTCAGGCGTTCAGCCAGCGAGGATTTACCGCCGCCGACGGGGCCGAGTAAATAGAGGATCTGTTTCTTCTCTTCCAGACCCTGGGCGGCATGCTTCAGATAGGAGACAATCTGTTCAATGGCATCTTCCATACCATAGAACTCTTCGAACGCCGGATATCGGGCGACCACCCGATTCGAAAATAGACGGGAAAGCCGTGGCTCCAGGGCAGTATCAACCATGTTTGGCTCACCGATAGCCATCAATAGCCGTTCTGCCGCATTGGCATAGGCACTGCGATCTTGCCGACAAATGGTAAGAAACTCCTGCAGTGTGAACTCTTCGTCCTTGGCAGCTTCGTAGCGCTGGCGATAGTGATCGAATATATTCATGGCATGCCGTCCTTTCGTTTTTTAGCACAGGATAAGAGCCGTTCGTATGAGTAGTGGAGGCTCCCGGAAGAGAATCTCTCGCACCCCACTGCCAGAGCAGCAACCTGTGTGCCAGGTCAGACGCTAAGAACCGCAGGTGTTCAGGAAAACTCTTCTTAAATTTAAGCGTAGATGGCATTTGCCAAACTTGCATGCTGAGAAAAACTAATTTCAATGACATATCAATAACTCATCCAAAAATTTCCACCCTGGTTATAAGGCTTAAGCACGTTTTTCATTCAGCGGTCATATAAATGAAAGCGGGTTGTCATCTGAAAAGTTAAAAATAATGGGTTAATCAGACTGATTAGCAGGCAAAAAATTTTGGGATGTACGGGAATGGCGGTTACACTTCACCCGCTGATTATTTGACTACAGGAAAGAATGGATTGTGACCAAACTCAAACTTCTGGCATTGGGCATCCTTGCCGCGACCGCAGTTAGCACCGCTCAGGCGGAAAGTCAGTGGACGGTGGGTGCGGGCGTTGGCGTCATTAACAGCCCATACAAACAGTATGACCGCGATGTTTATCCTGTACCCGTTATCACCTATGAAGGCGATAACTTCTGGTTCCGCGGTCTCGGCGGCGGCTACTATCTGTGGAACGATACGGCCGATAAGCTTTCTATCATGGCCTACTACGATCCAACGCACTTCAAGCCAGGCGACAGCGACAGCCACGCGCTTCGCCAGCTCGACAAGCGCAAAAGCTCCATGATGGCCGGGCTTTCATACGTGCATAACACCCAGTATGGCTTCCTCCGTACGGCCCTGGCGGGTGATACGCTGGATAATAGCAACGGCTTTATCTGGGATCTGGCGTGGTTGTATCGCTATACCAACGGTGGGCTCACCCTGACGCCGGGTATCGGCGTGCAGTACAACAGTGAAAACTACAACGACTATTACTACGGCGTTTCTAAAAACGAGTCCCGCCGCAGTGGGCTGAAAAGCTACAGCGCCGATGATGGCTGGGATCCTTACCTGGAGCTGACCGCGAGCTATAACTTCCTTGGCGACTGGAACGTCTACGGTACCGGCCGTTACGAGCGTCTGAGCGACGAAGTGAAGGATAGCCCGATGGTTGATAAGTCCTGGGCTGGCATCTTCTCGGTGGGTGTGACCTACAAGTTCTGATTGTGCATTATCGCGGTGCAATCATTGCATCAAAACGGGGCGCTTGCGCCCCGTTTGCTTTGGTGTGGTGCAGCGACCTTATCGCTTAACGATGCGAATTGTCTGCCCTAAACGAGACGGCTTTTCCTCGCTCGCTTTCTGCGGGGTGGTTACGCAGGCCGTTTCCACGCAGACGAACGTTTTGTAACCGTCATCAGGGATGTCGGCCATGCTGATGGAGAGTGCAGGCCCCGGGTTCCAGCCCACCACGTTGCTGTGATGGTGATGAACCACCTCAATGCCGCGGTTAAGAGCACCGTCGTGGATCACGCTGCACGCTTCCGGATGCAGATAGACGCGGTCAGTACGGTCAGGGAACGCCTGAACGCCGTCGCTCAGCTTACCTTCCTTCGCGTTATCAACTTTGTCGATAAAGGTATCGCCCAGGCCGCTCACCTTCACTGCATTGATGTCACCCACGTTGAAGTAGGTATGCAGGGCAGAGGTGGTCTCGAACTCGCCGTGGGCTTCCAGCTCAATCTCGCAGCTCTGACCCAGTTTGAAGCGGGCATACAGGGTGAAATCATGCGGCCACAGGGCGCGGGTTTCATCATTAGCCTGCAGCTCAAAGGTCAGCACTGCGCCGTTGTCATCTTCGTTATGCGCTTTCAGCGTCCACTGCTCGTTACGGGCGAAACCGTGAGAAGGCAAACCCGGCTGTGCGGACGGGCCAAACCACGGCCAGCAGATCGGTACGCCGCCGCGAATCGCATCCCCTTTTTTGAACGAGGTGGCGTCACTCAGCCACAGCGCTTCCGCTTCGCCTTCCGGTTTCCAGGAGAGCAGGTGTGCGCCGTTCAGCGCCACGGAGGCTTTAACGCGCGGGTGGTCAACGACGATAACGTCGGCACCGTCAATCTGACGGCGGGAGAGCACAGGGGTAAGTTGTTCGACTACCGGAAGTGCAAAAATTTTATTTATCATTAAGCAATCCTCTGTCTAAAAAACAATAAAAAAGGCGACCGAAGTCGCCTTTTTGGATCAATCACTCATCTCAACTTATTTGGAGATGTGAGCGATCAGGTCCAGTACTTTGTTAGAGTAGCCGGTTTCGTTGTCGTACCAGGAAACCAGTTTCACGAAGTTGTCGTTCAGTGCGATACCTGCTTTAGCATCGAACACGGAAGTGCACACTTCGCCGTTGAAATCGGTAGATACAACGTCGTCTTCGGTGTAACCCAGAACGCCTTTCATTGGGCCTTCGGAAGCAGCTTTGATTGCTTTCTTAATTTCTTCATAAGAAGCAGCTTTTTCCAGACGAACGGTCAGGTCAACAACGGATACGTTAGGAGTTGGAACGCGGAACGCCATACCAGTCAGTTTGCCATTCAGTTCTGGCAGTACTTTACCTACAGCTTTAGCAGCACCGGTAGAGGATGGGATGATGTTCTGAGCCGCGCCACGGCCGCCGCGCCAGTCTTTGTGAGAAGGGCCGTCAACGGTTTTCTGAGTAGCGGTGGTCGCGTGAACGGTAGTCATCAGACCTTCGATGATGCCGAAGTTGTCGTTGATCACTTTAGCCAGCGGTGCCAGGCAGTTGGTGGTGCAGGATGCGTTAGAAACGATGTCCTGGCCAGCGTAAGTTTCGAAGTTTGCACCGCGAACGAACATTGGGGTGTTGTCTTTGGAAGGACCAGTCAGAACAACTTTCTTCGCACCCGCAGTGATGTGTTTACGTGCAGTTTCGTCGGTCAGGAAGATACCGGTTGCTTCAGCAACAACGTCAACACCGATTTCGTTCCATTTCAGGTTAGCTGGGTCTTTCTCAGCAGTAACGCGGATGGTTTTGCCGTTAACAACCAGGTGGCCGTCTTTCACTTCAACGGTGCCGTCGAAACGACCGTGAGTTGAGTCGTACTTCAGCATGTACGCCATGTATTCAGCGTCCAGGAGATCGTTGATACCAACGATTTCGATGTCAGAACGTTTCTGAGCAGCACGGAAAACAATACGGCCGATACGGCCAAAACCGTTGATACCTACTTTGATAGTCATATATTCCACCAGCTATTTGTTAGTGAATAAAAGGTTGCCTGTAAAATTACAAAAACCTTACGCAGCGTCAAGCGGAATCGTGTCAATCATTGCGACAAATCAATCCTGTGACTAACGTTTGTGCGACTGACTCGCCTCACTTTCCCTTTGAGCTTGCAACCACATGGGGGCTGCGCCCGGAATTTTAAAGTCCTCGCAGGATAAAAATGTGAACGTGATCACAATTGCCTGACCGCCTTTTCGCGACACATAAGTTTAGAACAAAAGTGCACGCAAGGGTGTTAATGTTTTGTTAGAATCCGGGTTAAAAGATGTCTGTTTCTACAGCGAGATGTAAGCATATGTCGAACCAACATAACCCTGACGATTTGAAAAAAAACCTCACCGAAATGCAGTTTTACGTGACCCAGAATCACGGCACGGAGCCGCCATTTACCGGGCGATTACTGCACAACAAGCGAGACGGTGTCTATCACTGTCTGGTCTGCGATGCCCCGCTGTTCAATTCACAAACGAAATACGACTCCGGCTGCGGCTGGCCGAGCTTTTACGAGCCGGTGAGCGATGACGCAATCCGCTATCTGACCGACTCGTCGCACGGTATGGTGCGCACGGAAATTCGCTGCGGTAACTGCGACGCGCACCTGGGGCATGTCTTCCCGGATGGTCCTCAGCCAACGGGTGAGCGTTTCTGCGTGAATTCAGCCTCAATGAGCTTCACCGATGATGAAAACGGCGACCAGATTAAGGGTTGAAAAAACGATTCAGCAAATTATTCCTTTGAAAGGGAGATATCGTGAATATTGAGGACATGATTAACGGGATGACCCCGGAAGTTTATCAGCGTCTGGTGACCGCCGTTGAGCTGGGAAAATGGCCGGACGGTGTGGCGCTCACGCCTGAGCAAAAAGAGAACAGTTTGCAGCTGGTGATGCTGTGGCAGGCGCGCAATAACACTGATGCGCAACACATGACTATCGACACTAACGGTCAGATGGTGATGAAGAGCAAGCGCGAGCTGAAGGAAGATTTTGGCATCACGCCGAAGCCGATTGCGACGATCAAAATGCAATAACTGTGCGGGTTGATGCCCTCACCAGGCCCTCTCTCTGTGGGAGAGGGCCTGTGTCTTACTACTTATGCGGGATCCCTAGCGACTCCGCCAGCTGTTTCGCTAACTGATTATTGTCGTCCGCTCCGTACTCCCAGAACATCGCCCCGGCGAGACCTTTCTCTTTGATGTAGTCCGCCTTGATCGCGACAGAACGCGGATTCTCATACGAAATCGCAAACAGCGCGTTGCCATCGGCACCCTTTACCGAGAGCCACGGTACCTTCGCCTGGTCGTCCCAGTGTTCGGTAAAACGCTTCTGCGGATCGTTCAGCAGCTTCTTCACGATATCGTTGTACTTCACGTAGGTATCTTTAGTCAGGTCATAGCCGAGCGACTTAAACAGGGCGATCTCCTGCGGTCCAAAGTAGGGCTGGGTGACCGGATTTTTTTGCGCGTCCGGCTTGCTCCAGTCAATGCCCGGTTCAACCGCACGTTTCGGTACGCGGCCGTAAAAACCGATCCCGAGGTTCATCTGCTTCGGCTTAAGTCCGGCGGCCAGATAGTTGTTCACCACAAAATCGACGCTGTATTTGTCGGCGGCAGCCACCGTTGGCCAGGCGCTGGAGTCATACAGGTTCGCGTTGAAGTACTGTGTCCCGTACGCCATGTCGTAGGTCATCAGGTTGATGTAGTCGAGGAGCGGGGCGATGGCTTTGACATCCACCCAGCTTTTCGGACTTTCCGCATTCGCGCCCACCGCAATGGTCACCAGCTTTTTCTGCCCGAACGCGTCGCGCATCTCTTTCAGCAGGGCGGTGAAGTTATCCCTGTCGGCGGGCTGGCTTGCAACCAGCCCCCACGCGCCGTTGACTGGATATTCCCAGTCGAGATCGATCCCGTCCAGACCGTATTTCTCAACAATTTCCTTCGCGGAGCGGATAAACACCGCGCGACTCTCCTGGGTTGCCGCTGCGCCAGAGAAACCGCGCGCCCCCCAGCCGCCAACGGAGAGCAGGACTTTCAGGTTCGGGTTTTGCTTACGCAGAGTGGGGATTAAGGCCAGATCGGACGCCACTTTTGGCGACAGCCAGATTTGATGCAGCTTCGCCGGATCTTTCAGCGCGGGGTTGGTCTCGTCTTTCTCGTTGTTATAAACAAGCCCAAACGAGTAGTTCAGATGGGTGATCTGACGAACGTCCAGTTTATTGATATCGCCACCCGGTCCGGCGGTGACGTCGCCACCCCCGTTAAAGTAGCCCACGGACATCAGAGGTGCGGCGGAAGCAAGCGACGCGCAAAGCAAGGGTAATGCTGCCAGCAGGGGCAAACGTTTCATACAAGTTCCTCTTTGACTTAATAAAAATAACCACGCCACAGAAAAGGCGTGGCGAAAAAACAGCCTGAAGAGAATAGCATTGCCGCTTCGCTGAGGATGCGAGGGAGTTCACTTTATGGGGATTGGGGAGGGGTTTTGCCGGGTAAGCGTCAGCGCCACCCGGCTTAAAAGGCTACGCCTGCGTTTCCTGCCAGTCTGCCAGCGTATACAGCGTTGCACCTTCGGCGGCCATATCCATAAACGCCTGGGCGCTGTCCTGTGGTTGGATGTTCACCCCACGACAGCCGTCGGTGATGACGCTAACGGTATAACCCAGCTGGAGCGCGTCCAGCACGGTAAACTTCACGCAGTAATCCGTCGCCAGACCCAGCACGATCAGCTCCGTGATTTCATGGTGACGTAACCACGCGTCCAGCGCCGTCTTCTGGCGATGCCCGTTATCGAAAAACGCGCTGTAGCTGTCGATAACCGGGTTTTCACCTTTATGGAACACCGCGTCGATGGCCTTCTGATTCAGGAGCGGGTGCAGCTCCGCTCCTTCGGTCTGCTGTACGCAGTGATCCGGCCAGAAGGTTTGCGCCAGACCGTCGAGTTCACCCTGGGTGAAAGGCTCAACGTTGTGCTGGCTGGCAAAGCTGCCGTGGTTCGCCGGGTGCCAGTCCTGGCTGGCGACAACCGCTTCACCGCGGGCTTTGCACCAGTCAATCAGGGTATTTGACACGTCAACGGTGCTGTCACCTTCGGCGACGGCCAGCGCGCCGCCCGCGCAGAAATCATTTTGCAAATCGACCAGTAGCAGGGCGCGTTGCTTCATGAGAGCTCCTTATTCGTCCGGGGTCAGCTCGCCGCGAAGGTTTTGCATCATTGCGCGGCGAATGGACTGAATGTCCAGATCCTGACTCAGTAAATAGTGAAGTTTAGTCAGTGTCGCCTCAACGGTCATATCGAAGCCGCTGATCACCCCCGCGTGCGCCAGCGCGTTGCCAGTGGCATAACCGCCCATATTGACCTTGCCAGACATGCACTGGGTCAGGTTTACCACCACAATTCCGCGCTCGCTGGCTTCCTGAAGCTCCTTCAGAAATTCGCCGTTCTGCGGAGCGTTGCCGACGCCATAGGAACGGAGGATCAGCGCTTTCACCGGCTGGCGAAGGAAGTTGCGCACCACGTCCGCGGAAATGCCCGGATAAATGGTGACCACGCCAATCGGCTGCGGGGTAATCGGATGCACAATCAGCTCGCCGGCGGTGTTCGGTGCCGGAGGCGTTCCCAGACGACGGATATGAATACCCGCTTCCAGCAGCGGCTGCAGGTTAGGGGAGGCAAAGGCATCAAAACCGTCGGCATGGGCTTTGGTGGTGCGGTTGCCGCGATACAGGCGATTGTTAAAGAACAGCGACACTTCGTTGATCGGGTAATTCGCCGCCACGTACAGGGAGTTCAGCAGGTTGATCTGCCCGTCCGAGCGCAGCTCCGCCAGCGGTATTTGCGACCCGGTGACGATCACCGGCTTGCTCAGGTTCTCCAGCATGAAGGAGAGCGCCGAAGCGGTGAACGCCATGGTGTCGGTGCCGTGAAGGATCACGAAGCCGTCGTACTGGTCGTAATGGGCTTTAATGTCATCCGCGATGTGCTGCCAGTCTTCCGGCGTCATGTCGGAGGAGTCCATCAGCGGCTCGTATTCGTGGATGGTGAAGTCAGGCATTTCCGGACGGTGGAATTCAGGCATCAGCGCAAGCTGACGCTGCAGATGGCCGGAGACGGGGATATAGCCATTTTCAGAGCGCTGCATACCGATGGTACCGCCAGTGTAGGCTACATAAATCGATTTCTTCTGCATGGTAGTGAGTTCTTGTTCTTCAAAAGAAAAAAATCCCCTCTTCACGGGAAGAGGGGACGGTTTTTAACGGACGTTCGCGCAGGTCAGGCAAAACGCGTAACGACTTTGTGGATCGTTAAAGGCCGCGAGCCTATCGCTTTCCGTCTTCATCGCTTTCGCAGCCGTGGTCACCGGGGCCGGCAGGTACGCCTGCAGCGCCTCCGGCAGCATGGCGCGTACGGAGACGGACATGCTGTCCATCACCATATCGAAGAACGACGGTTCGTCCTGATAATACTCAACGTGCCACTGCTTGAGCTTCGCCAGTTCGGCGGCTTTCTTCACCGCGTCGTCGAAGTCGCCCAGGCTGTCGACCAGACCGTTACTCTTCGCATCCTGTCCGGTCCAGACGTGGCCCTGAGCAATCTGGTCGATCTGTTCCGGCGTCTTCTTACGCGAGTCGGCAACCAGCGTGATAAAGCGTTTATAGCCGTTCTCAATGCTCAGCTGCATCATCTCTGAAACTTCCGGCGGCAGAGATTTGGTCATCGACACATCCGCCAGCGGCGACGTGGAAACACCATCGGTATGCACGCCCAGATAATCCAGGCTGTTTTCTACGGTGTTAATCACCCCGAAGATGCCAATCGAGCCGGTCAGCGTGCTTGGGTTCGCCACAATATAGTTGGCAGGCGTGGAGATCCAGTACCCACCAGACGCGGCCATGCCGCCCATGGATACGACGACCGGCTTGCCAGCGGCACGCGCTGCGGCCAGCTCGGCGCGGATCACTTCGGAAGCGCTAACGCTGCCGCCAGGGCTGTTCACCCGCAGGACAATCGCTTTCACTTTGGGGTCAAGGCGTGCATCGCGAATTTGCGACGCGGTAGTATCACCCCCAACGTTCCCCGGGGTTTCCTGACCGTCCATGATAGCGCCGTTAGCAAACACCACGGCTACGCTGTCGCCGCTGTCGTCCGGCTTTTTCGCAGCATAGTCATACATGCTGATGGCGCTGTAGTTTTTGTCCTCTTTGCTCCAGCCAAACTGTTTGGTCAGGGCTTTTTCGATATCTGCACTGGTGCCCAGCGCGTCAACCAGCTTGTTGTCGAGCGCATATTTCGCGGTATCACCATCGACCTTGCGCAGTCCATCCAGCACGCCGCGAGCGCCAGGGAACACCTGCTCAGCGGTAATTTGACGGTTAGCGGCAACGGTACCCAGATAGTTCTGCCACAGCTCGCCAATCCAGCGGCTGTCCGCTTCACGGGCGGCAGGGGACATATCGTCGCGGATAAACGGCTCCACGGCAGATTTATAGGTGCCGACGCGGAAGACGTGGGTGGTGACCTTCAGCTTGTCGAGCAGCGATTTGTAGTACAGGCCGTTGGTGGCAAAACCGTGCAGATCGACCGTTCCCTGTGGCGAAAGCCAGATCTTATTAGCGAAGCTTGCCAGATAATATTGCCCCTGGCTGTAGCTGTCGCCCACGGCAATCACCGGCTTGCCGCTGTCGCGGAACTCGCGCAGCGCTTTACCGATGTACTGCATAGAAGGCTGGTCGCCGCCGGCAAAATCTTTCAGATCCAGCACGATCCCGGTGATGTTTCGGTCGTCTTTGGCCTGACGGATAGTATCGACGATATCGAACAGGGAGTTCTCCTGCAGGCGGTCTGACGTCGCGCCAAACAGCTGGCGGCCGATCACCCCCAGACGATTGCTGGTGGACGGTTTATCAACGATCACGCCGGTGATATCGAGTAACAGGGCCCCACGAGTCGAATGCTGCGCCTGATTCGCGTTGCTGATATGCATCCAGATGCCCGCGCAAACCAGAACCAGCAGGATGAAGAAGATGTTCATCACCAGGTTGCGGACGAAGTTGAGCAGTCGCCACGTCCATTTAAAGAAACCGGCAAAGATTCGCCAAAGGGTTCGCATGTATTCTCCCTAACCAGAAAATGACTGTTTCCGTCGCCACTGGACGGTAATGTTGGGTTATCGTAATGACCCAACCGCCACTTGTCAGCAGGAATCGCCTGCCAGGCTGTAACAAAATCTGCCGTCGTGTTAATTTTGTGAGTAAATTTCAAGAAAGGAGTTAACCAATGGATGCACTCGAACTGCTTGTTAACCGTCGTAGCGCGTCACGTCTGGCCGAACCCGCCCCTGCGGGCGAGCAGCTGGAAAACATTCTGCGTGCCGGTATGCGTGCGCCGGATCATGGCACGCTGCAGCCGTGGCACTTCTTTGTGATTGAAGGCGAAGGCCGCGATCGCTTCAGTCAGCTGCTGGAGCAGGGGGCAGTTGCCGCCGGGCAGGATGAGAAAGGTATCGATAAGGCGCGTAACGCGCCATTCCGCGCCCCGATGATTATCGCTGTCGTGGCGAAATGCCAGGCCGACCATAAGGTGCCGGTCTGGGAGCAGGAAATGTCTGCCGGCTGTGCGGTGATGGCGATGCAGATGGCCGCCGTTGCGCAGGGTTATAACGGTATCTGGCGCACCGGGCCGCTGACCGAGAGCGCCGCAGTGCGGGCAGGATTCTCCTGCGGTGAGCACGACAAAATTGTCGGTTTCCTTTACCTCGGCACCCCGCAGCTTAAAGCCTCCAGCACCATTAGCGTGCCGGACACCACGCCTTTCGTCAGCCGTTTTTAATTAGACGCGCTAAACTGTCTGGATTCTGAGCATCCGCCGCAGAATTCAGACAGTCATACTTACCTCTTTATGGAATGAGCGCTACCATAGCGCGATTGAGATGACAGGAGACGTCCATGAGCGAGCAAACCATTCGTTTAACGCAGTACAGCCACGGAGCCGGTTGCGGTTGTAAAATTTCCCCGAAAGTGCTGGAGACCAT
This sequence comes from Enterobacter sp. IF2SW-B1, assembly GCF_001743375.1. Taxonomy (NCBI): domain Bacteria; kingdom Pseudomonadati; phylum Pseudomonadota; class Gammaproteobacteria; order Enterobacterales; family Enterobacteriaceae; genus Enterobacter; species Enterobacter sp. IF2SW-B1. Next base: position 360,752 of record NZ_MJAA01000001.1, on the reverse strand, counting down.
TCTGCACAGTGAACAGGCGAAGTTTGTCGACCCGAACCTGCTTGTCGGCAACGAAACGCGTGACGATGCGGCGGTTTATGACTTAGGTAACGGCACCAGCATTATCAGCACCACTGACTTCTTCATGCCGATTGTTGATAACCCGTTCGACTTCGGGCGCATCGCGGCCACCAACGCCATCAGCGATATCTTCGCCATGGGCGGTAAGCCGATCATGGCCATCGCCATTCTGGGCTGGCCGATCAACACCATTCCACCGGAAATCGCCCGCGAGGTGATTGATGGCGGGCGTTTCGCCTGCCAGCAGGCAGGGATTGCGCTGGCCGGCGGCCACTCGATTGATGCGCCAGAGCCGATCTTCGGTCTGGCCGTTACCGGCGTGGTGCCGACCGAGCGCGTGAAGCGCAACAGCACCGCGCAGGCGGGCTGCAAGCTGTTCCTCACCAAGCCGCTGGGCATTGGCGTGCTCACCACCGCTGAGAAAAAATCCCTGCTCAAACCGGAGCACAAAGGTCTGGCGACGGAAGTCATGTGCCAGATGAACCTCGCCGGCGCGGCGTTCGCCAATATCGACGGCGTAAAGGCGATGACCGACGTCACCGGTTTTGGCCTGCTGGGGCACCTCTCTGAAGTCTGTCAGGGCGCGGGCGTGCAGGCGCAGGTCTGGTATCAGGACGTGCCGAAGCTGCCTGGCGTGGAAGAGTACATTGCCCAGGGCGCGGTTCCGGGCGGTACCCAGCGCAACTTCGCCAGCTACGGGCACCTGATGGGCGAAATGCCTGAGGCGTGGCGCAACCTGCTGTGCGATCCACAAACCTCCGGCGGCCTGCTGCTGGCGGTGACGCCGGAATCCGAAGCCGAGGTTCAGGCAACCGCCGCCGAGTTTGGCATCACCCTGACGGCGATCGGCGAACTGGTGACCGCCCGCGGCGGCCGACCGATGATTGAGATCCGTTAATTCGATGCGGTTGTTTATTGCCGAAAAGCCGAGCCTGGCCCGTGCCATCGCCGACGTGTTGCCTAAACCGCATCGCAAAGGCGACGGCTTTATCGAATGCGGTAACGGGCAGGTGGTCACCTGGTGTATCGGCCACCTGCTTGAACAGGCGCAGCCGGACGTCTACGACAGCCGCTACGCCCGCTGGAACCTCAACGATCTGCCCATCGTGCCGGAAAAGTGGCGTCTTCAGCCTCGTCCGTCCGTCACCAAACAGCTTAACGTTATTAAGCGCTTCCTGCATGAGGCAACGGAGGTGGTCCACGCAGGTGACCCGGACAGAGAAGGGCAGCTGCTGGTGGACGAAGTGCTGGACTACTTGGAGCTGGCGCCGGAAAAGCGCCAGCAGGTGCAGCGCTGCCTGATCAACGACCTCAACCCGCAGGCCGTTGAGCGGGCGATCTCGCGCCTGCGTTCCAACAGCGAGTTTATTCCGCTGTGCGTCTCTGCTTTAGCGCGCGCCCGAGCGGACTGGCTGTACGGCATCAACATGACCCGCGCCTACACCATCCTCGGGCGTAACGCGGGCTATCAGGGCGTACTCTCCGTGGGCCGCGTGCAGACGCCGGTGCTGGGGCTGGTGGTGCGTCGCGACGAAGAGATCGAGAACTTCGTCGCCAAAGATTTCTTTGAAGTGAAAGCGCATATCGTCACGCCTAAAGACGAGCGCTTTACCGCCGTCTGGCAGCCGAGCGACGCTTGCGAGTCGTACCAGGATGAAGAGGGGCGTTTGCTGCATCGTCCGCTGGCGGAGCATGTGGTTAACCGTATTACCGGCCAGCCGGCCATCGTTACCAGCTATAACGATAAACGAGAATCAGAACCCGCGCCGCTGCCGTTCTCCCTTTCTGCTCTGCAGATTGAGGCCGCGAAGCGCTTTGGCCTCAGCGCGCAGAACGTGCTGGATATCTGCCAGAAACTCTACGAAACCCATAAGCTCATCACCTATCCACGTTCGGACAGCCGCTATCTGCCGGAAGAGCACTTTGCCGGACGCCATTCTGTGATGAATGCCATAGGCGTCCACGCGCCGGATCTGCTCCCGCAGTCCGTCGTTAACCCGGACACCCATAACCGCTGCTGGGACGACAAAAAGGTCGATGCCCACCACGCGATTATCCCGACGGCGCGCGCCAGCAGCGTCAATCTGACCGATAACGAAGCGAAGGTCTATAACCTGATCGCCCGTCAGTACCTGATGCAGTTCTGCCCGGACGCGGTGTTCCGCAAGTGTGTCATCGAGCTGGAAATTGCCAAAGGCAAGTTTATCGCTAAAGCGCGTTTCCTCGCGGAAGCGGGCTGGCGCACGCTCCTCGGTAACAAAGAGCGCGATGAGGAGAACGACGGCACGCCGCTGCCGGTGGTCGCTAAAGATGACGAACTGCTGTGCGAGAAGGGCGAAGTGGTTGAACGTCAGACCCAGCCGCCGCGCCACTTCACCGATGCGACGCTGCTGTCAGCCATGACCGGGATCGCCCGCTTTGTGCAGGATAAAGATCTGAAGAAGATCCTGCGCGCCACTGATGGACTGGGTACGGAAGCAACCCGCGCGGGGATCATCGAGCTGCTCTTTAAGCGAGGTTTTCTTGAGAAAAAGGGGCGCTACATCCACTCAACGGAACCGGGCCGGGCGCTCATACACTCCCTGCCGGAGCTGGCCGCAAGGCCGGACATGACCGCGCACTGGGAATCCGTGCTGACGCAAATCAGCGAAAAGCAGTGCCGCTATCAGGACTTTATGCAGCCGCTGGTGGGGACGCTTTACCAGCTGATCGATCAGGCGCGCAGCACGCCGGTGAAGCGGTTCAGAGGCATGGTTGCACCCGGTGGTGGCGCGAAGAAACCGTTCAAAAAGAAAAAGAGCGCGGCTTGATACGCCCGGTTTTCTCCCTCTCCCTGTGGGAGAGGGCACCCGGCCGCACGATATAAACCTTAAATCACACCCTGCCCAATCATCGCATCCGCCACCTTCACGAACCCGGCGATATTCGCCCCGCGCACGTAGTTGGTTTGCGATGCCTCGCCGCCGTACTCGACGCAGGCATGGTGAATATCCAGCATGATGTGGTGCAAACGGGAATCCACTTTCTCCGCCTTCCAGCCGAGCCGCGCCGCGTTTTGCGCCATCTCCAGGCCGGAGGTCGCCACGCCGCCCGCGTTCGCCGCCTTGCCTGGCGCAAACAGCACGCCCGCCTCCAGGAACAGATCCGTCGCCTCGATAGTGGTCGGCATATTCGCCCCTTCCGCTACCGCCTTCACGCCGTTGCTAATTAGCGTGCGCGCGGCGTCCGCGTCCAGTTCGTTTTGCGTGGCGCACGGCAGGGCGATATCCACCGGTACGCCCCACGGCTGTTTGCCTTCCAGATACGTCAGGCCAAACTCCGCGGCATAATCGGCAAGTCGGCCATCGCGGCTGGCTTTGATTTCGCACAGGCGCGCCAGCTTCTCCGCCGTAAAGCCCGCTTCGTCCACTACCGTGCCTTTAGAGTCGGAGGCCGTCACCACGCGGGCACCAAACTGCATCGCTTTTTCGATAGCGTACTGCGCCACGTTACCGGAGCCGGAGACCGCCACGCGCATCCCCTCGAAACCTAAGCCGTGACGCTTGAGCATTGCCTCGGTGAAGTAAACCAGGCCGTAGCCGGTCGCCTCCGGGCGGATCAGGCTGCCGCCAAACGATAATCCTTTGCCGGTAAAGACGCAGGCGCTGTTGTTGGAGAGCTTTTTCATCATCCCGGCCATAAAGCCCACTTCGCGGGCCCCCACGCCGATATCCCCCGCCGGTACGTCGGTGTCCGGGCCGAGGTGGCGGTAGAGCTCGGTCATTAGCGCCTGACAGAAACGCATCACTTCGCCTTCGCTTTTGCCTTTCGGGTCGAAATCGCTCCCGCCTTTACCGCCGCCCATTGGCAGGGTGGTGAGCGCGTTTTTAAACGTCTGTTCAAAGCCAAGGAATTTCAGAATCGACAGGTTCACGGAAGGGTGGAAGCGCATGCCGCCCTTAAACGGACCGATGGCGGAGTTAAACTGCACGCGCCAGGCGCGGTTGACCTGTACCTGGTTGCGGTCATCCACCCAGGTCACGCGGAACTGGATCACACGCTCGGGTTCAACCAGACGTTCCAGCAGCGACAGTTGACGATAGCGCGGGTTTTCTTCAAGGAACGGCCAGAGGGTAGTCATTACTTCACGAACGGCCTGAGCAAATTCGCTTTGATGCGGGTCGCGCTGCTGAACATAGGCAAGGAAACTTTCCAGAGAGCGTGTCTGATCCATAGATATAAGAACCTCTTATAGTCATTAATGTATGTTGCTTATGCGATTTGTGTTGTTTTTTTGACTATACCACCCGTACCGCTTTGTGAAGCAAGCAGAAATGTGGGCCGAAAGGGAAATTAATGACCCGGGCCGCGTCATAACAAAAAGCGATGGCGCGCTAAATTAAAGATTCTGTCCGATTTACCGTTATAGTCATTATCAGGACACAACAGGAAGAGAAGTCTATGAACCGTTACGTGATGGCCGCGTTATCATTGATGTTGACCGCAGGCGCTCAGGCTGACCGCATTCGCCCGGATGTAGAAGTGAACGTGCCGCCGGAGGTGTTTAGCTCCAGCGGCCAGCGCGCGCAGCCGTGTAACCAGTGCTGCATCTACCAGGATCAAAACTATTCTGAAGGGGCCGTCGTGAAGGCGGATGGCGTGCTGCTGCAGTGCCAGCGCGATGAACGTACCATCAGCACGAATCCGCTGGTCTGGCGTCGCGTAAAAGAATAAACGCCTCCAGCAGCGGAATATCCGCCGGAGCTAACTCATAACTGAAAGCCTCTTCCGGCGTACACCACTCCAGAGCGCTGTGGTAGTGCGCCGTTAACTCTCCGCTGAAGCGGGGTACGTGCCAGGCGTGCAGGTTGATTAACCGCTGTGATACCTCGCGCTGATGGCTAGCCACGTACTGCTCAGGCTGAGCCTCGATACCCAGCTCTTCACGCAGCTCGCGGATAAGCGCCTCAGGCTGGGTTTCTCCGGCCTCCACTTTGCCGCCAGCGAACTCCCACATTCCCGGCTGGTCGGCGTGAGCAGGGCGCTGTGCCAGTAAAATTTTGTCGTCTTTTTCGATGATGGCCGCAACGACATCGACTGTTTTTAGCATGGTCGTCAATACTTGATAGCGAAAAACGCCATATTATCGTGCCCTTTCAAAGAGTCCAGCCATCAGGAGAATCAGGTGAAAGAGACGTCCACCTGGGTAGAGCCCATCCCAACCCTTCCGGCGAGCGTAAAACCCATTGCCGCCATGCAGCAAAAACACTTCGGCGCCGTGCTGAACCCCACGCGCTGGTGGGGACGCATGCCGCGTCTGTTCTGGCTGGTCGCTTTGTTTGTGGGGTTTCTGGAGCGCAGAAAAGCGCGCCTGACGCCAGTGCTGCGCTCGCTGCTAATGACGCGCGTATCGCAGCTGTGCCACTGTGCGTTCTGCATTGACGCCAACAGCCTGCGCCTGGCCGAGCGCTGCGGCGCGCTGGATAAAGTCCAGGCCGTAAGCGGCTGGGCTGATTCTGACGTGTTCAGTGAACAGGAACGCGCGGCGCTGGCCTATGCGGAGGCGGTGACCGCCACGCCGCCCCGGGTGGATGAAGCAATCAAAACGGCGATGAAACGCCACTTTACGGATGATGCCATCACTGAAATAACGGCGCTCATTGCCTTTCAGAATCTCTCGGCCCGGTTTAATGCCGCGCTGGATATACCGGCACAAGGGCTGTGCGCCACGTTTAAAGGGAAGCCTGATGCTTGACCGTCACCTGCACCCGCGGGTAAAGCCCGCTCTGGACCGTCTGGTATCCGTGCTGGATAAGCCGGGCGTTACGCCCGACGGATTAACGCTTGCCGGGTTTGCCATCGGCCTGCTGGCGTTGCCGTTTCTGGCCCTCGGCTGGTATCCGGCGGCGCTGGCCGCCATCGTCCTGAACCGCCTGTTGGATGGTCTGGACGGCGCGCTGGCGCGTCGGAGAGGGCTGACGGATGCGGGAGGGTTTCTCGATATCGCCCTAGATTTTCTGTTCTATGCGCTGGTGCCGTTTGGCTTTGCGCTGGCTGCACCCGCAGAGAATGCGCTGGCGGCGGCCTGGCTGTTGTTTGCGTTTATCGGCACCGGCAGCAGTTTTCTCGGATTTGCCGCGCTGGCGGCGAAGCACGATATCGACAACCCCGGCTATGCGCATAAGTCGTTTTACTATATCGGCGGGTTAACGGAAGGGACGGAGACCATCGCGCTGTTCGTGCTGTGCTGCCTGTTTCCGGCACAGTTTACGCTGTTCGCGTGGATATTCGGCGCGCTGTGCTGGTTGACCACCACAACGCGCATCTGGAGCGGCTACGTGACGCTGAAGTCACTCACCCGTTAGAGAGCACTCTCTGGTCCGCGCTCTCCGGCGGTGACCGGGTTCTGCGGGTGGCTGCTCCATTCGTACCAGCCGCCGTCATAGACGGCGATATTTTTCCAGCCCATCGCCCGGGCGTACATAAAGGTTTCGGACGCCCGCCAGCCGGTGCCGCAGTAAAACGCGACCTGCTGTTCCGGCAGAATATTCCAGCGCTTCCACTGGGCGGCGATGTCGTCAGCGCTGCGCATGGTGCCATCCGGGTTATGGAAATCCTCCATGTGGGTGGCATCGCTGCCCGCATGGCCCCAGCGGGCGCCGGCAATTTCACCTTTTGGTTTGATGTAGCTGTAGCCGCTGGTTTCGCCGATAAACTCCGGCCACGAACGAATGCTGACCAGGGAGGCATCCTGACGGTGCAGCATGCTGCGCGCCTGTTCCATATCCACCATCAGCTGCGGCTGGCCGGGGATCGGCGCGCCAAAATCAGGGGCAGGAGCCACTTTGCCGGGCGTACCGCGCTCAACCGGCAGACCGGCATCTGACCACACCTTCCAGCCGCCATCGAGAAGGCGCACATCCTTCACGCCCGCGTAGAGCATGATCTGCGCCACGCGCGCGGCGGCATACACGTCGCGCCCGTACAGAATGACGGTGGTATCGTGACGGATCCCGTGCTTTGCCAGCATTGCTTTCAGCCTGTCGTCGGAGACTTTGTTCCACAGCGGCTCGCTTTCCACCTCGTTGGTGTCAATGTAGCCCGCGCCGGGAATGTGGTTAAGCAGGTAAAACTTCGGCGCGCCCCAGGCCGCTTCTATGACTTTCCATTCGCCCGCCGGCGCGGCGGTCACCGGTTTGCCCTGCTGAAGCCGGTGGATCCACTGCGGGTAAACCAGCTGTTCAAAGTGGGGCAGGCGCTGAAGGCGGTCGGGCGTCCGCAGAGCATCGCTGAGCAGCGAAACGTGGCGGTAACCAGCTTTCTCCAGACGGGCTTTCACCGCCTGGTTATCGTTCTCGTCGCCATACAGCGCGATGGACGTCGCAGGGGTAAGCTGATGCTGTTTTGCCCAAAGTGCAATCTGCTCGTCGCTCATGGCGCTAAGCCAGGCGGCTGCCAGGTTGAGCGCTGCGGGTTCGTGCCCTGAAGGACCGCTGAGGGTCTGCGGCCAGCCGTTATAGAAGGCGCTGGGGCGGGTGTCGATTGCCGCGCCGTGCTGCGCCTGAAGCTGAGACAGCGTCATCGCGTTGGCCATATCAGCAGCCTGAGAGGAAAAAGAGGCGAGGCCGCAGATCAGGGCCAGCGCGGTCAGTTGAGAAACACGTTTCATCGAATAACCTGACGTCAGTAAAAGAGGGGGGCATTGTCGTCTCTCCCGAAACGGAAAACATTGCGTTAGCACATTATTGCCAGTGAGAAATCTCCATCACCTTGCCGCCGGGCGGAATATCGTCCTCGTCATGGGTGACCAGCACCACCGGAATATTGCGCGCGCGGACGGCGTCAAATACCCATGCCCGGAACGTCGTGCGTAACGCTTTATCAAGGCGGCTGAACGGTTCGTCCAGCAGCAGCGCCTGCGGCTCTGCGAGCAGGGCGCGCAGCAGGCTCACCCGGGCGCGCTCTCCGCCGGAAAGGGTGGCCGGATCGCTGTCGTAATGACCGCCAAGCCCGGCGGAATCCAGCGCCTGCTTGACCGCTTCCCGCCGTGCGCGTCCCGCGATCCGCTCAGGCAAGGCCAGCAGCAAATTTTGCCCAACGCTGAAAGGGTCGAACAGCAGCGCGTCCTGAAAAAGAATCCCCAGACCGCGGGATTCGACGGGCAAACCGTCGCAGCGGCGTTCGCCGATCCACAGTTCGCCCCGCGCCTGAAAATCCTCTGACAACGCGCCGACCATCCAGGCAAAGAGGGTCGATTTGCCGCTGCCGGACGGCCCCATCAGGGTGACAATCTCCCCGCGGGGTACGCAAAAATTGACCTCGCGGAAAAGCGGTTCGATGGTGAGATCATTGACCTTGAGCATTAGCGTAATCCTTGACGGTAGCGGCCCGCGAGCCGGGATAACAGCGCAGCAAGACCGAATACGACGCTCGTGACCAGCAGTAATCCCAGGGCACGGTTAGCGAGAACCGGGATGCTGCCTCCGCTGCTGAGCGCGACGGTCTCGGTGGTCAGCGTGGCGAAACGTCCCGCGCCCAGCCACAGGGTCGGCATATATTGGGCCATGCTGACGGAAAAACCGGTGGCAAAGGCCAGCAGCGCAGGACGCACCAGCAGGGGACATTTCAGCAGGCAGAAAATTTTTGCCCGCCGCCAGCCGAGCGTTCTGGCGGTAAGGATAAGCCGGGGATCGATCCGCCGCCAGGCGGGCTGCAGCACCAGCAGCATCCACGGTAGCACCCACAGCAGATGGCTCCAGAGGACGGCGATAAAGCCTCCGTCGAGACCCAGATGCAAAGCAATCGCGTATTGCCCGGTGACGAGCGGCAGTGCCGGAAGGGCGAGCGGTAGCCACACCCACGCCGCGCCGCGCTGCGGCCCCCATTCCAGCCAGAGAAAAATGACGATCAGGGCGATAAGGCTCGAAAGCAGACCGAAAGAGAGGCTGGTTCCCACTGGACCTACGTCGTCCCGCTGCGCCAGCATCAACAGCACGGCGGCGCAAAGGAGGCCGCATGCGGGCAAAAAGCCGCTGAATGCGCGTTCAGGCAGGACGAGATGCAACCTGCGGCGCGTCCCGCTCAGGTCCGGAATCGCGCGACGCCAGACCTTCCACAGGCCGTACCCCAGAGCGGCAAGCGCGGCCAGCAAAAGAAGGAGCACCAGGCACAGCAGCGTCCCTTTCACCTGCTGCTGCGCGTCGCCCTGGCTCAGCCACTGCCAGGCCAGCACGGCCAGCGTGGGCGGGTTGCCGGGCCCGAGAACGATCGCTACGTCCACAACCGACAGCGACCACGCCAGCACCGCCAGCATCACCGCCCCGAGGACGGGCGCGATCGCCGGAAGGATCAGCCAGCTGAGCGTCTGAAAACGCCCGTAGCCAAAGGTTTGCAGGACGATCTTCTGCTGCGCGAGCCCTTTTTCCGGCAGCACGGCGTAAATGGCCCACAGCACGAATGCGCTCTCTTTGACCGCGAGCGTCAGGCCCAGCCCTACGCCGTAGCGGTCAAACGGCGGCGAAAAGACGGTACAAACCTGATAAAACAGTCCGCCCTCGGCAAACAGCAGTAGCGCGCTGGTGGCGAAGGCCACGTGGGGGATCGCCAGCAGCCACGGCAGGCGCGTGCTGAGGCGCCGCCAGCGGGTGCCGGGCCAGAAAAGAGCCACGAGGGAAAGGGCGATAAACAAGGCCCCCAGCGTAGCGATAAGCGTTGAGACCAGCGTAGCAACGGCTGCCTGCGGCAGCTGAGGATCGTTTAGCAGCCGCTGCCAGTTCGTCACGGAAAAGGCCGGCGCGAACAGCACGGTGCCAGCGGGCAGGATCGGCAGATAAATCACCGTCATCGCCAGCCAGACAAGCCAGCCTAACGGGTGCCGTAACGACGCAGCCATTCCTGCTCCAGCGCGTTCACCCACGCGGACTGCGGCTCCGGGAGCACCTTCGGCAGCCCCTGAGGCGTGTGGGCCTGTAGCTGTTTCGCTTCACCTTCGGGCAGCGTTTTCGCATCCAGCACGCTCGGATCTCCCCAAATGGCCGGATCGGCCTTGCGGATCTGCGCCTGCGGCGACAGCAGGAAATTGGCGACCACTTTCGCCCCCGCGCTCGCGCTGGCATTAGCCGGAATAGCGACAAAATGCACGTTGCCGAGCATCCCGCCCTGAAAACCAAAGCTGTAGCTGTCGGCAGGCAGTTCGCCGCTCGCCACTTTTTGCTGCGCATGCGCCGGGTTAAAGGTCAGCGACAGGTTCAGACTTCCGCTGGCGAGCAGGGCATCCATCCGGGCGGGTGAGGGAGGGAAGTCTTTTCCTTCACGCCACAGCAGCGGGTGCAGTTTATCGAGGTAGGACCAGAGCGGCGCCGTAACCTGGGCAAACGTATCATCAGGCGCTTTTTGTAACGCCTCGGGATGCGCCGAAAGCGTCAGCAGCAGCTGCTCAAGAAAGGCCGTTCCGGTAAAATCGGGTGGGCGAGGATAGCTCACCTTGCCCGGGTGCTGCTGCGCGTACGCCAGCAGCGCCTGCGGATCCTCCGGCGGCAATGGCATGCTGGCTTTGCGGGCGATAAAGGTCAGCTGCGCTCCGCCCCACGGCGATTCCGCCCCGTCGGTTGGAATCGCAAAATCTTCCGTAACGGGTTTACGGGTATCGACATAGCGCCAGTTGGGCAGACTCTGCGCCCACCCGGTTTGCAGCAGGTTCGCTTCTTTTAGCGTGCGGAAGTTCTCGCCGTTCACCCACAGGAGGTCGACCGAGCCGTTGGTCTTACGCCCTGCGGCGGCTTCCGTCTGAATACGTTTGACCGCATCGGCGGCATCCGCCAGCGGGACGATTTTTAGGGTGATGGCATAGTGCGTTTGCATCTCACCGCTGACCCACTCAAGGTAGCGGTTAACCGCCGGATCGCCGCCCCAGGCGTTAAACCAGACGGTCTGGCCTTTGGCCTGCTGTTGAATAGCTTGCCAGCCGTCGGCGGCATAGAGGGGGGCTGCCAGCAGCAGACCGGTCAGAAACGTGCAAAAACGCACACGGCGCATAATGCCTCACTTTTTATCAGCAGGGAGATAGCGGGAAAACAGCCGGCGCGTAACCAGCGGTAATAACCCCAGTAGTGTAAAGGCGAATACCACGCCCGGCGACAAAATATCGCGCAGCGATGCCACTTTTCCCAGTTCCCGCCCGGCGTTCAGAAAGATAACCGTCGCGGGCAGCATGGCGAGCTGGCTGACCCACCAGTAGCGCCGGACCGTGATGCGGGTCAGCCCCATCAGTAAATTCACCAGGAAAAACGGGAACAGCGGCATCAGGCGCAGGGCAAAAAGATAGCCCGCGCCGTCGCGCGCCATGCCCGCATTTACCGTAGCCATCTGTCGGGCAAACCGCCGCTGCACCCAGTCGCGCAGCAGGTAACGGCTGGCGAGCATCGCCAGCGTGGCCCCGAGCGTGGAGGCAAACGAAACCAGCACGGTGCCTTCCCACAGCGTAAATAACGCCCCGCCCAGCAGGGTCAGAACCGCCGCGCCGGGTATCGAGAGAGCGGAAACCGCCACGTAAAGCGCAAAGAAGATCAGCGCGCTACGCAGCGGCGCGTGGTCGACATGGGAGAGTAGCGTCTGCTGGTGGGTTTTAATTCCTGCCAGAGAAAGCGTGTCAGGCGGCAGAATGACAAATGTCATAAGAAATGCGCCCAGAAGGGCGCACAGGAAGAGTGTTTTTCGTATGTTCACGCGCGTTTACAGCTTGAATTTAGCCCATACCGGCGCGTGGTCCGACGGTTTTTCCATGCTGCGGATGTCGTAGTCGATCCCGGTTTCGATGCAGCGCTCCGCCAGCGGCGTACTCGCCAGCAGCAGATCGATACGCAGGCCGCGGTTGTCGTCAAAGCCCTTCGAGCGGTAGTCAAACCACGAGAAGCGATCCTGCGTTTCCGGGTTGGCATTGCGGAAGGTATCCACCAGGCCCCAGCCCAGCAGGCGCTCCATCCACTCACGCTCTTCCGGCAGGAAGGAGCATTTGCCGGTGCGCAGCCAGCGCTTGCGGTTCTCTTCGCCGATGCCGATATCCAGATCCGTTGGGCTGATGTTCATGTCGCCCATGATCAGCACCGGATTCTCTTTTTTCAGTTCGGTCGTCAGATAGTTCTGCAGATCCTGATAAAACTTCGCTTTGGCCGGGAATTTTGTCTCGTGATCGCGGCTCTCACCCTGCGGGAAATAGCCGTTAATGACCGTAATATTCCCGAGCGCGGAAGGCACTTCCGCCATGATGATGCGGCGCTGGGCTTCTTCACCGTCGCCGGGGAAGCCGCGGCGCACGGAAACCGGCGTGTCTTTGGTGAGCAGCGCGACGCCATAGTGACCTTTCTGACCGTGGTAAAAGACGTTGTAGCCGAGTTTCGCCACCTCTTCGAGGGGGAACATGTCGTCGTGAACCTTGGTCTCCTGCAGGCCGATCACATCTGGCTGATGTTGCTCAACAATGGCTTCTAGCTGATGAGGGCGGGCGCGCAGGCCGTTGATATTAAAAGAGACAAATTTCATAGTCGCTGCCAGTGCAAGGTGAATAGTGCATGGATGGTAGCAGAATTTGCGTCAACTGTTACCGGGTTCGACCAATAACTGCGACAGATATTGCCGGTGGTGCAATATTTGCACCATTCTGACGCGCTTCGCCCTCAAACAGGGCGTAAAGGGCCGATAAATTTCGCGAGCGATCACAATTCCAGAATTATATTTGGCCTGTGCATACTCTTTCTGATTTTCATGCGGCAAAGCGCCGCTTGTCGTAAAAATATTCACTTTTTATGCACTAACAGTGAATAACTCCATATTGTAACCTATTGATATTCTGTTACCTCACCCCGTTTATGCATTTTTATCGCTGGCTGGCACGAAGGCTGCAATCTACATTCACAGTGCAAACACTCAATTATTTAACATTCAAATAACTTTTTATTTACCGGATGAGGTCGCTATGTCTCTGTCAATTACGCGTGAAAATTTCGATGAATGGATGATGCCGGTTTACGCTCCGGCGGCTTTTATTCCGGTTCGTGGGGAAGGCTCACGCCTGTGGGATCAGCAGGGTAAAGAGTATATCGACTTTGCCGGGGGGATTGCGGTGAATGCGCTGGGTCATGCCCATCCGGCGCTGCGTCAGGCGCTGAATGACCAGGCGGCGAAGTTCTGGCATACCGGCAACGGCTTTACCAACGAACCCGCGCTGCGCCTGGCGAAAAAGCTGATTGACGCGACCTTCGCTGAAAAAGTCTTTTTCTGTAACTCCGGCGCGGAGGCCAACGAAGCGGCGCTGAAACTGGCGCGCAAATATGCCCACGACAAGTTTGGGACGCACAAGAGCGGGATTGTGGCGTTTAAAAATGCCTTCCACGGGCGCACGCTCTTTACCGTGAGCGCGGGCGGCCAGCCTTCTTATTCGCAGGATTTCGCTCCGCTGCCGCCGGATATTCGCCACGGCATTTATAACGATCTGCAGTCCGCCAGCGAGCTGATTAACGACACCACCTGCGCGGTGATTGTCGAACCGATGCAGGGCGAGGGTGGCGTACTTCCGGCGCAAAAGGCATTCCTGCAGGGGCTGCGCGAGCTGTGCGACCGTCACGACGCGGTCCTGATTTTCGACGAAGTGCAGACCGGCGTGGGCCGCACCGGCGAGCTGTATGCCTACATGCACTACGGCGTGACGCCGGACGTTCTCTCTACCGCCAAAGCGCTGGGCGGCGGCTTCCCGATTGGCGCGACGCTGACCACTGATAAATTCGCCAGCGTGATGACCGTGGGCACCCACGGCACCACCTACGGCGGCAACCCGCTGGCAACCGCCGTCGCCGGACAGGTTCTCGACATCATTAACACCCCTGAGGTGCTGAAGGGCGTTAAGCAGCGTCACGAGTGGTTCGTTGAGCGCCTGAACGCCATTAACGGCAAGCTTGGCCTGTTTAAAGAAATTCGCGGCCTGGGGCTGTTGATCGGCTGCGAGCTCACGGCTGAGTTTGCCGGAAAAGCGAAGCTTATTTCACAGGAAGCGGCAAAAGCGGGCGTGATGGTGCTGATTGCCGGTGCCAACGTGGTGCGTTTTGCCCCTGCGCTGATCGTCAGCGAGGAAGAGGTGCAAACCGGTCTGGATCGTTTTGCGCTGGCGTGTGAGAAGGTGAAATCCGGGGTGTCATCATGATGGTCATCCGTCCCGTTGAGCGCGGCGATATTGCCGGGCTTATGCAGCTTGCCGGTAAGACGGGAGGCGGGCTGACCTCGCTTCCTGCCGATGAAAAAACGCTGTCGGCGCGCATTGAGCGCGCCCTGCAAACCTGGCAGGGGACGTTGCCAAAAAGCGAACAGGGTTACGTGTTCGTGCTGGAAGACACCGAAACGGGGAGCGTGGCCGGGATCTGCGCCATTGAAGTGGCCGTCGGGCTTAACGACCCGTGGTACAACTACCGCGTCGGCACGATGGTTCACGCCTCGAAAGAGCTAAACGTCTATAACGCGCTGCCCACGCTGTTTCTCTGCAATGACCACACGGGCGCCAGCGAGCTCTGTACGCTGTTCCTCGACCCGGCGTGGCGCAAAGAGGGCAACGGCTATCTGCTCTCCAAATCGCGCTTTATGTTTATGGCCGCTTTTCGCGATCGCTTTAACGAAAAAGTGGTGGCAGAGATGCGCGGCGTGATCGACGACAAAGGCTACTCGCCCTTCTGGGAGAGCCTGGGCGAGCGCTTCTTCTCGATGGAGTTCAGCCGGGCGGACTATCTCTGCGGCACCGGCCAGAAAGCGTTTATCGCGGAGCTGATGCCTAAACATCCTATCTATACCCATTTCTTAACACCGGAAGCGCAGGCGGTAATTGGCGAAGTGCATCCGCAAACCGCGCCTGCCCGCGCGGTGCTGGAGAAAGAGGGCTTCCGCTACCGTAACTATGTCGACATCTTTGACGGCGGGCCAACGCTTGAGTGCGATATCGACCGCGTGCGCGCCATCCGCAAAAGCCGCCTGGTTGAGGTATCCGAAGGCCAGCCCGCGCCGGGTGACTGGCCGGCATGCCTGGTAGCGAACGAAAATTACGCCAACTTCCGCGCCATGCTGGTGCGGACCAACCCGAAATGTGAACGTCTGGTGCTGACGGCTGCAGAGCTGGATGCCCTGAAATGTAACGCCGGCGATACGGTTCGCCTGGTGCGTCTCTGCCCTGAGGAGAAAACAGCATGACATTATGGATTAACGGTGACTGGGTAACGGGCGAAGGCGAACAGCGCGTAAAAACCAATCCAGTAGGAAAAGAGGTGCTGTGGAAGGGAAATGACGCCAGCGCCGCGCAGGTCGAGCAGGCCTGCCGTTCCGCACGACACGCGTTTCCCGCGTGGGCAAAACGGCCATTCGCCGAGCGGCAGGCGCTTATTGAAAAATTTGGCGGACTGCTGGAGGCCAACAAGGCCGAGCTGACGCGCATCATCGCGTCCGAAACCAGCAAACCGCGCTGGGAAGCGGCGACCGAAGTGACGGCGATGATCAATAAAATCGCTATTTCGATTAAGGCGTACCACACCCGCACCGGCGAGCAGCATACTGAGATGCCGGACGGCGCGGCCACGCTGCGCCACCGTCCGCACGGCGTGCTGGCGGTGTTTGGCCCGTATAACTTCCCTGGGCATCTGCCGAATGGTCACATTGTGCCCGCGCTGCTGGCGGGCAATACCGTCATCTTCAAACCGAGCGAGCTTACGCCGTTAACCGGCGAGGCGGTGGTGAAGCTGTGGGAGCAGGCCGGGCTGCCGCCGGGCGTGCTGAACCTCGTGCAGGGCGGGAGGGAAACCGGTCAGGCGCTGAGCGCGCTGAGCGATATCGACGGCCTGCTGTTTACCGGCAGCGCCGGAACGGGCTATCAGCTGCACCGCCAGCTGGCGGGGCAGCCGGAGAAAATTCTGGCGCTGGAGATGGGCGGCAACAACCCGCTGATTGTCGAAGATCCCGACGATATCGATGCCGCGGTGCACCTGACGATCCAGTCCGCCTTTATTACCGCCGGACAGCGCTGCACCTGCGCCCGCCGCCTGCTGGTCAAGCGCGGCGCGCAGGGGGATGCCTTCCTGAAGCGTCTGGTAGAGGTGAGCGCGCGGCTGGTGCCTGCCGCGTGGGATGCCGATCCGCAGCCGTTTATCGGCGGGCTGATCTCCGAACAGGCCGCGCTGAACGTGCTCAACGCCTGGCAGGACCACGTTGCACGCGGGGCGAAAACCCTGCTCGAGCCGAAGCAAGTTCAGCCGGGTACCTCGCTGCTGACGCCGGGCATCGTTGAGATGAGCGGTGCGAGCAGCGTGCCGGATGAAGAGGTGTTTGGCCCGCTGCTGTGCGTCTGGCGTTACGACGATTTTGATGCGGCCATTGCGATGGCGAATAACACCCGCTACGGCCTGTCGAGCGGGCTGATATCGCCGCATCGCGAGAAGTTTGAACAACTGCTGCTGGAAGCGCGTGCCGGGATCGTGAACTGGAATAAACCGCTGACCGGGGCGGCGAGCACCGCGCCGTTCGGCGGCGTGGGCGCCTCGGGCAACCATCGCGCCAGCGCCTGGTATGCCGCCGATTACTGCGCGTGGCCGATGGCGAGTCTGGAAACCCCGGCGCTGACGCTGCCGGAGACGCTTAACCCGGGGCTTGATTTTACGAAGGGAGAAGGCCATGAAAGCGCGTGAAGTCAACTTTGACGGGCTGGTGGGGCTGACGCACCACTATGCCGGTCTCTCCTTTGGTAATGAAGCCTCGACGAAGCACCGCTTTCAGGTCTCCAACCCGAAGCTGGCGGCGAAGCAGGGGCTGCTAAAAATGAAGGCGCTGGCGGATGCCGGCTTCCCGCAGGCGGTGATCCCGCCGCAGGAACGCCCTAACGTGGCGGTGCTGCGCCAGCTAGGATTTAGTGGTACGGACGAGCAGGTCGTCGAAAAAGCGGGTACGCAGACGCCGCATTTGCTCTCTGCGGCAAGCTCTGCCTCTTCAATGTGGGTGGCAAACGCGGCCACCGTCGCGCCGTCAGCCGATACGCTGGATGGTAAAGTCCATCTGACGGTGGCGAACCTGAATAATAAGTTTCATCGCGCCACCGAAGCGGACACCACCGAGCGCGTGCTGCGCGCTATTTTCAAGCATGACGCCCATTTTGAGATCCATCAGGCCCTGCCGCAGGTGGCGATGTTTGGCGACGAAGGCGCGGCCAACCATAACCGGCTGGGTGGCGATTACGGCGATCCCGCCGTGCAGCTGTTTATCTACGGGCGGGAAGAGGGCGGCCACGCCGCGCCAACCCGTTATCCAGCGCGTCAGACGCTCGCGGCCAGCCAGGCGGTTGCGCGCCTGAACCAGGTCAATCCTTCCCAGGTGATTTTTGCCCAGCAGAACCCGCACGTGATCGACCAGGGCGTGTTCCATAACGACGTGATTGCCGTGTCCAACCGCCAGGTGCTGTTCTGCCATGAGCAGGCCTTTGCCCATCAGGATAAGCTGCTCGCCACGCTGCACGAACGCGTGCCCGGCTTTATGCCGATCCAGGTGCCAACGCAGGCGGTCAGCGTGCAGGACGCGGTCGAAACCTATCTGTTCAACAGCCAGCTGCTGAGCCGCGATGACGGCAGCATGATGCTGGTGCTGCCGCAGGAGTCCCGGGATCATCGGGGTGTGTGGCGCTACCTCACCGAACTGGTGAAGGCCGATAACCCGATTGACGAGCTGCGCGTGTTTGACCTGCGCGAAAGCATGGCTAACGGCGGTGGTCCCGCCTGTCTGCGCCTGCGGGTCGTGTTAACGCCAAATGAAATACAGGCCGTTAACCCGGCAGTCATGATGAATGAGACGCTCTTTAACACCCTGAACAACTGGGTGGACCGCTACTATCGCGACCGGCTAACGCAGGCCGATCTGGTTGACCCGCAGCTGCTGCGCGAAGGGCGCGAGGCGCTGGACGCATTATCGTCAATCCTGCAGCTGGGCTCGGTTTACCCGTTCCAGCGCTAAAGGAGTGGATATGGAAAATTTACTGGCGCTGACCCTGGCCGATGAAACGCCGGACCAGAGTGAGGGGGAGGGCCCCTCATTCCGCTGGCGGTGGCTGGGGCGCGGGGTGCTTGAGCTGACACCGAAGGCCAGCAGCGCGTTATCGCTGCTGCTTTCCACGGGGATCCACGGGAATGAAACCGCACCCGTTGAGATCGTCGATGGGCTGCTGCGCGCGCTGTATCGCGGCGAGATCGCCCTTGCGTGCCGCGTGCTGGTGGCGCTTGGCAATCCGCCTGCGCTGGCGCAAAACAAACGGTACCTGGTTAGCGACATTAACCGCATGTTCGGCGGTCGCTGGTCGCAGTTTCCGCAGAGTGACGAAACGGCGCGCGCGCAGTGGCTGGAGAACGTCGTGACGACGTTTTTTGCCGCGGCGGGACCGGCGTGCTGGCATCTGGATCTGCATACGGCGATCCGCGCCTCTTACCATGTCAGATTCGGCGTTCTGCCGCAGCGCAATCAGCCGTGGGATGAAGCGTTTTTGAGCTGGCTGGGGGATGCCGGGCTGGAGGCGCTGGTGTTTCATCAGTCGCCGGGCGGGACCTTTACTCACTTCACTTGCGAACGGTTTGGCGCGCTGTCCTGTACGCTGGAGCTGGGAAAAGCGCTACCGTTCGGACAGAACGATCTCAAGCGCTTTGCGCCAACGGAGCTCGCGCTTCGGGCGCTGCTCGGTGGGACGGCTACCGAGCACGCACATCAGCCCGTTGAGCGGTACCGGGTCGTACAGCAGATCACCCGCCGCAGCGAGGCTTTCCAGCTTCACATGGCCGCGCACACCCTGAACTTCACGCCGTTTCGCAAAGGGGCTCTGCTGGCGGAAGATGGCGAAGAGCGTTACGAGGTGCAGAAAACCACCGAATATGTGCTGTTCCCCAACCCCTCCGTAGCGTTTGGCCTGCGGGCCGGTCTGATGCTGGAAAAACTCACCTGAACCTTTCCCCTCTCACCATCCGGGAGGGGAAGTAAATATGTTTTCTTAGCGATTAAAGCGCTCTGATTTCTTTTACGGAATATTCCTGGCGAATTGCTTTATTATTCACCGTCACTTCGTTATACTTCTGCTAAATAGCTTTAAAATCATCGTATTGAATATTTCTTGTTGCAACTCTCCACGCTTTATCCTTATTTCCTCCACATTTGGCGAAAAATTGTTTTTTACACTTTCATTGTTTTACCGTTGCTCTGATTAATTGACGATAAACCCCGTAAAGTTAATCTCGTCAACACGGCATAGCGCCGAAGAATAACTGAAAGAAAGGAAATAAATTATGCGTAAGTTTACTGCACTGTTTGTTGCTTCTACCCTGGCTCTGGGCGCTACCAGCATGGCGTTCGCCGCAGATACCGCAACCACCACCGCCGCGCCAGCTGAAGGCAAAATGATGATGCATCATAAAGGCAAGCCGGGTATGCACCACGAGATGATGATGTTCAAAGATTTGAACCTGACGGACGCGCAGAAGCAGCAGATCCGCGACATCATGAAAAGCCAGCGTGACCAGATGAAGCGTCCTCCGCTGGAAGAGCGCCGCGCAATGCATGACATCATTGCCAGCGACAGCTTCGATAAGGCGAAAGCCGAAGCGCAGATCGACAAAATGGCCGAGCAGCACAAAGCCCGCATGCTGGCCCACATGGAAACCCAGAACAAGATCTACAACATTCTGACCTCGGAACAGAAAAAACAGTTTAATGCCAATTTTGAGAAGCGTCTGACAGAACGTCCGGCGATGGAAGGTAAAATGCCAGCACCAACCGAATAATCGGTTCACTCTCTTAAGACCGCCGGGATCCTGTCCACAAAAGCGAAATCGCTGTGGACAGGACCGGCGGTTTTTCTATTCTGCCCTCTTGCCTGCCGCCGCCAGCGCGGTATTCTCCTGTAGTCGCTTCAGAGAATGTCTGTAGAGTCATGGCGTTAGCATTTTTATTAACGTTCCGCTAAGGCCTGCCCGCTCTGCTGCCGATACTGTGTCTGTGAATACCTAACGATAACAAACAAGACTGCAGGGGTAGCGATATCCTTGCCCTGGCACGGGTTGTGCCATTCAGGAGTGGTGATGGAGTTCTTTGATATTCGTAAGATGCCGGTCAGCCTCTGGCGCAATGGTGCCGGCGAAACGCGAGAAATTTGCTGTATCCCTCCCGCGACGCGCGATTTTTTCTGGCGTGCCAGTATCGCGACCATCGCCAGCAACGGCGAATTCTCCTCGTTTCCCGGTGTCGACCGGGTCATTACCCTGCTGGAAGGCGGGGAGGTGACGCTGGATGCCGGTCAGGCGTTCTGCCATACCCTTAAACAGCATCAGCCTTACAGTTTTGCTGGCGATTTGCCGGTGAAGGCGCTGCTTTCCGATGGCAGGATGGCGATGGATTTCAACATCATGACCCGGCGCGATTGCTGTCAGGCGAAGGTGCGGGTTGCCGATCGTACTTTTACCACCTTTGGCTCGCGCGGGGGCGTGGTGTTTGTATTAAGCGGTGCGTGGCAGCTGGGTGATAAATTGCTCACGGCCGATCAGGGCGCCAGCTGGCAGGAGGGGACCCATACTCTGCGTCTGCTGGAGTCTCAGGGCACCCTGCTGTTCAGTGAAATTAATTGGCTGCCGGGTCACTGAGTGCGATGATCTCGAACTTGCCCGCTAATACGGGCTTGCAGAGGATTTTGTAGCCGTCGTGGTCGAATCCCGCGGGGGTGCGCAGCAGGGTTGCCGCGTCGCTTAAATCATCGACAGCCCCCAGCCAGAGCCAGTTATTGACGATGTGATACTGCGTCATGGTTTCACCCACTTCTTTTAGCGCAACGGCGCCGTCCCACGGCCAGCAGTTGACGCTGATCCCGGCCATTCCCGCGAGGAGCCGGGCGTGATGCGCCTCAACGCTCTCTTTTCCGCAGCAGGCGCCCGCGCAGCGCTTCAGAGCGGAGCGGAAACAGGCGCGGCCCCGCGTGGTGCCCTCTAGCCCTAAAAGGCTATAGCAAAGCTGCAGCTCGTCCGCGAGCGCCTGCAGAGACTGCAGGGCGGCACGCTTGTTTGCGAACAGCCCGAAGAGATTCGGGGCGTGGGAGAAATCGACCTCGCGGGCGTAGACGACCTGCGGCTTGCCGTCGGCGATCTGCAGGGAGCAGAGCTGGCGGTTGCGCCGCAGGCGCTTATTGAAGAGCGGCTGCTGCTCTTTTATCAGCCGGGCTTCCAGCAACAGCGCGCCCATTTCTCCCGCCGTCTGGAACCAGGTAATGCGTCGCGACTGGCGCAGCATGGCGGCCTCGTCCGGGGTGCGCAGGTGGGATAACACCCGGCTGCGAATGTTAACGCTTTTGCCGATGTAGAGCGGCAGGGTCTCGCTTTCACCGTGAAAGATGTACACACCCGGCTGTTTGGGCAGCGCCTCAAGCCAGGGGCGAAGATGTTCGGGATATTCATAGATAGCCGCCGCTTCAAACTCAAGACGCGGGGCTGATTGACGCCTGCTCACATACTGCTCCATATACTGTTCAGGTATACAGTGTAGCAGGTGTGCTGTGGTTAAAAAAGAGCCGGGTGGCGGCTACGCCTCACCCGGCCATGACGTGCGGCCTGATGCCCTCACCCCAACCCTCTCCCACGGGAGAGGGCGCAAACACAAAAAACGGTAACCTGGGTTACCGTTTTGCGTTTATTTCCAGAAATCGTCAAACACCGTAATTGGCGTGTGGCGCTTGTGCTCGGTTTTCAGGTACCAGCCCTCGATAATTTTCGCGGTACCTTCATCCAGCGTTTTGCCTTCCAGATAATCATCAATGTTGTCATAGGTGACGCCAAGGGCCGCTTCATCCGGCAGGGAAGGGCGATCGTCTTCCAGATCCGCTGTTGGCGCTTTCTTGTACAGGTGCTCAGGGCAGCCCAGCGCGGCGAGCAGCTGCTTGCCCTGACGCTTGTTGAGACGGAAAATCGGGTTGATGTCGGTGCCGCCATCGCCGTATTTGGTGAAGAAACCGGTGATCGCTTCTGCCGCATGGTCGGTGCCTACCACAACGCCTTTGGTCATCCCGGCGATGCTGTACTGCGCTTTCATGCGCTCGCGCGCTTTCTCGTTGCCGCGCACAAAATCACTTAATTCAATGCCCGCTTCGCGCAGCGCCTGCTCGCTTGCCAGCACCGAGCCTTTGATATTGACGGTAAGCACGCGATCGGGCTGGATGAACGCGATGGCGTCCTGGCAGTCCTGTTCGTCCGCCTGAACCCCGTAAGGCAGACGCACGGCGATAAACTGCAGCGCTTCGTCGCCCGTCTCTTCACGAAGCTCTGAAATCGCCATCTGGCAGAGTTTACCCGTCAGGGTAGAGTCCTGCCCGCCGCTGATGCCCAGCACCAGGGATTTCAGGAAAGCGTTCTTTTTTAAGTACGACTTTAAAAAATCCACGCTGCGGCGGATCTCTTCCTGTGCATCTATCGCAGGCTTAGCGCCCAGCGCCTGAATAATCTCTTGTTGCAGAGCCATCATGCCCTCCGTATGCAGAACATAAACAGAATGTGTTAACTGTTAAAACTAACCCTTTGGGCGGAAAACGACAAGGATCACAGTTTCGAGTGCGTTAATTTGCGGCGATTTAGCAGCTTATCGTTGTTTTATTAGAATTTTCCGAAATTCGTCTGGCGTAAATCACAAAGTTGAACAATAGTACTTTTTATCCCATGCTTAGATAACACGCTGATAAACAAGAGGACGGAATATGAACAAGAACGTAGCAGGAATTCTTAGCGCAGCGGCGGTACTGACGATGCTGGCAGGGTGTACGGCTTACGATCGCACCAAGGATCAGTTTACCCAGCCCGTGGTTAAAGACGTTAAAAAAGGGATGACACGTTCGCAGGTGGCTGCGATCGCCGGCAAGCCTTCTTCTGAAGTGACCATGATTCACGCGCGCGGTACGTGTCAGACTTATATCCTGGGTCAACGTGATGGTAAGGCAGAAACCTACTTCGTCGCGCTGGATGATACCGGACATGTGATTAACTCCGGCTATCAGACCTGTGCTGAATACGACACCGATCCGCAGGCACCTAAGGCGCAGTAACCCTGCTTGCCTGAAGATGTTAACAAACCGGCCTCTGGGCCGGTTTTTTTATTCATACGTTAATCTTATTTCTTTGCGCGAATTATTTGCCTGAAATGTGAAGGTAGTCAACAAGCCAGGTCAATGAGAGACAATTTAGGCCTATCCAGAATTATCTCCCCTCTGTACCATTGCGTATACTCACTTCAACGATAAACAACAGTACGCAAGCTACCTGTCTGCCGGGACAGCGAGTCGAGTGATAGCGCGACGGCAGGTAGTCATACAAGAGGGAAATTATGATGGAAAAGAAACATATCTACCTGTTCTGCTCAGCGGGCATGTCAACCTCGCTTCTGGTGTCAAAGATGCGCGCGCAGGCTGAAAAGTATGAAGTTCCTGTGGTGATTGAAGCGTTTCCGGAAACGCTGGCGGGCGAAAAAGGCCAGAAAGCCGATGTGGTGTTACTGGGGCCGCAAATTGCCTATATGTTGCCCGAAATTCAACGACTGCTACCGAATAAACCGGTCGAGGTGATCGACTCGGGGCTGTACGGCAAGATCGATGGTTTAGGTGTACTTAAAGCTGCTGTGGCAGCCATTAAAAAAGCTGCTAATTAATTTTTATTTTTCCCGTCAAAGAGTTATTTCACACACAATTACGCCGTAACATGCGTTACGGCATTTAAGGGTATTTTCCTATGAGTAAAGTCATCGCTTCACTTGAAAAGGTACTCCTTCCTTTTGCTGTTAAAATAGGAAAGCAGCCTCACGTTAATGCCATCAAAAACGGTTTTATTAAATTAATGCCGTTGACGCTGGCCGGGGCCATGTTCGTTTTAATTAACAACGTTTTTCTGAGCTTTGGTGAAGGTTCCTTCTTTTATTCATTAGGAATTCGGTTAGACGCTTCCACTATTGAAACCCTTAATGGTTTTAAAGCCATCGGCGGCAACGTATATAACGGTACGTTGGGTATTATGTCGCTGATGGCGCCTTTCTTTATTGGGATGGCGCTGGCTGAAGAGCGGAAAGTGGATCCGCTGGCCGCCGGATTATTATCCGTTGCCGCGTTTATGACCGTCACGCCTTACAGCGTGGGTGAAGCCTACGCCGTTGGCGCAAACTGGCTGGGCGGAGCCAACATCATCTCCGGTATTGTTATCGGCCTGGTGGTGGCAGAAATGTTCACCTTTATTATCCGTCGCAACTGGGTTATCCGCCTGCCGGATAGCGTGCCGGCCTCCGTTTCTCGTTCTTTTTCCGCGTTGATCCCAGGCTTCATTATCCTCTCCATCATGGGGATTATCGCCTGGGCGCTCTCTCACTGGGGCACGAACTTCCACCAGATCATCATGGACTCTATCTCTACGCCGCTGGCGTCGATGGGTGGCGTGGTCGGTTGGGCGTATGTGATTTTCACCTCTCTGCTGTGGTTCTTCGGCGTGCATGGTTCACTGGCACTGGCCGCGCTGGACAGCGGAATTATGACCCCATGGGCACTGGAAAACGTTGCGCTTTACCAGCAGTACGGCTCCGTTGACGCGGCGCTGGCGGCAGGTAAAACCTTCCATGTGTGGGCGAAGCCGATGCTTGACTCCTATATCTTCCTGGGTGGTACCGGGGCGACCCTGGGTCTGATCATCGCGGTCTTTATTGTCTCTCGTCGCGCTGACTATCGTCAGGTGGCGAAACTGGCCCTGCCATCAGGCATCTTCCAGATTAACGAGCCGATTCTGTTCGGTCTGCCAATTATCATGAACCCGGTAATGTTTATCCCGTTCATCCTGGTGCAGCCGCTGCTGGCAGCGATCACCCTGACGGCTTACTACATGGGTATTATTCCACCGATCACCAACATTGCTCCGTGGACCATGCCGGCAGGTCTGGGTGCCTTCTTTAACACCAACGGTAGCGTCGCGGCCTTCCTGCTGGCGATATTCAACCTCGGGATTGCCACCCTGCTGTACATGCCGTTCGTGGCGATTGCGAACAAAGCTGCCACCATCATTGATGAAGAAGAGAGCGAAGAGGAAATTGCCCTCTCACTGAAATTCTAAGATTGACCGGCGCGGGGAAGCCCGCGCCAGCCACAAGGAGCTAAAACATGTTAGATTTGGATAGTATCGTCGCAGACGAAGCCGCAGAGAACGATCTCGAAGAAGTGGTGATGGGCCTCATCATCAACTCCGGGCAGGCGCGCAGCCTGGCGTATGCCGCACTGAAGCAGGCCAAGCAGGGCGATTTCGCCGCCGCGAAAACCATGATGGAGCAGTCCCGCACGGCACTGAACGAAGCGCACCTGGTGCAGACAAAGCTGATTGAAAGCGACCAGGGCGAAGGGAAGATGAAGGTCAGCCTGGTGCTGGTACACGCTCAGGATCACCTGATGACGTCCATGCTGGCGCGTGAGCTGGTGGCGGAGTTGATTGAGCTTCACGAGAAAATGCACTAGGTCGGATTGAGCAGCAGGAGGTCAGCACGATGGAAATCAAAACCGCATTTGAACAGCAACTGTTTAATGGCAAAAATTTTCACGTGGTTATCTACAACAAGACGGAGAGCGCCAGCGGTCTGCACCAGCATGACTACTATGAGTTCACGATTGTTCTGACCGGCCGCTACTACCAGGAGATCAACGGTAAGCGCGTCCTGCTGGAGCGAGGGGATTTTGTCTTCCTACCGATGGGTTCCTATCACCAGAGCTTTTACGAATTTGGCGCGACCCGCATTCTGAACGTGGGCGTCAGCAGACGCTTCTTTGAGAAGCACTATCTGCCGCTGGTGCCGTTCTGCTTTGTGGCGTCCCAGGTATATCGTGTGAAAAACGAGTTCATGACCTGGATTGAAACGGTCATCGCCTCGCTTAACTTCCGCGACAATGAGTTTGATGAATTTATTGAAACGGTGACCTTCTACGTGATGAACCGGTTGCGGCATCACCGTGAAGAGCAGCAGGTGACGGATGACGTTCCACAGTGGCTGCGCAGCACCGTGGAACTGATGCACGATAAAGGCCAGTTCAGCGAAAATGCGCTGGAAAATATGGTATCCCTCTCGGGGAAATCCCAGGAATATCTGACCCGCGCGACGCAGCGTTATTATCGTAAAACGCCGGTGCAAATAATTAATGAAATCCGCATTAATTTTGCCAAAAAACAGCTGGAGATTACCAACTATTCTGTCACCGATATTGCCTATGAGTCAGGATATAGCAGTCCCAGCCTGTTTATTAAAACTTTTAAGAAGTTGACCTCATTCACACCGAACAGCTACCGGAAGAATTTAACGGTAATTAATTAACTTTCGGCGGATTACCCGCCATAAATATTGCTTTAATGGCTTGCCCAAATAGCGGGAAGAGTACGCTATACCTTGCAGGCGATTAACCTGATACGCTAAGGGAGATATTATGCAAAAGAAATTAAAAGTCGTAACCATTGGTGGCGGCAGCAGCTATACCCCGGAATTACTCGAAGGTTTTCTGAAACGTTATCATGAATTACCGGTCAGCGAATTATGGCTGGTGGACGTTGAGGAAGGTCAGGAGAAGCTGGGTATTATTTTCGACCTGTGCAAGCGCATGGTTGAGAAAGCGGGCGTGCCGATGACCGTGCATAAATCCCTCGATCGTCGCCTGGCGCTGAAAGATGCGGATTTCGTTACCACTCAGCTGCGCGTCGGCCAGCTAAAAGCGCGCGAGCTGGACGAGCGTATTCCGCTGAGCCACGGCTACCTGGGGCAGGAGACCAACGGCGCGGGCGGCCTGTTCAAAGGCCTGCGTACCATTCCGGTGATTTTCGACATCGTCAAAGATGTGCAAGAGATCTGCCCGAACGCGTGGGTGATTAACTTCACTAACCCGGCCGGAATGGTGACCGAGGCGGTATATCGTCATACCAATTTCAAACGCTTTATCGGCGTCTGTAATATCCCGATCGGCATGAAGATGTTTATCCGCGACGTGCTGGAGCTGACCGACAGTGACGATCTCTCAATCGATCTGTTCGGCCTGAACCACATGGTGTTCATTAAAGACGTCATCGTGAACGGAAAATCGCGCTTTGCCGAACTGCTCGACGGCGTGGCCTCCGGTCGCCTGACCGCGGCCTCCGTGAAGAACATCTTTGACCTGCCGTTCAGCGAAGGGCTGATTCGCTCGCTGAATCTGCTGCCGTGCTCATACCTGCTTTACTACTTCAAGCAGAAAGAGATGCTGGCTATCGAAATGGGCGAGTACTATAAGGGCGGCGCGCGTGCGCAAATCGTTCAGAAAGTTGAGAAGCAGCTGTTCGATTTATATAAAGATCCGAACCTGAACGTCAAACCGAAAGCGCTTGAGCAGCGCGGTGGGGCCTATTACTCCGATGCAGCGTGTGAAGTGATCAACGCCATCTACAACGACAAGCAGGCGGAGCACTATGTTAACGTGCCGCATCACGGCCATATCGACAATATCCCGGCGGACTGGGCCGTCGAGATGACCTGCATTCTGGGGCGCGAGGGGGCTAAACCGCATCCACGTATCACCCACTTCGACGACAAAGTGATGGGCCTGATCCACACCATCAAAGGCTTTGAAGTGGCGGCGAGCAACGCGGCGCTAAGCGGTGAACTCAATGACGTGCTTCTGGCGCTGAACCTCAGCCCGCTGGTGCATTCCGACCGCGATGCGGAGCAGTTGGCCAGCGAGATGATCCTGGCGCATGAAAAATGGTTGCCGAACTTTGCCGCCACGATTGAGAAGCTGAAGTTCAAACAACACTGAGAGGACGCACAATGGAAAACCTGCTGATCGTTAATGCTGATGACTTTGGCCTTTCGAAAGGCCAGAACTACGGCATTATTGAAGCCTGTCGCCGCGGGGTAGTGACCTCTACAACGGCACTGGTGAACGGTGAAGCGGTTGAACACGCGGCGCAGCTGAGCCGCGAGGTGCCAGAGCTGGGTGTCGGCATGCATTTTGTGCTGACGCTCGGGATGCCGCTTTCACCCATGCCGGGCCTGACGCGTGACGGTCTGCTGGGCAAATGGATTTGGGATCTGGCGGAGCAGGACGCTCTGCCGCTCGAAGAGATTGCCCGTGAGCTGGACTGCCAATACAACCGCTTTGTTGATCTTTTTGGCAAGGCGCCGACGCACATCGACAGCCACCATCATGTGCACATGATCCCGGCGATTTTCCCGATTGTTGCGGCGTTTGCCCAACGCAAAAGCGTGGCGATGCGCGTGGATCGTGAGGCGCAGGGCGTGCCGGACTGTGCCGTGACAACAACAGAGGGGTTCAGCAGTGCCTTTTACGGTGACGAGATCGACGAAGCGCTGTTCCTGAAGGTGCTGGATGATTCCGCCGCGCGGGGGGAACGGTCGCTGGAGGTCATGGCGCATCCTGCCTTTGTCGATAACACCGTGCGTAAGAGCGCCTACTGCTGGCCGCGCCTGGCGGAGCTGGATGTCCTGACGTCGCCGTCGCTGAAATACGCCATTGCCGAGCGTGGGTATCGGTTGGGGACGTTTGGGGATCTGTAAGAAGTGCCGGGTGGCGAGGTAAAAGCAAAACGGTAACCTGGGTTACCGTTTTTATTGTTTTCTCCCTCTCCCGTGGGTGAGGGCATCAGGCCGCACAACCGGGAATGGTTTTTACGCCGGAATCTGATCGATCTTACTGCTGCGCGACCAGACGCGGTGCGCGGCGAGCAAATCAAACAGCTTCGTCATAAACGCATCGTCAACGCTATCTCCCTCGACAATGCCGTCCTCACCCTGCTCGGCAACCTTCAGTTGCGCCTTAAACTGCCGTGCGTCGCCGGACAGCGCAATGGGCTTCAGGTGCTTATAGGCTTCCAGCAGATAATAGATGGCATCACCGTTGTTGAGCAGGCTGGCAATATCCCCGCACGGCACAATCACCGCATCGACGGTCAGCGACGGCGCACCGGCAAAGGTCGCCGCCACCGGCAGCACGGAGCCGTCATCGGCGGTCACTTCACCCATGCGGGAATAGAGCAGTTTGGCGTGTACGCCCTGGGTTTTTAGCGCCTGCATAATCCCCAGCACGTCGCTGGCGCGGGTTTTGTCGTTCAGCAGGATGGCGACCACGCGGCCTTTAATTGAACCCCCCGGCACCGCATACAGGCTCAGCGATGGATCTTTCTTCACGCCGTTAACCTCTTTCGGTGGCGCAAGGTTGCGCTGTTCGTCCGTTAGTGTGATACCAAGGTTATCCGCCACGCTCTGGGCAAGCTGAATATCAATGTGCGCCAGCTGATCGACCACGCGCTCGCGGATGTAGGTGCGCACCACTTTGCTCAGTTCGAAGCTAAAGCCGCCGATGATGTGCTGTTGCTCAATCGGCGTCTGGCTGTTCCAGAACAGGCGAGGGTGGGCGTAATACTCACCGAACGAGGGGCTGCGCTCGCGAATTTTGTTGCCGTCGATACGCTCCTGGTACGATTCGAATCCGCCGCGTTTCGGCCCCGGCGGGGTTTCTCGCGGCCAGTTGTCGTTGATGGAGTTCGGCTCATAGTTTGCCGGGTTGGTATCAATATCCTGACGGTGCATCCCGTCGCGCTGGAAGTTATGGTACGGGCAGGTTGGGCGGTTAATCGGGATCTCGTGGAAGTTCGGCCCGCCAAGACGGCTAATCTGCGTATCGGTATACGAGAACAGACGTCCCTGTAAGAGTGGATCGTTGGTGAAATCCAGTCCGGGGACGATGTGGCCCGGGTGGAACGCGGCCTGCTCGTTTTCGGCAAAGAAATTATCCGGGTTGCGGTTAAGCACCATTTTCCCCACCAGCTGAACGGGCACCAGCTCCTCAGGGATGAGTTTTGTCGGGTCAAGCAGGTCGAAATCGAACTTAAACTCGTCTTCTTCCGGGATCAGCTGTAAGCCCAGTTCATATTCCGGGAAGTCACCCGCTTCAATGGATTCCCACAGTTCGCGGCGATGGAAGTCCGGATCGCGCCCGGTGAGCTTCTGCGCCTCGTCCCATACCAGCGAGGCTTTGCCCGCTACCGGCTTCCAGTGGAAGCGCACAAACGTGGCTTTTCCTTCCGCGTTGATCATGCGGAAGGTATGAATACCGAACCCTTCCATCGTGCGATAGCTGCGCGGGATCCCACGGTCGGACATCGCCCACATCACGTTGTGTAAGGTTTCAGGCTGCAGGGAGACATAGTCCCAGAAGGTATCGTGCGCACTTTGTCCCTGGGGTATGGCCCAGTGGGGCTCCGGTTTTACCGCATGGACAAAGTCAGGAAATTTATGCGCATCCTGAATGAAAAACACCGGGGTGTTATTGCCCACCAGATCGAAAATACCCTCTTCGGTATAAAACTTGGTGGCAAAGCCGCGGATATCACGCACCGTGTCTGCCGAACCTGCGCCACCCTGCACGGTGGAGAAACGCACAAAGACCGGCGTGATTTTATCCGGGTCGGAGAGGAAATCCGCTTTGGTGATCGCTTTCAGGCTTTTATAGGGCTGGAAGTAGCCGTGCGCCGCAGAACCGCGCGCATGAACGATGCGTTCCGGAATTCGCTCGTGGTCAAAATGGGTAATTTTTTCCCGCAGGATGAAATCTTCCAGCAGGGTCGGTCCGCGCGTGCCTGCGCGAAGGGAGTTTTGATCGTCAGCAATGCGCACGCCCTGATTGGTGGTGAGTGCAAAACCTTCACCGCCTTTACGGTGTGGCTCAAGCGATTTCAGCTTCTCGTTTCCGGTGTCCGGCGATTTCATGCTTCCCGGCGCGGTTGGTTGTTCGCCAGGGGCTGATGGGCCCGGCGAGGGGCGGTGAGAGCCGTCAGCAGGGGCGAGAGAGTCCATACCCGGTTGAGATTCTTCAGTGCCATGAATCGGTGATTGATGTGATTTATCTTTGTTCGACATTGCACGCTTCTCCTTTATCCATTGCTAAAAACCCTATTAAGGATAGAACAATGTCGTGAGATAGCTCGCTAACTAAGCGTTTTTCACATGACGTTATTAACGAAAGGAGCCATCTCACCCACTCGGAGCGCGACGTAAGGCAGCAGGATCGGCTATCATAGAATTTTCCTGCTTCAAGAATTTGCTTTAGTGAATCCGTCGCTTATGAAACCTCTTCGTCAACAAAACCGCCAGGTTATTAGCTATGTGCCCCGCGTTGAGCCCGCGCCGCCTGACCATGCCCTGAAAGTGGATGGTTTTCGTGATGTCTGGCTGCTTCGCGGTAAATATGTGGCTTTTGTCCTGATGGGGGAACATTTCCGCCGGTCGCCGGCGTTTTCCGTGCCGGAGTCAGCCCAGCGATGGGCGACGCAAATCCGCCAGGATGAAGAGGTTGAAGAATAACAGCCATAAAAAAACCGCCATCAGGCGGTTTTTTTATTTCTATCGAGATTAACGGTGCGCCAGCTCGGCGTCGTCTGCACTTTCCAGAATGGCTTTGTCGGTCTGCTTCAGCCACTGGCTGGTCAGCGTACCGGCAGTCATGGAGCCGCTCACGTTCAGCGCGGTACGGCCCATGTCGATCAACGGTTCAACGGAGATCAGCAGGGCGACCAGCGTGACGGGCAGGCCCAGCGCGGGCAGCACAATCAGCGCGGCGAAGGTTGCACCGCCGCCGACACCTGCAACGCCGGCGGAGCTGATGGTAACAATCCCGACCAGCGTGGCGATCCAGACCGGATCCAGCGGGTTGATACCCACGGTTGGGGCAACCATCACCGCCAGCATCGCCGGGTAGAGACCCGCGCAGCCGTTCTGACCGATGGTAGCACCAAAGGAGGCAGAGAAGCTGGCGATAGATTCCGGCACGCCCAGACGACGGGTCTGCGCTTCAACGTTCAGCGGAATAGACGCTGCGCTGGAACGGCTGGTGAAGGCAAAGGTCAGTACCGGCCATACTTTGCGGAAGTATTTCAGCGGGCTGACGCCGTTCACGCCCAGCAGGATACCGTGCACCACGAACATAATGCCCAGGCCCAGATAAGAGGCGACAACGAAGCTGCCCAGCTTAATGATGTCCTGCAGGTTAGAGCCGGCTACCACTTTGGTCATCAGCGCCAGAACGCCGTATGGCGTCAGCTGCATGACCAGACGGACCAGCTTCATCACCCAGCTTTGCAGGGTATCAATCGCCGTCAGCACGCGTTCGCCTTTCGGCGCGTCGTCTTTCAGCAGCTTAAGCGCAGCCACGCCCAGAAACGCCGCGAAGATCACCACGCTGATGATAGAGGTTGGGCTTGCACCGGTCAGGTCAGCAAAAGGGTTCTTCGGAATGAAGGAGAGGACCATCTGCGGAACCGTCAGATCAGCCACTTTACCCACGTAGTTGGTTTGAATTGCGGTCAGACGCGCCGTTTCAGCGGTACCCTGAACCAGACCTTCGGCCGTCAGGCCAAACAGGTTTGTAACCAGCACCCCCACCAGCGCGGCAATCAGCGTGGTAAAGAGCAGCGTACCAATGGTCAGAAAGCTGATTTTACCCAGCTGAGTTGCGTTGTGCAGACGGGCTACGGCGCTCAGAATAGAGGCGAACACCAGCGGCATAACGATCATCTGCAGCAGCTGGACGTAGCCGTTACCGACAATGTTGAACCACTGAATGGACTCTTTCAGTACCGGACTATCGGAGCCGTAGACGGCGTGTAAGGCCAGACCAAACGCCACACCCATGACCAGACCGACCAGTACTTTTTTCGCCAGGCTCCACTGTTTGTGGCGCGCCTGCGCGAGAAGCAATAGTAATACGACGAACACGACTATGTTCGCGATGAGTGGAAAATTCATCCCCGTTCTCCTGATTTATTATGTGGGATCGGTTTTTCCCGATCCTGTTGGCGGAAGGTTAGCAGAAGTGTGATGTGGCGCTTATATCCAAATGGAATGGTTTATGACAAATGGAATGATTTTGTTGGTTTACTGTTCAATCTGGTGATGAATAAAACGATTGAACTGAAATTGCAGCGAATTGATCATCTGGGAAGACCAGCGCACTGCACTATTTTCGGGCAAGGTTTGCGGCATCCAGACGGCGTAGGCGAACAGCGCCATGCACAGCACGCGTTCAAGCTGATTCCCTTTCTGCGGCGCAAGGATCGGAAAACGGAAACGCCAGCGGCAGGGCCAAAGCAATGGCACGCCCGCGGGCGTCAGCATATCGGCGAGGATATGGCTTAAATAACCCAGCACCATGCCCTGAATGGCATCGCCCGGCACTATCCAGCTTTCAGGGACTTTTAAATAGAAAAGCGTGAGCAGGCCAAAAACGGCCAGCAGGCTGTGGGTAAACCCGCGGTGGCCGAACGCGCGGGCGATGGGCTTCGACACCCACTTCAGGCGCTGTCCGAGGAACGATTTTGGGTGGTCAATATCGGGCAGGAGACAGGTTAAAACGGCGGAAGGGACAATATGCCACCAGTCTCCCTGTGCAAGCACGGGAGTAAGTTCTGCGTTTTTGGCAAATACTGCGCACGCAATTGAAAAAAGCAGGTGGCCTTCCGCCGTCATGATAAAACCCACGAAACTGTCAATTTATACAGTATAGGGTTTTTATACAGTGGGCGAAAGAGGTGACGGTGTAACTGTTTGTCACAAACGCGCCTCAGCGCGCCAGCCAGCCGCCGTCGACGGCTAAGGTGTGACCATTCACGTAATCTGATGCGGGGGAGGCTAAAAAGACGACCGGCCCCTGAAGGTCATCCGGTACTCCCCATCGACCCGCCGGGATGCGGTCAAGGATCTCCGCGTTACGCTGTTCGTTATCGCGCAGTTGCTGCGTATTATTCGTCGCCATGTAGCCCGGCGCGATGGCATTCACGTTGATGCCATGTAGCGCCCACTCATTTGCCAGCAGGCGCGTGATCCCCAGTACGCCGCTTTTCGAGGCGGTATACGACGGCACGCGAATGCCGCCCTGAAAGGAGAGCATAGAGGCGATATTGATAATTTTGCCGCCCTGGCCCTGGGTGATAAATCGCCTAGCGACCGCCTGGGAGAGGAAAAAGAGCGACTTGAGATTCAGGTTCATAACATCATCCCAGTCTTTTTCGCTGAACGTCAGAGCCTCCTCCCGGCGAATTGTCCCGGCATTGTTCACCAGAATATCAATTCGTCCCATCTCCGCCACGGCGGTGTCCACGACGTACTGAAGATTTTCCTGCTGGCTCAGATCGGCCCGAATAGCCACAAAACGTCTTCCCAGGGCGGTGACGGCGCTGGCCGTTTTCTCAGGAGCTTTGCGATTTACCCCAACGATATCGCAACCTGCCTGCGCCAGCGCAATAGCCATGCCTTGCCCCAGCCCGGTATCGCACCCGGTGATGAGGGCTACTTTGCCTGAAAGAGTAAAGGTGTCCAGTATCATACGCGCCTCAGAAGCTGGTTATCGTCGTGTTGACGTTAAAGATAGGAGGCAGGGATGAGAAAAGCAAACAAAATGAAACTGTGTTTTGTTTTTATCAGGCAGCATGACGCTGCCTGTAAGAGGGGCGCTATTCGCCGCGCAGGTGTTGTACCGTCAGTTCAGCCAGCGAATTCAGCTTAACGTCGGCAAGAGCATACCGCGGATCGTGGCGGTTTTCTTCATCGGGAACCACGATGGAGCGCATACGCGCGGCTTTGGAGGCCACCATGCCGTTTACTGAATCTTCCAGCGCGACGCAGGTCAGCGGATCAAGACCCAGCTTCGCGGCGCAGTCCATATAGACCTGCGGATGCGGCTTGCTGTAGGGCAGTTTTTCCGCAGACGCCAGGGCGTCAAAACTGTCGCGCAGCTCAAACATGATCAGCACTTTTTCCAGCATATGCAGCGGTGAAGCGGAAGCCAGGCCAACCTTCAGCCCCTGAGACTTGCACAGCGCGACAGCCTCATGTACGCCCGGCAAGAGCGGCTTGTTCTCCTCCACCAGCGCGATGGCTCGGCTGATAATACGCGAGGTGACTTCGTCGCGATCGGGCCCAACCCACGGCTGTTGGGCGTACCACAGGTCAACGACCATATCAATACGCAGGCCCAGCGTGTCGGGAAGTTCATTACGGCGACTGATATCAACGCCCAGGCTGGCCATCACGTCCAGCTCGGCGCGATCCCACAACGGCTCGGAATCAATCAGTAATCCATCCATGTCAAAAATAGCGGCAAGTATCTGGCGCGGTGTCGACATCACAACGTCTCCTTATCCAGGTGTTCGACAGACGATAAGTGCTAAGCACAGTCTGCAATTTAGCATATTGCTTTTAAAGAGCGGGCGAAATTGATGTCCAGCAGGTAGACTTAGGCTCAAATCACGCGTCTTTATGAAGAGGAACTGATGACGTATCAACAAGCTGGACGCATTGCTGTCTTAAAACGTATTGCAGGCTGGGTGATTTTTATTCCTGCCGTCATTTCTACGCTGATATCCGTGCTGAAGTTTATGTACGATCACAGCGAAAAACAGCCGGGCATTAATGCGGTAATGCTTGATTTTGCGCATGTCATGATTGAGATGGTGCGGTTTAACACCCCGTTCCTGAACGTCTTCTGGTTCAACTCGCCAACGCCGGACTTTCACCAGCAGCTGAATGTTGGGTTCTGGATTATCTATGCGCTGATTTTTATTGCGATGGCGCTGCAGGCATCGGGCGCACGAATGAGTCGCCAGACCCGTTTTTTACGCGAAGGGGTGGAAGATCAGCTTATCCTTGAGAAGGCGAAAGGTCCTGAAGGAATGAGCCGGGAGCAGATTGAATCCCGCATTGTGGTGCCTCGTCACACCATTTTCCTGCAAATTTTCCCGCTCTATATCCTGCCGGTTATCATCATCGTGGCGGGATATTTCTTCTTCTCACTGCTCGGTTTTCTGTAACGAATTAGGGTGGCGGCAAGGCCACCCGTTTTGTCTTTAAGCCGCAAGCACGCGTTCAAGCGCGCGCTGGGCGTTGACCAGATGTTGCCCGCCAAAAAGAATGGCTCGGTTCATCAGCGTATAGAGCTGATACACGGGCTGGCGCTCAAGGAAGTCCGGCGGCAGAGGGGAGACAGACTGATAGCCATCGTATATTTGCGGCGGTTGTTCGGGATGCAGGGGCAACATGGCCAAATCGCACTCTCTGTCGCCCCAGTAGCAGGCCGGGTCGAAGATATACGGGCCGTTGGGGCCCAGCGCGCAGTTATCGGACCATAAATCACCGTGCAGCAAAGACGCCTGAGGCTGGTGGGAGGCCAGGCGCTGTTGCACATGCTCGACGATGGCATCAATATTGCCAAATTCCAGCCCTTTCTCTGCGGCCAGCTCAAGCTGCCATCCGATGCGCTGCTCGGCAAAGAACGTCGACCAGCGGCGCTGCCAGGCATTGGGCTGCGGCGTGGTGGAAAGGTCGTTGTCGAAGTCGAGACCAAACTGGGGCTGGTCGCTCCACTGGTGCAGGCGCGCTAACTGTTGCCCGAGAATAAAGGCATTATGGGCGTCCAACGGGCGGGCAGGGAGATAGTCCATCACCAGAAAGCTGTAGTCCCGGTCACTGCCCACGGCCAGCACCTCTGGTACCGTCACCGTTTTACTACGGGACAACAGTTCAAGCTGATCGGCTTCAGCGGTAAAAATCGGGAGCAGCTCTCGCTCGTCGCATTTAACGAACAGATCGCGTCCTGCGTAGCGTAAATGCCACGCGGCGTGAATTTCCCCGCCCGGCAGCTCGTTACGCAGTTCAATTTCACCTTCACCCAATTGCTCATGTAAAAGATGACTGATAGCCTGCCACATGTTGACTCTCCCATGTTGTCTGCCAGATCATAAAGTTAGCGCATAACTGCGGTAAAAAAATACGAACTAACGCACACCTGAGCGGATTAATTTCATGCAGGGCACTTATTGTTCTTTTTTCTGCCAGCGTTCCCA
This sequence comes from Enterobacter sp. IF2SW-B1, assembly GCF_001743375.1. Classification (NCBI taxonomy): domain Bacteria; kingdom Pseudomonadati; phylum Pseudomonadota; class Gammaproteobacteria; order Enterobacterales; family Enterobacteriaceae; genus Enterobacter; species Enterobacter sp. IF2SW-B1. The sequence goes on along the minus strand of NZ_MJAA01000001.1, from coordinate 323,751 downwards.
CGTCTCCACGGTGATGTCGGCAGGCTTGTCGGTCACGCTTTCCACCAGGCTGGCGGCCAGCGCATGCACCTCTTCTTCACTCAGGGCTGCGATCAGGCCAAACGCCAGGGTGCCTAAATCATGAATATGACCTTCGTCATCCGTTAGCGTGAGCAGGAAATTCGCCCGTGTAAAGGCATTGTTGAGCTCGTTAAGCTCGGTCAGCGATGCTTCATGAAGGCTGATGGTCACGACGTAGCGGGTGATATCACCACTGCTCATAATTCACCTCATTGTTATCCTGAAAGTTTTTTTAGCATAGTCGATACGCCATATTTGGCGACTTCCACAGATATCCCCCTCCGCCAGGAGGGGGATATATCGGTTAGCTTCGTGACAGGTAATCGACGATTTTCTGCGTATCGGCAAGCGAACACAGGCGCGTTCCCTGATTGATGGTGGCGGCACTCCCCGCCGCGACGCCATAGCGCGTCATCTCCAGAAGTGATGCGCCCTGCGCCAGCTTCAGCGCCATCGCGCCGACCATACTGTCGCCTGCGCCGACGGTGCTCTGGCTCTTCATTGGGGGCGGAACAACCTGCACAAAGCCCGTCTTGTCGACGGCCAGCGCACCCTGAGGACCGAGAGAGACGACAACGCGGTGCGCTTTGCCGCTGCGAACCAGTTCTTCTGCGGCAGTACGCACGTCATCCGGCTGGCTAAGTTCGCGATTAACAAGCGCACTCAGCTCTTTCTGGTTAGGCTTAACGAGCTCAAGCTGTCCGGGTTCTAATGCCGCCTGCAGGGCTTCGCCTGAACTGTCGACAATGCAGCGAATGCCGCGCTGAAGTACGGCATCAACCAGTGCTGTCAGCTTTTCTGTTTTCACGCCTGGCGGCAGGCTACCGCTGATGACCAGCAGCGAGCCGCTTTCAATGGTTAGCACCTTCTCTTCCAACTGACGAAACTCATCGTCGCTCAGCCTGGCGCCTGGCATAACGAAACGATACTGTTCCCCGCTGGACTCAACGTGGACATGCAGGTTCTGCCGGGTCCAGTCTTTGGCGTCAACGGTATCCACGGCAACCTGTTCATCGGCCAACAAGGCAACAAGATGCTCCCCCGTGGCACCACCGGCCGGAAAGATGGCCGTCGCTTTACCGCCGAGGTGGGTAATGGCGCGCGCAACGTTAATCCCGCCACCGCCCGGCTCAAATACGGGTGCGCTACAGCGTAGTTTACCTTCCGGGTAAATCTGCGGCGTTATGGTCGCGGAGTCGAGGGAAGGGGAGAGCGTCAGCGTATAAATAGAAGCCATCATAACCTCCTTTTAGCATGGGTTCTTTTAAGCCTGGCACCGATCGACAGGAAGGCAATGTAAATAACAGTATGATTTTAAAAATGAATGCTGACATAAATGCGATGAGGGATATATAAAATAAAACGCGTTTTGAGATCGTTCTTATTCAAAAAATGAAATAAGAAAATATTGCTATGTTATTTGCGCCTTTTTATAATTTGTTACCTTTCTCTGGACGCCTTGTCATTGATCCTCAAGAAAGTTTCCGAGACCGTGGTGGTCTCTTTTTTTGTTGTACGGACTCCTTAAATAAAATGAAGCTTTTGAAGACAGTACCCGCAGCACTGATGCTGGCGGGTGGCGTTTTTGCATCACTGAATGCAGCCGCCGATGACACCGTTTTTACTGTCATGGACGATCCCTCCACTGCCAAAAAACCGTTTGAAGGTAACCTGAACGCCGGGTATCTCGCGCAATCGGGTAATACGAAAAGCTCTTCTCTGACGGCGGACAGCACCCTGACCTGGTACGGCAATACCACTGCATGGTCGCTGTGGGGGAATGCCAGCAACACGTCCGCTAACGATGAACGCTCATCCGAGAAATATGCGGTGGGTGGACGTAGCCGTTACAACATGACCGACTATGACTACATCTTTGGTCAGGCAAGTTGGTTAACCGACCGCTTTAACGGCTATCGCCAGCGCGATGTGTTCACCGCCGGTTATGGTCGTCAGTTCCTGAATGGTCCGGTACACAGCCTCCGTTTCGAATTCGGTCCTGGTGTCCGCTATGACGAGTACACCAATGGCGAAAATGAAACCCAGCCGCTGGGCTATGCTTCCGGCACGTATGCCTGGCAGATGACCGACAACACCAAATTTACGCAGGGTGTTTCTGTGTTTGGTGCCGAGGATACGACGCTGAACTCCGAAAGCGCTTTGAACGTGGCTATCAATGAACACTTCGGTTTGAAATTGGCCTACAACGTGACCTGGAACTCTTCACCGCCAGAAACGGCACCGGATCATACCGATCGCAGAACCACGATTTCGCTGGGCTATAAAATGTAATCATAGCGGGCCGATGAAAGTGTCGGCCCGTTTTCATTATTATGGTTAACCCGCGCCAATAAATTCTCATCACGCGCAACGGCATTTATTTTTATTTGTACTTAGCCCCAAATCATTGCCGCCCACCGAAATAACAGCATTGCACCGCAGATGGCAACCAGCACCAGCACCATTTTCCAGTGTTTTACGGCAAATCGTTTTGTTGGCATAACCTAATCCTTGTTCGTTGATACGCATAGTCTATCAAACGGGGCCAAAAGATGCGCCTTCCCGGGAGCGATCGAGTTATGCCAACAAGGGTTCGGCTTAGAACCAGTGGAATCGTTCGGCGAGGATCAACACTAGACCTGTTGCGGAAAGGATGTTCAAAATCACAACCGTTCTACTGGATACATTCATGGTATGCACCTGTTGATATAAAAGGCATGTTCAAGAGTAGCCCAGCATGTCTGAAATGCGAGCGCCGGAGAGATGCAATCTGCAAATTTACGCTACGTGCCAGCCCATCATTCTGGCTGCAGAGGGTGCAATCTCCTTGCTGATAGTGTTAACATTACGTCGCTTGCCGTAAATCCGCATTAATCTGAATTCGGCAGGTGCATGATGACGAACCAATTTGACGATTGTTGGTCAGATGGTGTCGTAATCTATTGTCAAATCACGATTATTTTCTTTGTATATGCTCTTATGTGTGGGGCATCACTGCAAATAAGGATATAAAATGCCTGTAATTACTCTTCCTGATGGCAGCCAACGCCATTTCGACCACGCTGTTAGTCCTATGGATGTCGCCCTGGACATCGGTCCTGGCCTCGCGAAAGCGACCATCGCCGGCCGTGTTAACGGTGAGCTGGTTGATGCGTCCGATCTGATTGAAAACGATGCGACGCTTGCAATCATCACCGCGAAAGACGAAGAAGGTCTGGAGATCATTCGTCACTCCTGCGCACACCTGTTGGGTCATGCTATCAAGCAGCTGTGGCCAAACACCAAAATGGCGATCGGTCCGGTTATCGACAACGGTTTCTACTACGACGTTGATCTTGACCACACCCTGACCCAGGAAGATATCGACGCGCTCGAAAAACGTATGCACGAGCTCGCCGAGACCAACTATGACGTCATCAAGAAGAAAGTCAGCTGGCACGAAGCGCGTGAAACCTTCGTCAAGCGTGGCGAGAGCTATAAAGTCTCTATTCTCGATGAAAACATTGCTCATGATGACAAGCCTGGCTTGTACCATCACGAAGAATACGTCGACATGTGCCGTGGACCGCACGTGCCGAACATGCGCTTCTGTCATCATTTCAAACTGATGAAGATCGCCGGCGCCTACTGGCGTGGCGACAGCAACAACAAGATGTTGCAGCGTATCTATGGTACCGCGTGGGCGGATAAGAAAGCCCTGAACGCGTACCTGCAGCGCCTGGAAGAGGCCGCGAAGCGTGACCACCGTAAAATCGGTAAGCAGCTTGACCTGTACCACATGCAGGAAGAAGCGCCGGGTATGGTGTTCTGGCATAACGATGGCTGGACTATCTTCCGTGAACTGGAAACGTTCGTACGTTCCAAGCTGAAAGAGTACCAGTATCAGGAAGTGAAAGGCCCGTTCATGATGGACCGTGTGCTGTGGGAAAAAACCGGCCACTGGGACAACTACAAAGATGCGATGTTCACCACCTCGTCCGAGAACCGTGAATACTGCATCAAGCCAATGAACTGCCCGGGCCACGTTCAGATCTTCAACCAGGGTCTGAAATCCTACCGCGACCTGCCGCTGCGTATGGCGGAGTTCGGTAGCTGCCACCGTAACGAGCCATCAGGTGCGCTGCACGGTCTGATGCGCGTGCGTGGCTTTACGCAGGATGATGCGCATATCTTCTGTACTGAAGATCAGGTTCGTGATGAAGTTAACGCCTGTATTCGTATGGTCTACGATATGTACAGCACCTTTGGCTTCGAGAAGATCGTGGTCAAACTCTCAACGCGTCCGGAAAAACGTATCGGTAGCGATGAGACCTGGGATCGCGCAGAAGCGGATCTCGCCGTAGCGCTGGAAGAGAACGGTATTCCGTTCGAATACCAGCTGGGTGAGGGCGCATTCTACGGTCCGAAAATTGAATTTACCCTGTATGACTGCCTCGATCGCGCATGGCAGTGCGGTACTGTACAGCTGGACTTCTCCCTGCCGCAGCGTTTAAGCGCCTCTTATGTCGGCGAAGACAACGAGCGTCAGGTACCGGTCATGATTCACCGTGCTATTCTCGGTTCTCTGGAGCGCTTCATCGGCATCCTGACCGAAGAGTTCGCGGGCTTCTTCCCAACCTGGCTTGCGCCAGTGCAGGTCGTGGTGATGAACATTACCGATTCTCAGGCAGATTACGTTAAAGAATTGACGCAGAAACTACAAAATGCGGGCATTCGCGTAAAAGCAGACTTGAGAAATGAGAAGATTGGCTTTAAAATCCGCGAGCACACTTTACGTCGTGTCCCGTATATGTTGGTCTGTGGTGATAAAGAGGTGGAAGCAGGCAAAGTTGCCGTTCGCACCCGCCGTGGTAAAGACCTGGGCAGCCTGGACGTAAGTGAAGTGATTGAGAAGCTGCAACAAGAGATTCGCAGCCGCAGTCTTCAACAACTGGAGGAATAAGGTATTAAAGGCGGAAAACGAGTTCAAACGGCACGTCCGAATCGTATCAATGGCGAGATTCGCGCCCAGGAAGTTCGCTTAACAGGTCTGGAAGGCGAGCAGCTGGGGATTGTGAGTCTGAGAGAAGCGATCGAAAAGGCTGAAGAAGCTGGAGTAGATTTAGTTGAAATCAGCCCTAACGCCGAACCGCCAGTTTGTCGTATCATGGACTACGGCAAGTTCCTTTATGAAAAGAGTAAGTCTTCTAAGGAACAGAAGAAGAAGCAAAAAGTTATCCAGGTTAAGGAAATCAAATTCCGTCCTGGTACCGACGATGGCGATTATCAGGTAAAACTCCGCAGCCTGATTCGCTTTCTGGAAGATGGCGATAAGGCCAAGATCACGCTGCGTTTCCGCGGTCGTGAGATGGCCCACCAACAGATTGGTATGGAAGTGCTTAACCGCGTCCGTGACGATCTGAGTGAACTGGCAGTAGTCGAATCCTTCCCTACGAAGATCGAAGGCCGCCAGATGATCATGGTGCTCGCTCCTAAGAAGAAACAGTAAGGCCTTCAAGCAGCAAAATCTGTGGAGCCTTCGGGTTTCATAGGTTTTGTTCGCCTATGTTTCGTTTATTTAACAATGCGAAGTGGAAGTTATTAAGATGCCAAAAATTAAGACCGTACGCGGTGCTGCTAAGCGCTTCAAAAAAACCGGTGGTGGTGGATTTAAGCGTAAGCACGCAAACCTGCGTCATATTCTGACCAAAAAATCTACTAAGCGTAAACGTCACCTGCGTCCAAAAGGCCTTGTTTCTAAAGGCGATCTGGGTCTGGTTATCGCGTGCCTGCCGTACGCATAAGCCGTTAACGTTTAATTTTTTACTAAGAATATAGATACAGGAGAGCACATATGGCTCGCGTAAAACGTGGTGTAATTGCACGTGCACGTCACAAGAAAATTTTGAAACAAGCTAAAGGCTACTACGGTGCGCGTTCACGCGTATACCGCGTTGCCTTCCAGGCTGTTATCAAAGCAGGTCAGTACGCTTACCGTGACCGTCGTCAGCGTAAGCGTCAGTTCCGTCAACTGTGGATTGCGCGTATCAACGCAGCAGCACGTCAGAACGGTATTTCTTACAGCAAATTCATCAACGGCCTGAAAAAAGCCTCTGTTGAAATCGACCGTAAGATCCTGGCTGACATCGCAGTATTCGACAAAGTAGCGTTCACCGCTCTGGTCGAAAAAGCGAAAGCAGCACTGGCATAAGCCAGTTGAGAGAGGGGGCCTGGCTCCCTCTTTTCATTTAACACCATCAGAAGATTGACATTTATCCGTGCAGGCTTTTCAATAAGGTCTTACCGGTTTTTACCCAACAAGGTAACGCAAGCATGAATGCTGCTATTTTCCGCTTCTTCTTTTACTTTAGCACCTGACTCCAGGAGGCTAGCGCGTGAAAGATGAAACGAAAAACAGCGCCAGATAAGCCTCCCGATGGAGGCTTTTTTTGTGCCTGAATTTGAGAGAATAACTCCACCAAATCGGTGTCTGCACCGACATAATGAGGAAAATCATGTCACATCTCGCAGAGCTGGTTGCCAGTGCAACAGCCGCCATTAATCAGGCCTCAGATGTTGCCGCGTTAGACAATGTCCGCGTCGAATATCTTGGGAAGAAAGGGCACCTGACCCTTCAAATGACAACCCTGCGTGAACTGCCGCCAGAAGAACGCCCGGCAGCGGGTGCGGTGATTAACGAAGCCAAAGAGCAGGTTCAGCAGGCGCTGAACGCGCGTAAGGCCGAGCTGGAGAGCGCGGTACTAAACGCGCGTCTTGCGGCAGAAACCATCGACGTTTCTCTGCCGGGTCGCCGTATTGAAAACGGTGGTCTGCATCCGGTTACCCGTACTATCGATCGTATTGAAAGTTTCTTCGGTGAGCTCGGCTTTACCGTGGCGACTGGCCCGGAAATCGAAGATGATTACCACAACTTCGACGCCCTGAACATTCCTGGCCATCATCCGGCACGCGCTGACCACGACACTTTCTGGTTTGACGCGACGCGTCTGCTGCGTACCCAGACCTCTGGCGTTCAGATCCGTACCATGAAGGATCAGGAACCGCCAATCCGCATCATCGCGCCGGGCCGCGTCTATCGTAACGACTACGATCAGACCCACACCCCAATGTTCCACCAGATGGAAGGTCTGATTGTTGATAAAAACATCAGCTTCACCAACCTGAAGGGCACGCTGCACGATTTCCTGAACAACTTCTTTGAGGAAGATTTGCAGGTTCGTTTCCGTCCGTCCTACTTCCCGTTCACCGAACCGTCTGCGGAAGTTGACGTGATGGGTAAAAACGGCAAATGGCTGGAAGTGCTGGGCTGCGGCATGGTGCATCCAAACGTGCTGCGCAACGTGGGTATCGATCCGGAAGTATACTCCGGCTTTGCCTTCGGCATGGGCATGGAGCGTTTGACCATGCTGCGCTACGGCGTGACCGACTTACGTGCATTCTTCGAAAACGATCTGCGTTTCCTCAAACAGTTTAAATAAGGGCAGGACAGAACAATGAAATTCAGTGAACTGTGGTTACGCGAATGGGTTAACACCACGCTGGACAGCGAAGCGCTTTCCAACCAGATCACCATGGCGGGCCTGGAAGTTGACGGCGTTGAGCCGGTTTCCGGTGCCTTCAACGGCGTCGTGGTGGGTGAAGTAGTCGAGTGCGGCCAGCACCCTAACGCTGACAAACTGCGCGTGACAAAAGTGAACGTAGGCGGCGACCGTCTGCTGGACATCGTCTGCGGTGCGCCAAACTGCCGTCAGGGCCTGAAGGTGGCCGTGGCGACCGTCGGTGCCGTACTGCCGGGTGATTTCAAAATCAAAGCGGCCAAGCTGCGCGGTGAGCCGTCTGAAGGCATGCTGTGCTCCTTCTCCGAACTGGGTATTTCCGACGACCACAACGGCATCATCGAGCTGCCGCTGGATGCGCCAGTGGGCACCGATATCCGTGAATACCTGAAGCTTGATGACAATACTATCGAAATCAGCGTCACGCCAAACCGTGCCGACTGCTTAGGTATCATCGGTGTGGCGCGCGACGTGGCCGTACTGAACCAGACCGAACTCAACGCGCCGGAGATTGTGCCGGTTGAAGCGACCATCAGTGACGTGTTGCCGATTCAGGTTGACGCTGCTGATGCCTGCCCGCGCTATCTCGGTCGCGTGGTAAAAGGCATTAACGTTAAAGCGCCAACCCCGCTTTGGATGAAAGAGAAACTGCGCCGCTGCGGTATCCGCTCAATCGACGCCGTGGTTGACGTCACTAACTACGTTCTGCTGGAGCTGGGCCAGCCGATGCACGCGTTCGATAAAGATCGTATCGACGGCGGCATCGTTGTGCGCATGGCGAAAGAGGGGGAAACCCTGGTGCTGCTGGACGGCACAGAAGCCAAACTGAACGCCGACACTCTGGTGATTGCTGACCACAGCAAAGCGCTGGCGATGGGCGGTATCTTTGGTGGCGAACACTCTGGCGTCAACGACGAAACGCAAAACGTCCTGCTGGAATGTGCGTTCTTCAGCCCGCTCTCCATCACCGGCCGCGCGCGCCGTCATGGCCTGCACACCGACGCGTCTCACCGCTACGAGCGCGGCGTTGATCCGGCGCTGCAGTACAAAGCGATGGAGCGTGCAACCCGCCTGCTGATCGACATCTGCGGCGGCGAAGCGGGCCCGGTTATTGACGTCACCAACGAAGCGACCCTGCCGAAGCGTGCGACCATTACCCTGCGCCGCAGCAAGCTGGATCGCCTGATTGGTCACCACGTTGCCGACGCGCAGGTGACCGACATCCTGACGCGCCTGGGCTGCGAAGTGACCGAAGGTCAGGACGAGTGGAAAGCCGTTGCGCCGTCATGGCGTTTCGACATGGAAATTGAAGAAGATCTGGTGGAAGAAGTGGCCCGTGTTTACGGCTACAACAACATCCCTGACGAGCCTGTGCAGGCGGGTCTGGTGATGGGCACCCACCGTGAAGCCGACCTGTCCCTGAAGCGTGTGAAAACCATGCTGAACGACAAAGGCTACCAGGAAGTGATCACCTACAGCTTCGTTGATCCTAAGCTGCAGCAGCTGATCCACCCGGGTCAGGAAGCGCTGATCCTGCCAAGCCCAATCTCCAGCGAAATGTCCGCGATGCGTCTGTCCCTGTGGACGGGCCTGCTGGGGACTATCGTTTACAACCAGAACCGCCAGCAAAACCGCGTGCGCATTTTCGAAAGCGGTTTGCGCTTTGTGCCGGATAATCAGGCAAATTTAGGCATCCGTCAGGATCTCATGCTGGCTGGTGCCATCAGCGGTAACCGCTACGAAGAGCACTGGGACCTGGCAAAAGGCACGGTTGATTTCTACGATATGAAGGGTGATCTGGAAGCGATTCTGGATCTGACCGGTAAATTATCTGAAATTGAATTCCGCGCGGAAGCGATTCCTGCGCTCCATCCGGGCCAGAGCGCGGCGATTTATTTAGACGGCAAACGCGTTGGTTTCATTGGCGTTGTCCACCCGGAGCTGGAGCGTAAGCTGGACCTGAACGGCCGTACCATCGTGTTCGAGCTGGAGTGGAGCCCGGTTGCAGACCGCGTCATTCCTCAGGCGCAGGACGTCTCCCGCTTCCCGGCGAACCGCCGTGATATCGCGGTTGTAGTCGCTGAAAACGTGCCCGCAGCAGATATTTTGGCCGAATGTAAGAAAGTTGGCGTAAATCAGGTAGTTGGCGTAAACTTATTTGACGTGTACCGCGGCAAGGGCGTAGCAGAAGGTTTCAAGAGCCTCGCTATCAGCCTTATCCTTCAGGATACCAGCCGTACACTCGAAGAAGAGGAGATTGCCGCTACCGTCGCCAAATGTGTAGAGGCATTAAAAGAGCGATTCCAGGCATCATTGAGGGATTGAACCTATGGCGCTTACAAAAGCTGAAATGTCAGAATATCTGTTTGATAAGCTTGGGCTTAGCAAACGGGATGCCAAAGAGCTGGTAGAGCTGTTTTTCGAAGAGATCCGTCGTGCTCTGGAAAATGGTGAGCAGGTAAAACTCTCCGGTTTTGGCAATTTTGATTTGCGAGACAAAAACCAACGTCCGGGCCGTAACCCGAAGACGGGGGAAGATATTCCCATTACAGCCCGCCGCGTGGTGACCTTCAGACCCGGCCAGAAGTTAAAGAGCCGCGTCGAAAACGCAACGCCTAAAGCAGAGTAATATGAACTAACCAAAAAGGCCGCCCAGCGGCCTTTTTTCTTTGCGCTCTCCGGCAAACACGCCGTAAAATCAATTACATCACTCGCTAACAAACCGTACACATGCTTGATTATGCTCATCGCCAGCACCGTTCCGATCGGCGTCGCCTGCTTCTGCTGGTGCTGCTGCTTATTCTTGCCGCGGGTATTAGCCTCTGCGCAGGCGACAGCTGGATCGGGCCTGAAAGCTGGCTGGGGCCTGACGGTCAGCTCTTCGTCTGGCAAATTCGCCTGCCGCGCACCGTCGCGGTGATCCTGGTCGGCGCCGCGCTGGCGCTGTCTGGCACTATTATGCAGGCGCTGTTCGAAAACCCGCTGGCGGAGCCCGGCCTGCTGGGGGTGTCGAACGGTGCAGGCGTCGGGCTGATTGCGGCGGTGATGCTGGGCGGGGGAGAACTCTCCGGCTGGAGCATTAGCCTGAGCGCCATTCTCGGCGCACTGCTGATCACAATCATTCTTCTTCGCTTCGCCAGACGGCACCTGTCGACCAGCCGGCTGCTGCTTGCCGGCGTCGCGCTGGGGATCATCTGTAGCGCGCTGATGACCTGGGCGGTCTACTTCTCGACCTCCTTTGACCTGCGTCAGCTCATGTACTGGATGATGGGCGGCTTTGGCGGCGTTGACTGGCACCAGGGCTGGCTAATGGCGCTGCTGGTGCCGGTCATCGCGTGGGCTGCGCTGCAGGCCCAGCCGCTGAATCGGCTCGCGCTGGGGGAAATCTCTGCCCGCCAGCTCGGCATGCCGATTGGTTTCTGGCGTAACGTACTGGTCATTGCCATTGGCTGGCTGGTAGGCGTGAGCGTGGCCCTGGCGGGGGCGATTGGCTTTATCGGGCTGGTCATTCCGCACATGCTGCGTCTTTGCGGCTTCACGGATCATCGAACATTGCTTCCGGCCTCGGCGGTTGCCGGGGCAGCCACGCTGCTGGTGGCCGACATCATCGCCCGTCTCGCCCTGACGGCCGCAGAATTGCCTGTTGGCGTGGTGACCGCAACGCTGGGCGCGCCAGTCTTTATCTGGCTACTATTAAAAGCTGGACGTTAAATCGACAACCTGAGGAAATGCTATGCAGTCAGATATCCTGAATACCGAAGTGACCACCATTGATGGGGATAACACCACGCTGGAAAGCTACAAAGGCAAGGTGTTGCTCATCGTCAACGTGGCATCGAAATGCGGCCTGACGCCGCAGTACGAGCAGCTGGAGAATATTCAGAAGGCCTGGGAGAAAGACGGTTTTACCGTGCTGGGCTTCCCGTGCAACCAGTTCCTGGGCCAGGAGCCGGGCAGCGAAGAAGAGATCAAAACCTTCTGCAGCACCACTTATGGCGTGACGTTCCCGATGTTCAGCAAAATTGACGTCAACGGTGAAGAGCGCCATCCGCTGTATGCGAAGCTGATTGCGGCCGCGCCGAAGGCCGTTGCGCCGGAAGAGAGCGGTTTTTACGAGCGCATGGCCAGCAAAGGCCGCGCGCCGCTCTATCCGGACGATATTCTGTGGAACTTCGAAAAATTCCTGATTGGCCGTGACGGCCAGGTCGTTCAGCGTTTTTCGCCGGATATGACGCCTGAGGACCCGATCGTCATGGAATCTATTAAGCTGGCGCTGGCGAAATAATGTCGCTGCTGATGCAGCTCACGGACGTCGCCGAGAAGGGGCGTCTGGAGCCGGTAACCTGCGACATCAATTCGGGTGAAATCCTGCATCTCGTCGGGCCAAACGGCGCGGGTAAAAGCACGCTGCTGGCGCGGATGGCGGGGCTAACCACCGGGCCAGGGCAGATTACGCTGCTGGAACATGCTTTGGTCGACTGGTCACCCGCCTCGCTGGCCCACCGGCGCAGCTACCTGGTGCAGCAGCAGGTACCGCCTTTTGCGATGCCGGTCTGGCATTATCTGATGCTGCATCTGCACGACAAACAGCATACGGCACTGCTGGAGGAAGTGGCTGCGGCGTTAGGGCTGGAAGATAAACTGTCCCGGCATGCCAGCCAGCTTTCCGGGGGGGAGTGGCAGCGGGTGCGTCTGGCGGCGGTCATTCTGCAGATCCATCCCGCAGGCAATCCTCACGGGAGGATGCTGCTGCTGGATGAACCGATGAGCGGTCTGGATGTTGCCCAGCAGGCGGCGCTGGATAGCCTGCTAAGCGCTCTGAGCAGGAAAGGTATCGCCGTAGTGATGAGCAGCCACGATCTTAACCATACGTTACGTCACGCCCATCGCGTGTGGCTCCTGTCGCGCGGCAGGATGATCGCCAGCGGTACGCGGGATCGGGTCCTTACGCCGCCAAATCTTGCCCGCGCCTACAACATGTCGTTCCGCAGGCTGGATATAGAGGGACATAAGATGCTGATTTCTACCGGGCAGGAGTAACCGTTTCTTGCCTGTGAACACAATTGCACGCTAAATTACCAAAAGAACAATAAAAGCAGAGGATTCGTCTGAAAATGCGATTCTGGTTTCTCTTCGTGGCGGCACTCTTTCTTGCGGGATGCAGCAGCCATCGTGCACCGCCGCCTAATCCGCGGCTATCGGATTCTATCACCGTTATTGCCAGCCTTAACGATCAGCTGAGCAACTGGCGCGGCACGCCTTACCGCTACGGCGGCATGAGCCGCGGCGGGGTGGACTGCTCAGGCTTTGTCCTGATGACGTTTCGTGACAAGTTTGATTTACAGCTTCCGCGAGACACGCGCAAGCAGGCGGAAATAGGCACTGAAATTGATAAAGACGATCTCCTTCCCGGTGATCTGGTCTTTTTCAAAACCGGATCGGGAGAAAGCGGCCTGCATGTTGGGATATATGATACAGACAATCAGTTTATTCATGCCTCTACCAGCCGCGGGGTGATGCGCTCTTCTCTCGATAACGTGTACTGGCGTAAAAATTTCTGGCAGGCGCGACGTATTTAGACTGCCCGAACACGTTTCTTATGTCGGCATGTAACTATTAAACCATGCCGTTTTTCTCAAATAAGCTGATTAAAGTTAAATTTACCTAAATTAGCAACATCCTTATGTGTCTGTTTTATCTAAAACTGGCTATTATTCAGTAACCAGGATAAGATTATTTTAGATTCAGGGATAAATCTGAAAATTAATACGGAACTAATGAAATTAAACTTATTAAAATCAAGACAGTGGAATTGTGTCAGCAATTGCTCCAGGATGTCCTCTCTCATCTTTAATGCGGGGCGAGTGCAATGATTATTACGCTAGATAATGCTTACCAGTCTGAACTGATGCTTCTGCCTGCCCGTAATAGCGCAGGCGAGCTAAAAGGTTTAGAAATACTGGTTAACTTTACTGGCGTCGGCACCGATGTGAGGATCCCCACTGAGCTCGTTATCCCTCGGCTTTCAGCGGCAGAGGAGTTAGCGCTGTTTAACGAAAAACTGCAATTGCTTGATACCTGTAAACTGTTTTTTATTCAGCATCAGTTAATTGCATGGATCAATATTACACCAGCAATTGTTGAGTTTTTATTAAGTAATGGGAATGCTGTTTCAATTCTTGAGCGTTATCCGTTTCTTGAGTTTACTGTTAATGAGAACTATCCAGGTTTAAATAACGGAAAGGACGATCTGCAGCTGGCAAGAATGGCGATCCATTTTCCGCTGGTGCTGGCAAACTTTGGTGCCGGTGCTGCATCGCTCAAGGCCGTCTATGATGGATTATTTAAACGGGTTATTCTTGATAAAGGATTCATCCAGCAGCGTGCTTCTGAGCTTTCTTTCGAGCCTTTTATGCGCGCGATCCTCTGGCAAATAACGCCGCACTGCCAGTCGGTGATCGTCTCCGGCATTGACGACCACGGTTTGCTGCAGCGCGTTCTGTCCTTCAATTTTGGTGCCATGCAGGGTGCGCTCTGGCCAGCCGTCTCGGCGGAGCACGTCACGACGCTCGTTCAGCAGCGATAACCCTGCCTTTCGCCCGTGTTTAAGTCCGGGTAAACCCTCTACACTAAAGGCAGGAGGACTTATGACCCTGTCTTTTACTGCTCACTGGCATGACGAGTTGCCTGGCTTTTACACCGCACTCAAACCAACACCGTTACATAATTCACGTCTTATCTGGCATAACGATCGGCTGGCCGATGAGCTGGCCATTCCGCCCGATCTGTTTCAGCGTTCAGACAGTGCTGGCGTCTGGGGAGGCGAGACGCTTCTTCCCGGTATGCAGCCTCTGGCCCAGGTCTATAGCGGACACCAGTTTGGCGTCTGGGCGGGGCAGCTGGGTGACGGCAGGGGGATCCTGCTCGGCGAACAACGGCTTCCCAACGGGGAGACGGTTGACTGGCATCTGAAAGGCGCAGGTCTTACCCCTTACTCACGAATGGGCGACGGGCGCGCGGTATTGCGGTCAACGATACGCGAAAGTCTGGCATCCGAAGCGATGCATGCGCTGGGGATTCCCACCACCCGCGCGCTGTCGATCGTCACCAGCGACACGCCGGTGACGCGCGAAACGGTGGAAAAGGGGGCGATGCTGATGCGCATAGCGCAAAGCCATCTCCGCTTTGGTCATTTTGAGCACTTTTACTATCGCCGCGAGCCGGACAAGGTTCGCCAGCTCGCGGACTTCGCCATTCGCCACCACTGGGCGCATCTGCAGGATGAGGCGGATAAATACGTTCTCTGGTTCCGGGACGTGGTTGCCCGTACCGCCACGATGATTGCGCGCTGGCAAACGGTAGGCTTTGCTCACGGGGTCATGAACACGGACAATATGTCGATTCTCGGCCTGACCTTTGATTACGGTCCGTTTGGTTTCCTGGACGATTATCAGCCGGGGTATATCTGCAACCATTCCGACTATCAGGGGCGTTACAGCTTTGATAATCAGCCGGCGGTTGGGCTGTGGAACCTCCAGCGGCTTGCACAAACCTTATCGCCGTTTATCGATGTTGATGCCCTGAACGATGCGCTCGACAGCTATCAGGACCTTTTGCTGCGGGAATACGGCACGCTGATGCGTAACAAGCTGGGGCTGATGACCCAGGAGAAGGGCGACAACGACATCCTCAACGGCCTGTTTGCCCTGATGGCGCGTGAGGGAAGCGATTACACCCGCACCTTCCGAATGCTGGGCCAGACGGAGCAGCACAGCGCCGCCTCGCCGCTGCGCGACGAGTTTATTGACCGTCAGGCGTTTGACGACTGGTTTGCACAGTACCGCACGCGGCTGCAGCAGGAGCAGGTAGACGACGCTACCCGTCAGGCGCAGATGAACGCAGCGAACCCCGCGATGGTATTACGCAACTGGCTGGCGCAGCGGGCGATTGAGCAGGCAGAGCAGGGTGAGTACGACGAGTTACACCGGCTGCATCTGGCGTTGCGCACGCCGTTTGCCGACCGGGATGATGACTACGTCAGCCGCCCGCCTGACTGGGGCAAGCGGCTGGAGGTCAGCTGCTCAAGCTAGCGATTTTAGCCGGGCGGCGACGTTGCCTTACCCGGCCTGTTCATCACTGAGCAACCCAGCCGCCATCCATATTCCACGCAGCGCCGCGAACGTTCACGGCGCCGTCGCTGCACAAAAACAGCGCCAGCTCGCCCAGCTGTTCCGGGGTAACAAACTCCCCTGAAGGCTGTTTCTCCGCCAGAAGCTGTTCGCGAGCCTGCTCCGGCGGTACGCCGTCCGCGATACGTTTGTCGATTTGCTGCTGCACCAGCGGGGTCAGTACCCAGCCGGGGCAAATCGTATTGGCGGTAATACCCGTGCGGGCGGTTTCCAGCGCCAGGGATTTGGTAAAGCCCACCACGCCGTGCTTGGCCGCAACGTAGGCCGATTTCTCTTTCGACGCGACCAGCCCGTGAACGGAGGCGATATTGATGACGCGCCCCCAGTTTTTATCCCGCATGGTCGGCAGCGCCAGCCGGCTGGTGTGAAACACCGCGGAAAGATTAATGGCGATAATGTCGTTCCATTTCTCTACCGGGAAGGCGTCAACCGGAGCCACGTGCTGGATCCCGGCGTTGTTCACAAGAATGTCCACGCCGCCAAACTGCGATTCGGCGTAGCGCATCATGGCCTCAATCTGCAATACGTCCCGCAGATCCGCATCGTGATAGCCCGGCTTTTTGCCCAGTTGCGCAATCTCTTCCCGTGCCGATGCGCTGTCGCCGAAGCCGTTGAGGATCAGCTGCGCGCCCGCCTTCGCCAGCACGCGGGCGATCCCCAGACCAATGCCGCTGGTTGAGCCGGTGACCAGGGCGGTTTTACCGTTCAGATTCATTTTTCTCTCCTTACACAATGCCGGTCAGATAGAACACGGCAATGACAAAAAGTACTGCCAGACTTTTAATGATGGTGATAGCGAAAATGCCGCCGTAGGCCTGGCGATGGCTCAGGCCGGTGATTGCCAGCAGGGTAATCACCGCCCCGTTATGGGGAAGGGTATCCATCCCGCCGCTCGCCATCGAGGCCACGCGGTGCAGCACCTCAAGCGGGATATTGGCCGCATGGGCGGCGGCGACAAACGAGTCGGACATGGCGGCAAGGGCAATACTCATCCCGCCGGACGCCGAACCGGTGATCCCCGCGAGCACGGTCACGCTGATGGCCTCATTTAGCAGCGGATTCGGAATGGCCGCCAGCGCTTTGGATAACACCAGGAACCCAGGCAGCGCCGCGATAACCGCGCCGAAACCGTATTCCGAGGCGGTATTCATCGCCGCCAGAATGGCTCCGCTCACCGCCGTTCGGCTGCCTTCAGCCAGACGCCCCCGGATATTGCGAAAGCCAAAAATCAGCACCAGCACGATACCGGCGATCAGCGCCGCCTCCACGGCCCAGATGGCGGTGATCTTGCCCACCTCGGTCACAATCGGTTTCGCCAGGCCGGGCAGGGTAAGCTCGTGACTCACGCCGTACCAGCCGGGGATCCAGCGGGTAAACAGCAGGTTCAGTATGCCCACCACCAGCAGCGGGGAGATAGCAATCAGCGGATGCGGGAGATTAATGTTATCCGGCGTCTCGGGTTCATTTTTCAGATCCGTGCCGTAACCCTCGTTGTTGCTGAGCGCCTTACGCCGCTGGCGCTCCAGCCAGAGCAGGCCAAAGACGATAATAAACAGAGAGCCGATAAGCCCCAGCCACGGGGCCGCCCAGGCGTTCGTGCCGAAGAAGCTGGTGGGGATGATATTCTGGATCTGCGGCGTGCCGGGCAGGGCGTCCATGGTAAACGAGAATGCCCCCAGCGCCACGGTGGCCGGGATCAGCCGTTTAGGGATACCGCTCTGGCGAAACAGCTCGGCGGCAAACGGGTACACCGCAAACGCCACCACGAACAGCGAAACGCCGCCGTAGGTTAACAGCGCGCATACCAGGACAATCACCGGGATGGCGTGTCGACGCCCGAGGATCTGGATTCCGGCGGCGACGATGGAGCGTGAGAAGCCGGAAAGCTCAATCAGCTTGCCAAACACCGCACCCAGCAGGAACACCGGGAAGTAGAGCTTGACGAAGCCCACCATCTTTTCCATAAACAGGCCGGTAAACGTCGGGCCGACGGCACCCGGATCGGTCAACAGCACGGCACCGAGCGCCGCGATCGGCGCAAACAAAATAACGCTGTATCCGCGGTAGGCCGCCAGCATCAGCAGTGCCAGCGCCGCCAGGGCTATTAACACACTCATTATGACTCCTCACTTTACTTATTATTCGGGTACCAACGAGAGGTTTAACGCTCGACGGTCAGGGCAATGCCTTGTCCGCCGCCTACGCACAGGGTGACGAGCCCTTTTTTAACGTCACGGCGCTGCATTTCGTACAGCAGGGTCACGAGGATTCGGCAGCCGGAAGCACCAATCGGATGGCCCAGGGCGATGGCACCGCCGTTAACGTTGACCTTGTGCTCATCCCAGCCGAGCTGCTGGCCCACCGCCAGCGCCTGGGCGGCAAAGGCTTCATTGGCTTCAATGAGGTCCACCTCGTCGAGCGTCCAGCCAGCCCGCGCCAGCGCCGTCCGGCAGGCGCTGACCGGGCCCATGCCCATTACTGACGGGTCAACGCCCGTCACGGCGTAACTCACGATGCGGCCAAGGACAGGCAATCCGCTCTCCCGCGCCTTTTCCTCGCTCATCAGCAGCACCGCGGCGGCACCGTCGTTGAGCGTGGAGGCATTCCCCGCCGTGACGGTGCCTTCCTCGTGCAAAAAGGCGGGACGCAACTGCGCAAGCTGCTCTGCAGTAGTGCCTGGTCGGGGCTGTTCGTCACGATCAATAACCAGCGGTGGCTTTTTACCCTGTTTCACCGTCACCGGCGCTATCTCGGCGTCAAGCCGGCCGGACTCAATGGCGGACGCCGCTTTTTGCTGCGAGCGGGCGGCGAAGGCGTCCTGCTGCTCGCGGGAAATGTCATACTCGCGGGCAACGTTTTCAGCGGTGATCCCCATGTGGTAATCGTTGAATGCGTCCCACAGGCCGTCGGTAATCATGCTGTCCTTGAGGCCCGCATGCCCGAAACGCAGCCCGGCACGTGCGCCGTCCAGCAGATATGGGGCGTTGCTCATGCTCTCCTGACCGCCGGCGATAACCACCTCCGCGTCGCCGCAGCGGATCGCCTGGGCGGCGAGCTGGACCGCTTTTAAGCCCGCGCCGCACACCAGGTTGACGGTGGTCGCCGGCGTGCTGACGGGCAATCCGGCGCCGATGGCCGTCTGGCGGGCGGGGTTTTGCCCGCATCCGGCCGTCAGAACCTGGCCGAAAATCAGTTCGTTTACCTGTTCGGCGCTGAGACCACGGTTCTCCAGCAGGTGCCGTACCGTGACGGCCCCAAGCTCAACCGCAGAAAGGGACGAGAGCGATCCGCGAAAACTGCCAATGGGGGTTCGCGTTGCCCCGACAATCATGACCTTTTTCATGCTGACCCCTCAGGTGAAGCGCATCTCGCGCACGTCGTCCGCCACAATGATTTTCCCTGCCGTTTTACGCACGATCTCGTCAATACTGACGCCCGGGGCGTTTTCCCGCAGGATGAACGTGCCGTCCTGAATTTCCAGCAGCGCGAGATCGGTCAGGACCCGACGGATACAGCCCGCGCCCGTGAGCGGAAGCGTGCAGCGCGGCAGCAGCTTCGACTCACCGCTCTTTGAGGCGTGGGTCATCACCACGATGATGTTCTGCGCCCCGGCAACGAGATCCATCGCGCCGCCCATGCCCTTCACCATCTTTCCGGGGATCATCCATGAGGCGATGTTGCCCTCCACGTCCACTTCAAATGCGCCCAGCACGGTCAGGTCCACGTGGCCGCCGCGGATCATGGCAAACGACTGGGCCGAGTCGAAAATGGCCGCGCCGGTCCGCGCGGTCACGGTCTGTTTACCGGCGTTGATCATGTCAGGATCAAGGGTTTGCTCGTCGGGAAAAGCCCCCATCCCCAGCAGGCCGTTTTCCGACTGCAGCATCACGTCCATCCCGTCCGGAATGTAGTTCGCCACCAGGGTAGGGATGCCGATCCCCAGGTTGACGTAATAACCGTCACGCAGCTCGCGGGCGACGCGCATGGCCATCTGTTCACGGGTTAACATCGTCACACTCCTTGCGCGCGCAGGGTGCGCTGCTCAATGCGTTTTTCAAACTGGCCGACAATCAGCCTGTCGACGTAAATTCCCGGGGTGTGAATGGCCGACGGGGGCAGTTCACCCGGCGAAACAATCTCTTCCACCTCCACCACCGTGATCCGGCCCGCCGTTGCCATCAGCGGATTAAAGTTTTGCGCGGTATGGCGATAGATGACGTTGCCGTACCAGTCCGCTTTCCACCCCTTGATCAGCGCGAAGTCACCGACGATCGCCTCCTCGAGGATGTAGTGCTTCCCCGCGAACTGGCGCACGTCCTTGCCGGTCGCCACGGGCGTGCCGTAGCCGGTGGCCGTATAAAACGCCGGAATACCGGCCCCGCCCGCGCGCACCTTTTCCGCCAGCGTGCCCTGCGGCGTAAGCTCAATTTCCAGCTCGCCGCTCAGCACCTGCTGCTCAAACAGCGCGTTCTCGCCGACGTAAGAGGCCACCACTTTTCGAACCTGCCGCGTTTCGAGCAGTATCCCCAGGCCGAATCCATCCACGCCGCAGTTGTTTGACACCACGGTCAAATCTCTCACCTGACGGCGTCGGACCTCCGCAATCAGGTTCTCCGGAATGCCGCACAGGCCGAAGCCGCCCGCCAGCAAGGTCATTCCGTCCGTCAGCCCGTCCAGCGCCTGCGCATAGCTGCCGACGCGCTTATCCAGTCCTGCCATAGTCATCCCTCCCGTTAACCGTGCCGGTATCATTAGGGGCGGCGACTCATTTGTTAATTTTGAATTTGTGACCCACTCATTTGGTTTTCTTATTAATTTCCTGTTAACTAATTCTTTTCAATTAGTTAACAGGATGAAAAATGAGAATGAGTGTCAAACAGTTACGCGCGTTTTTAGCGGTAGCTCACACTCTCAATTTCGCGCACGCCAGCGAACGCTTAAATCTCTCCCAGCCGGCCCTGAGCCTGACGATTAAAAGTCTGGAAGACGCGCTCGGCGGCCCGCTGCTGCAGCGGAGCACGCGCAAGGTTGCCCTCACGCAGGAAGGGGAGACGTTTCTGCCGATGGCGCGGCAACTCCTTGCCGACTGGGATAATGTGGAGGAGGCGATGCACCAGTGCTTTACCCTGCAGCGCGGCAAAATCTCGGTCGCGGCGATGCCGTCATTTGCCGCCAACGTTTTACCGGAGGTGCTCAAGGCGTTTCGCGATCGCCACGCCGGGATTAACGTCACCGTGCATGACGTCATTAACGAGCAGGTGATTGAGATGGTGCGGGAAGGGCGGGTTGAGATGGGGATCGCCTTTGAGCCGGCCCCCACGCACAACCTGCTGTTTACGCCGCTGGGGCTCGACAGGTTTGTCGCCATTGTGCCGAAGGACTCCGCGCTGGCGGGCAAAAAGCGGCTGGCCTGGGAAGAGCTACTGACGCTGGATTTTATTACCCTGCAGCGCCCGTCGGCGGTACGTCTGATGATGGAGGAGGAGCTGGCCCGAAGCGGCAGAAAGCTGGACGTGGCGCTGGAGAGTCATCAACTGGTGACGGTAGGTCGCATGGTCGCCAGCGGGCTGGGCGGCAGTGCCGTACCGGCGCTCTGCGAAGCGCAGATGACGGCGCTGGGCGCGGTCTGTATACCGCTGGATAACCCGCCCATTGAAAAGTGCATCGGAGCAATCCATCCGGGGCACACGCAGCTCTCTAAAGCGGCGCATGCCCTGCTGGAAACGCTGAAGGATTTTTACCAGCCCGCTCACGGGGCGAGAAATACCTGCGGTACGGGGTGATCCGGATGGCTGCCGACGCGCACCTGCGCGCCGTACCAGCGCGCCAGCGTCCCGGCCTGCAGCACGTCCTCCGGTGTGCCACTGGAGACCAGCCTGCCGTTGTGCAACAGCAGAATGCGATCCGCCCACAGCGCCGCCAGATTGAGATCGTGCAGCACCACGCACACGTGGAGATGACCCCGACGGGTCAGGGATCTCATCAGGCGCAGCAGATGCTGCTGGTGGTAGAGATCCAGCGCGGAGGTGGGCTCATCAAGAAACAGCCAGCCGCGCGGGGCTCCGTCGCACCAGAGCTGGGCCAGCGCGCGGGCGAGCTGGATCCGCTGCTGCTCGCCGCCGGAGAGCGTCGAATAGCGTCTGCCCGCCAGCGGTAGACAGCCCGTTATCGCCATCACTTCCTCAACTACCGACGCTTCAGGGGAGCGAGTCCAGGGCGCGCGTCCCATACCGACCACCGCGTCCACCGGCCAGTCGAATCCGGGCTGAGTATTCTGGCGCATCACCGCCCGGTAACGCGCGAGGGTATCCGGCGGCCAGTCCGCAAGCGGCGTCCCGGCCAGAGTGCTGCGTCCGCTTGCGGGCTTGAGATAGCCGGTAAGCAGCCGCAATAACGTCGATTTCCCGGCACCGTTGGGGCCAATCAGGGCGACCAGCTCACCCTGAGAGAGGGTAAGCGACACATCGTCGATCAGCGTCCGCTGCCCGGCGTGAAAGAAGATTTTCTCTGCACAATAGCGTTCAGCCATGCGTACCTCCGCGACGAAAGATAAGCCACAGGAACCACGGCGCGCCGAGAAGGCTGGTCAATAACCCGACGGGCATCTCCGCCGGAGAGACCAGGGTGCGCGCCAGCGTGTCGGCAACCAGCAGCAGCAGTGCACCGGCCAGCACCGAGCCGGGTATGACGGCCCGGTGGTCGGCCCCCAGCCACATGCGCATCAGGTGCGGCACCACAAGGCCAATAAAGCCGATCACGCCGCTGACGGCTACCGCCGCGGCAACCAGCAGGGCGCTGCACAGCAGCAGGATCCGCTGTACCATCGCGACATCCACCCCGAGATAGTGCGCCTCTTCATCGCCCAGCTGCAGCAGGTTGAGCGGGGCGGCCAGCCGCCAGATAATCAGCACCGCGGGCACCATCAGCGACGTTACAGCCAGCAGGGTGGACCACTGCGCCTGCCCGAGGCTGCCCATTCCCCAGAGGGAAAGCTGGCGAAGCTGGGCATCGTTGCTGAGCCATGAGAGCACCCCGACGGCCGCGCCGCACAGGGCGTTGATGGCGATCCCCACCAGCAGCAGGCGGGACAGGGAGCCGTGACGCTGCTGGCTAAGCAGGAAGATAATGACGGTTGCGGCCAGCGCGCCGAGGAACGCCGCGAGCATCGGGGCATACAGCATCAGCAGGGCAGGTAACGCGGCGGGAATGACCACCCACAGCGCCACCGCCAGCGCCGCGCCGCTGCTGATCCCCAGCAGACCCGGGTCCGCCAGCGGGTTGCGGAACAGCCCCTGCATCACACAGCCGGCCAGCGCCAGCGCTCCGCCAATCACCAGCGCCAGCAGTACGCGGGGCAGGCGAATGGTAAGCCAGATCTGACGCATGGCCTCATCGCTGCCGCTCCACAGCAGGCTGACCGGCAGGTGCAGTGCCCCAAACCCGGTCGCGGTGAGCGTCATGATGCTCAGGATCGCGGCCAGCATCCACAACGACAAGGCGATCCGCCGGGACATCAGGGCAGTTGCTCCGCTTTGGCGCGCAGCTGCTGGATGGCATCCGGCGTTCGCACGCTGAAGCCCAGCAGCGCCATATCATCAATCGCCAGCACCTGCCTGTTCCGTCCCGCCGGGGTTTGCGCCAGACCGGGCAGCTTCCACAGGTTTTCTTCGCCGCCCAGCGCGTTCACGCCGTCCTGCGAAATCACCACCAGATCGGGCTGGCTGGCAATGACCCCTTCCTGAGACAGCGGCTGATAGCGGGTGAATCCCTGCATCGCGTTCTGCAGCCCGGCGGCACGGATGGCGGCGTCTGCGCCGGTCTGCTGCCCGGCGGCCATTGCGGTCATTCCCCCGTGGTTGAGGATAAACAGCACCCGCTTGTTGAGGGGCGCGGAGGGCAGGGCCGCCAGCGCCTGACGCAGCGTGTGGCGCAGGGCTTCCCCCTCGGCTTCATGGTGCGTAGCGTTGGCAATCACCCGAACCTTTTCGTCAATGACGCTCAGGTCGTTGCGGCCGGGAACGGTTACTACCCTGACGTGACTTTGTTCGACCTGCTTTAACGCCAGAGACGGCTGCGCCTGGTCGCTGGCCAGCACCAGCGTGGGGCGCATGGACAAAATGCCTTCGGCGTTAAGCTGGCGTAAATATCCCACGTCAGGCAGATCGTTTGCCGCCTGCGGCCACTGGCTGGTGCTGTCGCGCGCGACCAGCGAAGACTGCGCGCCAAGCGCGTAGACAATCTCCGTCACGTCGCCGCCAAGGGCGACAATTTTCTCCTGCGCGGCGGCAAACGCCACCAGAGGCAGGGCGCTCAGCAGGGCTAACCACGTTTTCATGCGGCCAGCCCTTTTGGCGTCAGGGCGTCAATCTGGCTGCGCCACTGGCTCTGCTCCGGCTCACCTTCGGTACGCTGGCCGTAAAGCTGGGCGATTTGCGTGCCGTCGGCGGCAAACAGCTCCAGGCTGGTGACGTGGCCGTCAGCCGTGGGCTTGCGCGTCACCCAGCTCTCTGCGATCGTCTCCTCCAGCAGATGCAAGGTAAAGGCAGGGTTAAAGACGTTCAGCCAGCCTTTCATCGGCACGACTTTTTCCACCGCGCCGGTGAAGATCTGCACGCAGCCGCGGTTGCCGACGAAGACCATAATTTCGTTGCCGTCCCGGCGTGCCGCTTCCAGCAGCTGTGCCAGCGCGCTGTTCTCCACCTTACAGGCCAGGTCGTCGCCCACCAGGCGAAACGCCTGCTGACGGCTGAGATTGTGGCGTTTGAGCAGACTGAAGAACTGATGCACGTCGGTCATGGCGCGCCACTTCTTGTCCACGAGAGCGGCATCCGCGTTTTCGGCGTGAGCCGGGACATCCCCAGCGCTCAGCTCAAGCGGCGGATTATCGGCAAAGATAAAGCGGGTCAGCACGTCGCCCCAGGCGGCGAGGTCGGTGTTGTCCGTGGTGTAGACCTTCAGCACCGCATCGCCCTGACGATCGAAGAACTGAATGCTCTGTCGCTCGCCGCGGGCGGTGGTTTCACTGAGGTGAAACGCGCTCGCCCACTGGTTGAGGAACAGGCGCAGATCCAGCGCGCGCGGGTTCAGCACCAGCCCGGCGTGGCCGTTCAGGTGCTGGTTGGTGAAGCTGCCCACCTGCTCGTGAACGGCATACTCGTTGCGGCAGATGCACTTGGTTTCACCCACGGCTTCCAGCGCGCCCAGAATATCGCGGATTTCGCCGCGCAGTCGCCATGCGTCATGGCCCACGCGGGAAAAGGTCAGCTCCGCTTCGCTGATGTTCATTAACCCTGCGATGTCTCGCGCATACTTACCCGGATTTTCTTCTTTTAGCTCAAGCCAGCGTGCGTAGTGATGCATTGTCTTATCCTTCTGAAGAGTGGCCCCGAAGGGAATTACCACTGATAGCTTACGAAAATCTTGCCGTTACGACCGTCCTGCGGAATACCCTGTGGAGACCAGTACTCCTTATCGAAGGCGTTGCCGAGCACCAGCGTGGTGGTGACGCCCTTGAGCTGCTCCTGGCCCTTATAGCTGACGTAGAAATCGTTAACCGCATAGCCCGGTTGCTTGCTGTAACTGCTGCTGACGTGGGTTGAGCGATCGGCAAAGGTGCCGATCCAGCCCACGGAGAAACCGCTTTGCGCCACCGGAACGTCCAGCTTGCTGGTGACGGTATCCGGGTTAATGCTGGAGATGTACTCGCCCGTATCGGTATCTTTCCCGCGGGTGCGGTTATAGGCCACGTCGAGGCTAAACAGATCGGCCGAGTATTTTGCCATCACGTCCCAGCCCCAGATTTTGGCGTTCGGAACGTTGTACGACATGGTGGTCGCGGCGGCAAAATCGACGGTTGTGGAGATATAGTCTTTGGCTTTGGTATCGAAATAGCTGGCTTTAAACTCCAGCGCGTCGTTGGCGAGCATCAGATCGTCAAAGCGCAGGCCAAAACCAAACTCCTGCGTTTCGTTGGTTTCCGGGCGCAGGTTCGGGTTCGGCACCCAGTAGTTGGTGTAGAAGCGGCCAATTGAGAAGTGTTTGGCGTCGTTATACATCTCACCCATGGTCGGCGCGCGGAAGGCCTGCGCGTAAGATCCGAACAGCATCAGCCAGTCGGTGGGGCTGACGGTTAACCCGGCGCGGGAGGACCATTTATCGGCATCGACATCGTCGTAGCCATTGCTGCTGCCGCGGTAGTTGTCATACCGCGTGCCGCCCAGAAGGGTGACGGGCAGATCGCGCAGGGTGATTTCATCCTGCAGCCAGCCGGAGCTGAAGTCGATTTTCGCCTCCGGGAAGCCGGTCGTGGCCCCACCCGGACGCTGCTCCTGACGATAATATTCTCCGCCGTAGGTCAGCAGGTGAGAGGCAAAAGAGTCGCTGAACAGGCGGGTACGGTTTTCCACCTTGCCGCCTTTGGTGGTCTGCTTGCGGAACTCGCCGGTGCTGTCGATGTTCTGGGCATTAATGCGCGCTTCGGACCAGTAAACCTTCGCATCGGCGTTCAGCCAGTCGTATCCTTCCGGCGCAATGTGGTAGCCAACCTGCGCATCGCGCTGGATGGTGGAGCGGTCGGTCATCGGGTTGCTGCTATTGGCATCAGAGGTTTGCGGGTTTTTCGGCTCCTGCGCGGCGTTGTTGTAGTAGCGCAGGGCGCCGCTCAGCGTCTGGGCCTGGTCGATTTTCCAGCTGCCTTTCGCCAGCATGTTATTGATGGATTCGTCGTTCGGCGCCGTCGCACCGTCGCTCTGGCGGATATCGCCGCGGTCGCGGCTGGACCACGATACCAGGCCGTCCAGGGTATCGGTACGACCATAGGCGCTGGCCCCCAGGCCGAGGCTGTGGTCCCCCGTTGCGCCGGTACCAAACACGCGATAACCGCTGTTTTTGCCCGGTTCCAGCAGATCTTTGGCGTCGACGGTGTCATAGGAGATGACACCACCCAGCGCGCCGCTGCCGTAGAGCAGCGCAGACGGACCGCGCACCACTTCAATACGTTTAATCAGCGCCGGATCGAGGAACGTGCTGTTGAGGTGCCCGGTGTCGGTACCCTGGCGCACGCCGTCGACCAGCACCAGAACGCCGCGGCGGTCGTAGCCGCGCAGGTTAACGTCCTGACCGTTGGTGCGGCCGGTGCCGTCCAGCGTCAGACCGGGCACGTTGCGCAGCAGGTCGGCGGCAGAGCTGGCGGTCTGTTTTTCCGGGGCGGTGGCGTCAACCACGCTCACCATCATCGGGGCTTCGAAGGCGCTACGGGCGTTGCCTGTGGCGGTGACGGTTATTTCATCTGCGGCAGCAAACGCGGCGCCAGGCAGGGTGCTGACAATCGCCAGCGCCAGAAGGGACGGGCGTAAACGTGCGGTATGCAGGTGTAGCATAGCAACTCTCCATAAAGTATCGAAAGCGCTGGCTGCCTGGGGATCACCTGGGTGGCTGGCGAAAGTTTTGGTTTATTTTGTGAGGATCAGTTTTCCGGCATTCGTCTGGCGCAGCAGATACTGCTGGCCGTCATGCTCAATAATCACCCGGC
Organism: Enterobacter sp. IF2SW-B1; assembly: GCF_001743375.1. Taxonomy (NCBI): domain Bacteria; kingdom Pseudomonadati; phylum Pseudomonadota; class Gammaproteobacteria; order Enterobacterales; family Enterobacteriaceae; genus Enterobacter; species Enterobacter sp. IF2SW-B1. Next base: position 296,416 of record NZ_MJAA01000001.1, on the reverse strand, counting down.
CTTCCTCACCCAACAGGCTTTTGCTGTCGATGCGGCGATCGGTGGAAGCAGGGGATGGCGCTGTGTGTGTTTTTACTGGCGTTGCCGCGCTGTTATCGGTCGGTGACATAATGTTTATAAATAACAATCAATGTAACAATGATAATCATTATCAATAAACTGCAAATTCACGGCAAGCGTTTTTGTGAAAATTGTGTGACGGGATCAAATTCAGGAGGAGGAAATGCGGCCTGATGCCCTCACCTCAACCCTCTCCCACGGGGAGAGGAAGAAGGGCGCGAACCGTAGGTCGGGTAAGCGCAGCGCCACCCGACAATAACATCAGAAGCGAGAATCAACCGCAGCTGCCAGCTTCTCCAGCAGCAGCTCGCTGTCTTCCCAGCTCAGGCATGGGTCGGTGATCGACTGGCCGTATACCATCTGCTGGCCGGCAACGATTTTCTGCGTGCCTTCTTTGATAAAGCTTTCGGCCATGATCCCGGCAACGGCGGTCGAGCCGCTGCGGATCTGCTGACAGACCTCATCGCAGACGTCCAGCTGGCGGCGATGCTGCTTCTGGCAGTTGCCGTGACTGAAATCCACCACCAGATGTTCCGGCAGGTCGAATTCGGCCAGCGTTTCACAGGCGGCAGCGATGTCTTGTGCATGGTAATTAGGCTTCTTCCCGCCGCGCATAATGATATGCCCATACGGGTTACCGCTGGTCTGGTAGATGGTCATATGGCCGTTCTTGTCCGGCGACAGGAACATATGGCTGGCACGCGAGGCGCGGATCGCATCGACCGCAATCCGGGTGTTGCCGTCGGTCCCGTTTTTGAAGCCGACCGGACAGGAGAGGGCTGAGGCCATCTCGCGGTGGATTTGGCTTTCGGTAGTGCGCGCGCCAATCGCGCCCCAGCTGATCAGATCGGCGATAAACTGCCCGGTCACCATGTCGAGAAACTCGGTGGCCGTCGGCACGCCCAGCTCGTTGACCTGCAACAGCAGCTTGCGCGCCAGCTCGATGCCGTGGTTTACGCGATAGCTGCCGTTAAGGTCAGGGTCGGAAATCAGCCCTTTCCAGCCCACCACGGTACGCGGTTTTTCAAAGTAGGTGCGCATCACAATCTCAAGGCGATGCTGGTATTTTTCCCGCAGCCCCTGAAGTCGTTTTGCATAATCCATCGCTGCATCCAGATCGTGGATGGAGCAGGGCCCAATCACCACCAGAAGACGCTTGTCTTCACCATTGAGGATTTTTTCAATGCGGCGGCGGGAGGCCGTCACATGTTCCGCGACCGCGGCGGAAACGGGGTGCCGCTCGGCCAGTTCAGCCGGGGTGACCAGGCTGTCTATGCGCGCCGTGCGGAGTTCATCGGTTTTATTCATGACTTGTCTCAGAAAATTTTTGCTTCATCGGCAGACTACCGGGAAGTGATGGGCATCACATTAAACCAATCCCTGCTGATTTCAAGTTCGGGGCGACACCGCCCCGCTGTTGAAAAGGATGATACATGAATCTGAGCTAATGTACTAGCTTATTAGTACATGCGGCGGTTAAGCCCCATGATGTCGAGAATTTTGGTGGCAATTTCTTCTACCGAATAGTTCGTGCTGTTCAGCCACGGGATCTGGTTTTTGCGGTACAGCGCTTCCACTTCGGAAACCTCCATGCGGCACTGGCGCATCGAGGCGTAGCGGCTGTTCTCGCGGCGCTCTTCGCGGATCGCCGCGAGACGTTCCGGGTTAATCGTCAGGCCAAACAGCTTGTGCTGCAGCGGCTTGAGCGCAGCGGGCAGCACCAGGTTATCCATATCGTCGGCAATAAAGGGGTAGTTTGCGGCGCGGATGCCGAACTGCATCGCCAGATAGAGGCTGGTCGGCGTTTTGCCGCAGCGCGACACGCCGAGCAAAATCACCTGCGCCTGGTCGAGGTTGCGCAGCGAGATCCCATCGTCGTGCACCAGGGTGTAGTCGATGGCGGCAATACGCGCGTCATATTTGGTCAGGTTGCCGGGGTTCAGCCCGTGGGTGCGGTGCGCGATAGGCGTCGGGTCAAGCTTCAGTTCGCTCTGGAGCGGGGCCACCAGCGCCTGCACGATATCCTGGCAAAAGCCTTCACTTTGCAAAATGATGTGGCGAATCTCAGGAATAACGATGGAGTAGAACACCAGCGGGCGCACGCCGGTCTGCTGGAAGATGGCGTCAATCTGGTCCTTCACCGCTTTGGCACGGCTCTCATTTTCCACAAACGGCAGCGTGATGCTGTTAATCGAAACGGGGAATTGCGACATCACCGCGTGGCCCAGCACCTCGGCGGTGATCGCCGTACCATCAGAAATATAAAAAACGTGACGATCGACAGCATTATCCATTTTACCCACCCTGAATATCATACCTAATTGTCTGAAAGCATAAATTAAAAAAGTTAATTGCACAGCAAAGAAGTTATCTGAATTTAAAATGAAATGATGTTTTTGATTTTCCTGAAAAGCGGATTTCATTTTTCAAATAGCGACTTTATTTTTGTGGTTTCTGGCTGAATATAGAGGAATCATCAGCTTATTGGCTGGTGGGAAACTATCCGAAAAGTTGAAAATTTAAATTGCTTACACGATTCACCGTTTTTTTAGCGCAAATAATTATGCCAGTATAAATACGTAGTCAGGTGTTACTTACTCCGATCAAATATCACAAAAGGATTGTTTCGATGTCCAACAATGGCTCGTCACCGCTGGTGCTTTGGTATAACCAACTCGGCATGAATGATGTAGACAGAGTTGGGGGCAAAAATGCCTCCCTGGGTGAAATGATTACAAATCTGTCCGGTATGGGTGTCTCCGTACCAAACGGGTTTGCCACGACCGCCGACGCGTTTAACCTGTTTTTAGACCAGAGCGGTGTAAACCAGCGCATTTACGACCTGCTGGATAAAACGGATATTGATGACGTCACCGAGCTTGCCAAAGCCGGGGCGCAGATCCGCCAGTGGATCATCGACACACCTTTCCAGCCGGAACTGGAAAAAGCTATCCATGACGCGTACAACCAGCTCTCCGCTGACGACGCGCAGGCCTCCTTTGCCGTACGTTCTTCCGCGACCGCAGAAGACATGCCGGACGCGTCGTTTGCCGGACAGCAGGAAACCTTCCTGAACGTTCAGGGCTACGATGCGGTGCTGGTGGCGGTGAAGCACGTATTTGCTTCCCTGTTCAACGACCGCGCCATCTCCTATCGCGTGCACCAGGGCTATGACCATCGCGGCGTGGCGCTCTCCGCGGGCGTGCAGCGCATGGTGCGCTCGGATGTGGGTTCCTCCGGCGTGATGTTCTCCATTGATACCGAATCCGGCTTCGACCAGGTGGTGTTCATCACCTCCGCGTGGGGCCTGGGTGAGATGGTCGTGCAGGGCGCGGTGAACCCTGACGAATTCTACGTACACAAGCCTACGCTTGCCGCGGGCCGTCCGGCGGTGGTGCGCCGCACCATGGGCTCGAAAAAAATCCGCATGATTTATGCCCCAACCCAGGAGCATGGCAAGCAGGTTAAGATTGAAGATGTGCCGCAGGAGCAGCGCGACCGCTTCTCACTGACCGACGCCGAAGTGCAGGAGCTGGCGAAGCAGGCGGTGCAGATTGAGAAACACTATGGCCGTCCGATGGATATCGAATGGGCGAAAGACGGGAACACCGGCAAGCTGTTTATCGTTCAGGCGCGCCCGGAAACCGTTCGCTCTCGCGGCCAGGTGATGGAGCGTTATACGCTGCACGCGCAGGGTAAAATCGTGGCGGAAGGCCGCGCCATCGGTCACCGCATCGGTGCCGGTCCGGTCAAAGTGATCCACGACATCAGCGAGATGAACCGTATTGAGCCAGGCGATGTGCTGGTTACCGACATGACCGACCCGGACTGGGAACCGATCATGAAGAAAGCGTCGGCCATCGTCACCAACCGCGGCGGCCGTACCTGCCACGCGGCGATCATTGCCCGCGAGCTGGGGATCCCGGCGGTGGTAGGCTGCGGTGACGCCACCGAGCGCATGAAGGACGGGCAGAACGTGACCGTCTCCTGTGCCGAAGGCGACACCGGCTACGTCTACGCCGATATCCTTGACTTCAGCGTGAAGAGCTCCAGCGTGGATACCATGCCGGATCTGCCGCTGAAGATCATGATGAACGTGGGTAACCCGGACCGCGCGTTTGACTTCGCCTGTCTGCCGAACGAAGGCGTTGGTCTGGCGCGTCTGGAATTCATCATTAACCGCATGATCGGCGTTCACCCGCGCGCGCTGCTGGAGTTTGACGACCAGGACGCGAAGCTGCAGAACGAAATCCGCGAGATGATGAAAGGTTACGACTCGCCGAAAGAGTTTTACGTCGGCCGTCTGACCGAAGGGATCGCCACGCTGGGCGCAGCGTTCTACCCGAAACGCGTGATTGTGCGTCTGTCTGACTTTAAGTCTAACGAATACGCTAACCTTGTGGGCGGCGAGCGCTACGAGCCGGAAGAAGAGAACCCGATGCTGGGCTTCCGCGGGGCCGGACGCTACGTGTCCGACAGCTTCCGCGACTGTTTCGCGCTGGAGTGCGAGGCGGTGAAACGCGTGCGCAACGACATGGGGCTGACCAACGTTGAAATCATGATCCCGTTCGTGCGTACCGTGGATCAGGCGAAAGCGGTGGTGGACGAGCTGGCGCGTCAGGGCCTGAAGCGCGGCGAAAACGGGCTGAAGATCATCATGATGTGTGAGATCCCGTCCAACGCCCTGCTGGCCGAGCAGTTCCTGGAGCACTTCGACGGCTTCTCTATCGGCTCGAACGACATGACTCAGCTGACGCTGGGCCTGGACCGCGACTCCGGCGTGGTTTCCGAGCTGTTCGACGAGCGTAACGAGGCGGTGAAAGCGCTGCTTTCCATGTCCATCCGCGCGGCGAAGAAGCAGGGTAAATACGTCGGGATTTGCGGTCAGGGTCCATCCGACCATGAAGACTTTGCCGCCTGGCTGATGGAAGAGGGGATTGACAGCCTCTCCCTGAACCCGGACACGGTAGTGCAAACCTGGCTGAGCCTGGCGGAACTGAACAAGTAACGGCAACACGATCGCAAAAAGGCGAGGATTTTATTCCTCGCCTTTTTTATTTCACCTCTAATTTGCTCCCCATCACAAATAATCTAAAAAACCAAATATCATAATTTGTCTGTTAATTAAGACAATTGTTAGTGCGCAACGCGTTGCTAATACTTGAGCCTTACTGCGCATTTCCCTTCAGATGATGCGCAACTGGTTGAAATACGTTTTAACCTGATAAAAAGGCAAATAACAATGACACTTTCCTCTGTATTGCGTACCAAAGATAAAATAGGTTATGGCTTAGGTGATATGGCCAGCGCGCTGGTCTGGCAAACGGCCACATTATTTCTTGCTTATTTCTATACCGACGTTTTTGGTTTGCCTGCCGCGATCATGGGTACCATGTTTTTAGTGGTGCGCGTGGTTGATGCGTTTGTCGACCCGTGTATTGGCGCGCTGGTTGACCGCACGCAGACGCGTCACGGCCGTTTCCGTCCCTGGCTGCTGTGGTTTGCTATTCCCTTTGGCGTAAGCTGCCTAATTACCTTCTACGTACCGGACGTCGGGCCGACGGCAAAAATTGTTTATGCCTGCGCGACCTACGCGATTTTAAGTCTGATTTACTCCGCCATTAACGTGCCTTACTGCGCCATGCCCGGTGCGCTGACGCTGGATCCGCGCGAGCGTCACTCCCTGCAGTCGTGGCGCTTTGGCCTGTCATTTATTGGCGGGTTGATCGTAACGGTTATCGCTCTGCCGCTGGTCTCATTGTTGGGCCAGGGCAACGTGCAGAAAGGCTATTTCTTTGCCATGAGCCTGATGGGGCTGCTGGGAATTGTGCTGTTCTTTTGCTGTTTCCTGATGACCCGTGAGCGTTATTCCCCGCGCAATGATACCTCCGGCTCCATGCTCACCGATTTAAAACTGCTGGCCGGTAACAGCCAGTGGCGCATTGTGTTTGTGTTTAATATTTTGCTGTTAACGGCGGTGGTGACGCGCGGCTCTGCCACCATGTATTACGTCAACTATGTACTGTTGCGCCCGGAGCTGGTTTTTGCCTTTATTGTTTCTGGCATGGTGGCCTCGTTAAGCGGCGCGTTATTATCTGAACGCCTGCTGGGGAAATTTGACCGCGTGCGCGCCTATCAGTGGACGATAATGTCCTTCGTCATTTTCGGCGCGCTGATTTTCTTCCTGCCGCCTTCGCAGGTGTGGCTAATCTTTGGCCTTAACATCGTCTTTAGCTTTATTCAAAACCTCACCACGCCGCTCCAGTGGACCATGTTCTCTGATGTGGTCGACTACGAAGAGCATCGTAGCGGCCGCCGTCTGGACGGGCTGGTCTTCTCTACCGCACTGTTCGCCATCAAGTTTGGCCTTGCCCTGGGCGGGGCAGTGGTCGGCTGGGTGCTCGGCATGGTGGATTACGCCCCGGGCCAGGCAGCCCAGGCGCCGCACGTGCTCTCCACCATCAACGCGCTGTTCACCCTTATTCCGTGCGCGCTGTTCCTCTGCATGGTGGCGCTGCTTTCCATCTACAAGCTCAACAGCCGGCTGGTGGATTCCATCGCCCGGGAGCTGGCCAGCAAGCGTGAGGTAAGACCCGACGCGGGGCAGCTTAGCCCGGCAACCCCTTCCGCACTACAGGAGTAAAATATGACTGCTATCTATAAGGACGCGGGATGTCCCGTGCACGAGCGCGTCGCTGATTTACTGGCGCGCATGACCCCCGAAGAGAAGTTCGCCCAGATGCACGCCTACTGGCTGATCCTTGATGAAAACGGCAACCACCGGGAGCGCAGCGATTTGAGCGACGAATTTGCTGGCGTCAGCGAGCAGGCGGCGCTGAGCGAACGGCTAAAACTGGGCGTCGGGCAGATCACCCGTCCGCTCGGCACCCACATCGTTGACGCGAAAACCGGGGTGCGCGCGGCTAACCGCCTGCAGCGCATGATGATGGAAGAGACGCGGCTTGGCATTCCGGCGTTGTTCCACGAGGAGTGCCTGGTGGGGCTGCTGTGCAAAGACGCCACGCTGTTCCCGTCCTCGCTCAACTACGGCTCGACCTGGGACCCGGAGCTGGTGCAGCGCGCGGCAGAGCAGATCGGTAAAGAGGCGCGTTCCGTCGGTTGCCAGCAGGGGCTGGCTCCGGTGCTGGACGTTTCCCGCGACGTCCGCTGGGGGCGAACCGAAGAGACCTTCGGGGAAGATCCCTGGCTGGTGGGCGTGATGGCAACCGCCTGGGTGAAAGGGTTACAGGGCGACAAGCGCGATCTGCTGGCGACGCTCAAGCATTACGTGGGCCACTCGTTCAGCGAAGGGGCGCGCAACCACGCCCCGGTGCATCTTGGTTTTAGCGAGTTGAACGACACCTTCCTGCTGCCGTTTGAAATGGCGGTCAAGCTGGCAAACGCCGGTTCGGTCATGCCCGCCTACCACGACATCGATAACCAGCCGGGGCACAGCGACAGCTTCTTGTTGACCACCGTCCTGCGCGAACAGTGGGGCTTCGACGGCATTATTGTGGCGGACTACGGCGGCGTCAGCCTGCTGCACCAGCACCACGGGATTTCCCACGACGCAGCGGAGTCCGCCGCGCTGGCGTTTAACGCCGGGCTCGACGTCGAGCTGCCGAAAGATGACTGCGCACGCCATCTTGCGGAAGCGGTAGAGCGTGGGCTGATCTCTATGGCGAAAGTCGATGAGATCGTGGCGCGTACGCTGACCGAAAAATTCCGTCTCGGCCTGTTTGAGAACCCGTATGCCGATGAAAACGGCATCGATCTGCAAAATGAGACGACCCGCCAGGTGGCGCGGGAGGTGGCGACAAAATCGGTCACGCTGCTGGAAAACAACGGCATTCTGCCGCTGAACGGTAAACCCCGCGTGGCGGTAGTGGGGCCGACGGCAGACGATCCGCTGGCGTTACTCAGCGGGTATAGCTTCCCGGTGCATCTGATCATCAGCGATATGGTTGAGGAGACCTCGCAGGTGACGACGCCGCGCGCGGCGCTGGTGCAGTACCTGGGTGCATCGAACGTGCGCTACGCGAAAGGGTGCCACATTATTGAAAAACGGATGGCGGGCGCGCCGGTCTTCCCGGGCGACAGCGGCGGCAAGCCAATGCAGCAGTCTCCGGTGTCGCAAAGTACCGCACTTATCCCCGCGGCGGTCAGCGCCGCACAGGAGAGTGACGTGGTGGTGGCCTGCGTGGGCGATCTCGCCGGGCTGTTCCAGAGCGGCACCGTGGGGGAAGGCTCCGATACCGACTCCCTGAATCTGCCGGGCGTGCAGCAACAGCTGCTGGAGGCGCTGGTGGCGACGGGCAAACCGGTGATCGTCGTAATGACCGGCGGGCGTCCGTACAACCTTCAGGGGCTGGAGGAGAAGATTGCCGCGCTGATGATGGCCTGGGCGCCGGGACAGGAAGGGGGCTGGGCGATTGCCGATGTGTTAACCGGTCGCGCGGAGCCGCAGGGCCGGCTGGTGGTCAGCGTGCCGAAAAGCGCCGGGGCGATGCCATTCTACTATAACCACAAGCTGAAAAGCGGCGGCACGCCGTTCGCGTTCCATTTCGGTGCGCGCTACCCGTTTGGTTTCGGCCTCGGCTGGACGCAGTTTAGCTGGGGCACTGCCCGCGTCGCTGAAAGCAGCCTGCCGGTCGACGGTGAGGTAACGCTGAGCGTGGATATCACCAATACCGGCGAGCGCAGCGGCAGCGAGGTGGTGCAGGTCTACGTGCGGGACAAGGTCGCCACCCAGGTGCGCCCGCTTCAGGAGCTTAAGGCCTTCCAGCGCGTCACGCTCTCGCCGGGCGAAACCGCCACGCTCACCTTCACGCTGCCGGTTGAGATGTTCAACTTTACCCGCCGGGACGGGAAACGCATCGTTGAGCCGGGCGAGTTTGAACTGCAGATTGGCGCATCGTCGGCGGATATCCGCCAGGCGGTGGCGGTCAATGTGACGGGGGAAACGCGGGTGCTGCCTGCTGAGTGGCGGATGCTCAGTACCTGTGAGGTTAAGCGCGCGTAGTCAGGATAAAAAAAAGCCCATCGTGGGAGATGGGCAAAGACTACACACAGCAATTCGTTGTTTCACTCAGGGGATTTCCATGCTTATAAATCAAGGTGTTGATTTATAACCGTGAGCTAATAGTAGGCATTGTAATTTTTAGCGTCGATCAGATTCGTCTCAATAGTTAAAGAGACGTAAAGATTTCTTGAGAATAATAGCGGACTTAGTGCTGAAATGGCGGGTCTGACCAGTGTGCAACGAATAAATACTTTAGCGGTGTTAAAGTATTGTGCGGGATAATGTAGGCCGGGTAAGCGTAAGCACCACCCGGCAACAAGGCTTAATGGGTATTCTTTTCTTCCAGCTCTTCCAGCTCGCTCAGAATCACGTCCGGGTCGGTTCCAGGCGGCGGCACTTCATGAACCCAGGCGGAGAACAGACGCCAGGTAACGGCGAGCAGCACTGGGCCAATGAACAGACCGATCATCCCGAAAGCAATCAACCCGCCGATAACCCCGGAGAGGATCAGGATCAGCGGCAGGTCTGCGCCCATGCGGATGAGGATGGGGCGAATCACGTTATCCATGGTGCCAACCACGCAGCTCCAGACCAGCAGAACCGTTCCCCACGTGGTATCACCCGTCCAGTAAAGCCAGATAATGCTCGGAACCAGCACCAGCAGCGGCCCCAGTTGCGCAAGGCAGGTCATCAGCATGACTACGGTAAAGACGGTGGCGTACGGTACGCCGGAAATCGCCAGGCCGATACCGCCCAGCACCGCCTGCACCAGCGCCGTCACCACGACGCCCAGGGCGACCGCGCGCACGGCCTGCGCGGCCAGCAGCACCGCGGCGTCACCCCGTTTTCCCGCCAGGCGGGTGGCAAAGTGACGAACGCCTAAAGCTACCTGCTCACCGCGCCAGTAAAGCAGGGCGCTGAAGACCAGCATCAGAGTACAGTGCATCATAAAGCGGCCGATATGTGCGGCCTGACCGACAAACCAGGTGGTGGTGGTGCCAATATACGGACGCACTTTCGCCATCAGCGCGCTGCCGCCCATCTCCAGCAGGCTATGCCAGCCGCTGTAAAGTTTAGCGCCCACGACCGGAATGCTGTTCAGCCAGCCGAGGTCCGGCAGCGTCAGGTCGCCGCTTGTCACGGCGCGGATCACCGGGCCGCTGGAGTCGACAAGGCTGTTTACCAGCAGCGCAACTGGAATAATAAACAGCAGGAACAGCAGCAGCGTCATCACCAGCACGGCCAGCCCGCGGCGGCCAAACAGCAGTTTCTGCAAGCGCAGCAGCAAAGGCCACGTGGCGACGACAACGGTCGCAGCCCAGGCGAAGCCGAGAATAAAGGGTTGAACAATCCACAGACACGCAATAATCATGAGGGCCAGGAATAGCACCGACAGCAGAATTTGCGCAACATCCCTGGGCTGGCGAAGATTGACCATAAATGAAACTTTCCTTAAAAGAACGCCAGTACCACTGGCGGGAATGGAAAACCGCGTCTCTCTTATCATTAGCGATCGCAGCGGTTTTTGACAGGCGAATTCTGCCTGTAATTCAGCAGAGATTATAAGAAAAAAATGTGATAAAACTTTTAAGATACACGCAAACGATTCCCACAACTCTAATTAGGGTCGACAGTAATGATCCCACAGATTTCTCAGGCACCTGGCGTCGTTCAGCTGGTGCTTAATTTTTTGCAGGCACTGGAGCAACAGGGTTTTACAGGTGATACCGCCACGAACTATGCCGACAGGCTGACGATGGCAACCGATAACAGTATCTACCAGCTTCTTCCCGATGCGGTCGTTTTCCCTCGTTCCACGGCCGACGTGGCGCTTATCGCCCGGCTGGCAACGCAGGAGCGGTTTGCCTCTCTGGTCTTCACACCGCGCGGCGGTGGCACCGGAACCAACGGTCAGGCGCTGAACCAGGGCATCATTATTGATATGTCGCGCTATATGAACCGCATCATTGAGATCAACCCCGAAGAGGGATGGGTGCGGGTTGAGGCGGGCGTTATCAAAGATCAGCTTAATCAGTACCTCAAGCCTTACGGCTACTTTTTTGCCCCTGAACTCTCCACCAGCAACCGAGCAACCATCGGGGGGATGATCAACACCGATGCCTCCGGGCAGGGATCGCTGGTCTACGGTAAAACCTCCGATCACGTGCTGGGCGTGCGGGCAGTATTGTTAGGCGGCGATATCCTTGATACCCAGCCGATGCCGGTCGAACTGGCGGAAACGCTGGGTAAAGATAACACCACCAGCGGGCGCATCTACCGCACCGTGCTGGAGCGCTGCCGCGACAACCGCCAGCTTATTCTCGACAAATTCCCCAAACTGAACCGCTTCTTAACGGGCTACGACCTGCGCCACGTGTTTAACGACGACCTGACGCAGTTTGATTTAACCCGCGTGCTGACCGGCTCCGAAGGAACGCTGGCGTTTATTACCGAGGCGCGGCTGGATATCACCCGCCTGCCGAAGGTGCGTCGCCTGGTGAACGTCAAATATGACTCCTTCGACTCTGCGCTGCGCAATGCGCCGTTTATGGTGGAAGCGCAGGCGCTGTCGGTGGAAACCGTCGACTCTAAGGTGCTGAATCTGGCGCGGGAAGATATCGTCTGGCACTCCGTGCGCGAGCTGATTACCGACGTGCCGGATAAAGAGATGCTTGGCCTCAACATCGTGGAATTTGCCGGTGATGACGCGGAGCTGATTGAAAGCCAGGTGACGACGCTCTGCCAGCGCCTGGATGAGCTGATTGCTCATGGCGAAGGCGGCGTGATTGGCTGGCAGCTTTGTCACGATCTGGCCGGCATCGAGCGTATTTACGCCATGCGTAAAAAAGCCGTGGGCCTGCTTGGCAATGCGAAAGGGGCGGCGAAGCCGATTCCGTTTGCCGAAGACACCTGCGTGCCGCCCGAGCATCTGGCGGATTATATCGTGGAGTTTCGCGCCCTGCTGGACGGCCACGGCCTGAGCTACGGCATGTTCGGCCACGTGGATGCCGGGGTGCTGCACGTGCGTCCGGCGCTGGACATGTGCGACCCGCAGCAGGAGATCCTGATGAAGCAGATCTCCGACGACGTCGTGGCCTTGACCGCCAAATACGGCGGTCTGCTGTGGGGGGAGCACGGGAAAGGATTCCGCGCGGAATACAGCCCGGCGTTCTTCGGGGAGCAGCTTTACGCGGAGCTGCGCAAGGTCAAAGCGGCGTTCGACCCGGATAACCGCCTCAATCCGGGGAAAATCTGCCCGCCTGAAGGGGTGGACGCGCCGATGCTCCGGGTGGATGCCGTTAAGCGCGGTACGTATGACAGACAGATCCCGATTGCGGTGCGCTCGTCCTGGCGCGGCGCGATGGAGTGTAATGGCAACGGCCTGTGCTTTAACTTTGACGTGAAAAGCCCGATGTGCCCGTCAATGAAAATCACCAGCAACCGCATTCACTCGCCGAAAGGGCGTGCGACGCTGGTGCGCGAGTGGCTGCGTCTGCTGGCGGACCGCGGCGTCGATCCCCTGAAGCTGGAGCAGGAGCTGCCGGAAAAACGGGCCAGCCTGCGCTCGTTGATTGAGCGCACCCGCAACAGCTGGCATGCCAATAAGGGCGAGTATGATTTCTCCCATGAGGTGAAAGAGGCGATGTCCGGCTGTCTGGCCTGTAAAGCCTGCTCTACCCAGTGCCCGATTAAAATCGACGTGCCGGAATTCCGCTCGCGCTTCCTGCAGCTCTACCACACCCGCTATCTGCGCCCGGTGCGCGATCATCTGGTGGCGACGGTGGAAAGCTACGCGCCACTGATGGCGCGCGCGCCGAAGACCTTTAACTTCTTTATCAATCAGCCGCTGGTGCGCAAGCTTTCCGAAAAGCATATCGGCATGGTCGATCTGCCGTTGTTGTCGGTGCCGTCGCTGCAGCGCCAGCTCGTCGGCCACCGCTCGGCGAACATGACCCTGGAACAGCTCGAAGCGCTTACTCCTGAGCAAAAAGCGAAGGTGGTGCTGGTGGTCCAGGATCCGTTCACCAGCTACTACGACGCGCAGGTGGTCGCTGACTTCATCCGCCTGGTTGAAAAACTGGGCTATCAGCCGGTAGTGCTGCCATTCTCGCCAAACGGCAAGGCGCAGCACATTAAAGGCTTCCTGAACCGCTTTGCGAAAACGGCGCAAAAAACCGCTGATTTTCTCAACCGGATCGCCGAACTTGGGATGCCGATGGTCGGCGTCGATCCGGCGCTGGTGCTTTGCTATCGCGATGAATACAAGCAGACGCTGGGTGATAAGCGCGGCGATTTCCACGTCATGCTGGTGCACGAGTGGCTGCCGGCAGCCCTGGAAGAGAAGGCCATTCAGGAGGCTGGTGGTGAACCGTGGTATCTGTTCGGACACTGTACGGAAGTGACGGCGCTGCCCGGCGCCCCGGCGCAATGGGCGTCTATTTTTGCGCGTTTCGGCGCGAAGCTGGAGAACGTCAGCGTGGGCTGCTGCGGTATGGCGGGCACCTACGGCCACGAGGTGAAAAACCACGCCAACTCGCTCGGCATCTATGAGCTGTCGTGGCATCAGGCGATGCAGCGATTGCCAAGAAACCGCTGCCTGGCGACGGGCTACTCCTGCCGCAGCCAGGTGAAACGAGTAGAGGGTAACGGCGTGCGTCACCCATTACAGGCTTTACTGGAGATAATTGGATGATCTGGAAACGTGCCGTCACGCTGCAGGCGCTAAACGCCATGGGCGAGGGGAATATGGTGGGGCTACTGGATATCCAGTTCACCCGCATTGGGGAAGACGATCTGGAGGCGACGATGCCTGTCGATAGTCGCACCCATCAGCCGTTTGGCCTGTTGCACGGCGGGGCTTCCGTCGTGCTGGCGGAAACCCTGGGCTCCGTCGCGGGATATCTCTGCACCGAAGGCGAACAGAAGGTGGTCGGGCTTGAGGTGAATGCCAACCACATTCGCTCGGTGCGCAGCGGGCGCGTGCGCGGTATCTGTCGCGCGCTGCACGCTGGCAGCCGCCACCAGGTGTGGCAGATTGATATTCTCGACGAGCAGGATCGCCTGTGCTGCTCGTCGCGTCTGACGACGGCGGTCGTGTAAAGTTTTCAGATGAATTGCCTTTGGTCAAAAACTAGCCAGCGTGTTGTGATATACTGGTCAGGATTTGTACATAAGCGAGGACATCATGGATACTGAAATAACCCCAACACAGCTGGCAATTGAATATTTACGTCGCGATAAGAGCAACCTGTCTCCGGCGCAGTACCTGAAAAAGCTGAAACAGCTTGAGCTGGAGTTCACGGATCTGCTGGCGCTCTCTTCGAATGAACTGAAAGAAGAGATCTACTTTGCCTGGCGGTTGGGCGTTCACGTCCATTGAGTGAGTGTTGTTGAACAGGCCGCGAGTGCGGCCTTTTTTGTGTCTGACATTCAGTATTTAGCGGGGAGCTTGTTGATTTTAATAAGCCTGCCTTCTTCCATTTCGATAAATCCGCCGGTTTTTAAATCCGCCAGAATGCGCATTACGCCGCTGCGGGAGAGCTGGGTTTTCTCCCGAATATACCTTTCCGCCGTTACGCTGCTGCGATAACTTTCATCTTCCTCCATCAGCTTTATCAGCTGCTGGCGAATCATCTCATATGCCGTCGGTACGCCCTGCGGCATCACGTTGTTATAAAGCCGGCTATAGACAAACATCAGTTGTTTTGAGAGCAGCCCCCACAGCGCCTTTTCCTTGATAATCTCATTCACCCGTTCGGTGGTGAGCGTTCCTATCAGGCACGGACTAACGGTCTTCAGGTAATCATTGAAATAGATATCTGTCAGATTAGCGAGACCGAAAAGGGCGGGGCTGCGGGCCGTGGAGAGCATCATGTCGTCGCTTCTTCTGTAGATAGCGACCGTCCCCTCAAGAATTAAATAGCACATTCCCTGACCGTTGATCTGAAGATCGAGCCGCTCACCGCGAGCGGTGCGTCGCGTTGTGCAATCAGGCAGTAAGTGAGAAATAAGCTCTTGCGCGTAGGGCGAGCCACGGTGAGACTTTTCTGGAAGGGACATGGTAGCCGGTAACCTTAAAAATAACCTGGCTAATTATAGCGTTTCTCGCCGGGACAGGCACGGTGGCAATCAATATTTGCGTGGCAGATGGTGAATTTCAAGCAGCACGCCGCGCTCCATGGTGATGTACTTGCCGGTCCGCAGTTCCGACAGAATACGCATAATTCCGCTACGTGAAAGATACGTACGGCTTTTTATGTAGGCTGCCGCCGTCGTATTTTGCCGTATAGCGTCCGGCTCCTGCATCAGCTCAACAAGCTGGAAGCGGATGATATCGTAAGCAGACATTTGCGATATTTGTGCACAATGTTCGTATACCCGCGAGGCGGTATAAATAAGCAGTTTTGAGAAGTGCTCCCATAAATCGTACTGGGACACTATTTGATTGAAACTCTCCAGCGAGACGCGCGCGATCTCGGCAGTCTCCAGTGCCCTGACGTACAGGTGCTCAGAGGAAAACTGGCTGCTGACGCCCAGAATAAAAGGCGCAGATTCAGAATTTAACACAATACCGTCGCCGCGACGATGAAGCGCCACGCTGCCCTGGATTAACAAAAAACACTGCCGGACATTATCTTTGTAATAATGTACCGTCTCCCCCCGACCGATGATCATTCTGCTGGCGGCTGGCAGCACATGTTTAATCAGGGTGTCTATATCGGCGAACGGCTTTAAATCCAGAACTGAGGATTGATAATTATTCAGTGGGGTGGTTAAACGTGTATTCATAAGATACCTCACATCGACTTCTTGTGTGATCAATTTTTGATCTGCAGAGGGAATTATCTTAAAAACGAAGAACTCAGGGAATATTCTGGTGAGGTCTAAAAGTAGACCGGGAGCCCTTATGGGGCTAACTGGTTGAATGTAAATAAAAATGCGCAAGGTCTAATAATAGACTTCTGCAATATAAGATAAGATTTTGCTGGCGTAAATGTTGAGTTTTCGTTAAATCAGAGTCTACAGCTAGACCATCTAAAAGTTGTACTCATTAAAATGATTATATAAATTTTGACCAGTCAGTCAGGAAGACCTTAAGCCATTCAGCGAAAAATAAAAGAACCCTTAGCGATTCTTTTATCGGTCTTCTGCTGCTTGAATTTCAATAATAAATAAAGTTATACCGTGAACAGGAAAATGAACATTATGAAAAAGAGTATTATTTTAGCGATGGTTGCGACGGGTTCAGCCTTAATGATGGGCAATGTTCTCGCCGCCGCAGGAACCGTTAATTTTAATGGTAACATCCTGGATTCAGCCTGCGACGTGGCTGTTGCTTCTCAAAACCAGGTGGTCGTATTAGGCGATTATTATAAAACAGAATTCCCGACAACAGGGTCCAGAACGGCGGCAACGAAATTCGATATTATTCTGAAGAACTGCCCGGTTACGGTCACCAGTGCCAAAGTTCGTTTTGACGGTACGCCTGACCTGACCAACGCCGATCTGCTGGCGATTGATACCTCTGTCGCCGGGGCGGCAACGGGTGTTGCCATTAATTTGATGACCGCTGATAAAGCCGATCTGCCATTGCACGGCAGCAACGGCTACAACTATGTACTGAGCAGCACCGCAGACAATACGCTGAATTTCTATGCACAGTATATTTCAACGGCGGCATCGGTAACGGCGGGTCCTGCCAACTCCGTCGCTAACTTCTCCGTTGTTTACAACTAGTCATTAAGCAGAACAAGAGTCAGCTCCGCGAGGCGCTGCGCGGGGCATAAACTGCCCCCTTGTTTTAAGAGGTCCAAAATGAATTTTATTAGCAAAACCCTGCTGAGTGCGGCGGTTATTACTGTATCTGTTTCGCATGCTTATGCCGGGGTTATTATTGGTGGTACCCGCGTAATTTTTGATGGCGGGAAAAAAGAGGCATCCATCAGTGTAAACAATGCGGATGCCGCCCCTTATTTAATCCAGTCCTGGGTCGACATGCCAGAGGGTAATGCTAATAAAGCACCTTTTATCGTCACGCCACCTTTGTACAGACTGAACGGCGGCCAGCAAAATATTGAACGGATTTTACTCTCCGGCTCACTGCCGCAGGATATAGAAAGCCTCTTCTGGTTAAATATTAAAGCGATACCTTCAGCGAGCAAACAGGCAAACTCGTTACAAATTGCCGTTAAAACACGTATTAAGCTTATTTATCGCCCGACAAGCCTGAAGGCGTCAACACCGGAAGAACAGGCGAATAAATTAACCTGGTCCCGGAGCGGAAACAACCTTCAGGTCACAAATCCTACACCGTATGTGATCAACTTTAATGAAATAAGCGTCGGCGGTAAAAAGCTGGAGGATGTTTCCTGGGTTGCACCTGGCGCAGTGGCAGCATTTCGCTTACCGCCAGGCGTTAATGGCAATCAGATCGTATTTAAAGTGATTAACGATTATGGCAGCCCGGGAATAATACATCAGGCCAGCTTTTAGTTCCTGAGAAAAGTGGCATCCGCAATATCGAGTCAGGTTTATGATGATGGCAACAAGCAATATAAAAATGCAGCCCGCGCGTCTGGCAATGTGTATTGCCTTCGCGCTGGCGAATGCAGTCCCCGTGGTTAACGCCCGTGATTCCTTTAACGCCGAACTGGTGGAGTTGGATAATCCGGGAATGGCTAAAGCCGATTTATCTGCATTTGAATCAGGTTCGCAGGCACCAGGGAAATACCATGTTGACATCATCCTCGACGACCAGCTTATTGAGACCAGCGATATTGATTTTGTTGCCCGGAAAGATGGGCAGGAAAACGATAGCCTGCAGCCCTGCCTGAGCATGGATCAGCTAAAAAAATGGGGCGTTAAAACGGCGCTGTTCCCCAACCTGGCGGTTGAAAGCACCTCCTGCGTCAACCTCCAGGCAATTCCTCACGCCACTACGGATTTTCAGTTTGGTGCACAGCGGCTTGTTATCAGCATTCCCCAGGCCGCGATCGACCTGCCTGCGAGAGGGTATGTCCCGCCAGAACAGTGGGACGAGGGGATCGCCGCTGCGATGCTCAACTACAGCCTGAGCGGAGCCAACAGCTGGGCGAAACAGAGCGAGAGTAAAAACAGCAGCAGTCAGTATGCCAACTTACGTCCAGGCCTCAACGTTGGGCCATGGCGACTGCGCAACTACACCACCTGGTCGCGTGATGAGAACGGTCAGGACAAATGGGATACCGTCTACACCTATGCACAGCGGGCGATTATTCCGCTCAAGGCGGAGCTCACGCTGGGCGATAGCTCCGCGCCCGCCGACGTGTTCGACAGTATACCGTTTCGCGGCGGACAGCTGGCTTCCGATGATGACATGCTCCCGGATTCGCTCAAAGGCTACGCGCCCGTCGTGCGTGGGATTGCGCGTACGAATGCTCAGGTCATTGTTCGCCAGAATGGCTATCAGATTTACCAGACCTATGTCGCGCCCGGCGCCTTTGAAATTACCGATATGTATCCCACCGGCGGGGCAGGCGATCTGGACGTCACCATTAAGGAAGCTGACGGCAGCGAGCAGCATTTCACCCTGCCTTATGCCTCATTACCGGTTTTGCAGCGCGAAGGGCGCCTTAAGTATGCGGTGACCGGAGGGCAGTATCGTTCTTACAGCAGCAGCGTGGATAAGACCCCGTTTGGCCAAATCACGGGGATTTATGGTCTGCCATATGGCCTCACGCTCTATGGCGGGCTGCAGGAGTCGAGCAAATATCAGTCGATCGCCACCGGGGTCGGGAAAAACATGGGGGATTTCGGCGCGATTTCGGCGGACATGACCCAGGCCTGGTCAACCCCGCAGGGGGAAGAAAAATCCATCGGGCAGTCCTGGCGTGCGCGTTACAGCAAGAACTTTATCGGGACAGGGACCCAATTTTCGATTGCGGGCTACCGCTATTCGACCAGCGGTTACTACGGCATGCAGGAGATCCTTGATTCCTGGGGAGACAGCTCTGCGCTCCAGGACCGTCGTCGTAACCGTGCCGAGCTCACGATGAGCCAGACGTTGGGCAGCAATCTTGGCTCGTTGACGCTGAGCGCGGTCCGTGAAGATTACTGGAATTCGGGCAAAAGGATGGCGTCTTACAGCCTGGGTTACAACAACTACTGGCACAACATTAGCTACGGACTCACCTGGACTTACAGTAAAAACGGCAGCGCGGGTTCATATGACGGCAATAAACGCGACGACAACGATCAGCTGCTGGCCTTTAACGTCAGCATTCCGCTTGAAAAATTCCTGCCGCAGACCTGGGCTAACTATAGCGTGAGCGCCAGCAAGAATAACGGCACCACGCAGAACATTGGTCTGAACGGCGTGGCGCTGGAAAACCATGGGCTGAACTGGAACGTGCAGCAAGGGTATGGGTCGGACGGCGTTGGCTATACGGGCAACATGAACGGGGATTACAGGGGCACGTACGGCGAAGTGACGGCGGGCTATAGCTACGACAAAAACAGCGAGCGTCTTAACTATGGTTTGCAGGGGGGCATTCTTGCTCACAGAGAGGGGATTACGCTTTCTCAGCCTCTGGGGGAGACCAATGTTCTGATTAGCGCACCGGGCGCGCATGACGTAGATATTCGTAATCAGCCGGGGGCAAAAACAGATTTCCGGGGATATACGGTGGTCAGTAACCTTTCCGCGTACCGTAAAAATGACATCACGCTTGCCCCGGAAAGTATGCCGGATGACGTTGAGCTGGATATTAATACCCGCACGGTAACGCCGACGCGCGGTGCAATTGTCCTGGCCGACTATAAGGCGAAAGTGGGAAGGCGGGCATTATTCACGTTAATGCATAACGGCCATTTTGTTCCTTTTGGCGCAATCGTGAGCCTGAAAGGCAGCGACAACAGCAGCTTTATTGTTGGCGACAAAGGGCAAGTCTATCTCACTGGCCTGGATTCGCAGGGGACAGTATTCGTTACGTGGGGAGTGGAAAGCGATCGGCAGTGCCGCGCGCCGTTCCGGCTTTCACAGCAATCTTCGGCAGGCGGAATTACTGAAATTAACGTCACTTGTATTTAGGGTTTTAAAAATGCGCATACTTAACATCCTGTTCCTGCTGTGTATCACCGCTGCCTGGAATAGTGCTCATGCAGGAACCTGCACAACGATTACGCCACAGGAATCCACTTTGTCCATCGGCACAATTACGGTGCAGCGTGATGTCGCGGTTGGCACGGTATTATTTTCAAAAAATGCGTCGGTCACCGGGTCTTATTTAAGCGGCTGTACTAATCCGTTAATGCTCGGGTTTAGCATGCGGTACCTTAATGCAACGCCGAGTACTTACGGTAATCACGTTTATAACACCAATGTAAGCGGTATTGGCGTGCGCTTTTCATCAGGTAATTATTTTGAAAACCCGACCTATACCTTTTCTTATAACGCGCAGACAAGTTATGTCGAATGGTGGGGCGGTAAAATAGAACTTGTCGTTACCGGACCCGTTGCCTCTGGCTCGCTGACGCCCGGCGTACTGGGTGTCGTTATGCTGCAGGGGAGCGATGGTGTGTATCGCGATGGCCTTACGACGAAGCTTCTGGACGGGACCATCAACGTGCTGGCCTGCAGCATAACGACGCCGCAGCTGTCGTTTCCCATCGGCGATATTTCTGCCGCGACGTTTGGCTCAACGGTCGGAACCACGCCGATGGGCGCTCAGAATACGCAAAACCTGGGTCTGAACTGCGACCCGGGGGCAAACGTCAACGTTTCGCTCAGCGGCATTCAGAACCCGGACGTAGCAACAACGAGCGTACTCGCGCTGACGGGGCAGGGTAATACCGGCACGGCGAAAGGGGTTGGCGTTCAGCTCCTCTATAACGGTACGCCTCTCTCGTTAAATACCCGTCTGCCGTTAAATGCCGCCGCGGGTGGGCAGCAGGCATTTCCATTAACAGCGCGTTATTACCAGACCCAAACGACGGTTGAACCCGGTACTGCCAATGCGTCTGCAACCTTAAATTTGACGTATCAGTAAAGGATAAATGATGAATATTCTGCGCACGGCAGCGCTTGCCGCCATATTAATAAGCTGCAATACCTTTGCGACGGACAGCGTTAACGTCAGCGTTACCGGAAATATTGTGGCCTCTCCCTGTATCTTTAATGGGGGAAATAACAGTCTGGATATCAACCTTGGCAATATTCAGGCATCCAATATGGCTACGCCGGGGTCATCGTCCGATCCTGTGCCGTTTAACCTGCTGTTTACCCAGTGTCCGACAGGGACGCGCAGCGTGACGGTCTCCTTTACCGGAAACCCCGATCCGGTCGCCGGGGCGGATTACTACATGAACAGCGGTTCGGCCATGAACGTCGCGATTGCGATGAGTGAGGCCGCAACGGGTGCAATGAAGGGAACCGGAACAAGTATTACACAAACTATTGCAGCAGACAGAACCGCAACGATGGCCATGCAGGCATCGGTCAGATCTTCCACGGGCGGCGCAACGCCGGGGAGCATCAGTGCCGTCGTCGTCATGACGATGCAGTACAACTAATCAGTACATGGGTTGATATTTCTTAATGATTGACAGATGTCGGTAACGGTAATGTTGAATATTCTGATAAAAGAGACAGATTCATTTTTTCGAGATGGCCTAAAGCGTTTTCTGGGGGAGTTCTTCTTTCATAATTTCAGTCACCAGCTTCATTTTGAGGTTGAACTTACGCCGGAAAATGTCAGCGTTGCGGATATCATTTTTCTCTCTTTATGCCAGGGGGAAACGTTGACCTGTTATCCCGAGCTACAGGCGCGGAAAAAAGGGATTGTGATCGGCCTGGTTGATGATGAGCAGCGTTTCTCGGCATTTCCCTCCTGTTTTCAGGATATGATTTTTATCTCTCGCCGGGCCTCGCTCGATCGGATCGGTGAGGCGCTCTTTATCGCATGGTATCGCACGCAATTACCGGGCTATCGCTGGAAGAATAAAAGCTGCTACGAATGCCAGCACAAAATATTATCGCCGCAGCAGATTCGCGTTATGGTCAATTTTTACCGCGGATTATCGGTAGGGCAGATTGCGAATAAACTAAACACCAGTGATAAAACCATTTTTACGCATAAATATCTGCTGATGCAGAAATTCGACCTGCGCAGCGATTTTGAACTTATGGCCTTGATTCACCGGATGGTAGAGAAAAATGCCTGTCCGAACCGGCTGCGTGACTATCTGATTAACAGCTTATAACCAGCAATAACGCGAAAGCGTGGCGCTGTTGCCGGGTGGTGCTGACACCACCCGGCAGGTGCATCAGACGTTCACGGCATTGATCAATCGCGTTTTCATCGTCTGGTAAGACGACGCAGCAAATTCCTCCGCCCAGCGCTGATCCTCAATCGCCTCCAGTTGCACCGCACAATATTTTGTCTCCGGCGTTTTTGATACGGGGTCGAGATTATCCTGCGTCAGCTCGTTGCAGGCCCCGATCCACCATTGATAGGTCATATAGACCGCCCCGGCGTTGATGCGCTCGCTAATGCTGGCGCGGGTGATCACTTTACCCCGGCGCGAACGTACCCAGACCAGTTGACCGTCGCTAATACCTAGTCTCTCCGCATCGGCAGGATTCACCTGCACCCGTCCCGGCTCATCGGCGAGGCTTTGCAGCGCGGCGCAGTTCCCGGTCATCGAGCGGCAGGAGTAGTGCCCAACTTCGCGTACCGTGCAGAGTACCAGCGGATAATCATCATCGGGCGTCTCGGCCGGCGCGCGCCACGGAGCGGCAAAGAGCTGCCCTTTACCGCTCGGGGTATCGAACTGATTATCTTTGTAGAGGTACGGCGTGCCGGGGTGATCGAGCGTCGGGCACGGCCACTGCACGTGGCCCATCTCGCCCATTTTTTCATACGTCACGCCGTAGAAGAGCGGGCACAGCTCGCGCATTTCATCCCAGATCTGCTGGTTATCGTCGTAATGCATCGGATAGCCCATCTCGGTGGCGAGCAGGCTGATGATCTCCCAGTCGCGCTTCACGTTGCCTTTGGCCTCAATAGCCTGGCCAAAACGCTGGAAACCCCGATCGGCGCAGGTAAAGACGCCGCCGTGTTCGCCCCATGAGGTGGCAGGGAGCAGAACGTCTGCCACTTCCGCCGTTTTCGTCATAAAGATGTCCTGAACCACCACGAAGTCAAGCGCCTCAAAACCGCTGCGCACCAGGCCGAGATCGGCTTCCGTCTGCAGCGGATCTTCCCCCATGATGTAATAGGCTTTGACCTTGCCTTCCAGCGCAAGGTGAGGCACTTCGGTAATGCGCGTTCCGACGCGATCGTCCATGTTATTGACGTCAATCCCCCAGGCATCGGCGAACTTCTGCCGGACAGCCGGATCGGTCACATCCTGATAGCCGGGGAACATATTCGGCAGAACGCCCATATCGCAGGCGCCCTGAACATTGTTTTGCCCGCGCACGGGACCGACACCGACGGCAGGGCGGCCGAGGTTGCCGGTCAGCAGTGCCAGGCTGGAAAGCCCTTTGACGACATCGACGGCCTGGCCAAACTGGGTCACGCCCATTCCCCACATTACGGTGGCGGAAGGGGCCGCCGCGAAGGTGCGCATTGCCTGACGAACGTCGCGGGCGGGGATGCCGGTGAGGTGTTCTACGCGCTCTGGGGCATACTCTTTCACCGTCTGCCGATAGGCCTCAAGTCCTTCGGTAAACCGCGCGACGTAGTTCTTGTCGTACAGCTCTTCTTCCAGAAGCACATAGCCAAAGGCGTTCACCAGCGCCATGTTGCTACCGTTCTTCAATTGCAGATGCTGATCGGCAATGCGCGCCGTTTCGATGCGGCGCGGGTCGCAGACGATGATTTTCGCGCCGTTTTCACGGGCTTTTAGCACGCGCCGGGCGACGATAGGGTGGGAGTCTGCGCAGTTATAGCCAAATACCAGCAGGCATTTGGAGTGTTCAATATCGTTGATAGAGTTGCTCATTGCACCGTTGCCGAGGGTCTCCTGAAGTCCGGCGACGGAAGGACCGTGACAAACGCGCGCGCAGCAGTCGACGTTGTTGGTGTGCAGCACCGCGCGGGCAAATTTTTGCATCACGTAGTTGGTTTCATTCCCGGTACCGCGCGACGACCCGGTGGTCATAATCGAACGCGGGCCGAACTGGGCTTTAATGCTGCTGAGCTTCCGGGCGGTGTAGCGGATAGCCTCTTCCCAGGTCACGGGAGTGAATGTCTCTCCCTTGCGGTAGCGGATCATCGGCTGGGTCAGGCGTGGGGTGAGCAGGCGGGTATCGTTAAGGAAATCCCA
This sequence comes from Enterobacter sp. IF2SW-B1, assembly GCF_001743375.1. Lineage (NCBI taxonomy): Bacteria > Pseudomonadati > Pseudomonadota > Gammaproteobacteria > Enterobacterales > Enterobacteriaceae > Enterobacter > Enterobacter sp. IF2SW-B1. The sequence goes on along the minus strand of NZ_MJAA01000001.1, from coordinate 272,025 downwards.
TCCGTAAAATCCTTTCAGGCATAGCGTGCCCTGGTTTGTGGCCCCCTCTGCCGCTTCGGCACGGATGATACGGTTATTCTCAACGACAAGGTTTAGTTTGCAGCCTGCACCACAGTAAGGGCAGACGCTGGCGATTTTTTTCATCAATAACAGACCTGTTAAGAAATGAAGCAAAATGACTGGTAAGCCCAGTCCCGTAACAGGGAGTAAGCAGAAACCATGCCATCTTTATAACGCTTCTTTACAGGGGGTTATGAAGAGAGGGGGGTGTCATCGTCAGCCTGTTCGACAATTCTGACGATGACACGATCGCTGAATGGCAGGGCGTTTAAACGTCATCCATGGTGTAGCCCACAACGATCTCAAGCGTCTTACGAATAACATCCGCCTGCACAACGTCTCTGGTCGCTTCCAGCGTCTGAATGAGCCACAGGATGATCGCTTTATTGGAAATATGACCTTCAGAGGCCAGAACACAGCGTACTGCAGTAGAAAAAATAGCGGACTCTTCAGCAAAACGATCGCCTGCGTGACGGAAATATTCCGCCAGCGCACTGTCTAAAAAAGCAGAGTGGTATTCGGGTTGAAGCTGAATATTTTGTCTCATTTGTTCTCACCGTAGCTGTTAAAATGCAGTCAATGTATTTTTTTGGGATCGGACGGCTTTCCCTTTCCAAACAACGACACTACATTGCCTCTGTTATCATTGAGAGGTCCCTCTCTGCTCATTCGTCCTTGCGCGGTTCTGCGACGTTTTAATCCGAGGCTTTTTGATCCGATATCGGCAATCGCCTTCGCCAGTGTCTCCCGCCGCCGGGGATTCTTTTCATGAGTTTTCATCTGCCGCAGACGCTGAACCAGAGCTTCAGTTGTAACGGGGCCACGCTCTCTCAAAAGAGAAAGAACGGCTTCGCCAATCAGCTGATCGGTCAGTTTGTCTGCGTCACTGCGATTCATCACGTTATCGTTCGAAGAGCAAACCAAGCAGCATATGGTAATGCTGTTCCTCTTCGGGGCCCTCGGCCCTTTCAAGGCGACTTAACAGTTTGGTACAGAGCGATTTGCGATTGAGATTTCGCCCGTCGCTAAGGATCTCAACAACGACCTGACCCAGCGTTTCCTGTTGGGTGGGAAGCGTGGCTTTTTCGAAGTACTGTGCGATCGCTGCTGCGGAATCTGCGACGTAACCTTTCTGCTGCATGTTTCGCTCCTGTAAAATTTTGTAATCAGTAACGTTACATTTAAGGTATACACTTTTTCCAAATCTGTACATTAAAAATGTACAGATTTTTAATAAAATCAGGATATATTGCATAAACACTCTATTTTTCAATTGCTTATTTGTTGTTCATGAAACGGTAATGCTACAGAATATATTGTACAAATCGCACAGCCGCTGTTAAGTTGTACAACACTTTTGAGAGTGCCATTAGCGGGCGTAAATGATTGAGATGTAAATTATTTGTGAGGCAATTAATGTGCTATAAGAGAAGTCTCTCCACATGTTTTTGTGGTCAAAACCCTTAACCCCCAGGAATCGCATGCTTACAACCATCATTTACCGCAGTCATATCTGCGAGGACGTTCCAGTGAAAGCACTGGAAGCTATGGTCGCTGCTGCAAATAATAAAAACCGGCAAGCCAACGTCACGGGGATCTTGCTGTTTAACGGCACACATTTTTTTCAGTTGCTTGAGGGACCAGTGGAGCATGTTTCTGCTATTTATGAGGAGATCTGCAACGATCCGCGACACCATAACGTAGTCGAACTGATGCGCGATCACGGCCCCGTCCGGCGTTTTGGCAAGGTGGGGATGGAGCTTTTTGATTTGCGCCAGTTCGACAGGAATGAGGTGCTGCAACAGGTGCTGAACAAGGGAACAACACGCTATCAGCTGACTTACAATGACCGTCCGCTGCAGTTTTTCCGTACCTTTGTCGAGGCCACGGAAAAAGCTAACTATTTTGAACTGCCGCCTGCGGATTCCTGGGAGTTCGTTCGCGAAGAAACACGCTTGTCAGCGCAACCCGAGGTAATCGCGAAAGAAGCGGATTGCAGCTTTGCTTTCCAGCCCATAGTCGATCCGTTTATGCAGCAGGTCGTCTCCTGGGAGGCGCTTCTCCGCACGCCTGACGGCGGCGCACCGGGGATCTACTTTGCCAATCTGCCGCGTGACGACGTGTATACCTCTGATTTGCACAGCAAGCAGGTGGCACTCTCAATGGCCAGCGCACTCGGGTTGCAGAACCAGACGTTATCCCTCAACCTGCTGCCTATGACGCTGGTTAACATTCCTAACGCCGTTGATTTCCTGCTCACCGCGATTGGTGCAAACGGTTTTGTTCCTGAGCAAATTGTGGTGGAGTTTACCGAAAGTGAAGCCATTTCCCGTTTTGACGAGTTCACGGATTCAGTCAGACAGCTAAAAAGTGCAGGCATCAGCGTGACGATCGATCACTTTGGTGCCGGCTTTGCGGGACTACAGCTACTGGCCCAATTCCAGCCCGACAGAATTAAGATTAATCGCGATCTCGTCGCGAACGTGCATAAAAGTGGCCCTCGACAGGCCATCATTCAGGCGATTATCAAATGCTGTTCCTCGCTGGAAATTCAGTTCTGCGCGGTCGGCGTGGAGAAGGCAGAAGAGTGGATGTGGCTGGAATCTGCGGGCATTTCCCAGTTCCAGGGGCATCTTTTTGCCAGCCCCCGGCATGGCGGAATTCCGGCGATTGCATGGCCGGAGAAGAAATTCGATTTTTGATAAAGCTGTACAAAATTCGGCAGACTTAGCTGTACGAGAAGCAAACTTTAGACAACAATGTATTAACAGGTGAAGGGAGAACGACCCCTTTCACCTGTGCAAAATGCGGTCTTAGTTATACAAATGGTTTGTACAATCTGATAAGGTTGGTGTAGTTAGGTATGGAAGTTCTGAGCGTGAGGGAGTTAATGGCCTATTACAGTATCGGCGAAGTGGCCGAACGATGCGGTATCAACCCCGTTACGCTGCGTGCCTGGCAGCGACGTTATGGATTGTTGAAGCCGCAGCGCAGCGAAGGGGGTCATCGTCAGTTTGACGATGAAGATATCCTGCGTATTGAAGAGATCAAACGCCTGATGAAAAGCGGCGTTTCGGTCGGAAAAGTAAAAGCCTTGCTGGAAAATAAAGAAGTCCTGACTCAGGGTAACTGGGTCTCGTTCCAGGAAGAGATGATGACCGTTCTGCGTTATGCCAGCCCGGCAAAGCTGCGCGCCAAAATCGGTGAGTTCCGCCGGGATCATGCCATGGATGCGCTGATTGATAACATCATTTCCCCCGTCCGCCAGCGAATGAATCAGGATCAAAATACTGTACGCCACATGGCGAGCATGCTTGACGGCGTCCTGATTGAATTCGCGGTTCTAAGCCTGGCGGAGTCGCGCAAGAAAGCGGGTAAAGATGCGTTGCTTATCGGCTGGGAATGCGATGACCGTACCCATCTTTGGCTTGAAGCCGCGCGGCTGGCGCAGCAAGGCTGGCACATTGACGTGCTGGCGGACCCGATTGATTCCCCGCGTCCTGAACTTTTCCCGGGGCAAAAAATCTTCGTCTGGACGGGAAAAACGCCAACACCGCGTCAGCAGGAACAGCTGGATCACTGGCGTGAGCAGGGTTTTAGCGTTTCATTTCACCAATAATAATCAGAGGCCTTGAGGGCCTTTTATTGTTTTAGACACTTCCAGAACAAAAGCTATCTCAAAAATAGGCATTTCCGATACATATTTTACTTTTCCTCTCTTCGCTGTTTTCTCCAACAGATAATCCATTAATTTTCAAAGTATTGAACAATTAAATCCATCCCGCCCGCATCTTCTGACAGGGTCTATGCTTAATAAAAGTAGACAAAAAGGGCGGTTTAGCCGAATGCCCCTGCTGACAGAGGGTTGAAGTGATAATCGTTATCACTAACATGGTGTTATGCCCTGATGGCTAATCAGATGAGGTGGACCTATGGAACTGCATTCAGAAACCTTCAATCCTGCCGATTTTGCCTGGCGAGGATTAACGCTCACGCCTGCGGCGGCGGCGCATATCCACGAACTGGTGGCAAAAAATCCCGACATTCTCGGCGTGCGCTTAGGCGTTAAGCAGACCGGCTGCGCGGGCTTTGGCTACGTGCTGGATACCGTCACCGCACCGGAAAAAGATGACCTGGTGTTTGAAACCGACGGCGCAAAGCTGTACGTCGCGCTGCAGGCTATGCCGTTTATCGATGGAACCGAAGTGGATTACGTGCGGGAAGGTTTAAACCAGTTATTCAAATTTCATAACCCGAAAGCCCAGAACGAATGCGGCTGCGGCGAAAGCTTTGGGGTATAGGCGGTACTATGTCTCGTAATACTGAAGCAACGAGTGATGTAAACACCTGGAGCGGCGGACACCTCAACTATAAAGAGGGTTTTTTCACGCAGCTGCAGACCGACGAGCTGGCGAAAGGCATTAATGAAGATGTGGTGCGCGCCATTTCGGCCAAACGTAACGAGCCCGAGTGGATGCTCGAGTTTCGCCTGAGCGCGTTCCGCGCCTGGCTGGAGATGGAAGAGCCGCACTGGCTGAAAGCCCACTACGACAAGCTGAACTATCAGGATTACAGCTACTACTCCGCGCCCTCCTGCGGCAGCTGTGACGATACCTGCGCCTCGCAGCCCGGCGCGGTCCAGCAGACCGGTGCCGAGAACAGCTTCCTGAGCAAAGAGGTTGAAGAGGCGTTTAACCAGCTGGGCGTGCCCGTGCGCGAGGGGAGAGAGGTGGCGGTAGACGCCATTTTCGACTCCGTCTCGGTGGCGACCACCTACCGTGAAAAGCTGGCCGAGCAGGGGATCATTTTCTGCTCCTTTGGCGAAGCCATTCATGACCATCCCGATCTGGTGAAAAAGTACATCGGCACCGTGGTACCGAGCAACGATAACTTCTTCGCCGCGCTGAATGCCGCGGTAGCCTCTGACGGCACCTTTATCTACGTGCCGAAAGGCGTGCGCTGCCCGATGGAGCTCTCCACCTATTTCCGCATCAACGCCGAAAAAACCGGACAGTTCGAACGCACCATTCTGGTAGCGGACGAAGGCAGCTACGTCAGCTATATCGAAGGGTGCTCCGCCCCGGTGCGCGACAGCTACCAGCTGCACGCGGCGGTGGTTGAGGTCATCATTCACAAAGACGCCGAGGTGAAATACTCCACGGTGCAGAACTGGTTCCCCGGCGACGGCAATACCGGCGGTATCCTGAACTTCGTCACCAAGCGCGCGCTGTGCGAAGGCGAAAACAGCAAAATGTCCTGGACGCAGTCGGAAACCGGCTCCGCTATTACCTGGAAATACCCGAGCTGTATTCTGCGCGGGGATAACTCCATCGGTGAGTTTTACTCGGTGGCGCTGACCAGCGGGCATCAGCAGGCCGATACCGGCACCAAGATGATCCACATTGGGAAAAATACCAAATCGACGATTATTTCGAAGGGGATCTCCGCCGGGCATAGCCAGAACAGCTATCGCGGGCTGGTGAAAATCATGCCGACGGCCACCAACGCGCGTAACTTCACCCAGTGTGATTCAATGCTGATCGGTGCCGACTGCGGGGCGCATACCTTCCCGTACGTGGAGTGTCGCAACAACACGGCTCAGCTGGAGCACGAGGCGACCACGTCGCGCATTGGGGAAGATCAGCTCTTCTACTGCCTGCAGCGCGGCATCAGCGAAGAAGATGCCATTTCGATGATTGTGAACGGCTTCTGTAAGGACGTGTTCTCTGAACTGCCGCTGGAATTCGCCGTTGAAGCACAAAAACTCCTCGCCATTAGTCTTGAACACAGCGTCGGTTAAGGAAAGCACATGTTAAGCATTAAAGATTTACAGGTTAGCGTGGAAGAGAAAGCGATCCTGCGCGGTCTCAATTTTGACGTCAAGCCGGGTGAAGTTCACGCCATCATGGGGCCAAACGGCTCCGGGAAAAGTACGCTTTCAGCGACGCTGGCGGGACGTGAAGATTACGAGGTGACAGGCGGCTCGGTCGAATTTAACGGCAAAGATCTTCTGGAGATGTCGCCGGAAGACCGCGCGGGTGAGGGCATCTTTATGGCCTTCCAGTACCCGGTGGAAATTCCGGGCGTCAGCAACCAGTTTTTCCTCCAGACGGCGCTGAATGCGGTGCGCAAGTATCGCGGCCAGGAGGCGCTGGATCGCTTCGACTTCCAGGATCTCATGGAAGAGAAGATCAAACTGCTGAAAATGCCAGAAGACCTGCTGACCCGCTCGGTCAACGTCGGCTTTTCCGGCGGCGAGAAAAAGCGTAACGATATCCTGCAGATGGCGGTGCTCGAGCCCGAGCTGTGCATTCTGGATGAGACCGACTCCGGTCTGGATATCGATGCCCTGAAGATTGTCGCCGACGGGGTGAATTCCCTGCGCGACGGCAAGCGCTCGTTCATTATTGTCACCCACTACCAGCGCATTCTGGACTACATCAAGCCGGACTACGTCCACGTGCTTTACCAGGGACGTATTGTGAAATCCGGTGATTTTACGCTGGTTAAACAACTGGAGGAGCAGGGTTATGGCTGGCTTACCGAACAGCAGTAATGCGCTCCAGCAGTGGCACCGGCTGTTTGAGGAGCAGGGTAATACGCGCTCCGAGCAGGCGCAGCAGCACCTGCAGCAGATGCTGCGCCTCGGCCTGCCGACGCGGAAGCATGAGAACTGGAAATACACCCCACTCGACGGCCTGCTGAACGGCGAGTTTGTGACGCGTCTGGCGGAGATTGACCCGGCCCGGCGCGACGCTCTGGCGCTGACGGTGGATGCGGTGCGTCTGGTCTTTGTTGACGGCGTCTGGCGTCCAGAACTGAGTGATGACGCCCGGGATAGCGGGTTCGATATCGTCATTAACGACGACCGCCAGAGCCTGAGCGCCCCGGTTCAGCCGGAAGTTTTCCTCTACCTGACCGAGAGCCTGGCCCGCAGCGTGACGCATATTCAGGTCAAGCGTAACCAGCGTCCGGCAAAACCGCTGCTGCTGATGCACATCACCCAGGGCGTGGAGGGCGATGAGATCAACACCGCGCACTATCGCCATCACCTTGAGCTGGCGGAGGGGGCGGAGGCCACGGTAATCGAACATTACGTCAGCCTCAACGAGACCCGCCATTTTACCGGGTCCCGGCTGACGATGAACGTTGCCGCCAATGCGCAGCTTCACCATATTAAGCTGGCGTTTGAGAATCCGCAGAGCCATCATTTTGCCCATAACGATCTCCTGCTGGGCCAGGATTCCGCGGCGTACAGCCACAGCTTCCTGCTCGGCGGCGCGGTGCTGCGCCACAACACCAGCACGCAGCTTAACGGTGAAAACACTACGTTGCGCATCAACAGCCTGGCGATGCCGGTGAAGGCAGAAGTGTGCGACACGCGCACCTGGCTTGAGCACAACAAAGGCTACTGCAACAGCCGCCAGCTGCACAAAACCATCGTCAGCGATAAAGGGCGGGCGGTGTTTAACGGCCTGATTAACGTGGCCCAGCACGCCATCAAAACCGACGGGCAGATGACCAACAACAATCTGCTGCTGGGGCGTCTGGCGGAAGTGGACACCAAGCCGCAGCTGGAGATCTACGCCGACGACGTAAAATGCAGCCACGGCGCGACGGTCGGTCGGATCGACGACGAGCAGATGTTCTACCTGCGCTCGCGCGGCATCGACCAGCAGGCGGCGCAGAAAATGATCATCTACGCCTTTGCGGCGGAGCTTACGGAAGCGCTGCACGATGGCGTATTGAAGCAGCAGGTGCTGGCCCGCATTGGTCAGCGTCTGCCCGGAGGCGAAGCATGAGTTTTCCCGTAGAGAAAGTGCGGGCCGATTTCCCGGTTCTGACCCGTGAAGTGAACGGCCTGCCGCTGGCCTATCTCGACAGCGCGGCCAGCGCGCAGAAGCCGAATCAGGTGGTGGATGCGGAAGCCGAGTTCTATCGCCACGGCTACGCCGCCGTGCATCGCGGTATTCATACCCTGAGCGCCGAGGCGACCCAGCGCATGGAAAACGTGCGCACGCAAATTGCAGCCTTCCTCAATGCACGCCAGCCGGAAGAGCTGGTATTTGTGCGCGGCACAACCGAGGGGATTAACCTCGTCGCCAACAGCTGGGGCAACGCCCAGGTGCGCGCGGGGGATAACATCATCATCACCCAGATGGAGCACCATGCCAATATTGTGCCGTGGCAGATGCTCTGCGAGCGTGTCGGCGCACAGCTGCGGGTCGTTCCGTTGAACGACGACGGCACGCTGCAGCTGGAGCAGCTTGACGCCCTGCTGGACGATAAAACGCGGCTGGTGGCGGTCACCCAGGTCTCTAACGTGCTGGGTACCGAAAACCCGGTGACAGAGATTATCGCAAAAGCCCATCAGGCCGGCGCGAAGGTGCTGATTGACGGCGCGCAGGCGGTGATGCACCACGCGGTGGACGTGCAGGCGCTGGACTGCGATTTCTACGTATTCTCCGGGCATAAGCTCTATGGCCCGACCGGGATTGGCGTGCTGTATGTGAAAGAGGACATCCTGCAGGCGATGCCGCCGTGGGAAGGGGGCGGATCGATGATCGCCACCGTCAGCCTGACGGAAGGGACGACCTACGCCCGTGCGCCCTGGCGTTTCGAGGCGGGCACCCCCAACACCGGCGGGATTATCGGCCTGGGGGCAGCGGTGTCTTACGTCTCCGCAATCGGCCTCGACGCCATCCAGGAGTACGAACAGCTGCTGATGCACTACGCGCTGCAGGAGCTTGCCAGCGTGCCGGACCTTACCCTGTATGGCCCGGCTGACCGACAGGGCGTGATTGCCTTTAACCTGGGGAAACACCACGCCTATGACGTGGGCAGCTTCCTCGATAACTACGGCGTGGCCGTCCGTACCGGGCACCACTGTGCCATGCCGCTGATGGCTTTTTACCAGGTGCCGGCAATGTGCCGCGCATCGCTGGTGATGTATAACACAATGGAAGAGGTCGACAGGCTGGTGTCGGGGCTTAAGCGCATTCACCAGCTGCTGGGCTAAGAAGAGGCAAAAGATGGCAGAACTGCCGGACAGAGACAAATTGCTGCGCAACTTTGGACGCTGTGCAAACTGGGAAGAGAAGTACCTTTATATCATCGAGCTGGGGCAGCGTCTGCCGCCGCTCGGTGAAGAGGCGCATAACCCGGAAAACATTATTCAGGGCTGCCAGAGCCAGGTGTGGATTGTGATGGAGCAGTCTGACGACGGCACTATCGCCCTGCACGGCGACAGCGATGCGGCCATTGTAAAAGGGCTGATTGCGGTCGTCTTTATTCTTTACCACCGGATGTCGGCGCAGGATATCGTCGCGTTCGATGTCCGCCCGTGGTTTGAAAAAATGGCCCTGACCCAACACCTCACCCCGTCCCGCTCCCAGGGGCTGGAAGCGATGATTCGCGCCATTCGCGCCAAAGCTGCAATCCTTAGCTAGACTTACAGAACAGCATTCATTCTGTTTCGCGAGGTGGTTCCCGCCTCGCTGGTTTTTCAGCTTTCTGGCATCCTGCCAGTGAATAAGGAATCTCAGCATGAAGCGCGCGTCTCTAATAACTCTATTACTCCTCAGTTCGCTCGGTACGTTTAATTCGGCCCGCGCGATGGACTATCCGTTGCCGCCCGCAGGCAGCCGTCTGATTGGGCAAAATCAAACCTACACGATACAGGAAGGGGATAATAAGCTTCAGACTATCGCCCGTCGGTTTAATACGGCGGCGCAGGTGATCCTTGAAACGAACAATACCATTGCGCCAGTAAACCCGGCGCCGGGTACCGTTATCACGATCCCGTCGCAGATGTTGCTGCCGGATACCCCGCGCGAAGGCATTGTGGTTAACCTGGCCGAGCTTCGGCTCTACTACTTCCCGCCGGGAGAAAATATTGTCCAGGTCTTCCCGCTCGGCATCGGACAGCTGGGGCTGGAAACGCCGGTGAGCACCACCCGCGTCAGCCAAAAAATCCCTAATCCAACCTGGACGCCAACGGCGGGCATCAGAGCGCGTTCTCTGGCCCAGGGAATTAAATTGCCACCCGTCGTCCCGGCGGGGCCAAATAACCCGCTGGGGCGCTATGCGCTGCGTCTGGGAATTGGTAATGGGGAATATCTTATTCACGGCACCAGCGCGCCGGACAGCGTAGGTCTGCGCGTCAGTTCCGGCTGCATGCGAATGAACGCCCCGGATATTAAAGCCCTGTTTGAACAGGTGCGGGTCGGCACGCGGGTACAGATCATCAACGAGCCGGTGAAATTCTCGGTTGAGCCGGACGGTAAACGTTATATTGAGGTCCACCGTCCTCTGGCGCAGGTGGAGGGCGAGAACCCGCAGATTTCGCCCATTACCCACTCGGCAGACTTTGCCACCTTTGTTTCTCAGGCCGGAAGCGATAAGGCGTTAATTGATAAAGCCCTGGCGCGCCGTGCCGGGATCCCGGTTGTCGTATCCGCGGGTAGCGGCCCGTCGGCCAGCAATAGCGTGTTGTCAGTGCAGAACAGCCGGGTGTCTGCTGCGGTAGCAGAAGAGGAAGGGGAAAAGGTAACGCAGTAGCAGTTTGACGCAGGCAAAAAAAATGGCGCACAATGTGCGCCATTTTATTAACAGGTACTATTACTTACGGTATTTAGTAGCCTGGTTGTCCAGACGCTGGTTAGCGCGAGCTGCGTCGTCTTTAGCAGCCTGAACGTCGGAACGCATTGCGTTCACGTCGTTGCTCAGCTGGTCAACTTTAGCGTTCAGAGTCTGAACGTCAGAAGACAGCTGATCGATTTTAGCGTTGCTGGAGCAACCAGCCAGCAGAGTAGAACCCAGGATTACCGCGCCCAGTACCAGTTTAGTACGATTCATTATTAATACCCTCTAGATTGAGTTAATCTCCATGTAGCGTTACAAGTATTACACAAACTTTTTTGGGTTGAGAATATTTTTTTGATGGGAATACGCCTATTTTTGATCGTTCGCTCAAAGAAGCATCGAATCAGTGCGTTTTGAGTAAAAAGCTATGTAAAAAAAGGCATTTTTCATCGGATTCATCTTAGATAAATCGCATTTAAATAGAAAAACCCGATTTGCTTTTTGAATCAATTTGGCTAATGCCGGGAATAAAAAAAGCGCCCATTGGGCGCTTTTTATCAAATTTAATTCGTTCGTGAATTATTACAGCACGTGAACGGAGGCAGTATTGGTTGTTCCGCTTGGTACCAGAGCACCAGAAACCATTACAACCACGTCGCCCTTCTGTGCCAGACCGCTTTCCAGAGCCATTGCTTTACCCTGAATGTAGAAATCGTCAGTAGAGGCGATCTCTTTGACCAGGTGCGCAACCACGCCTTTGCTCAGCACCAGCTGACGTGCGGTGGTTTCGTTGGTGGTCAGGGCCAGGATGGTGGCATCCGGGAAGTATTTACGCACTGCGCGCGCAGATTTACCGCCCTGGGTCGCAACAACAATCAGTGGCGCTTCCAGTTTCTCAGCGGTTTCTACCGCACCGCGGCATACTGCTTCAGTGATGCGCAGCTTGCGGCTGTCGTTGTTGAAGTCCAGACGGCTGGTCATCACGCGGTCAGTACGTTCGCAGATGGTCGCCATGATGCCGACCGCTTCCAGAGGGTATTTCCCTTTCGCGGATTCACCGGACAGCATTACTGCATCGGTACCGTCGAGGATGGCGTTCGCCACGTCGCCTGCTTCAGCGCGGGTAGGGCGTGGGTTTTTGATCATGGAGTCCAGCATCTGCGTGGCGGTGATAACCACTTTACGCGCGCGAACACATTTCTCGATCATCATCTTCTGCGCGAAGATCACTTCTTCAACCGGGATTTCAACGCCCAGGTCGCCACGAGCAACCATGATGCCGTCAGACGCTTCGAGGATTTCGTCGAAGTTGTTCAGGCCTTCCTGGTTTTCGATTTTGGAGATGATCTGGATCTTCTCGCCGCCGTGGGCTTTCAGGTGCTCACGAATTTCAACCACGTCGGAACGCTTACGGATGAAGGACGCCGCAACGAAATCAACGCCTTGTTCGCAGCCGAAGATCAGGTCCTGTTTGTCTTTCTCCGCCAGTGCTGGCAGCGCGATAGAAACGCCCGGCAGGTTAACGCCTTTGTTTTCGCCCAGGTCGCCGTTGTTCAGCACTTTACAGATAACCTTGTTACCTTCGATAGCGGTGACTTCCATACCGATCAGACCATCGTCGACCAGCACGGTGTTACCCACGGACAGATCGCTGGTGAAGCCTTCATAGGTGACCGCAACGATTTCGCTGTTACCAATAACGGATTTGTCGGTAGTGAAGGTGAAGGTCTGGCCCGCTTTCAGAGAGACGTCGTTACCGCCTTCCAGTTTGATGGTACGGATTTCCGGACCTTTGGTGTCGAGCAGGATCGCCGCTTTTTTACCGGTCTTGCTCATCACGTTGCGCAAGTTCTGGATGCGCTGACCGTGTTCTGCGTAGTCACCGTGGGAAAAGTTCAGACGCATCACGTTCATGCCGGCGTCCAGCATTTTGCTCAGCATCTCTTCGGATTCGGTTTTCGGGCCGATAGTACAAACAATTTTCGTCTTTTTCATGACAGTCTTAGTCTTTAAGTTGGGAAGGATATGGAAATCTCGCTCCGGGGGCGCACCACCGCGGAGTCAAACCTGTGTTGCAAAAGAGTATATGACACGCACTAAGGATAGGAGACATCAAATGAGCGTGCAGAAGAAAGTGTGCCTGAGTGACAGCCCAACGAAGGAGAGGAGAAGTTGTACGTTGTTTTTTGTATTCCAAGCGCTGAAACCATTCACCAGGGATTTGGCGCGCATTATACGCTAATTTTAAGATAAAAGGAAAATGGAAACGGTGTTTCAGAATTAATCAATGCCGTTTCACATAATATTGTTATCAAGGCGTTAAGCCATGATGACAACTTTTGGCGGCAGGTGAGCGACCTGCCGCCGTTTGCTTATTTTTGCAGCGCCTGGCTGAGGTCGGCAATCAGGTCTTTTGGATCTTCAATGCCTACCGAGAGGCGAATCAGCTGCGGCACAATGCCGTTTGCCAGCCGTTGCTCCAGCGGAATCGAGGCGTGCGTCATGCTGTAAGGCTGGCTCACAAGGCTCTCCACGCCGCCCAGGCTTTCCGCTAGGGTGAACAGCTTCAGGTTGCGAATCACCTCGCTGGCGCGTTGCGCATCGCCTTTTACCACGACGGAAATCATGCCACCGGGCAGCGCCATCTGCGTGCGGGCAAGCTGGTACTGCGGATGCGATTCCAGGCCGGGATAGAATACCTTTTCGACAAGAGGATGCTGCGCCAGCCATTGCGCAATCGCCAGCGCGTTGCTGCTGTGCTTTTCGACCCTCAGCGCAAGCGTGCGAATACCGCGCAGCGTCAGGAAGCTGCTGAACGGATCCAGGACACCGCCCACCGCGTTTTGCAGATAGCCCAGCTTGTCCGCCAGTTCCTTGTTATCCCCGACAATCGCCAGCCCGGCCACCACGTCAGAGTGGCCGTTAAGGTATTTGGTGGCGGAGTGCACCACGATATCGAAACCGGACTCCAGCGGACGGTGGATCACCGGCGACGCGAAGGTGTTATCCGCCACGCTGATGACGTTATGGCGACGGGCGATCGCCGCGATGGCCGCCAGATCGGCCAGCTTCAGCAGCGGGTTGGTCGGCGTTTCGACCCACACCATGCGGGTCTCCGGGCGAATGGCGGCCTCAAGCCCGGCCAGGTCGTCCGGCTTAACCCAGCTGACCCGCAGGCCGGTGCTGCGCTTGCGCACGTTTTCAATCAGGCGGTACGTCCCGCCGTACACGTCATCAATGGCGACGATATGGCTGTCTTTATCCAGCAGCTCGAGCACCGTGGAGATGGCCGCCAGACCGGAAGCAAAGGCGTAGCCGCGCGTGCCGCCTTCCAGTTCGGCGATGGCGGTTTCCAGCGCATGACGGGTGGGGTTGCCGCTGCGGGAATACTCATAGCCGGTATGCTCGCCGGGTGACGGTTGCGCAAACGTCGACGTGGCGTAAATCGGCGGCATGACGGCGCCGTGCGGGTCGTTGAATGCGCCGCTGTGGACGCTCAGGGTTGCCAGGTTTTTCATCGTTTAATCCTTTATTGCTGTAGACGATTGCGCCACGCGGTCAGTACGTCGCTGCGCGTAATCAGACCGAGAAAACGGTCATTGTCGTTAATGACGGCTACCAGACCGCGGTCGAAGATGGCGTGCAGGGCGCTCTCCGGGGCACGTTTATCGAGAAATTCCACCTGACGGGTCATGGCCGCCGTGACCGGCAGGGCAAAGCGGTCGCCGTCGCCGCCGATATGCCGCAGGAGATCCCACTCGTCGATAATGCCCACCACCTTGCTGTTCTCCAGGACCGGCAACTGAGAGATGTCATACAGACGCATGCGTGCCAGTACGGTGGAAAGCGTATCGTCCGGCGCGGCGGTGACGGTAGCGCCTTCATCATGGCGCAGGGCAATGTAGTCAGAGAGGTCGCCCGCCTGAGGGCGCGTGATAAGCCCCTGCTGGCGCATCCAGTCGTCGTTAAACATCTTCGAGAGATACTTATTGCCGCTGTCGCAGGCGAAGGTCACCACGCGCTTCGGCGTGGTCTGCGCCTGGCAATACTTCAGCGCCGCCGCCAGCAGCGTGCCGCTGGAGGAGCCCGCCAGAATGCCTTCCGTTTTCAGCAGCTCGCGCGCGGTGGCGAACGCTTCGCGGTCGGTGATGCGCCAGGCGCGATTCACCCCTTCAATGTGGGCCAGCGGCGGAATAAAGTCTTCGCCAATGCCCTCTACCAGCCAGGAGCCCGCGTCGTGGTAGCGTCCGGTTTCCACCTGGTCGGCCAGCACCGACCCGGCGGGGTCAGCCAGGACAAACTCCGTGTGCGGAGAGTGCTCGGCGAACCACGCCTGCAGGCCGCCCAGCGTGCCGCCTGAGCCGACGCCGACCACGATGGCGTCAATTCTGCCGTCAAGCTGCTCGTACAGCTCCGGTGCCGTGGTGGTGCGGTGCGCCAGCGGGTTGGCTACGTTATTAAACTGGTCGATGTAAAACGCGCCGGGCAGCTCGTTAGCCAGACGCCGGGCGTAATCCTGGTAATAGGCGGGGTGGCCCTTATTCACGTCCGAGCGGGTCAGCACCACCTGAGCACCCAGCGCGCGCAGGTGGAAAATCTTTTCGCGGCTCATTTTGTCGGGCACTACGAGGATCAGCGAGTAGCCTTTCTGGGCGGCGATCAGCGCCAGGCCGAGGCCGGTATTGCCCGCCGTGGCCTCAATAATCGTGCCGCCCGGCTGCAGCTGGCCGGTGCGCTCCGCTTCGTTAATCATCGACAGCGCAACGCGGTCTTTAATCGAACCGCCGGGGTTCTGGTTTTCCAGCTTCAGAAACAGCGAGCAGGGACCGGTATCAAGCTTATGCAGCTGGATCAGCGGCGTGCGGCCAATCAGTTCGGTGACGGAGTGGTAAATCGTCATGATGTTTTCCTTTCGGGATGTCATGACGGGATAATAGGGCGATGAAATTTTCTCAATAAAGAACCATTCACTGCCGTTTAGAACAGAAAGGAATATAAATACCGTTTTTGGATGTCAGGACAGCAAGACGTAAAGTTGTCTGGATGTAGGGATGGCTATATCGGGATAAAATGCTGCAAAAATGACCGTTTTTTGCGCGCGTCCGCCAGCAGATATGCATCTGGCAGATAATCATTGCTGAAATTGGTCTAAATGCTTCCCACCCGGTAAATCCGCTGTTTATTTCCGAAAGTTATAACCCATTCTTTTTTGTTCATTTAAAAGCTGATAACGCCTGTTTACTATCGTTTGGACATCCATACTGCTAAACCGCCGAGGGCGGCACGGATAACGAATAAGAATGATTGTACTGAGCAATATTTCTAAGGTTTTTGACAACGGAAAGGTCGCGCTGACCGCCGTTGATAACGTCAATTTGACGATAGAGCAGGGACAAATATACGGCATTATCGGTTACAGCGGCGCCGGGAAAAGCACGCTGATTCGCCTGCTGAACGGTCTGGAGAAACCCAGCGCCGGGAGCGTCACCATTAACGGGCAGGATATCTCCGCCGCAAAAGGTGAAGCACTGCGTCAGGCGCGTCTGAAGATCAGCATGGTGTTTCAGCACTTCAACCTGCTGTGGTCGCGCACGGTGAGTGAGAACATTGCTTTCTCTATGCAAATTGCCGGTGTGCCAAAAGCGAAGATTAAGGCGCGCGTCGCCGAACTGGTGGAGCTGGTTGGCCTGAAGGGACGCGAAAATGCGTACCCGTCGCAGTTGAGCGGCGGGCAAAAGCAGCGCGTGGGGATTGCGCGCGCGCTGGCCAACAACCCCGACGTGCTGCTCTGCGATGAGGCTACGTCCGCGCTCGACCCGCAGACCACCGATCAGATCCTCGATCTGCTGCTGGACATTAACCGCCGCTTCAAACTCACCATCGTGCTGATCACGCACGAGATGCACGTGGTGCGCAAAATCTGCGACCGCGTGGCGGTGATGGAGAACGGCAAAGTGGTGGAAGAGGGCGACGTGCTGAGCGTCTTTACCCATCCGCAGCAGCCGATTACGCAGCAGTTTGTCCGCCAGGTGAGCCAGTACGCCGAGGAAGAGACCTTCAATACTGAACTCGCAAACGATCTGGAAGGCACGGTGATCAGGCTGACCTTTACCGGACACAGCACGCATAAGCCGATTGTCGGGGAACTCACCCTGCGCTACGGCCTGCCGTTTAACATCCTGCACGGAAAAATGACGCAGACCGCCCACGGTGTTTTCGGGCAGCTCTGGGTCCACGTGGCAGCATCCGATGAACAACTGAACAATATCCTCGCCGACCTGCAGCACAGCGATATTGAAGGCGAGGTAATTAAACATGTCTGAGAACCTCTTTCCGCATCTCAAGTGGGATCAGCTCTGGGCTGCAACGCTGGAGACGCTGTACATGACCGCGCTGTCCGGCGTGGCGACCTTTGTGCTGGGCATCGTGCTGGGGCTGGCGCTGTTTTTAACCGCGCGCGGTGGCTTGTTCCACAACCGCACGGTCTACAGCGTCATTTCGATAGTGGTGAACGTGTTCCGCTCTATTCCGTTCATCATTCTCATCGTTCTGCTGATCCCGTTCACCAAGACCGTCGTCGGCACCATCCTTGGCGCTAACGCGGCGCTGCCGGCCCTGATTGTCGGTGCCGCGCCGTTCTATGCGCGTCTGGTGGAGATCGCCCTGCGCGAAGTGGACAAAGGGGTCATTGAAGCAACGCGCTCGATGGGCGTACGACTGAGCACGCTCGTATTTCGGGTTTTACTGCCGGAATCATCACCTGCACTGGTATCAGGTATTACGGTGACGCTGATTGCGCTGGTGAGCTACAGCGCCATGGCGGGGGTGATTGGCGCCGGTGGTTTGGGAAATCTGGCTTATCTGGAAGGATTCCAGCGCAACCATGGTGACGTCACGCTGGTGGCAACGGTGACCATTTTAATCATCGTTTTCATTATCCAGTTCTTCGGCGATGTCATTACTTCACTGTTAGATAAACGCTAATAAATACACACAGGAACCACATCATGAAAAAGACACTGACACTGATCGCCGCCGCAACCCTGAGCGCCCTGAGCTTCGCCTCCTGGGCCGACACCTTGACCGTGGGCGCATCCAACACGCCGCACGCCGAAATTCTGGAGCAGGCCAAGCCGATTCTGGCGAAGCAGGGTATCGACCTGGAGATTAAACCGTTCCAGGACTACATTCTGCCGAACACTGCGCTGGCGGGTCATGACATCGACGCGAACTATTTCCAGCACATTCCTTACCTGAACAGCGTGCTGAAAGATCATGCTGGCGATAAAGACTACGATTTTGTCAGTGCGGGCGCGATCCACATTGAGCCAATCGGCATCTACTCAAAAAAATACAAATCCCTGAAGGACCTGCCGGAAGGCGGCAAGATCATCATGCGTGATGCGGTTTCCGAGGAAGGCCGTATTCTCTCCATCTTCGAAAAAGAGGGCGTGATCAAGCTGAAGCCGGGCATCGACAAAGTGACGGCGCGCATCAGCGATATCGTTGAGAACCCGAAAAAACTGAAGTTCACGCCGAACGTGGAAGCGTCCCTGCTGCCGCAGATGTACAACAACGACGAAGGCGACGCGGTGGTGATTAACGCCAACTATGCGATAGACGCCGGTCTGGATCCGGTTCACGACCCGATTGCGGTCGAGAGCGGTGAAAACAACCCGTACGCCAACATCATTACCGTGCATCGCGGCGACGAGAAAAAGAAAGACATCGTCGCGCTGGTGAATGTGCTGCACTCCAAAGAGATTCAGGACTGGATCCGCACCAAATACAAAGGCGCGGTCATTCCAGTAAACAACTAATTATTTGATTTTCCAGATGAAGCCCGGCGAGAACCTCGCCGGGCTTCTTTTTTGTATCCGGCGGGAGAATCATTTAAGCTCAACGTTTAACAGGCAATGGAGTGATGACGATGGGTAACGTGACCAAAGATGAAGCGCTGTACCAGGAGATGTGCCGGGTGGTCGGAAAGGTGGTGCTGGAGATGCGTGATTTAGGGCAGGAGCCGAAGCATATTGTCATTGCGGGCGTGCTGCGCACGGCGCTGGCGAACCAGCGCATCAAGCGCAGCGCACTGACAACCGAAGCGATGGAAACGGTGGTTAAGGCGCTGGCCGGCTAACGCGCCAGCGTTTCGCGACCTGTTCAAGCGAGCAGCAGAGCAGGTAATAGACCGCACCCGTAAAGATAAAGATGGCCGCCGGGTAGATTTGCACCCGGTTGTTGACCTGTCCCGCCACCGTGGTTAGCTCCGGGACGTTGACGATGAATGCCAGCGACGTATCCTTCAGCAGGCTGATAAAAATTCCCACCAGCGACGGCAAAATATTTCTCAGCGTCTGCGGCAGCAGCACGCGCCACAGGGTTTGCTGCGTGCTGAACCCCTGAGACAGCGCGGCCTCGTTTTGACCCGCTGGGAGCGCCCTGAGCCCGGCAAAAACCGAATGCATCACCGATGCCGCCGTAAACCAGGCCAGCGCCAGCGTCACGGTCAGCGCCCCCGGCAGATCCCCGCCGGTGATCAGCGGCAACAGGTACCACATCCAGAAAATCACAAAAATCAGGGGAATACCGCGAATCAACTCCGCCCACAGAAAAAGCCCCCTGCGCACCAGCCCAGGATAGCGCCAGGCGAGGCACGCCAGCGCCACGCCGCCGGGAAGCGCAAGCAGGACGGCCCCTGCGGCCATCAGCAGCGAAAGCAGTACGCCGCCGGGTTCACCCGCTGCCGTTCGTCCCCACAGCAGATAATCCAGGTTTTCGACAATAACGTTAAATCCTGCAACCATCTTTTTTCCTCCCTGAATGCGGACCGACGCGCACCAGCACCATCCCCATGACAATGCCGGTAAGCAAATAGAGCACCGTACCGACGATAAACGCCTCCATGGCGTGGGCGTTGTAACTTTCAATCTGCCGGACCTGGTAGGTTAGCTCAGCGAAGCCAATCCCGCTGGCGAGCGAGGAGAGCTTCATCAAGTTGAGGTACTGGCCGACAACGGGCTGCCAGGCGTTGGCGAGCCCCTGCGGCAGAAGGATGTAGCGAAATAAACGCCACGAGGAGAATCCTTGCGCCAGCGCCGCTTCCTGCTGTCCGGCAGGAACAGAACGCAGTCCCGATGCCGCTTCCTCAATTAAAAACGCCGAGGTAAAAACGCCCAGCCCCCAGGCAGAACATAAAAACTCAGGGGTAAACCACCAGACGTCGCCGGGCAGAATTGACCAGCTGTGATCCGCATTCACCGCGTCTCGAAAGCCCTGCGGTAACCCGTTCCAGGCGGCGAAATACCAGAACAGCAGCTGCACCAACAGCGGCGTATTGCGAAACAGCGATACCCAGCCGCTGACGACCGCATTCCCGATGCGTCCACCGGAAAGACGCAGGAGCAAAAAGGTCGGTGCAAGCAGGCTGGCGATCAGGCCCCCCGCCAGCGTCACCCACAGGGTGGTGAGAAATCCGGAGAGTATCCACTGCAGAGGCTGTCCGGCCAGCACGCCCTGCCAGTCGAGGGCGGGCATCAGAGGTGCTCCTGGTGCAGCGGGTTCAGCACTTTTTGCAGGAAACGCTGCGCCCGGGGATGCGACGGTTGACGGAAAAATTGCCCCGGCGGCGCGGTTTCAAGAATCTGCCCGCCGTCGATAAAGACAATCCGGTCGGCAATTTCCCGGGCGAACTGCATCTCATGAGTCACGACAATCATGGTGATCCCGCTATGGGCAAGGGCTTTCATGACGAATAACACTTCGCCAATCATCTCCGGATCGAGCGCCGACGTCGGCTCGTCGAAGAGGATGATCTGCGGCGACGAGGCCAGGGCGCGGGCAATCGCCACGCGCTGCTGCTGGCCGCCGGAAAGCTCCGCGGGGAAGTGGTGAGCCTTTTCCTGCATTCCGACCTTCTCCAGCAGCGCCAGCGCGCGCTCCTGAGCTGGCTTTGGCTTCCAGCCGTGCACATGCTCCAGCGCCAGGGTGATGTTCTGGCTGGCGGTGAGGTGGGCATACAGATTGAACTGCTGAAACACAAATCCAACGCGGCTGCGCAGCTGACGCAGCCTGCTGCCGGAAAGCTGCCCGGTCGGCTTGCTGTCGACCAGGATTTCCCCGCCGCTCAGGGTTTCAAGCTGATTGATAAGACGGATCAGCGTTGATTTACCCGAACCGGAAGGGCCGAGAATAGCAACCACTTCACCGGGCGTGATGGTAAGGTTAATGTCGCGTAAAACCTGATGGTCGCCGTAGCGTTTGTCCACGTGACGAAACTCAACGCTGGCCTGTTCCAGATGTGAAAAATCCGCGGCACCGGCCGCGGAGTGGGAAAATAAACCTGAGAGCATAATTACCTGGCTTCTATTTTAAAGGCGCGAGGCTGTGGAGCGGGCGTGTTTGGGCCAAACCAGACGTCATAGATTTTTGCCGCCTGACCGTTCTTCTCGAGATTAACCAGCTCATCGTTGACGGCTTTCAGCAGCGCTGTTTCACCTTTCTTCACCCCGACGCCAATTTCTTCTTTACTGAGCAGATCGGGCAGGATTTTGAAGTTCGCTTTATCCGGGGCCTGTGCCAGCAGGCCTGCAAGAATTGTGCTGTCCTGGGTAATGGCCTGTACGTTGCCGTTGCGCAGCGCCGTCAGCGCCAGAGGAATGTCGTCATAAGCCAGCACGCGGGACTGCGGGAAACGCTGGTGGAGCGCCTGTTCACCCGTGGTGCCTTTGACCGCGCCAATGCGCGCCCGGCTGTATTCATCCAGCTTATCGGGTGATTTGGCGGGAACCAGGAACTGTTGTCCGGTCACGAAATAGGGGGTGGAGAAATCAATCACCTGCGCGCGTTCCGGGGTGATGGTGATATCCGCTACGATCAGATCTGCTTTTCCGGACTGAAGCAGCGGAATGCGGTTGGCCGGATTGGTGGCAACCAGTTCAAGCTTCACGCCGAGTGATTTTGCCAGTGCTTTGGCAAAGTCCACGTCGTAACCCACGATCTCGTGCGTTTTTGCATCAATTGAGCCAAACGGTGGGTTGGCGTCAAACGTGGCGACTTTCACCACCCCCGCGGCCTTAATATCCTCCAGCCGATCGGCCAGCACCTGCGCTGAAAACAGGCTCCCGGCGGCCAGTAATCCCAGAACTGCCGTCCCTTTTTTAAACCTTTTCATCTTTGCTGCCATAGTCATCGTTCGTCCCGTTGTTTTTGTTTTGCACCGTTACGCTCCCATAAGCAAAAGCTATCGCCAAATAAGAAAATGTTCTTTGCTCTATACAAAAAAGCATTAGTGAACAGTGTGTTACCGGCAGGTAAATGTAAGGAGCTATTTGCACGTCCTGCACATCGACTGCCGGAATTGATATTTCCGCGGCCAGGAAACGCGTGCTTAACTCAGGGCTGGTGAAGCGAGAGGGGTAAAGGCAATGAAAAAATGGATCGGCACGCTACGGCGGTTTTTTGCGACCCGGTCAGCGAATGCGGAGAACAGCGCGCAGCGTGTTCTGGAGTCAATACTGCCTGTTGCCAGCCTGTATGGCGTGGACGTCGCTAACATCGACCCGGAGTGGTTCCATGATAAAACGTCACGCTGAACTTCGCCGCACGCGCGAAACGTACTGGAATGAGCTGTGCGTGATCCGTGTAAAGCAGGGATGAACGGAAAAATACGCGGGCAAATCCTCGGTAAACCCTGGCCGTTTTGATACCAATATCTCCTTTCTCAGAAGGAGATGATAATGAAACGGACAGTATTAACCCCGGCACTTTCTGCCACCGCACTACTGATTGCCATGCAGGCGGCGCACGCTGCGCCACAGGCACACGTCGTCTGCGGTTACTCCCACACGCTCGGCGACGATGCCATTATGATGCACGGCATGCCCAACGAGGCCATGCTGCACGATTTTTTTGGCAACGTGCAAACGGATGCCTTCTCCAGCCGTGAATCGCTGCGTAAAGATGAAAAGACCACCTGCGATAACAAAGCAGACAGCTCGGCCTACTGGGCACCCTCTCTGAAATTGCCTGACGGAACGGTGGTCAAACCCGCCTATCAAAAAACCTATTATCAGGCATCGAACGTCGACGCCTGGCCGCTGCACCCGTTCCCGGCGGGGCTGTCGCTGCTGGCGGGCGATCATCACGGTACCGCCCCGAATCCACATATCACCTTCCTGTGCGCTAACGGCAAGGGCTACACCACCAAAACGGGTGAGGTCTGCGGCTTACGCAAGGCGAACGATGCCGTGCAGTTTAATATTGGCATTCAGTTTCCGAACTGCTGGGACGGGGTAAATCTTAAGCCCGCTCACGGTCTGGCCAACGCCACCTACGACACCAAAGGGCAGTGCCCGTCCGACTTCCCGGTGAAAATTCCCACCGTGAACATGAACATTGCGTACGTGCTCCCGACGATTAGCTCGCTTGATACCAGCAAAGCGCAGCTTTCCCTCGATCCCATCATGCACGGCAACGAGCGTGAAGAGCGGTGGGGGAGCCTGTATACGGCGCATGCTGATTTTATGAACGGCTGGACGGAAGACGCCGCGCGCTTTATGACCGACCTGTGCATGAACCGCGGTCTGGACTGCGGCACCACCGTTCCGTATGGTTATTCAAAAGCGAAGGCCAACGTCTGGCTCAGCAGCCTGGAGCCCGCGCTTACCCAGCCAGAGCCCCAGGTCCTGCTGGTGCAGGATAACTGGCAGAACGGCGGGCGCACCAAAAACAGCGAAACGCTGTCGCTGGTGAAGTTTCACATTCCCCCGCTGCCTGCCGGACAGGATCCTTCGCAGTTTAAATACCGCGTGCGGATTTATGGCGGGAAAGTGGAAACCAACGGCGCGGATCAAATTTTCTTCTATCCGGCAAGCAACGACTGGGATCCGGCCAGCGTGAGTTGGCAGTCGCGGCCAGCCTGTAACTATCGTTCGGATGCGGTGCTTTACCTTAACCACTCCCGCGAATACCGGATGGTGGACGTGGATAAGGCGGTGCGCAAGGCCCTGGCAGAAGGGAAAACCGAGATTTCGTGGTACATCGGCGGCGATCGTCAGGGAAATCACTACCAGTTTGAGACGGCGTCTTCCCCGCAAAGCCTGATCCTGATGCTGACCGGCTTTAGCAAAACGCCGGAGATCTGATTACGCCCGCGTTTTTTTGTTCTCATCAACGTTAACTGGTAATGTCGACAGCCTGAATGACGGGCCAGTTAACGCGATGAGCATAAAAAAGATGATAAAGCGCAGCATCGCTGCGTGGGTGGTGGTCTGCCTGATAAGCGGCGTGCTGCTGTATGCGGAACAGATACGCCGCCAGTTCTGGGAGCGCGACCGCGAGTTTACGGCGCTGTATTCGGGGATCGGCGCAGTGCTGACGCAAAACGAGTCGGTACTTCCGCTTCTCACCGGCGATGAAGACCTCACCGCGTTACGCAAAAAATTCCCCCACATTAAGGCTCTGGAAAAAACCACCGGTCGCGCGCTGGACGCCGCCCGCGTGGAGCCTTTTCGCGGCGTTCAGTACTGGCTATACAACCCGTGGCGGCAGATCCGCATCCTGATCGACTTAAGCGCGCTGCTTGCGCCGAGCCATAGCTTTGCTGAGCTGCATCTGAATCTCTCGAATGACGATCGGCCGCGGTCAACGGGCGCTTTCTGGCACTGGCAGCGCACCTTCCCGCAGCATACTCAGCCCTTTATTCTCACTGCCGCGGCAGATCCGGACTGGTTCAGGGTCTCCTGGCTGGCGTATCCGCTGCTGTTTCTGACGTGGGGGATAGTGATTGCGGGCGCGGGAACCGTGCTCTGGCAGCGCAAACAGCGCCAGCAGGCCGAGCAGCGTGCGCTCTATTATCAGCACGCCAGGCTTAACACGCTGGGAGAGATCACCGCGGGCATCGTCCATGAAATCAACCAGCCGCTGACCGCCGTGCAAACCTGGATCCAGGGGGCGCAGCGACAGCAGCAGGATAATCCGCAGGCCGTGTCGCAGGCGCTCGCGGCCGCGCTGCTGCAAACGCAGCGTATCAGCGCCTTGCTGACCCGGTTTCGCGAGCATGTGGTACAGGAAAAGGTGACCCTGCGCGAAACCGATCTGGTGCAGTGCTGGCAGCAGGTGGAGAATTTACTGGAGCACGAGCGTAAATCCCGACGTATCGCAGTTATTCATGCGTTTGCTGTGGATGCTACGACTGTAATGGCGGACCGACTCTGGCTGGAGCAGATCCTGCATAATCTGCTCAGCAATGCGATTCAGGCGCAGCAGGAGAGCGCGGACGGCTGGGTGCGAATCGACAGTCAGAAAAATGAGAAGGGCATTCTGGTTACCCTGACCGACGGCGGGCCCGGGTTTAGCCCGGATGCCCTGCAGAACGCATTTATGCCATTCTTTAGCGGACGCCCCGGCGGAATTGGGCTGGGAATGACGTTAACGGAAACGCTGATGACGCGCATGAACGGCTCGATCGCCCTGGGCAATGCCCCGCAGGGTGGGGCGCAGATCCGCTTGCAGCTGGCAGCAGGAAAGGAGTTAAAACATGGATAAGGTGGTCTGGCTCATTGATGACGACGAGTCCATCAGAGAATCCCTGTCGTTTTTACTGTCGGGGATGGGCTGGCAGGTTAAGACGTTTGCGAGCGTCGAGGCTTTTACTCAGGCGCAGAGCGGTGAATCGGCGCTTGTCGGCTGTCTGCTGCTGGATATGCGCATGCCGGGTAAAGGTGGGCTGGCGTGGCTGGAAGAGGGCGAATGGCCGTGGCCGCTGCTGCCGGTCGTTGTCATGACCGGACACGGAACGATCGACGCCTGCCGTCGCGCGTTTCGCAACGGCGTATTTGAGTTTTTCACCAAGCCGTTAGACGCCGATAAGCTCATCGAAACGGTTGGGCTGGCCTTTGAGGAGAGTCAGCGGCGGTCTGCCGCCTGGCAGGATATTTCGCAGATCAAAGCACGCTTTGAACAGCTAACCGCGCGGGAGCACGAGGTACTGACCGTACTGATGGAAGGGTGCAGTAATAAAGAGGTGGCAGCACGCCTGAATCTTTCCCCGAGAACCGTGGAAGCGCACCGTGCGGCGGCGTTTGCCAAGCTCGGCGTCACCAGTCTGGTACAGGCGAGCCGGGCGTACGACAAATTGCAATCCGTATAACTACCAGGTGGAGTGCGTAATCAACCGAATTACGTTTCATCGCGCCGTTAAGTAACCTCCGGGATGTCTAACAACACGCGAGGAAGTGCGATGAAAAAAGTCATGATGGTTGCGGCACTGGTCGCAGGTAGCGTAAGTCTGGCCGCACAGGCCGAGACGTTGACCCAAAAAAATCTCTCTCTGACGCAGGCTAACGCACTGGCAACATCCGCCATTCAGTCCTGTGCAGCGAAAAATTACCAGGTCGCGGTCACGGTCGTTGACCGTGCGGGCGTGGTAAAAGCGGTGCAGCGTATGGATAACGCCGGTCCTCACACGGTTAAAGCCAGCGAAATGAAAGCGTTTACGGCGCTCAGCGCTAAGAATGCGTCAGGCAAAGTGATGGAAGCGGCGCAGAGCAATGCGGGCGCACAGAACATGCGTGATATTCCTGGCTACCTGCTGCTGGCAGGTGGTCTGCCGGTAAAAGAAGGCGATGAGGTGATTGGGGCGATCGGCATCGGCGGCGCGCCGGGCGGTCATCTTGATGAAGCCTGCGCTCAGGCGGCCATTGACGGGCTGAAAAAGTAATATAAAAAAAGCACCGGTTTACCGGTGCTTTTTTTATCAAATCTTGCAGGCATCACCGCAGTCGTCGTCGGCAACAATCGCCTGCGCTTTTTTATCCGCGTCGTCCAGACGTTCCGCGTTACGCTCTTCCGCTTCATCCAGACCGTTAAAAACTAAGTTATCGAGATCAATTTCCATGTTGCACCTGCTCTGTTCGGTTTTTGATACTGGCACAGTATAGGGTAAAAAACGTCGGCAATGTACCTCGCAGCACATAAGGATAATCCCTGCCATACTCAGTGCTTTATCACCGAGGAGCGCTCATGATTACACTCTGTAAAACCTGTGGTACCTCCTATGATGGAAAGCCGGAGAGATGTCCGATTTGCGAGGATGAACGCCAGTATGTCCCGGTCAGCGGTCAGGCGTGGATTGATTACGCGACGGTGACGGCCACGCACGTGAATAAATGGCAGCAGCTGGAGCCCGCGCTGTTCAGTATCAAAACGGTTCCCGCTTTTGCGATTAACCAGAGGGCGCTGCTTCTGCGCACCCCGCACGGCAATATTCTTTGGGACTGCATTGCCAACCTTGACCCGGCAACCCAAACGCTCATCACCGCGCTCGGTGGCCTTCACGCCATTGCGATTTCGCATCCGCACTATTACACCACGATGCAGGAGTGGGCCGCGGCTTTCGATGCGCCAGTCTACCTGCACGCCAGCGACCGCGAATGGGTGATGCGCAACAGCCCGGCGATTCATTTCTGGGAGGGGGAGGCGCTGGAGATTTGGCCGTCCGTCACGTTGCTACGTCTCGGCGGCCATTTTGCGGGCGGAACGGTGCTGCACTGGCAGGAGGGCGAGGGCGTTTTGCTGGCGGGGGATATTTTGCAGGTCACCCCGGGGAAAGATGCGGTGTCGTTTATGTGGAGCTACCCGAATATGCTCCCGCTGCCTGCCCGTACGATTGAGGACGTTACCCGGCGCCTGGCGGGAAAATCGTTCGCTCGTCTTTACGGCGCATTCGAAGGGCAAAACATCCCGGCGAACGCCGACGACATCGTGCAGCGGTCGGGCCAGAAATATATTGCTTGTCTCAGGTAAAGTACGGTGGGTAAACTTTACGAGTGTGATCGCGATCATACCTAAACGAAAACAGATAAAAGAGAAATTGCTATGCAACATATCATTGAAGGTTTTCTCAGCTTTCAAAAAGAGATTTTCCCGCAACGTAAAGAGCTCTTTCGCAGTTTAGCGTCCAGCCAGAATCCCAAAGCGCTGTTCATCTCCTGCTCCGACAGCCGTCTGGTTCCTGAACTGGTCACCCAGCAAGAGCCGGGACAGCTTTTTGTCATTCGTAATGCTGGCAACATTGTCCCGCCTTTCGGGCCGGAGCCGGGCGGCGTATCTGCAACTATCGAGTACGCGGTGGTGGCGCTGGGCGTGACGGATATCGTGATCTGCGGCCACTCCAACTGCGGCGCGATGAAGGCAATTGCCGATAACGCCAACCTGGAGCCAATGCCAGCCGTATCGCACTGGCTGCGCTATTCCGACGCGGCGAAAGCCGTGGTAGAGAAGAAAAGCTGGGATAAGCCGATCGATAAAGTGAATGCGATGGTGCAGGAGAACGTGTTTGCGCAGCTGAGCAACATCAAGACCCATCCGTCCGTCGCGGTGGGCCTGCGTAATAACTCACTTCGTCTGCACGGTTGGGTGTATGACATTGAAAGCGGCAAAATCCTTGCCCTGGATAAGAACACCAAAACGTTCGTATCGCTGTCGGAAAACCCGGAGGTCTTCTTCGAGTAATCACCGATAGCAGGGCATGGAAGCCCTGTCAGTTCTCCACGTACGGTAACCGACGCCGTCTCCCCGAGGCAGGTTTTTCAGCCGCCTTCGCCATCGCCTCTGCAATCTCCGCACACTCCGCCAGCCCCTGAACGAAGGGACTATCGTGCATCAGCCACGGTATCGCACCGAAAGCAATGCGCCCGCGAACCGTTTCAGGCGCTTTAAGCGTGTAATCCTCGCCAACGTCGGGTATCTCGTCGCCCGTCTCTGCCAGCTGTTTACGCAGCGTCGGGAAAGGCAAGTCCTTTGTTTTGAGCGGCTTTTGTCCGCGCGCGTCAATAAACACGTCGAAACGATAAACGCTCTCTTTGGTGGTAATTACCGTCCGATCGCTGCCGGCATCGAGCGTGTAATCATCGCCGAGCGCCGCCACGCTAATGATGCCGGCCTCGCGAAGCGCAAGCAGCCTGCGGATAGACTGCGGCGGGATGGCGGCATAGTTGTCGATAAACACGCGGGCGAGGCCCTGCTTAAAGCGCTCTCTGTCCTCTTCGCTGAGGTGGGGCACAATCTCCTGAACCACCTCATGCAGTCGAAGGACGGTATAGCGCCAGGCCACGGTACGCCGTTCGCGTTTGTTGCGTTCAACCTCGCTGAGGTTCTCTTCCGCCCAGGTAAAGGGCCCGTGCCGTTTACGGTCCTCAAACCATGCCTCACGAAGGCTGTCGGCATCCTGGTTACGCAGAGAAATTTTCTCGCACCACGCCGGATCGGCGAGCTCGAGCTCTTTCACCATCAGGGAAAATATGCGGTCAAGCAGGCCGTCCGATCCTTTGGCTATCTCGTGTTCAACCATGAATTCGGTCAATACCGACAGCGGTTCGTATGGGATTGGACAGTAAAAATCGGCTTCCGGCAGAATGCCCGTGCGGGACATCAGCGTAATGTTTAACCCTTCGCTGCCCTTGTCGAGGAGGAATTTACCGTCACGAAACTCACCGTGCTGCATTACCACCGCCATAGCCGCGTCCAGACCGCTCAACGACGTTCCCATAATGCCCACGCGGCAAGGGGGAATGCTGGCGTCCATCAACCCCGACCACGGGCTGGGGAAGAACGTGCGCGTGGCTTCCTCCTCATCTGGCCAGACGTGGCCGGTGGCGATAACCGCCAGGTCGAACCGATCGGGCAAAGTGGTGTCGTTGACGGAAAGCGTTACGCCGGTTGTCGAGGGGATGATGTCCGTTACCTTCGCGGATTCATGGACCGTAACCTGGAACCCCAGCTTTTTTGCCTCTTTCACGATTGAACGCAAGCTGTCGCGAAAATACTCTCCCAACAGGAGTCGGGGCAGGAACTGCCGGTCATGCAGGCTGGCTTTATCAACCTTAAAGCGCGCCAGATGGGCGTCGCTCTGTTCCTTGAGCCAGTCGAGGTAGGTCATAAAAATGGGCGGGATTTCAATGCTCGCAATGTTCGCCAGCATCAGCCGGGAATTATCGTCGTCGTTATAGGGCATGCCCACGCCGGCTTCATCGGCCTGTTCGAAGACGGATACGGAGAGCGGCGTGCTGTTATTAAGCAGATGATAAAAGGTGTAAATCCCTGTGGGGCCGGAGCCGATAATCGCGATTTTCTTCATCGACACGTTTCCTGTGTTTTTTCCATAGAAAAAGCGTAGCAGGAGAATAATAAAGAAAATAAGGGATTAAGAAAATTCAGGACAACAGGAGAGAATTTGCACCATTTCAGGACTGAAATGGTGCGTCCGAGTGGACTCGAACCACCGACCCCCACCATGTCAAGGTGGTGCTCTAACCAACTGAGCTACGGACGCAGAATGGTGCGTTCAATTGGACTCGAACCAACGACCCCCACCATGTCAAGGTGGTGCTCTAACCAACTGAGCTATGAACGCAACGTGTTGTCGGTGACAACGGGGACGAATATTAGCGGCACAGCATCAAGGAGGCAAGAGGGAAAACGCATTTTTCTCTCTGATTTCACGCGATTGCTTCATTACCGCGCAAAGTGAAGAGAAAGTAGCCGCCAGCTGGCGGCTACTGCGTAGTTAACGCGCAGCGCGCTGCAAAATTACCGTTGACGGCTGGCGCTGCAGGAAGCGCATGCGCATCATCATCATGATCGCCGCCGACGTCAGTCCGATGATAAAGCCCATCCAGAATCCGGCTGGCCCCATGCGATCAACGACCAGATCGGTCAGTGCCAACACGTAGCCAGTAGGCAGACCCAGCACCCAGTAGGCGATAAAGGTAATAAAGAAGATCGAACGCGTGTCTTTATAGCCGCGCAATACGCCGCTGCCAATCACCTGAATGGAGTCAGAAATCTGGTAAATCGCGGCCAGCAGCATCAGGTGCGATGCCAGCGTGACGACCTCCGGATTATCGTTATAGAGCAGGGCAATTTGCTCGCGCAGCGCTACGGTAAAAAGCGCCGTGCAAATGGCCATGCAGACGCCAACGCCTAATCCGGTGCGCGCGGCGGTTTGCGCATCAAGCGTCGAGCCTTGTCCCAGGCGGAAGCCCACGCGGATCGTCACTGCCGCGGCCAGCGACATGGGCAGAACAAACATCAAAGAGCTGAAGTTCAGCGCGATCTGGTGCCCGGCGACGTCCACAATGCCCAGCGGGGAGACCAGCAGGGCGACCACGGCAAACAGGGTCACCTCAAAGAACAGGGCCAGCGCAATCGGCAAGCCTAGCTGCACCAGGCGCGTCATAATGCTCCAGTCCGGCGTGCTGAATCTGTTCTCGTTACGAATATCGCGCATTGAACGGGCGCGCTTCACATAAGCGATCATACTGAAGAACATTACCCAGTAAACCGCAGCCGTCGCCACGCCACAGCCGACGCCGCCCAGCTCCGGCATGCCGAAATGGCCGTAGATAAAGATGTAGTTCACCGGAATATTCACCAGCAGGCCGATAAAGCCCATCACCATGCCGGGCTTGGTTTTCGCCAGCCCTTCACACTGGTTACGGGCGACCTGGAAAAAGAGGTAGCCGGGCGCACCCCAGAGCAGGGCGCGCAGATAGCCCACGGCTTTGTCTGCCAGCGCCGGGTCAATGTTATGCATGGCGCGGATGATATGACCCGCGTTCCAGAGCACGACCATAATCAGTACGGAGACAAACCCTGCCAGCCAGAAACCCTGACGGACCTGATGGGCAATACGCTCGCGACGACCCGAGCCATTAAGCTGAGCGATAACCGGGGTGAGGGCGAGCAGCAGACCGTGGCCGAACAGGATGGCCGGCAGCCAGATTGACGTGCCGATAGCAACGGCCGCCATATCGGTGGCGCTGTAGCCACCCGCCATTACCGTATCCACAAATCCCATTGCGGTCTGGGCCACCTGCGCGACGATCACTGGTATAGCCAGTGCCAATAGCTGGCGCGCTTCATTCATGTACTTCTGCACGTGAACACCTTTATTTTGTAGTTATATGAGAGACTAAAAAAGCCGCCGAAACGGGCAGCAAGAAGAAAATGCAGGGGGGTGCCAGCTATTGTAGCGGGCTTTAGCTATTTATCTAGTGAAAAAATCGCCAGAAAATGCGCTCCGCTGGCAACCTGTTTTTCCAACTGTTATTGTGGTGGGATTAAACGGTGTCACCACCGTCCGGAAAAAACAGGAGTTGTAAGCATGTTTACTGGTATTGTGCAGGGCACCGCCAAAGTGGTGTCCATTGATGAAAAACCTAATTTTCGTACTCATGTTGTAGAGCTGCCAGAATATATGCTCGACGGCATCGAAACCGGCGCCTCGGTTGCCCATAACGGCTGCTGCCTGACCGTCACCGAAATTAATGGCAACCAGATTAGCTTTGATTTAATGAAAGAGACGCTGCGTATTACCAACCTGGGCGAGCTGGTGGTGGGGGACACCGTCAACGTTGAGCGCGCGGCGAAGTTCAGCGACGAGATTGGCGGCCATCTGATGTCCGGGCACATCATGACCACCGCCGAAGTGGCGAAAATCGTTACATCAGAAAATAACCGTCAAATCTGGTTTAAAGTGCAGGACCCGTCATTAATGAAATACATCCTCTATAAAGGGTTTATTGGCATTGATGGGATTAGTCTGACGGTGGGAGAAGTTACTCCGACGCGTTTTTGCGTGCATTTAATTCCCGAGACGCTGCAGCGCACCACGCTGGGTTCGAAAAAACTGGGGCATCGCGTGAATATCGAAATCGATCCGCAAACCCAGGCGGTTGTAGATACCGTTGAGCGCGTGCTGGCCGCAAAAGAAGCCGCAATAATTAAAACTGTAGAAGAAGAATAAAAAATAACCCCGGCTGGCCGGGGTTATTTTTCTAGCGTGCGACCCGCAAGCCGTGTTCAATCCCACGGCTAAAAACAACCTGCCAGAGCTGAATATCTCGCGCGCGAAACGCCCCCGCGCAGGCATTCAGATAATAGCTAAACATCCGCTTGAATCGTTCAGAATAGTTGTCCGCAATTTCAGGCCAGGCTTCCTGAAAACGTGCATGCCACGCCATTAACGTGGTGTCGTAATCCGCGCCGAAGTTATGCCAGTCTTCCATCACGAAATGGGATTCGCTGGCGTTGGCAATCTGGCGTACGGACGGTAAACAGCCATTCGGAAAGATGTATTTGTTGATCCACGGGTCAACGTTATTGTCGGTCCGCTTAGAGCCGATGGTGTGCAGCAGGAAAATACCGTCCGGTTTCAGATTACGGTCCACCACCTCGAAATAGGTGTCGTAATTTTTCGGCCCGACGTGCTCGAACATGCCCACGGAAACGACCCGGTCAAACTGTTCGTTCAGATCCCGGTAATCCTGCAGGCGGATATCCACATCAAGCCCCAGGCAGCGCTCCTGCGCCATTTTTTGCTGTTCAGCGGAAATGGTGACGCCGACCACGCTGACGCCGTAGTGCTTCGCCATAAAATACGCCAGCCCGCCCCAGCCGCAGCCAATATCCAGCACGCGCATACCGGGCTGCAACTGCAATTTCTCGCTAATCAGGCGCAGCTTGGCCTGCTGAGCCTCTTCAAGCGTCGACGCCTCTTTCCAGTAGGCGCAGGAGTATTGCATGAAGGGGTCCAGCATGCGGCTGAACAGATCGTTGCCGAGATCGTAATGCTCTTTGCCGACGATCCAGGCACGCTTTTTACTTTGCAGGTTAAAGAGACGGGCAGAGGCGACACGCAGGGTGTCTTTAAGATTACGGGGGAGCTGTTTTTCCAGACCAGCACGCAGCACGCTGGCGAAAAAAGTATCCAGCCGTTCGCATTCCCACCAGCCGTCCATATAGCTTTCCCCCAGGCCTAGCGACCCCTCGCGCAACACGCGTTTAAAAAAATCGGGATGTTTAACCTGAGGATCCGATGGGGATGATCCGTTGATAGTGATGCCTGCCCGACCTAACAGTTCACTGACGATCCGGGACCAGTTATCGTCCGGAACGCTGACTTCTTCTATACACGATGAACTCATAGCTTCTCCATCACCCTACTGTGATCAGAACCTTAAAACAGCGTAGACGCTTTTTTGGTTTGTGAGAAATCTCACGGTAAATACCGCGAGGCTAGTATCCGACGTAGAACAGAGGAAGGGAGATAACCCTTGCCGAAATGCCTTCCATGGTAAAACGGGAGCACTCCGGCTCCCGTTAACACATAATATTTATCGTATTTAATCGAACCAAATTTAGTATAGGCCTCAAAATTTGGTGATTCAATAGAAAATTCTTAGCAACCTAATCACTGAAAATTAACATAGTTTCTGGCGCGATTAGGCATGCGAGGTTTCTACCTGCGGGCTCTCATCCTGCGCGGAAGCCTGCATGCGATAGCCTATGACGGCCAGCGCAACGGTAGCCAGCATCACGCTGGTTGTCGTCAGCAGCGGCGTGGCAATCAGCGCGGAGACCACCAGGCTTGCCAGGAAGCACAGCCCCAGCTGCAGGGTGTTCTGCAGCGCAGCCGCGCGGCCTGTCGCCTGCGGGAACGGACGCAGTGCCTGCGCCACAACGATAGGGTAGATCGCCCCGTTCGCGATGGCCATCACGCAGAATGGAATCAATATTTCGGCCAGACCCGCGCCCGGAATAAAGCCAACGGCCCAGGTGCCGATGACGCTCAGCGCATAGAGCACCAGCAGCCACGGCAGCATCTGCTGGCCTTCCCATTTTTGCAGCGCCGCGCGGCAGCCGTACCCGCCCACCAGGAACGCGATGGTCTGCGGAACGTAGCTCAGGCCAATGGCCGCAGGGCTATAGCCCATATCGTGCAGAATAAAAGGCGAACCGGTCAGCCACGCGAAGAAGCTCGCCGAGCAGGCGGCATAGATCAGAACGTTGCCGCGATACGCTTTCGCGCTCAGCAGGGAGGTGAAGGTAATCGGCTTCGCGTCTGCGTGCGCCTCTTTTTTATGCGCGGGCTTGAGGGCGAACGCCGGCAGCATCAGCACCAGCGTGATGGCAAACAGCGTGGCAAAGATGGCCTGCCAGTCAAAGTGCGCGAGGATCCAGCTGCCCAGCAGCGGGGCGAGGGCCGGTGAGAGCCCCACCAGCGGCATAATGGTGGCGAAAATACGGTTAGTGCGGTTCGCCGGGTAGTAGTCGGTGACCAGCGCCTGCCAGGTCACGGCCGCGGCACAGACGCCGACCGCCTGAACAAACCGCAGCACCAGCAGCCAGGTGGCATCGCGCACCCATAGCATCCCCAGGCAGCCCACGGCAAAAATGGCCAGCCCCAGCAGCAGCACCGGTTTACGCCCAAAGCGATCCGAAAGCGGTCCCCAGAGCAACTGCGCGAAGGCAAAACCGGCCAGGAACAGGCTCAGGCTGGCGCTGATGGCGGCAGCAGGGGTTTGCAAATCTTCCTGCATGGCGGCAAACGCCGGCAGGTACATATCGGTGGCCAAAAAGCCCAGCACGCTTAAGCCGCCGAGCCAGACTAAAAAACCTTTCCTGGGTTGCACTGTTTTATTCTCCTGAGGAGGCAGGTATATGTTGGCGCTGAGTGTAGGGAGTGCAAAGCCGCTTGTGAAACGCTAATATTTGGCGGGTGCATTCAAATTTTTTGCAGGCAGAAAATGTGGTCAGATTATTCTCTTGAAGTGGTCGATGCTGTCGCGCGTAACGGCAGCTTTAGCGGAGCGGCGCAGGAGTTGCACCGCGTCCCTTCGGCCATCAGCTATACGGTGCGACAGCTCGAGGAGTGGCTGGCGGTACCGCTGTTTGAACGGCGGCATCGTGATGTGGAATTAACGCCCGCAGGGGCGTGGTTTTTGAAGGAAGGGCGCTCTGTTATCAAAAAAATGCAGATCACCCGCGAGCAGTGCCAGCAGATCGCGAACGGCTGGCGGGGCCACCTTTCCATTGCGGTGGATAACATTGTTAAACCCGAGCGCACCCGGCAGATGATTGTCGACTTTTATCGGCATTTCTCTGACGTAGAACTGCGGGTCTCGCAGGAGGTGTTCAACGGCGTCTGGGATGCGCTGGCGGACGGCAGGGTAGAGATGGCGATTGGTGCGACCCAGGCGATCCCGGTCGGGGGACGTTACGCCTTTCGCGATATGGGGATGCTGAGCTGGAAATGCGTGGTGGCGAGCGATCATCCGCTGGCGGCGACGGAAGGGCCGCTGAGCGACGATACGCTGCGCAGCTGGCCGTCGCTGGTGCTGGAAGATACCTCCCGCTCGCTGCCGAAGCGAATTACCTGGCTGCTGGACAACCAGCGGCGGGTTGTCGCCCCTGACTGGGGATCGTCGGCGACGTGCCTCAGCGCCGGGCTCTGCGTAGGCATGGTGCCCGCCCATTTTGCACGTCCGCGAATCGACACCGGTGAGTGGGTTGAGCTGACGCTGGAGAATCCGTTCCCGGATGCGGCCTGCTGCCTCACCTGGCAACAAAATGATGTCTCGCCGGCGATGGCCTGGCTGCTGGACTATCTGGGGGACAGCGAAACGCTTAACCGGGAGTGGCTGCGGGAGCCAGACTGACTGGCTCCGCAATGAAATTAACGACGGTAGTCGCGGAACGGGCCATCCGCAACGGAACGGCGTTCGATGAGGCGAGGGTGAACTTCAATGGACTGCGACTCTTCACGTTTGTTGACGATCCTGTCCAGCAGCATATTGAAGGCCGTTTCACCCAGCGAATCTTTCGGCTGGTGAATGGTGGTCAACGCTGGCGTGAAGAAGCGCGCGTTGCGCACGTTGTCATACCCGATCACGGAGATGTCCTGCGGTACGCGCAGACCCAGCTCGTCGGCCGCACAGAGGGCGCCCATCGCCATGATATCGCCCCCGCAGAAGACGGCGGTTGGACGGTGAGGCTGGGAGACGATCTGCTGCATCGCGCGGTAGCCTGATTCCGGCTCAAAGTCGCCCTGCACGATCCAGTTTTCCGGCACGGTGATTAGCGCTTCTTCCATCGCTTTCATAAAACCGGCCAGGCGGCCCGCACCGGTGTTGCGTTCCAGCGGGCCCGGGATCACGCCAATCTCGCGGTGGCCGCGTTCGATCAGATAACGGCCCGCCATGTAACCGCCTTCGAAGGCGTTATCGATAACGGAGTCGGTGAAGTCGGCGCGCGCTTCGCCCCAGTCCATCACCACCATAGGGATATGGCGATACTCTTCCAGCATCGACAGCACGGATTCCGGGTACTCTGAACACATCACCAGCAGGCCGTCCACGCGCTTTTGCGCCATCATCGACAGGTAGGCGCGCTGTTTTTCAATGCTGTTCCAGGCGTTGCCGAGAATCAGGGTATAGCCTTTCTGGAAGCAGTTTTTTTCTACCGCTTCAATGATCTCGGCAAAATAGGCCGCTTCGCTGCTGGTCGCCAGCAGACCAATAGACTTGGTGTGATTAACCTTGAGGCTGCGCGCAACCGCGCTCGGCGAGTAGTGCAGCTCTTTGATCGCTGCCCAGACGGCGTTGCGCGTCTCTTCCGCCACAAAACGGGTTTTGTTAATTACATGTGATACGGTTGTAGTGGAAACGTTTGCGCGTTTTGCTACGTCTTTAATTGTTGCCATTAAATGTCACTCCAGACCATATCCTAAACTCCTGAAAAACTTGAAGGTAAACGTTTGCCTTCTCTCACCCTTATCACGCAATTTTGAATTGCGGCACGCCGGGAAAACGACACGGGACGTCAGGAGGGGGTCAATGGCCGGTACGCTAATAAATTTAGCGTGGAATTTTGGCCTATCTTGATGAAAAGGGGAAGAGGTAAAGTGTTTATCAGCTTAAATCCAGGAAGATTTTTGACGTAAACTGTGCAAAAATGAGCAAGCTCACTTTTCGTGGGGGGATTAAAAGGAGAAAAATTGATGAGTTCCGATCTGAAGTTTTCGCTGTTCACCACCGTTATTGTGCTGGCGCTGATTGTGGCGGCTGGCCTGACGGCTGCGCTGCATTGATTTACGCGGGGGGAGAGCCTTCTCCCTCCCGAACGCTCCGATTGTTACTTCTCTGGCAAATATCTTTTGCCATTTTGTTAACTTCTCATTTTTTGTGATTGATGTCATGCTTTCCGCTTCTTTGTTCTGTGTCACCACATGACACGGCATCCGGAGTTGACGCATGAAAATCAATTTTCCCCTGCTGGCCCTGGCGATTGGCGCTTTTGGGATTGGCACCACTGAATTCTCCCCGATGGGGTTACTGCCCGTTATCGCCCGGGGCGTGGACGTCTCGATCCCGGCCGCCGGGATGTTAATCAGCGCCTACGCCATCGGCGTGATGGTAGGAGCGCCGCTGATGACGCTTCTGCTTTCGCACCGTGCGCGCCGCAATGCGCTGATTTTCCTGATGGCGATTTTCACCCTGGGCAACGTGCTTTCGGCCATTTCGCCGGATTACACCACTCTGATGCTGTCGCGCATTCTGACCAGCCTCAACCACGGTGCCTTCTTTGGTCTGGGCTCGGTCGTGGCCGCAAGCGTGGTGCCAAAACACAAGCAGGCCAGCGCCGTGGCCACCATGTTTATGGGGCTTACGATTGCCAACATCGGCGGTGTTCCTGCGGCAACCTGGCTGGGCGAGGTCATTGGCTGGCGGATGTCCTTCCTGGCGACGGCCGGACTGGGCGTGGTCGCGATGGTGGCGTTGTTCTTCTCCCTGCCAAAAGGCTGTGCGGGTGAACGCCCTGATGTACGCAGAGAGCTGTCGGTGCTGATGCGCCCGCAGGTACTCTCCGCGCTGCTGACCACCGTGCTGGGGGCAGGAGCGATGTTTACCCTCTACACCTACATTTCGCCGGTCTTACACGACATTACCCACGCAACGCCACTCTTTGTTACCGCGATGCTGGTGCTGATTGGCGTCGGCTTCTCGATTGGCAACTATCTCGGCGGGAAATTTGCCGACCGTTCCGTGAGCGGCACGCTGAAGGGCTTTTTAACCCTGCTGATTGTCATTATGGTCGCGATCCCGTGGCTGGCGCAGAATGAATTCGGCGCGGCGATTGCGATGGTTGTCTGGGGCGCTGCCACCTTTGCCGTGGTGCCGCCGCTGCAGATGCGCGTGATGCGTGTCGCCCATGAGGCGCCGGGTCTCTCGTCTTCCGTGAATATCGGGGCATTCAATCTCGGCAATGCGCTGGGCGCCGCCGCCGGAGGCGCCGTGATTTCAGGCGGTCTGGGGTACAGTTTTGTGCCGGTGATGGGGGCGATTATTGCCGCGCTCGGCCTGCTGCTGGTGATGATGTCCGGCCGTAAACAGCCTGAAGCGGTTTGCACGGCTGAATAAGCAAAAACGCAGAAGGGTTACCCCTTCTGCGTGTCTCTTACGCGGCGAAGTTCTTCGCGACAAAGTCCCAGTTAACCAGAGCCCAGAAGTGCTCCAGGTAGTTCGGGCGCGCATTACGGTAATCAATGTAGTAAGCATGTTCCCACACGTCCACGGTCATCAGCGGCGTAGCGCTGGTGGTCAGCGGGGTGCCCGCGTTAGACGTGGACACGATAGCCAGTTTGCCATCCGCCTCTTTTACCAGCCACGTCCAGCCAGAACCGAAGTTCTTGATGGCGGCATCGGTAAACTTCGCTTTAAACTCTGCAAAGCTGCCAAAGGCGGCGTTGATGGCGGCTGCCAGTTCACCGGCAGGTTCGCCACCGGCATTCGGCGCCAGGCAGTGCCAGTAGAAAGTATGGTTCCACACCTGAGCCGCGTTGTTAAAAACGCCACCCTCTGAGCTGCGAACGATCTCTTCCAGCGTTTTGCCTTCAAAATCGGTGCCCTTGATGAGGTTGTTCAGGTTAGTGACGTACGTCTGATGATGCTTGCCGTAGTGGTATTCCAGGGTTTCCGCAGAAATGTGCGGTGCCAGGGCGTCTTTTGCATACGGTAGTGCAGGTAATTCGAACGACATTGCTTCTCTCCTTATTGTATTTTGTGTTGCCAATAACCCTACAGACAACAAGGACAGGATAGCAAATTGAAAGGGTATGCAAAAGAGGAACTTACCCTGCCGCAGATGCGGCAGGGCAGGGATTAACGAATGGTTTTTGGCGTCATGACGCGACGCGCGCCGACGTAGTGACGTACCCAGTAATCTTCGCTGAGCGAGGTGATCTGAATGTCCTGACCGCTGCGCGGAGACTGGATGAATTTCCCGTTGCCGACGTAGACGCCCACGTGGTCAGCCGTACCGCGACCCTGCGTGCGGAAGAAGACCAGGTCGCCGTTTTCCAGCTCACCCCGGTTAACCGGTGACGCATCGCGCAGGTGATACATCTCATTGGCGGTACGTGGAATACGGAATTTAACCAGATCTTTATAGGCGTAATAGACGAGGCCGCTGCAGTCGAAACCGGTACGCGGCGAACTGCCGCCCCAACGATAAGGTTTGCCAATCTGCCCCATCAGTTTATTCATCGCGGTTTTTTGCGCTTTTTGCACACGCACTTTATGCACATCCGCCAGCTTTGTTACCTTCGTGCATTTTGCTTTATGGCCTTTACGGGTAATGCATTTTTCTGTAACGAGGTTAGCGGCGGTCTGCGAAGCTTTATTTTTGGCGGTGCGGGTAGTGCGGGAAGATTTTGTTTTCGTCTTGCTGGAAGCGGTTTGTTTAGTCTGAGCGGTGGTTTTTTTCTTGTCGTTCTTGTTGCTGGTTTTTTTCTTACGTTCTGTGGCTTTCACCAGATGGCTTTTTTGTACAGCAGATTGCCGCGCCTGCTGAGAGGCGTTTGCCGCTGGCGTTAACGTGAGTGATGTAAACAGTAAAGCACAGAGCGTGATCGAGATTTTAGTTATCCGCGCCACTGGGCAGTCCCCTGATATATGCAGGTCATCAATAATACCCGCGTGTGATTTACAAAGCCCGTCGATTCTAATCCATAAAAACCCGAGAAGTTAATAGCATTTTTCAATCTAAAAACGTGTTTCGTTAGCAAGTGCAAA
This sequence comes from Enterobacter sp. IF2SW-B1, assembly GCF_001743375.1. Taxonomy (NCBI): domain Bacteria; kingdom Pseudomonadati; phylum Pseudomonadota; class Gammaproteobacteria; order Enterobacterales; family Enterobacteriaceae; genus Enterobacter; species Enterobacter sp. IF2SW-B1. The sequence goes on along the minus strand of NZ_MJAA01000001.1, from coordinate 231,466 downwards.
AAAATTCATCGTTCTGACGCAGAATTGTTCACTCCCTAAGCAAAACCCTGACGGGCGAAGGGGTAAACACCATTTGCAATGCAACTTTTGTGGAGTCGGGGTAAAATATATAAACGTGACGAAAATGTTATTTTCCGATGCCAGCCTGACCCGCTACAATGTCAGACTATTGCCGTAACAGAAGTTAAAGGAAGCAAGACATGAGCACCACTATTGAAAAAATCCAGCGCCAGATCGCTGAAAACCCGATTCTGCTGTATATGAAAGGTTCTCCGAAGCTGCCAAGCTGTGGCTTCTCCGCGCAAGCGGTTCAGGCGCTGTCAGCCTGTGGTGAGCGTTTTGCTTACGTTGATATCCTGCAGAATCCGGACATCCGCGCTGAGCTGCCTAAGTACGCTAACTGGCCGACCTTCCCGCAGCTGTGGGTAGACGGCGAGCTGGTGGGCGGCTGCGATATCCTGATTGAGATGTATCAGCGCGGCGAACTGCAGCAGCTGATCAAAGAGACGGCGGCGAAGTACAAAACGGAAGAGCCGGACGCTGAATAATTTTCTGCGTTAATAAAAAAGCGACCTGAAGAGGTCGCTTTTTTTTATTCTTCACTGTCGCCCATCGGCAGCGGCCAGCCGCCCAGACGCTTCCAGCGGTTGACGATCTCACAGAACAGCTCTGCGGTGCGCTCCGTATCGTATAAGGCGGAGTGCGCCTGGGTACCGTCAAACGGTATACCCGCCGTAATGCAGGCTTTGGATAAAACCGTTTGTCCCAGCGCCAGACCGCTTAGCGCGGCGGTGTCGAAGGTCACGAACGGGTGGAAAGGGTTGCGTTTGAGCGATGCGCGTTCGGCTGCGGCCATGGTAAAGCTGTGATCGAAGGTGGCGTTATGGGCTACCATGATGGCGCGGCTGCAGTTGCTCTCTTTCATGCCTTTACGCACCATTTTAAATATGGCGTGCAGCGCATCATATTCACTGACTGCACCACGCAGCGGGTTATGCGGATCGATACCGTTAAACGCCAGCGCCTCCGGCTGTAAGTTTGCCCCTTCGAAAGGTTCAATGTGGAAATGCAGCGTGGTGTCCGGTGTAAGCCAGCCCTGTTCATCCATCTTCAGCGTGATGGCGGCAATTTCGAGCAGCGCATCGGTTTTAGCGTTAAATCCGGCTGTTTCTACATCAATGACAACGGGATAAAAACCACGAAAACGGTCGCACAGACCGCTAAATTGAGCGTTATCGGACATCAGGGTCTCTTACAAGGGGAAAAAGCAGTGCGCATTATGGCAAATTTTGCAGGGTGATGCAGTAAAACTACGGGCGCATGTTGCGCCCTGAGGGATCAGTTGCCCAGACCGCGACCCGCGTCTTTGGCTTCAATCAGCTCGATCTTGTAACCGTCCGGATCTTCTACAAAGGCAATAACGGTGGTGCCGCCTTTTACCGGGCCGGCTTCGCGCGTGACGTTACCGCCGTTGCTGCGAATGCGTTCACACGCCTCGGCAGCGTTGTCCACTTCCAGCGCGATATGACCGTAGGCGGTGCCCAGTTCATAGCTGTCCACGCCCCAGTTGTAGGTCAGTTCAATGACCGCTTCATCCGTTTCCGGGCCGTAGCCCACGAACGCCAGCGAGTATTTGTATTCCGGGTTTTCGCTGGTGCGCAGCAGCTTCATGCCCAGGACGTTAGTGTAGAAATCGATAGAACGTTGCAGATCGCCAACGCGCAGCATGGTGTGAAGTAGGCGCATAATTTCCTCATTAACCAATGGAATAGACTATTTTTTTGAACAGAAACGATGTTTTAGTATAGCGGCGAAGTGTCGCCGCTATCAATGAACAATGGCGAGATTACAGTGAAGGGTAGTCGGTGTAGCCTTCCGCGCCGCCGCCGTAGAAGCTCTCAGGACGTTGCGGGTTCAGGGCCGCTTTCTGCTGCAGTCGAGCAACCAGATCCGGGTTGGCAATATAGTCGCGGCCAAACGCCACGGCATCGATCAGCCCTTTATTAATCAGATCTTCGGCTTTCTCCGGGGTATAAGCACCCGCACCGATGATCACCCCGTGGAAGCGTTCGCGCACTTTCTGACGGAAGGCTTCCGTATAAGGCTTACCGCCGGCCCAGTCCGGCTCGGACATGTGCAGATAGGCAATGCCGCGCTTCGCCAGCTCTTCAATCAGATACAGCGCGTCCGCTTCTTCATTCGGACCGTTGTCGACGTTCTGGAACGTACCGATTGGGGAGACGCGGATACCGATACGGTCCGGGCTCCACTCCTGACAAACGGCGTCAACCACTTCCAGCACCAGGCGAGCGCGGTTTTCGACGCTGCCGCCGTACTGGTCGGTGCGATGGTTAGACGACGGTGACAGGAACTGGTGCAGCAGGTAACCGTGCGCGGAGTGCAGCTCAACCAGGTCAAAACCGGCTTCGCGGGCGTTGGCCACGGCCTGACGGAAATCGTTCACGATACCCGGGATCTCATCCAGCTCCAGCGCGCGTGGCGTAGAGGTGTCGACGCGGATCGCGTTGCCGTTTTCATCGCGCAGGGAGGTGCGGGTGTTCGCGTTCAGGGCAGACGCTGAAACCGGCGCCTGACCGCCAGGCTGAATGCTGCTGTGGGAGATACGACCGGTATGCCACAGCTGGACCGCAATGCGACCGTCTTCAGCGTGAACGCCCGCGGTGATTTTCTGCCATGCGGCGATCTGCTCCGGGCTGTGCAGCCCCGGCGCACCCGCATATCCCTTGGCCTGAGCAGAAATCTGCGTGGCTTCAGTGATGATCAGGCCAGAGCTGGCGCGCTGACGATAGTATTCACCCATCAGTGGGGTTGGGATATCACCCGGCTCAATGCTTCGCAGACGGGTAAGGGGAGCCATAAACACGCGGTTTGGCGCGGTGACGGCACCCACTTTTAAGGGGGTAAATAATTTTTCAGCTGACATAACGACTCCTGAGTAGACCAGTCGACTAGTAATAACGTAAATAAAAACGCCTGCTAAGCGCCAGGCGCAGTAATCGTACTTATCACATGTGCCAGCGCGCTTTCGAGCGGCACGGCACTGCGAGAAATTTTAGCCTGCAGGTTGGCGCCTAACCAGAGGGAGTAGAGCACCTGAGCCTGCGTTAAGGGATCCCCGGGGAAGGCGAGCGTATTTTCTTCGCGCCCCTTCGCCAGCGCCTGCGCCAGCAGGGCGATAACGCCGCTGGCGCCTTTATCCATTGCAGTGCGCATATCTTCTGAGAGATCGCACACTTCGGCAGAGAGTTTAACCGTCAGGCATCCGCTGATAATGCCCTGCTGACAGAACTGGTTCAGCGTTTCCTGGTAGTAGTTCAGAACACGATCCCGATAGTTACCTTCCCCCGTGGCGAAGTGGGTCGCGAGGCGCTGGTGGTAAGCAGCATAGTGCCGCTCCAGCATCGCCACGCCAAAGGCCTCTTTGGACCGAAAGTAGTGATAGAACGACCCTTTCGGTACCTCAGCGGTTTTTAATAGCTCGCTCAACCCCATACCGGTGAAGCCGCGGTGCATGCACAGCCGCTCGCCGGTCGCCAGGAGATGTTCGCGCGTGTCGTGTTCAGTATTTCTGCTCATGGATTCACTCTAATAGACCGTTCGGTCTAATGCAAGCGCTGTTACCGGCGACACGCATTCAGAATGTCCAGCTGTTGCTGATAAACGCTTGATTTAACGTCCATCATGCCCAGCACCGTCGAGAATAAATTGTCCTGCGAAACCGCATTTTTTGCTGCGTGATCGCGTAAACACTGCGCGTTGATGCCAAAGTTTTTCGCATAGTCCGGGGACAGCCAGAACATAAACGGAATGTGCGTCTGCTGCTCCGGCGCCAGCATGTACGGCGTGCCGTGCAGATAAATACCGCTTTCACCGAGCGATTCCCCGTGATCCGAGAGGTAAATCAGCGCGGTGTTCATGTTCGCCTGACGGGCTTTCAGCGCATCAATGGTTTTGCTGACCATGCTGTCGGTATACAGGATGGTATTGTCATAGGTGTTCATCAGCGCCTGATGGTCGCAATCCTGAATTTCGTTGGTGTCGCAGGTGGGGGTGAATTTACGGAAATTATCCGGGTAACGGCGATAGTACGCCGGACCGTGGCTGCCCATCAGGTGGATAACCAGCACCGTGTCCTGCTTCAGACCGTCCAGCACGTTGTCCAGGCGGTAGAAATTCACGTCATCAATACAGGACTGGTCTTTGCAGAACTGATCCAGCTTCCACTGCGTCATGTCGGTATGGGGAATACGATCGCAGGCACCTTTACAGCCACCGTCGTTGTCGCGCCACAGGAGGTTGATACCCGCATGGTTGAGCACGTCGAGCAGCCCTTCCTGATGGTGCGCCAGGTCGGCATCGTATTTGCTGCGCGTCATACCGGAGAACATGCACGGAACGGATACGGCGGTTTCAGTGCCGCACGAGGAGGCCTGCGGGAAGTTAATCACATCCTGCTTTTTCAGCTCGGGGTTGGTTTCACGCCCGTAGCCATTGAGGGAGTAGTTCGCCGCGCGCGACGCTTCGCCGATGACCAGCACCAGAACGGTTTTCTTCTGCTGACCCGTAATCAGCGCGCCTTTGTGCGCATCTTCGCCAATCCGCACCAGCGTTTGATCGCCGGCAAACCAGCGCATCTTGCTGTATTTCACCACGGCGCTGACGTAGTTCGCCGGAGTGACCATTTTGACGATGCTTTTGTTATTGCGGAACAGCGACGCGTAATCTTTATAAAACACCGCGGCGATAAGAATAATCACCAGCAGGGCACCGAGCATCGCGGCAACACGCGTCAGCAGGGCGTACCACCATTTGCCGGTACGAATGCGGGTCAGCGCCAGCACCAGGGATGGAACAAGACCGGCTATGACAATCCACAGAATCATCTGCGGGGTCACCAGCGCGGTGGCTTCCTGGGAGTTAGTTTCGAACACGTTCACAATCATGTTCTGATCGATGACCGCGCCGTAGGTAAACATAAAGTAAGTTGCCGCAGCGCACCCGACAGTTAAGACGATCATCAGCGGCTTACGGATATACGGGATATTGAGCAGGCTAAATACTATGACCCAGCCACAAAACAGCACCACCGGTACGGATGCGGCGAAGAGAATATCGTGCAGATGCGCAGGGGCAATAATGGCCCAGCTGCGCTGGATAAACAGCCCGTTAAGCAGAGTAAAAAAGAGTGCACAGCCCAGAGTAAATTTTATGTCGTTACATTGTAACTTTTTACTTAACCACATCGATCGTAAAACCTGTCATTGTCATGATGTGGCGAGTATAAAGAGGGAAGATTAGTGAAACCTTAATGCCACAAAACTGTGGTAAAGCCCTTGCACGCGGCGCTTTTAGCGTCTTCACTGTAGGTGAGAGAGGTTAACCGGAGGTGAGTGTGGCAGAGCAACTGGAGTTTTTCCCCATCCAGAGCCCGTGCCGGGGGATTTGTCAGTCAGATGAACGTGGTTATTGCCGCGGGTGCATGCGTACCCGTGACGAGCGTTTCAACTGGCAAAACTTCAGCGACACGCAAAAGCAGGATGTGCTGCGCCTCTGCAGACAGCGACTTCTGCGCAAAATCCGCGCAAACAAAGCCTCTGAGACCGAAGAACCCCAGCAACCTTCACTGTTTTAATGCGGTAATTGCGTATACTCATGACATCACGTCCTTGAGGAAAATGTTATGGTTCAGCGTATTACCCTTGCCCCCCAGGGGCCAGAATTCTCCCGTTTTGTGATGGGCTACTGGCGCCTGATGGACTGGAATATGTCCCCCCTCCAGCTGGCAAGCTTTATTGAAGAGCATATCGATTTAGGGGTAACAACAGTCGATCATGCGGATATTTACGGTGGCTATCAGTGTGAAGCCGCCTTTGGCGAGGCGCTCAAGCTGGTTCCGGCACTCCGGGAGCGCATGGAGATCGTTACCAAATGCGGTATTGCCACCACGGCCAAACCGGAGCATGCCCTCGGCCACTACATCACCGACAGCGCCCATATCATCAAGAGCGCCGAGCAGTCGCTGGTCAATCTGGCAACCGATCGTATCGACCTGCTGCTGATTCACCGTCCGGACCCGCTGATGGATGCCGACGAGGTGGCGGAAGCCTTCCTGAGTCTGCATCAGAGCGGGAAGGTGCGTCACTTCGGCGTCTCCAACTTTACCCCGGCCCAGTTTGCGCTGCTTCAGTCTCGTCTGCCGTTTACGCTCGCCACTAACCAGGTTGAGATCTCCCCGGTGCATCAGCCGCTGCTGCTGGATGGTACGCTCGACCAGCTGCAGCAGCTGCGCATTCGCCCGATGGCCTGGTCGTGCCTCGGCGGTGGACGCCTGTTTAATGATGATGCGTTCCTGCCGCTGCGCAATGAGCTGGAAACCATCGCCCGCGAGCTGAACGCCCAGAGCATAGAGCAGGTGGTTTACGCCTGGATCCTGCGTCTGCCGTCAAAACCGCTGCCGATTATTGGCTCCGGGAAAATTGAACGCGTCCGTTCCGCGCTGGCCGCCGAAGAGCTGCAGATGACCCGCCAGCAGTGGTTCCGCATCCGCAAAGCCGCGCTGGGTTACGACGTGCCTTAAACCGCAAGAAGGTGACTTTCCGGTGAAATCTGTGCCCCTGGTATACACTTAAGGGGCAAAAAATAACCAGCGGAGGTCATATGAAGCGTTTTACTCTGGCATTGGTCACGCTGGTTGTTTGCGCAGGGGCGCAGGCAGCCAGCGACGAAGTAGAAATGAATCTCGTCACCTCACAGGGTGTGGGTCAGTCCATCGGGACGGTGAAAATCACCGAGACCGATAAAGGGCTGGAATTCGCACCCGATCTTAAAGCACTCCCGCCGGGCGAACACGGCTTCCATGTTCATGCCAAAGGGAGCTGTCAGCCAGCCATGAAAGAGGGTAAACCGTCGGCAGCGGAAGCAGCAGGGGGCCACCTCGACCCGCAGAATTCAGGTAAACATGAAGGGCCTGAAGGTATGGGACACCTGGGCGACTTGCCGGTGCTGGTGGTAAACAATGACGGTAAAGCCACGGATCCGGTCGTGGCCCCGCGGCTGAAAAAGCTGGATGAGGTCAAAGGCAAAGCGCTGATGATCCATGTGGGCGGCGATAACATGTCCGATCAGCCTAAACCGCTTGGCGGCGGCGGGGCGCGCTATGCCTGCGGCGTAATCTGATCCCCAATCGTTCCTGGCGGGGGCGCCTGTTCCAGCTGCGACAGCGAGCAGTGCAGGCGCCAGATTATCGAGGCCAAATCGCGGGCTGCGGGAAGATGATGCCGGGCAAGGGTGTCGCAGATCCGCTGCAGTTCAGCCAGCGTGGCCTCCAGAGGCCGCTGCTGAACGCCGCGCTCGCTCATCACATCGCGTAGCAGAGAGATACACACATCACGTACCTGCGACAGCGGGTCGGAGCGAGTTTCCCATGCGCGAAGCTGCCAGACCACGTGCGAGCAGTTCAACAGCACCACCCCCCAGCGCAGCAGCCAGCGTCGGGACAGCGCGTCCTGGCTGTTATTTAACTGGCTAACGTGGTGATAAACCAGCGATTCATACTCGCTTTCTTGCAGATGCGGCTTGCGGCTGAGCTGGTCGACAAACCCTCTGCGCAATTCACGGATATGTCGACGGCTTTTGCGTGCGTCAGAGCCGGGACGCAACACCGCGAAGGCCAGCCACGCCAGCCCGACGCCAAGGATCTTTGCCAGGTTGTCATTCAGAAAAGCGGCGTAATCATACACAGGCGGATTCGTCACGGAGATAAACGAGCCCATAAAGACAATCAGCTGCCCCCACAGACCCGCCAGTTTCGGCATTTGCAGCTTAAGGAGCTGCATCGTAGTTAGCAGCGGAAACAGGAACAGCAGAAACTGCCAGAGATCGCTTATCTGCACCATCAGGCCAAACTTCACCACAAAACTGAACAGTGATAGCAAAACAAGCGTTCGCAGCAGCAGCGTAAGCGAGTTAAACGGCGAGGCCGCGACGGAGTAAAGCACGCAGCTGATAGCGGCAAGCGTTAACGCCGCCGAACCTGACTCCCACTGCGTGGTAATGCTCCACGCCCCCACCAGCATCAGTGCGCTGAAGGTGCGAAAACCGCTCCACAGCGCTTCCAGATAATCGGTGTGACGTGCGAGAGCCGGGCTGCCGGGAACGGCGAACTCCGTGACCGGGGTAGCATTCTCTACCGCCTTAATCCAGCGGCTGCTGCGCAGGTATAGCCGACAAAAGTAATTCAGCCGCTGCCAGAAGGCGCGATGGCGATAATCATACTCATCCACCGGGGCGAGCGGGGCGATGATCTTCGCGACGGTATAGATGTCCGCATCCGGTCGAGCGAGCGCCGCGAGCAGGGTTTCGATTACCGCGCGGGTGTTTTCTGGCGGTGTCGGCCAGTTGAGCAGCATTCGGCGCAGGCTGGAGATAGCGCTGGTCATGCGCAGCTGCTGGTGCAGCAAATAGTTAAGCAGCGTGTTCTGACGGCGAAAACGGTAATGGCTCCAGAACGCCTGAATTCGCAACAGATTCATGGTCAGGATCTGCCCGATAACCTTTTCATGCGCGAGGCGGATGTCATCGCTGGTATCCGGTTGCCACAGCAGGCTCGCATGTTCCAGCAGCCGGGTATGCATGGTTTTCAGCGCAGTGATAAGCGCAGTGCCGTCAGAGGTGCTGGGCAGGATCATCATCATAAATCCGCCGCAGAGGATCCCGACAATGACCTCACAGACGCGCGCCTGTGCAATGTCCCACAGCTCGGTAGTGTCGAGCACGTTGACGACCGGGAAGGCGATAATGGCGGCGGTATAGCCCGCCAGCTGGAAAGCGTAGGCCACGTTATTGGTAAAATGGGCACAGGCCCAGGTACAGCACCCCAGCCACGCCGCCATGCTCAGCAGGAACAGCCACGGATCGTTCAGCGTGTGGCCCGCGATAATTAACGCCGCGGTGGCGCCCAGCAGGCTACCTGCGATACGGCCAAGGCTTTTGCTGATCACCCCACCAACGGTGGGGAAGCTTACCACCGCCGCGGAGGTCATCGCCCAGTAGGGTTCATCCAGGTTCAGATAATAGGCGACAGTCAGCGCCAGGCACATGGCAATGCCGTTACGCAGCGCGTAGCGCCACTGGGGGCGCGTCGCTTTCATCCACGGCGTGTTTTGCCAGGAGAGCGCCTGCAGCTTCATTAACGGGTTCCGATAGAGACAGTGCAGGTGGTGCCGGAAACCAGCGTGATGTCCTCGGGTAAACGGTCAAACTCCACGCGCACAGGCACGCGTTGAGCAAGGCGCACCCACGGTACGTTCGGCTTGATGTCCGGCACCAGCCCGGAATCCGTTTCAACGCTTTGATCGTAAATGGCGCGGCCAATGCTGGAAACGTGACCCTGTAACTTTTGCGGGCCACTATACAGCGTTATGGCGGCGGGTGCGCCTTCACGGATATGACGAAGCTTGGTCTCTTCGAAATAGCCCACGACGTAGAACGAGTGGCTGTCGACGAGAGCAAAAACTGGCTGACCGGCGGTGGCATAATTTCCCACCCGGGCGGAGAGGTTGGTCACCCATCCGTCGACGGGGGCGATGACCACGGTTTGGGTTAATTCCCACTGCGCCTGCTTCAGCGTGGCCTCAGCCACGTTGACGCTCGCCTGCATGGCCTTGACGTTGATATTGGCGGTATCTAAATCTTCCGCGGAGATATAGTTTTTCGACAGGTGACGGCGGCGATTGGCCTCATTATTGGCCTTAGCAAGGTCAGACTGGGCTTTTGCCAGCTGCGCCTGGGCGTTCAGAATTGCAATGTGATACGGGGTGTCGTCGATGCGGAATAACACCTCTCCCTTTTTAACGTACTGGTTATCCTTAACCAGCAGCGTTGTGATACTTCCCGAGACCTGGGGGGTGATGCTGACCTGCTCAGCGCGAACTTTGCCATCACGGGTCCAGGGGGACTGCATATAATAATTCCACAACCACCAGCCAGCAGCCAGGGCGAGGACAAGAACGAACAGGGTGGAAAAGTACTTCAGCGTTTTCAGAGGCATATTCACCACACGATCAGAACAGCAAGGCCCAGGCATACGGAGAGGGCAAACAGGGAGAGATCCATCAGCATGGGGTGCCAGATTTCGCCGGAGTACATCCAGTCGCGAAGCAGGCGATGCGCGATGAGCCAGAGAACAAAGCCCACCAGCACGGCTTTAAACAGGGGAGGAAAGTAGACTGACGCACCGAAGATCAGGTCCTGAAGGGGTAAACCTTCTGAGCGATGAAAAAAGATCACAGGCAGAAATCCTTTGCAGTGAACAGAATGCCGCGTTGGCTTGTCTGAGTATGAAGAAGCATCATAATTCAGTGTAAGTCATACTTTTGAGTCCGATGAATGCAGTATTGCATTTGTTTTGCCAATACAAATGCTGCACACTATTCTAAAATCAGTATAATAACTTAGCAAGCTAATTATAAGGAGATGAAATTGGAATCGCCATTAGGTTCTGATCTGGCAAGGTTGGTACGCGTCTGGCGTGCTCTGATTGACCATCGCCTGAAACCTCTGGAACTGACGCAGACGCATTGGGTCACGTTGCACAACATTCATCAGCTGCCGCCCGACCAGTCGCAAATTCAACTGGCTAAAGCGATAGGCATTGAGCAACCGTCGCTGGTGCGCACGCTTGACCAGCTGGAAGAGAAGGGACTGATCTCCCGGCAAACCTGCGCCAGCGATCGTCGCGCCAAGCGCATTAAGCTGACGGAGAAAGCGGCGCCTATCATCACTGAAATGGAAGCGGTGATCACCAAAACGCGCGGTGAAATCCTTTCAGGCGTTTCACCGACGGAGCTGGAAATGCTCATCAGCCTCATTGCGCGCCTTGAGCAAAACATTCACGAGCTACAGTCTCGCGACTGACCAGACAACACGGCCTTGCATCTGCAAGGCCTTGTTTTTACTTAAATACAACGACGCGGTTACGGCCCGTCTCTTTCGCTTCATACATCGCCTTATCGGCACTTTCCACGCACGCTTCTGCGCTTACCGACGAAGAGGTTGCCGTAAACACCCCCATGCTGATGGTAATCGGCTCTGGTAACTGACCCTCGCTGCTAATTTTATCAAAACCGCTTAGCTTCAACCGAATGCGCTCTGCCACCTGATATGCGTCTTCTGCGGAGGTGTTTGCCAGCATCAGGACAAACTCTTCGCCGCCGATTCGCGCTGCGATATCCTGCGGACGTACGGAGTCCATCAGCAGATTGGCGACAAACTGCAGGACTTTATCTCCCTGCAGGTGACCGTAGTTGTCGTTGATACGCTTGAAACGATCGAGATCGCTGACGATAACCGAAACCGGGCGGCTGGGTTTGGCGATGCCCAGCGCCTGGTTTAACGATTCATAAAAATAGCTGCGGTTATAAAGGCGCGTGAGCGGATCGCGAATCGAATTTTGATACGACTGCTGATACTTCAAATGGGAGTCACGATACAACCTGAAGACATCATAGAGCAGCACAAAAATAATAATCAGCGTCGCGACGGTTTCAAATAATCGGGCGCGATACCAGGATATATCTTCTGCATGTCCGCCTACCAACAGCATAGAGAGCGTGACGACATAGCAGACACACAGAAAATTACCGCCTACCCAGAACAGATTACGCACGCGCGTAATAAACATCAGCGTGGCTAGTGTCACGACCCAGAGAACGATTAATGAAATATTAATGCTGTGGCTCCAGAGAACCATAAACTGCCGCGTTTCATTATCAACCAGATCGAGGGATAGAAATGGGGAATGGCTGGAATACATCCAGGCCAGAATCACCATACATGCGGTAAAAAGAAATGAACCGCTAACGATGATGATATGCGCCAACCGTGAAAGGGGCAGATTGCGCGTGGGATAAAGTAATGCCGAAACGATCATCAGCACCGCCATTAAGAGGTGGCGGAACATATAGTAGATCATCGCATCGTTGTAGTTCACAACGTTGAATTGATAGAGATCCAGCCACGCCGGAAAGCTGGTCAATGTTCCGACCATCAGCAAGGCCGAACCGGCAAAGGCAAATGAGATGGCAATCAGATAGAGCCGCCGCTTATCACACCAGTATTTCATTGCCATAAAACAGGCAATAAACAGGTGAAACACGAGTAAAAAAATGGTGAGTGTGGGGAACAAAAGAGGCGAAAAGGACGGAACCCAGTCAACCAGTTTTGAAAATAAAGCCTGTAATATTCCGATGACGACCAAGCAACCGAAACAGAACGAGATATAACGACCTTTTACAGAACGACTATTCGCAAGCATATAAAGTTTACAAATTAAAATAATTATGAAGAGATGATTGCGAAGAGTTTAATCAATTAGCACGCTAAATACTTTGCGCAGAAACAATATATGGCGCGTTTAATAATGTGTGGGATGAATGTATTCTGTAAATATATTTGTGAGAGTGATATATATTGTAAATGGATGTGGCCTGATGACCACATCCATTTTTAATTAACGCGGAGAAACGGTAACCTGGCTGCCGTTGCTCGCCAGCACGACGCGTTGACCCGCAGAGAAGCGGGTGTTGCCCTGTTTCTGAACAACCATAATGGTGCTGCCGTCGTCTTTACGAATTTCCAGCTCTACGCCCTGGGTTTTGTTCATCGCGCCCTGTACGCCCTGACCCGCGACACCACCCGCTACAGCGCCCGCTGCGGTTGCCAGAGAACGGCCCGTGCCGCCGCCAACGGTATTACCCAGGAAACCACCCAGTACAGCACCGCCGATTGCGCCCATCACGTTGTTTTCATCACCACCCTGAATTTGTACAGGACGGGCGTTAACAACGGTACCGTAAGTCACGCTCTGAACCTGTTTTGCTTCAGAAGCGCTGTAAACGTCGCCAGACAGCGAGCTGTCGTTCACACAGCCAGCCAGGGTTAAACCAATCAGCGAAACGCCCAGTACACGTACAATCATTTGAATCTCCTGTTCACCAAAAACGCCCATCTGGAGGCATCCGTTATGGCTAAATTATATGGCATAAAGAGCCATAGTTCATATCTTTGCACTAACAATAAGAAAATTGTACTTGAATTTGACTTAACGAGACATAAACAGGAGCCACTCGCCATACCGGCAAGACATTGTTAAAAAATATTATCGTCGGATGGCAAAGGAGCGCTGTTTATGGTTGAGTGGATATCCTTAGCCCACGCAACGTAAGGAAAGCGCATGAAATCGGGTCGCTACATTGGTGTGATGTCGGGCACCAGTCTGGATGGGGTAGATGTCGTTCTGGCCGCCATTGACGAACATATGGTGGCACAGCAGGCGAGCCTGACCTGGCCAATCCCCCTTTCGCTGAAAGAGGACATTCTGAGCATCTGTCAGGGGCAGCAGTTAACCCTCTCCCAGCTTGGTCAACTTGATGTTCGGCTGGGTGCGCTGTTTGCGGATGCGGTGCAGGCGTTAATGCAAAAAGAACATCTTCGTCCCCAGGATGTGGTCGCCATCGGGTGTCACGGACAAACCGTCTGGCATGAGCCGACTGGCGACGCGCCGCATACGTTGCAAATCGGCGATAACAACCAGATTGTGGCGAAGACGGGCGTAACGGTCGTCGGGGATTTTCGTCGCCGCGATATTGCCCTTGGCGGCCAGGGCGCGCCGCTGGTGCCTGCCTTCCATCAGGCGTTGCTGGCGCACCCTACAGAACGCCGCATGGTGCTCAACATAGGCGGGATTGCTAACCTCTCAATGCTTATTCCAGGGCAGCCCGTTCGCGGCTACGATACCGGCCCGGGAAATATGTTAATGGATGCCTGGATCTGGCGACAGTGCGGTCAACCTTATGATAAAAACGCCGAGTGGGCGAGCGAGGGTAAAGTGGTTCTCCCGCTGCTGCAGTCCATGCTCAGCGACCCTTATTTTGCCTTACCGGCGCCGAAAAGCACGGGACGAGAATACTTCAACTTTGGCTGGCTCGAGCGCCAGCTTGCGCTGTTCCCGGCACTCGCCCCGCAGGATGTCCAGGCGACGCTTGCCGAATTAACGGCCGTGTCGATCTCTGAGCAAGTGCTGCTCAGCGGCGGCTGCGAACGCCTGCTGGTGTGCGGCGGGGGAAGCCGAAACCCGCTGGTGATGGCACGTCTTGCCGGGCTGCTGCCGGGCACCGAGGTGACGACGACGGACGAGGCCGGCATCAGCGGGGATGATATGGAAGCGCTGGCTTTCGCCTGGCTTGCCTGGCGCACCATCGCCGGGCTGCCAGGGAATTTGCCGTCGGTAACCGGCGCGCGCGAGGCCAGCGTCCTCGGGGCGATTTTCCCTGCAAATCCTCGTCATAATCAGAGTTAACTGAAATTCAGCGCGGCGCCTCGTCGTTAGAATGGAATAAAACAGGGGGGCAGCCATGCCCTCCAGGACCAGGAAAGTCTTCGGAATACGCCCATGAAAAAACTTCTTCTTATTGCCGCGCCTTTATTGCTGTCAGGATGCAGCGTCTACAATCAGTTCCTTGAGCGCATGCAGACCGATACGCTGGAGTATCGCTGCGATGAAAAACCGCTGACCGTGAAGCTGAATAACCCGCGTCAGGAAGCCAGCTTCGTTTACGATAACAAGCTGCTAACCCTTAAACAGGGTATCTCGGCCTCCGGGGCGCGTTATTCGGACGGCATCTATGTCTTCTGGTCGAAAGGCGACAGCGCCACGGTCTACAAACGCGACCGCATTGTGCTGAACAACTGCCAGCTTGAAAATCCGAAGCGTTGAGATTTTTACAGGGGCGGCGCACAATAGCGCCACCCAATCTCAAGATCAGCTAACGCCATGTCAGATAACGACGAACTGCAGCAAATTGCGCATCTGCGCCGTGAATACACCAAAGGCGGCCTGCGTCGCCAGGATCTTCCCGCTGAACCCCTCGTGCTTTTTGAGCGCTGGCTGAAACAGGCCTGCGACGCGAAGCTGGCCGACCCAACGGCCATGGTCGTCGCGACGGTAGATGAAAACGGTCAACCGTATCAGCGCATCGTCTTGCTTAAGCATTACGACGAGAAAGGGCTGGTGTTCTATACCAATCTGGGCAGCCGCAAGGCGCACCACTTAGAAAACAACCCGCGCATCAGCCTGCTGTTCCCGTGGCACATGCTGGAACGTCAGGTCATGGTCACCGGTAAAGCGGAACGTCTCTCGACCCTTGAGGTGGTGAAGTATTTCCACAGCCGCCCGCGCGACAGCCAGATTGGTGCCTGGGTATCAAAACAGTCCAGCCGGATCTCTGCCCGCGGCGTGCTGGAAAGTAAATTCCTGGAGCTGAAACAGAAGTTCCAGCAGGGGGAAATTCCGCTGCCGAGCTTCTGGGGCGGCTTCCGCATTCCGATTGAGCAGATGGAATTCTGGCAGGGCGGTGAGCATCGCCTGCATGACCGCTTTTTATACCAGCGCGAGAATGGCGGCTGGAAAATCGACAGACTGGCCCCGTAATCCCCGAAATTTGTTGATTTAAGCGCTAGCGCACACCGCGCTTGCGCTTTATTCTATGGTCCTTTCGCATCAGGCGAAAAGTCGTGTACCGGCAAAGGTGCAGTCGTTTATACATGGAGAATTTGATGGCAAGCAGTAACTTGATTAAACAATTGCAAGAGCGGGGCCTCGTGGCCCAGGTGACGGACGAGGAAGCGTTAGCAGAGCGACTGGCGCAAGGCCCGATCGCGCTCTATTGCGGCTTCGATCCCACCGCTGACAGCTTGCATTTGGGGCATCTTGTTCCATTGTTATGCCTGAAACGCTTCCAGATGGCGGGTCATAAGCCTGTTGCCCTGGTGGGCGGCGCGACCGGTCTGATTGGTGACCCGAGCTTTAAAGCCGCGGAGCGTAAGCTGAACACCGAAGATACCGTGCAGGAGTGGGTGGATAAGATCCGCAAACAGGTTGCACCGTTCCTCGACTTCAACTGTGGTGATAACTCTGCCATTGCTGCTAACAACTACGACTGGTTTGGCGGCATGAACGTGCTGACCTTCCTGCGTGACATCGGCAAGCACTTCTCTGTTAACCAGATGATTAACAAAGAAGCGGTCAAGCAGCGTCTGAACCGTGACGATCAGGGTATCTCCTTTACCGAGTTCTCCTACAACCTGCTGCAGGGCTATGACTTTGCCTGCCTGAACAAGCTGCACGGCGTCTCTCTGCAGATCGGCGGCTCTGACCAGTGGGGGAACATCACCTCCGGTATCGACCTGACCCGTCGTCTGCATCAGAACCAGGTCTTCGGCCTGACCGTTCCACTGATCACCAAAGCAGACGGCACCAAATTTGGTAAAACCGAAGGCGGCGCGGTGTGGCTCGATCCGAAGAAAACCAGCCCGTACAAATTCTATCAGTTCTGGATCAACACGGCGGATGCCGATGTTTACCGCTTCCTGAAGTTCTTCACCTTCATGGACATTGCAGAGATCAATGCGCTGGAAGAGGAAGATAAGAACAGCGGTAAAGCGCCGCGTGCCCAGTACGTGCTGGCGGACGAAGTGACCAAACTGGTTCATGGTGAAGAGGGCCTGGCCGCGGCAAAACGCATCACCGCAAGCCTGTTCAACGGTACGCTGAGCGATCTGAGCGAAGCGGACTTCGAACAGCTGGCGCAGGACGGCGTGCCGATGGTTGAGATGGAAAAAGGAGCTGACCTGATGCAGGCGCTGGTGGACTCTGAGCTCCAGCCTTCCCGTGGTCAGGCGCGTAAAACCATCGCCTCCAACGCTATCACCATCAACGGTGAAAAGCAGGCTGATCCGGAATACACCTTCGTTGACGGCGATCGTCTGTATGGCCGCTACACGCTACTGCGCCGCGGTAAGAAAAACTACTGTCTGGTCTGCTGGAAGTAAGTAAAAGTCTCGAGGGGCGTGGGAAACCACGCCCTTTTTGTTTGTTCAGGGTTTGGTAAGAAAAAGATGAAGAACATCCTCGCCATTCAGTCCCACGTTGTGTTTGGACATGCTGGCAATAGCGCAGCGGAATTCCCGATGCGCCGCCTCGGTGCCAACGTCTGGCCTCTCAATACCGTGCAGTTCTCTAACCACACGCAATACGGCAAATGGACCGGCTGCGTGATGCCGCCTTCGCACCTCACAGAGGTTGTGCAGGGTATTGCGGATATCGACCAGCTCAAGCGCTGCGACGCCGTTCTGAGCGGCTACCTCGGCTCAGCGGAGCAGGGGGAACACATTCTCGGCATCGTGCGTCAGGTGAAAGCGGCAAACCCGGCGGCAAAATATTTCTGCGACCCCGTCATGGGACACCCGGAGAAAGGCTGCATTGTGGCGCCTGGCGTAGCGGAATTTCACGTTCGCCATGCGCTGCCCGCCAGCGATATCATTGCGCCCAACCTGATTGAGCTGGAGATCCTCTGCGAGCATCCGGTTAACAGCGTAGAAGAGGCTGTACGCGCGTCTCGCGAGCTGATAGCCCAGGGGCCTGAGATTGTGCTGGTAAAACATCTCGCCCGCGCAGGGCTGACCCAGGAGCGTTTTGAGATGCTGCTGGTGACGAAAGATGACGCATGGCATATCAGCCGTCCGCTGGTGGATTTCGGCACGCGTCAGCCGGTGGGCGTGGGTGATGTGACCAGCGGGCTACTGCTGGTGAAACTGTTGCAGGGTGCAACGGTGAGAGACGCGCTGGAGCACGTGACGGCAGCGGTGTACGAAATCATGATTGCGACGAAACAGATGCAGGAATATGAACTGCAGGTGGTCGCGGCACAGGATCGTATCGCGAAGCCGGAGCACTATTTCAGCGCCACACGGCTATAATCGTCCAGAGTTCGTAGGCCGGGTGAGCGTCAGCACCACCCGGCAACACAGACGGCTCGCTTAATTCAACCCTTCCGCTTTTAGCGCAGCGGCCACTGCTGGACGCTCCGCCACGCGCGCCATATACGATGCGATATGGTCCAACCCTTCCAGGTTCAGCTTAACCGCACGCGCCCAGCGCAGTACGGTAAACAGGTACGCGTCGGCAATGGTGAAGCGTGAACCACAAATCCACTGATCGTCTTTCAGCGATTCGTTAACATACTGCAGCTTTTTCTCCAGCAGAGCTCGCACGGTCGGCTTGTACTCTTCCGGCGTATCCGGGCGGAAGAGGGGGGTAAAACCTTTGTGCAGCTCGGTGGCGATATAGTTCAACCACTCCAGCGTTTTATAACGTGCGACGCTGCCGGTAGGGGCAAGGAGCTGGCGATCCGGTACGTTGTCCGCCAGGAATTGCATAATCGCCACGCCTTCGGTCAGCAGAGTTCCGTCATCCAGCAGCAGGGCCGGAACCTGCCCTTTTGGGTTAATCGCAAAAAAGTCATCCCCGTTTTCCAGGCGCTTTTTCATCAGATCAACGCCATCCAGCGTGAAATCTTTGCCGCTCTCGCGCAGGGTGATATGGGAAGCAAGAGAGCACGCGCCCGGTTTGTAGAACAGTTTCATCGGTAACTCCTTTTTGCTGAGGTTTCAGCTATGTTAGTGCGCGAAGGGACAAAAAAAAAGCCGCTAATCTCTTAGCGGCTTCTGTTCTGTCGTTTCTCTCAAATATCACGCGGTAGCGGTTTTGTTCGCTTCCGCCGTCTTGTCGTCGTCCTGAGTCATTCGATTCAGTTTCGGCGCGGTCAGCAGCATCAGCGCCGCGATAACCGCCGTAGCGATACCAATCTGCATGAACACGGTACCGTAGACGTTCAGGGAGAGCAGCGGATCGGTCACGTTTTCTGGCACAGCCATCAGGTTCGCGATCTTACCGGCGATGATCGCCGCACCGGCAGTGGTCAGGAACCAGCTACCCATAATGAAGCCCATCAGACGCTGTGGAACTAGCTGTGCAACCATCGCCAGACCCAGACCGGAGATCATCAGTTCGCCGATAGACTGCAGCGCGTAGCTCAGGATCAGCCAGTTAACGGACACGATACCGGCGTCTGACGCAAACTTAGTCCCCAGCGGCAGCACCAGGAACGCACCAGAACAGAGCACCATACCCACCGCGAACTTGTGCGGCATTGGCAGACGATCGCCCATCTTGTTATAGATTGCGGCCAGAATCGGGGAACCGATCATGATCCAGAATGGATTCAGCGCCTGGAACTGCTCGGGTTCGAATGCGATACCCAGGATAGAGTGCTCAACGTTACGAATAGCGAAGAAGTTCAGAGAGGTTGGCATCTGGCTGTACAGCACGAAGAAGATAATCGCTTCCAGCATCAGAATGAACGCCACAATCATCTTACGACGGGCTGCACCCTTCATAGCGAACGCTTCTTTTGCGAAGATGACCACGATGCCCAGCGCAACTACGCCCAGAACGGCACGAGCGATACCCTGGTTGTGCAGCAGCCAGGTGGCGATTGCCGCCAGGACGACAACGCCCACGATGGTAGCCAGCAGCTTGCCCATGTGGACAGGCTCGAAGTCAGGTTTTGAACCGTAGTCTTTCACCCAGTTGCGGCAGAACAGGAAGTTTACCACGGTGATCAGCATACCCACGAAGCTCAGCGCAAACGCCACGCTCCAGCCGAATTTCGCGGCCAGCCATGGGGTTGCCAGCATGGAAAAGAAGGAACCGATGTTGATGGACATGTAGTACATGGTAAATGCACCGTCCAGACGTGGGTCATCTTTGCTGTAGCAGGTTGAGAGCAGGGAAGACGGGTTCGCTTTGAACAGGCCGTTACCCACGGCGATGGTTGCCATGCCCATGTAGACCACAGCCGCATCATGTCCTGACCATGCAACCAGACCATAGCCAATAGCCAGAACAATGGCACCCAGCATAATGACGCGCTTAGTACCGAGAACTTTATCACCCAGCCAGCCGCCGATAGCAACCAGACCGTAAACGAGGGCACTAAAGGAGGAGAACAGCGTGATGGAATCGGCTTCGGACATACCCAGCTGTTTAACCAGGTAAACCGCCATGATCCCTTGCAGGCCGTAGTAACCAAAACGCTCCCATAACTCGATAGAGAAGATGAGATAAAACGCTTTCGGTTGTTTAAAAGCGTTCAGACTCACGCTTTCATCTGTTGGTTTATTGTTTGCAGTCGACACATATACCTCTTTTTTTACATCCCATATTAACGGGGGTGTTCATCGCGTGAAGGCCGTAGCCCATCCGCCTTATAGTTATATTGGGAGGAGAAACGGCGGGTAATGTTCACTATCCTGCCCCGTCTGGCAATACGTTTGTAATAATCTGTTACATATATCTTGGGCGGTATAATTGTCGGTTTCGACAAATGTTATTTAGCGTTAAATTTTATACGATAACTAAAGGTAGTTTTTTCGACTGGTATACACCCTGTGTGACGGGGTTTTGGCAATATGTTCTGCTATTTGCCGTCTGTTGTAGTGATATAGCCCATATTCTGAAAAATAGCTGGTCTTATCTTCCGGGTAAACGCATTTAAATCTTGCCCGGCAAAGGGTTTGCGATGACTTTGTCTACAAAAAATCAACATGACGTTATCAGAGTGATCGCGATCACAGATGTATAGAAATTTTTGGCTATGAAAAAAGTATTAACCTGTTTGAGCGTTATAGAGCCGAACAAGTGACAAGTCAGAAGAAAGTAAGAGCGGACAAATAACGGCCAAAAGAAGAACGAACGGTAGTCCTTCTTTTGGTAGGGGATTATGACGGGTCAGGGATAGACTTTTTCTTTATATTCGCAGAGATCTTCAATAACGCAGGAGCCGCAGCGCGGCTTTCGGGCTATGCAGGTATAACGACCGTGCAAAATCAGCCAGTGGTGGCAGTCAACCTTGAATTCGGCAGGAACCACTTTTAACAGCTTCTCTTCTACCTGCTCGACATTTTTCCCTGGGGCGAAGTTGGTCCGGTTTGAGACGCGGAATATATGCGTATCAACGGCGATGGTCGGCCAGCCAAACGCGGTATTGAGCACAACGTTCGCGGTTTTACGCCCCACGCCCGGCAAGGCTTCCAGCGCGGCGCGATCTTCCGGTACTTCGCCTCCGTGCTGTTCCAGCAGGATCCGACAGGTCTTAATTACGTTCTCGGCTTTGCTGTTAAACAGGCCGATTGTTTTGATATAGGACTTCACGCCTTCCACGCCCAGCTCCAGCATGGCCTTCGGCGTATTGGCGACCGGATAGAGCAGGGCAGTGGCTTTATTGACGCTCACGTCGGTCGCCTGCGCAGAGAGCAACACCGCGATCAGCAGCTCAAACGGGGAGGTAAAATTCAGCTCCGTCGTCGGGTGCGGGTTCTCGTCCCGCAGACGGGTCAGGATCGCAATGCGCTTTTCTTTATTCATGAGGCCTTCTCGGGTGTCCCTTCCAGAACGCTGCGCTCAGCCGCGCGGCGCTTACGTTTCTCATCAATCAGGTATTTTATTGCCAGCATCATGCCGAGGCCAATAAACGCGCCGGGCGGCAGCATCGCCAGCAGGAACGGTGTATCGGTGTGAAACACCTCAACGCGCAGCGCTTTAGCCCAGCCGCCCAGCAGCGCATCTGCGCCGTCGAACAGCGTACCGTTGCCGAGGATTTCACGCAGCGAGCCCAGCACGAACATGGCGCACGTGGCGCCCATGCCAATGGAAAAACCATCCAGCGCCGACATGGCCGGGCTGTTTTTCACCGCGAACGCTTCCGCACGCCCGACCACAATACAGTTGGTGACGATAAGAGGAATGAAGATCCCGAGCGACTGGTACAGACCAAACGCGTAGGCGTTAATCAGCATCTGGACGATACTGACCACCGACGCAATGATCATGACGTAAATCGGAATACGAATTTCCGACGGCGTCCAGCGTCTCAGGGCAGAGATGGAGAGGTTGGTCAGGGTCAATACCAGCGTGGTTGCCAGACCCAGACCGAGCGCGTTGGTGGCGGTGGATGTCACCGCCAGCAGGGGGCACATACCCAGAAGCTGTACCAGCGCGGAGTTGTTCTTCCACAATCCCTGGACAATAACCTCTTTAACCTGGCTCATGATTACTCCTCACAGGCCGGAAGATTGTTGATCTGCGCGGGCAGCGTTTCAGCGTACAGCCCGGCGCGTTTTACGGCGTTTACCACCGCACGTGGGGTGATGGTTGCCCCGGTGAACTGGTCGAATTCGCCGCCGTCTTTCTTCACCGCAAACGCGGTGTCATCTTCACCATGGATCACTTTACCGGCAAAGTGCAAAATCCAGTCGCTTAAACGCGTTTCAATTTTGTCGCCCAGGCCCGGCGTTTCATGATGTTCCGTCACGCGGGTGCCCAGAATGGTACCGGAGAAATCGCTGCCCACGAGCAGCTGAATGGCGCCGGAATAGCCGTCAGGCGCGGTCGCTTCCATCACCGCGCCGACCGGTTTATCCCCTTTGCGGGCGATAAAGAGGCGGTGCGGGCCTTTCCCAAGCTGCGGCGCGTCTACCACAAAGCAGCTTTTTTGCAGGTCATTATCGTAGAAATCGGACGGGATCACCTGATCGAACAGCGCCTTTTGCTGCTTCGAGGCCTGTTCTTCGATGGTCGTTTTGGTCAGCGCATTAACCAGTGCCGTCAGCCCCGTCAGGACCGCGGCGAAGACAGCCAGCGTGACGCCGTGTTTTTGCATCGTTTTTAACATGGCGAAACCCTTAGCGATGGCCGTACACGCGTGGACGCGTGTAATAGTCGATGAGCGGAACGGTAATATTGGCGAGCAGGACGGCAAAGGCCACGCCGTCCGGGTAGCCACCGAAGCTGCGGATGAGCCAAACCAGCAGGCCAGCCAGCGCGCCGAAGATCAGGCGTCCGCGGTTAGTCGTTGAGGCCGTCACCGGATCCGTCAGGATAAAGAAGGCACCCAGCATGGTCGCGCCGGAGAGCAGGTGCATCTGCGGGCTGGCCAGGGATTCAGGAGAGAATACCCAGCCCAGCGTGGCACAGACCGCCAGCGTCACGAGGAAGCTGACCGGAATATGCCAGCGGATGGCCTTCTGCTGCAACAGGAACAGGCCGCCCAGCAGATACGCCAGGTTGACCCACTGCCAGCCGGCTCCCGCCAGCACGCCGCTGTAGATGGCGGACTTCATGATTTGCTCAACGCTGTGCCCGGCGTGCAGGGACGTTTTAAACGTATCGAGCGGCGTCGCCTGGCTGATACCGTCCACGCCCATACGCAGCGCGTTCATATCAGCACCCAGCGCCGTATGGCCGGTAAAGATCACCTGCAGAGCATCCATAAAGCCGGGAACCGTGGCCGCAATCTCGTGCGGTGGCAGCCAGCTGGTCATCTGTACCGGGAAGGAGATCAGCAGCACCACGTAGCCAATCATTGCCGGATTAAACGGGTTATGACCGAGGCCGCCATAGAGCTGTTTGGCAATAATCACGGCAAACACGGTGCCGAGCACCACCATCCACCACGGGGCAAGCGGGGGAATGCTGATGGCCAGCAGCAGGCCGGTCAGCAGCGCGGAGTTGTCGGCCAGGATGCGGGAAACCGCCATCTTGCGCAGCTTCAGCACGAGGGCTTCCGCCGCGACGGCGCTGGCGCATCCAAGAGCTATCTGGAACAGAGTTCCCCAGCCGAAAAACCAGCACTGAACGGCAATGCCCGGTAGCGCGGCCAGGCAGACCAGCATCATGATGCGCGAGGTCTGGCGCTGATTGTGGGTGTAAGGGGAACTTGCGATTCTGAAAACCATTTAATCCTCGTTTACGGCTTGCTGTGCGGCTTTCTTTGCCTGAACGCGCGCAATGGCGGCGGCGACGGCGGCCTTGCGCGGGTCATCGTTGGCGGCCTGCGGCTGCTCTTCCTGCTGTGCTGCTTTGCGCGCTTTGGCGCGGGCTATCGCCGCTTCAACGGCGGCTTTGCGTGGGTCGACCGGTGCTTCAGGTTCTGCGGCTGGCGCCTGCTGCGCTGCTTTGCGCGCTTTGGCGCGGGCAATCGCCGCTTCAACGGCAGCTTTACGCGGATCGACCGGTTCCTGTTCAACCACCACTGGCTGCTCCCCGGCCTTGCGCGCTTTGGCACGGGCTATTGCCGCTTCGACGGCGGCTTTGCGTGGATCGATTTCAGTATCCGGCTGCGCCGCTTGCGCTTTTTCCGCCTGACGGGCGCGGGCCGCAGCTTTACGCGCTTCGCGGGCGGCAATCGCTTCGCTGTTATCCGGTTTTTCACCGGCCTGGATCACCAGCGTCTGGGCGGCACTGGCTTTTTTCTCGCGAACGCGCGCCAGTGCGGCGTTGATTGCATCCTGATCTTTCCCGGCAGGCTGAACGGCGGCCTGCTTATGTCGCTCCTGACGAGCCATCTTCTCACGTTCGAGACGCGCCTGACGCGCTTCGAAACGTGCCTTGGCTTCCGCGGCGCGTTTTTCTTCCATGGAGATGGCATAAATCTCGGCCTTCTCCTGGCGGAAGTACTGCACCAGAGGAATGTTGCTTGGGCAGACCCAGGCGCAGGCGCCGCATTCGATGCAGTCGGCCAGGTTATGGGCTTTGGCCTTATCGTGCAGCTGGCCTTTGCTGTACCAGTACAGCTGCTGCGGGAGGAGATCCGCCGGGCAGGCATCGGCACAGGCGCTGCAGCGGATGCAGCCTTTCTCTTCCTGCTCCTCCCCCATTTCGGTTGGGGAAGGGGCGAGCAGGCAGTTGGTGATTTTCACTACCGGAACGTCGAGCCACGGCAGGGTAAAGCCCATCAGCGGACCGCCCATGATCACCATCTGGTCGCTGGCCGGGCAAAATTCAGCCTGTTCCAGCAGATGGCGCACCGGCGTGCCGAGGCGCGCCCAGACGTTACCCGGACGAGAGACAGACTCTCCGGTCAGCGTTACCACGCGCTCGGTCAACGGCTCGCCGTCAATCACCGCACGCTTGACGGCGTAAGCGGTGCCGACGTTTTGCATCAGCACGCCGATATCCGACGAGCGTCCGCCGTGCGGGACCTGCTTGCCGGTGAGGATTTGCGTCAGCTGTTTTGCGCCGCCAGAGGGGTACTTGGTCGGAATAACGCGCAGGGCGATATCATGGCTACCGGCCAGCACGGCGCGCAGCATTGAAATAGCCTGCGGTTTATTGTCTTCGATACCAATCAGCACTTCCCGCGGCTGCAGAATGTGCGCAAGGATGCGGATGCCTTCCACCACTTGGGCGGCACAGTCCTGCATCAGACGATCGTCGGCGGTGATGTACGGCTCGCACTCGGCGGCGTTGATAATCAGCGTCTGAATCTTATCGCCACCGCCGCGCAGCTTGACGCCGGTCGGGAAGCCCGCGCCACCAAGCCCGGCGACGCCGAACTGATGAATACGCTCAATGAGCGCTTCGCGGCTCTGGCTGCGGTAGTCGCTCCAGCCGTCACGGTCAATCCAGCGATCTTCACCGTCGGCTTCAATAATCACGCTCAGTTCCGACAGCGCGGACGGATGCGCCACCGTATGAGGGGCAATTGCCACCACTTTCCCGGAAGTAGGGGCGTGTACCGGCAGCATACGTCCGCGTCCGAAGGTCAGCGGCTGACCGCGCAGCACCGTATCGCCTTCTTTCACGCACAGCTCGCCCTCAGCGCCAATATGCTGCTTGAGCGGCATGACGTAACGCGTCGCCAGCGGAATTTGACGCAGCGGCGTGCCGTTGGACTGGGTTTTCATCTCTGGCGGATGGATACCGCCGTCAAAGTCCCAGATCTTCTCTTTTCTGAAAGCAGAAAATAACTTAAGCATGTTGTTCCACAGGAATATTGCGAACCGGAATGGTTTGAAGATCCCACTTCCAGCTTTCGGTAGTCGTTTCAACCGGGCGCAGCTCTATACATTGCGTCGGGCAGGGGGCCACGCAGAGGTTACAGCCGGTGCAAAGATCCGCCACAACGGTGTGCATGGCGCGGGTCGCGCCGACAATGGCGTCGACCGGACAGGCCTGAATACATTTGGTGCAGCCGATGCAATTTGCTTCGTCGATCACCGCGAGGGCGCGAACCGGCTCCTGGACTTCCGCATCGCCATCAACGGGCTGCGGATCGACGTTAAGCAGGGCGGCAATTTTCAGCATCACCGCTTCGCCGCCGGGCGCACAGCGGTTAATTTTTTCACCCTGAATGCCTACCGCTTCAGCGTAAGGGCGGCAGCCCGGGTAGCCGCACTGTCCACACTGACTTTGCGGCAAAAGCTCATCAATTTTTTCAACAACAGGATCGTCCTCTACCGCGAAACGGCGGGAGGCGTAGCCCAGGATAAGGCCAAACACCAACCCCAGGACGCTGATAGAGGCGATGGCAATCCAGATAGCATTCATTACAACTTCACCAGACCACTAAAGCCCATAAAGGCCAGAGACATTAAACCCGCGGTCACCAGCGCAATGGCATTACCGCGAAATGGCGCAGGGATATCCGCTGCTGCCAGACGTTCGCGAATCGACGCGAACAGCACCATAACAAATGAGAAACCGACAGCGGCGGAGAAGCCGTACAGCGCCGACTGCATGAAGTTATGGCCAAGGTTGATGTTCAGCAGCGCCACGCCAAGCACCGCGCAGTTGGTGGTGATCAGCGGCAGGAAGATACCCAGCAGGCGATAGAGCGCCGGGCTGGTTTTACGCACCACCATTTCGGTAAATTGCACCACCACCGCGATAACCAGAATAAACGCCAGCGTACGGAGATAGATTAACCCCAGCGGGATGAGGATCCAGGTGTCAATCAACCACGCACAGATAGACGCCAGCGTCATGACGAAGGTCGTCGCCAGCCCCATGCCCATCGCTGTTTCCAGCTTTTTGGACACGCCCATAAACGGGCACAGGCCAAGGAACTTCACCAGAACGAAGTTGTTAACCAGCACGGTGCCGACAAAGAGCAGTAAGTAATCGGTCATTATTTAGCCTGAAATAAAAAAGCCGCCTATTATCGGACAAACCGGGGCAGGCGACAACAGGTTATCTGTAAGGTTATTACGGGTTCACGAAGGTGTTTTTCACACGCGTTGAACGTTTGAAATAGGGCACCAGCAGCGCCGCGGCCAGTAACGGGAAAAGCAGCTGGCGGACAGCAAGCGCGTCAGAGACGGGCGAGAAAGCAAACGCTTTAACCGCCAGCAGGACCGAGACCAGCAGCCAGATAATGTAGTGCTTAGGCACACTCTTGCGGCGCTTAAAGAAGGCGATAGTCAGCCACAGGGTGTAGTACCACATCCCAATCGCGAAAACGAACGACACAAACCACATCGCTATATTCAGCACACTTTGCGACATCAGGGTCTGAATAGCGTGAGGGGTAATCAATGCGGTGGTATAAAGCAGCAGCGCAAGCGATGCGCTTAATAAGGCAACCAGCAGCCATGCCAGTGGGGCGATTAACCAGCCTCCGATGCGTTCTCCAGGCGTTGCGGTCATGAACTCTCCCATTATCTGCGCGAAATGTTGTACAGCCAGTTTGCAGGGCGGAGAGTATATAACATTTCGCGCGGATGGCTACTTTCTTATAAAACGTAACGCCATACGGACTTCGGCACCTCGCCGACGTTGAACAAGCGACCGCCGGAGACCAGCTCCGCACGGCGATGGTCAGCGGCGCGATACATATTGATGATGTCCTGATTATCCGACAGGGTGTAGTTCAGATGGTCAAACAGTTTTTCCAGGCTCTCAAGCGAATTGATCTTGCGAAATTTTAATAAATAGTCCTGAACTGTCATATTAATAATTTTCCATATAAAAGTGAGTAATACCAGTTAAGGTAATTCGGTCGAATAATAAACGGATTAATACAGACGTAAACAGCCCACTCAGATAACGCGACGAAATTAGGAGTTTTCTTTGCTGAAATTCAGGCACCGAAGGTGATGCCTGGAAGAGAAGGTTAACCGTGTTCACCAGGGCTGGCAATACGAAACTGACACATTATGTCACTCTTTAAAGCAGCAACCGGTTACTTAGGATGGGTGACGGCAGCAGGCTCCGGCGGCTGGTAGTTATCAATATGGCTGGCTACGCCGAGCAAAATGACCGAAACCCCAAGAACAATCCATCCCGCTAATTCAATGATTCGATTAATAATTGATGCCATGATTCACTGTTGTAATTTATCCATAAATACAGGTCGCAAATGTTACAGCGCTGTTTCTCTGACGGCAAGCGCTTTGGGAACGATTCCCTTAAACAAAATCAGAAGGTTAATACTATGTAACAAAAATAGCCGGTACAGCCTGCTATTTTAAGCGCCATGGCTCATTATTAATGAGGGCAATGCCAGAAAGGCCAGTATGAAATAAGAAACGCAAAAAGAGGACAACACGATGAGTGATAACATCCGCGTCGGGCTTATAGGCTACGGGTACGCGAGCAAAACGTTTCATGCGCCTCTGATAGCCGGAACGCCGGGAATGGCGCTGGCGGCGGTATCCAGCAGCGACGCCGCCAAAGTCCACGCTGACTGGCCCGCAGTGCCGGTTGTCTCCGAGCCTAAACACCTTTTCAACGATCCGAATATCGATTTAATTGTTATTCCCACCCCGAACGACACGCACTTCCCGCTGGCGAAAGCCGCGCTGGAAGCCGGGAAGCACGTCGTTGTTGACAAACCCTTCACCGTGACGTTGTCACAGGCGCGTGAGCTGGAGGCGCTGGCAAAAAGCCTGGGCAGAGTGCTGTCCGTTTTCC
Organism: Enterobacter sp. IF2SW-B1; assembly: GCF_001743375.1. Lineage (NCBI taxonomy): Bacteria > Pseudomonadati > Pseudomonadota > Gammaproteobacteria > Enterobacterales > Enterobacteriaceae > Enterobacter > Enterobacter sp. IF2SW-B1. The sequence goes on along the minus strand of NZ_MJAA01000001.1, from coordinate 202,797 downwards.
ATAACCGCCGCTGGGACAGCGACTTCCTGACGGTTAAAACGCTTCTCGGGGAAGGCACGTTAGGAGAGATCGTTTTTTTTGAATCGCATTTTGACCGCTTCCGTCCGCAGGTGAGAAACCGCTGGCGCGAGCAGGCCGGTCCGGGCAGCGGCATCTGGTACGATTTAGCCCCGCATCTGCTGGACCAGGCCGTGAATCTGTTTGGGCTGCCGGTGAGCATGACGGTCGATCTGGCCCAACTGAGGCCCGGTGCGCAGACAACGGATTACTTCCACGCGGTGTTGAGTTACCCGCAGCGGCGGATTGTGCTGCACGGCACGATGGTCGCGGCCGCGGAATCTGCCCGCTATATCATCCACGGCACGCGCGGGAGCTACGTGAAGTTTGGCCTCGATCCGCAGGAAGATCGCCTCAAAAACGGTGAACGTCTGCCGCAGGAAGACTGGGGCTATGATATGCGCGACGGCGTCGTGACGCGGACGGAAGGTGAGGAGCTGGTTGAGGAAACCCTGTTAACGATCCCGGGTAACTATCCGGCTTATTATGCTGCCATCCGCGATGCGCTTAACGGAACGGGGGAGAACCCGGTTCCGGCCAGCCAGGCGATCCAGATTATGGAGCTGATTGAGCTGGGGATTGAATCTGCCAAACATCGCGCGACGCTCTGTCTGGCATAAGTTTTTGACGTTGTTGTAGGCCGGGTAAGGCGTAGCCGCCACCCGGCAAAAGGGTTTACGCGGTTGCCACCTTATCCCGCAGCGCCTGCTTCTCTGCAGGCGTAAGGAAGGCGATCTCCAGCCCGTTGATCTGCGCCTGGCGGATCTGCTCGCGGCTCAGGCCCGCCTGCGGCGCGGCGATGTTGTACTCGTGGATGATATCCACGCCCTGAACCGCCGGATCGTCCGTGTTCAGCGAGGCCAGCACGCCGTGCTCGAGGAACGTTTTCAGCGGGTGCTGCGCCAGCGTTGCCACGGTGCTGGTCTGAATGTTGGACGTCAGGCACGACTCAATGCCGATGCGCTGCTCCGCCAGGAAATCCATCAGCGCGCGGTCTTCTACCGCCTTCACGCCGTGGCCGATACGCTCGGCGCCCAGCTCGCGGATGGCCTGCCAGATACTTTCCGGGCCCGCTGCTTCACCCGCATGGACGGTAATGTGCCAGCCAGCATCGCGCGCGCGGTTGAAGTGGGAGAGGAACAGGCTGCCGGGGAAGCCCAGTTCGTCGCCGGCGAGGTCGACGGCAGTGATGGCATCGCGGTGCGCCAGCAGCGCTTCCAGCTCCTGCAGGCAGGCGGCTTCGCCGAACGTGCGGCTCATAATGCCGATCAGGCGGGCCTGAACGTCGAAGGTTTTACACCCTTCACGGACGCCTTCAATGACGGCTTCCACCACGCCTGCAACGGGCAGGCTGTGGGTCATCGCCATATAGCCCGGCGAGAAGCGCAGCTCAACGTAGTGCAGACCGTTGCGGGCCGCGTCTTCAATGTTCTCAAACGCCACGCGGCGGCAGGCATCCAGCGAGGCCAGCATCTTCACGCCCCAGTCGAGTTTGCTCAGGAAGCTGACCAGGTCTGGTTCATTGGAGGTAACCTGTACGTGTGGGATCAACGACTCAAGCGTCTGAGCGGGAAGCGTTAAGTTGAACTGGCGGCCAAGATCGAGGATGGTTTGGGCACGAATGTTACCGTCAAGGTGACGATGAATATCAGTTAAGGGCAGGCGTGTATCAATCATGGTCGCACTCTTTTCGGGTTAAAGTGCGCCATATTATAAAAACAAAACGGGGTAAAAAGCTATTTGCGCAAGGGAATATTCCGTTGCGCAAACAAATTACAGGAGCGTGTTGATCCCGGCGATGAGGCGCTGCACCCCTTGTTCCAGCTTGCTGCGTGGGCAGCCGGCGTTAAGGCGAACGAAGCCGTTACCCTCGTTTCCGTACGTGTATCCCGGCATGATGGCGACTTTTTGCTGCTCGATCAGCACTTTTTGCAGTGCCCTGTCATCAATGTTCAGCGGGCGCAGGTCAATCCAGGCCAGATAGGTTGCTTCCGGCGGCTGCCAGTTCAGTTTCGGAAAAGCACTGTTTAATTCCTGTGCGATATACAACAGATTCTCTTCCAGATAACGACGCAAGGCATCAAGCCAAGGCTCTCCCTGCTGATAGGCGGCGATATGGGCCGTCAGCGCCAGCACTGAAGGGGAAGAGAGCCCATCTCGTCCTTTTAGCGCGCTGAGATAGCCGTTACGGCTCTCTTCATCGCCGATCAGGCCGTATGCGCCCGTCAGTGCCGGAATATTAAAGCTTTTCGAGCCGGAGGTGAGAAGCGCCCACTTGCCGCGCGCTACCGCATTCCACGGGGTGTGGCGATGCGCCCCCCACACCATGTCCATATGAATTTCATCGCTGATAACCGCCACGTCATAGCGCTCACAGAGTTCCGCCATCTGCGTCAATTCATCCCGCGTCCAGACCTTGCCGGTCGGGTTCTGCGGGCTGCACAGTAGCAGAATTTTGTTTTCCGGTTTCGCCAGGGCCGCTTCAAGCGCCGCCATATTGCCCTGCCAGCCAGCCGCCTGCTTTTCCATCTCAACGGCCACAACCTGACGCGCATTGCCTCCAATGGCGTTGTAAAACGCATCGTACGCCGGTGTGTGGACCACCACGCCGTCACCGGGCTTTGACCAGAGGCGAATCAGCTCTGACACCATGTAGATGACGGAAGGGCCATAAACGATGGTTTCTTTATCAATGCGGCTGTTAAAGCGCTGCCGAAACCAGTGCTCAACAGCGGCAAGAAACTCGTCGTTTTTCCAGCGGCTGTAGCCCAGCACGCCGTGGTTGATGCGCTGATGCAGCGCGTCGGTAATGCAGGGGGCGGTGGCGAAGTCCATATCCGAGATGGTGAAGGGCAGCAGATCCGCCGCGCCAAAGCGGTCGGCGACGTAGTCCCACTGCGTACACCAGGTGCCGTGACGATCCACGACGGTAGAAAAATCAAACATGACGTTAATCCTTAAAGTAAAACCCCCTCATGAGAGGGGGTTGAGGCATCAGGCTTCTACTGTTCGCATCAGGGTTGCCAGCTCATCTTTCACCGACTGAACCTGCGGGCCGATAACCACCTGCAAATTGTGCTGATTTAACTGTACCACGCCGATGGCCCGGTTGGCTTTCAGGGCGTTGGTATCTACTTTTGACATATCCGCCACCGACAGACGCAGGCGGGTGATGCAGTTATCCAGCGAGGTAATGTTATCCGCACCGCCCAGCGCAGCCAGAATGGCAGGGGTGTTATACCCGGATTTGCCCACGGTACCGGCCACCGCCTGCTCAACGCTGGTGGCGGTATCGGTATCGCGGCCCGGCGTTTTCAGGTTAAAGCGGGTGATGGCGAAGCGGAAGATACCGTAGTACACCGCGAACCAGATAGCCGCCACGACCGGCACCAGATACCACTTGGTTGACAGGCCGTGCAGGATCCCGAACACCACGAAGTCAATCACGTTGCCGTCGGTGTTGCCGATGGTGACGCCCAGCACCGCCATCACGGTAAAGCCCAGGCCGGTCAGCAGCGCGTGGATGAGATACAGCACCGGCGCAACAAACAGGAACAGGAATTCGATAGGCTCGGTGGTGCCGCCCACGACGCAGGCAATCACGCCGGAGATCAGCAGCCCTTTAATTTTATGTCGGTTTTCCGGGCGCGCGCAGTGGTACATCGCCAGCGCGGCACCCGGCAGGCCGCCGAGGAAGGCCGGCATTTTACCCTGAGACAGGAAGCGGGTGGCGCTTTCGGAGAAGCCGTGGGTAGTCGGACAGCTCAGCTGCGCCTGGAAGATGGTCAGCGCACCGCTCACGTCGTGACCGCACACCTCCATGGTACCGCCCGCTTCGGTGAAGCGAATCAGGGCCACCAGGATATGTTGCAGGCCGAACGGCAGCAGCAGACGCTCGCCAGTGCCGAAGATCATCGGACCAAAATCTCCCGCGCCGTTGATGATGCGGCCAATGCCGTTGATGCCCATCGCAAAGACTGGCCAGATCAGCGGAATGATCAGGCCGAACAGACCCATGACCACCAGGGTGACAATCGGCACGAAGCGGGTACCGCCGAAAAAGGCCAGAGCATCCGGCAGGCGGATATTGTGGAAGCGCTCGTGCAGCATCCAGATAATGACCCCGGCGATGACCGCTCCGAGGATCCCGGTATCAATAGATTGAATACCAATCACGCTCTGAATGTTGTTGGCCTTCAGCACGGCAGCATCGGTCGTCGGCAGAATGCCTTTCGCGGTCAGCCAGAAGTTAACCGCCAGGTTCATCACGGCGTAACCCACAAACCCGGCAAACGCCGCGACGCCTTTATTCTCGCGGGCCAGGCCCAGCGGGATGGCGATGCAGAACATCACGGGCAGGAAGCTAAACGCGAAGGAGCCGACCTTACTCATCCAGATAAAGATCGCCTGCAGCACGGGAGTACCGAGGAACGGGATCAGCGTGATGACGTCTTTACTGCTCAGCGAGCTGCCGATCCCGAGCATGATCCCGCAGAACGAGAGGAGCGCCACGGGCAGCATAAAGGTTTTACCCAGTTGCTGGAAAAACTCCCACAGCGATATTTTTTGTGCTGTTTTCGCCGTCATAAAACGACTCCTTTATTGTTAAAATCAGTTTGCCTGCTTCAATGCTGCGAGAAGATAAAACGTTTTATCAAAGTTTAGTGCGCGCTAAATCACATTCTCAGGCTTTGACTGGTAGTATAAAGATAACGTATTGATAAAACGTTTTACCGATCTCATTTCAGGGAGTCACGCTGACACATGGCTGTAGCGAAAAAAGTCACCATCAACGATGTCGCGCTGGCGGCGGGGGTTTCCGTCAGCACCGTTTCTCTCGTGCTCAGTGGTAAAGGGCGCATCTCGCCCGCAACCGGCCAGAGGGTGAACGAGGCGGTTGAACAGCTGGGCTTTGTGCGTAACCGTCAGGCGTCGGCGCTGCGCGGCGGGCAAAGCGGGGTGATTGGCCTGATTGTCCGCGACCTGACGTCACCTTTCTATGCGGAGCTGACCGCCGGGTTAACCGAAGCGCTGGAAGCGCAGGGGCGGATGGTCTTTCTGCTGCACGGCGGGCGCGAGGCCGGGCAGCTTCTCTCCCGTCTCGATATGCTGCTGACCCAGGGGGTTGACGGAGTGATCGTCGCCGGAGCGTCGGGCGTGGGTAGCGAACTGTGCGAGCGCGCCGCCGAAAAAGGCGTGCCGCTGGTGTTCGCCTCGCGCGCCAGCTATCTGGACGAGGCCGATACGCTGCGCCCGGATAACATGCAGGCCGCGCAAATGTTGACCGAACATCTTATTCGCCGCGGGCATCAGCGCATTGCCTGGCTGGGAGGGAAAAGCTCCTCCCTGACGCGCGCCGAGCGGGTCGGCGGCTACTGCGCGACGCTGATTAAATACGGCCTGCCGTTCCACAGCGAATGGGTCGTGGAGTGTGAATCCAGCCAGAAGAAAGCGGCGGAAGCGATAGGCGCGCTGCTGCGAAGCAATCCGACGATCAGCGCCGTGATTTGCTACAACGATGTGATTGCCATGGGGGCCTGGTTTGGCCTGATCCGCGCCGGGCGTCAGAGCGGCGAGGGTGGGGTGGAAACCTTCTTCGGCCATCAGGTGGCGTTAGGGGCGTTCGCCGACGTTGGTGAAAACGCGCTGGATGACCTGCCGATAGTCTGGGCTACCACCCCTGCGCGGGAGATGGGCTACACGCTGGCAGACAGAATTATGCAGCGCATCGACAACACGGATGTCCAGTCCGGGCACCAGATTGTGGCGGCGCGGCTGGTGACGGTGAAATAACTCAGCTCTGCTGCGTTAGCGGGTTGAGCGTCAGATGTGTCTCCAGGGCTTCTACAAATTTTCGTACTTTTGCCGGGATCAGCCGGGAGGTCGGGTAAACTGCCCAAATGGCCAGCGATTCCGGCTGAGCATCTTCCAGGACGATCCGCACGAGTTTACCCTCAGCAATGGCAGGCTCTACGTACCAGCGAGATAAATTTGCGATGCCGAGTCCCCCCAGACAAGCCTCGAAAATCGCCTCAATAGAGTTAGCCGAGAATCGGCCTGACACCTTTTGTTTGTAGCGCTGTTCACCCTTCTCAAACGACCAGTGTGTCGTATCTGAGGTGGTCAGGCAGCTATGTCCAGCCAGATCGTTAAGCAATTTCGGTGAACCGTACGCGGCGAGATACTCCGCGCTGGCGCAAAGCTCGCGGGGGTTATCACAGATGCGGTGTGCAACTAACCGGTTATCGCGCAGCGGTGCAATGCGTAACGCCACGTCTATGCCTTTCCCGACAATATCAATTTGCTCATCGGTTGCCAGCAGGTCGACCTGCAGGGCAGGATGTTGCTGCATAAACAGCGGCAACATCGGTGCAACGATCTTGCGTCCAAACGCCGCTGAGGCGGTAATGCGAAGGCGTCCGGACAGGTGCGTACCATCAGGAAACAGATCGGCCAGCGCGTTATTTTTATCTTCCAGCAACGCCTGCGCATGCGGCAAAAAAACGTCACCATCGCTGGTGGGTGAAAGGGATCGCGTGGTGCGATGCACCAGCCTGACCCCCAGCTCAGCCTCAAGATTGTTAAGAGAGCGTGACGCCGCCATGGCGCTCATTGAGAGCCGACGCGCGGCGCCCGCCAGGCTACCCGCCTTAATCGCTTCGACAAACACTTCAACGTCTTCCAGTTTCATTATATCGATTTTCGTTATGCTGACTTATCAAAGTACATATCTACAGTATTTATCGTTACGCTGCCATAGTCTCTTCACAACCTGAAAAATATCAATCTGGAGTGAAGATGAAAAAGTTGAAAACGGTTCTGGCATTCAGCAGCCTGTTGCTGGTAAGTGCCGCCTGGGCTGACGCACCTGCGCAGGTGAAGCAGCAGGTCCCCGGCTATTATCGTCTGGCGGTAGGGGAATATGAGGTCACGGCGCTGTTCGACGGCTATAACGACCTTTCGCCGTCATTACTCCACGGTCTTTCAGACGACAAGGTTCGTAAACTGCTGGCTCAGCATAAAATTGATGCCGAACGCATGCCGACCGCTTTTAACGCTTTCCTGGTTAATACCGGTAAACATCTGGTCATGATTGACAGCGGAGCGGGGCACTGCGTGCCGGAAACGGCCGGCCAGCTGGTTAACAATATGAAAGCATCAGGCTATCGTCCCGAGCAGGTTGATACCATTTTCCTGACTCACCTGCATCTTGACCACGTGTGTGGCCTGAGCGATGCAGACGGTAAAGCGTTGTTCCCCAATGCCACCGTCTATGTACCGCAGGGGGAGGCCGACTACTGGCTTGATCCTGCAAAAGAAGCGAGCGCGCCGGCTAATGCGAAAGAGTATTTTGCTATCGCCCGAAAAGCATTGTCTGAGTATAAAGCCTCCGGACATCTTAAAACCTTCGTTCCGCCAGCTTCGCCGATCCCGGAAGTCCAGACGGCCTATGCCGTTGGCCATACGCCCGGCAGTACCGTTTATCGCTTTGCGTCGCAGGGGACGGCTATTAACTTCATTGGGGATCTGATTCATGCGCCAGCCGTCCAGTTCCCGCATCCTGAAGTGTCTATTCGCTTTGATGTCGATTCGAAAAAAGCCATCTCGTCCCGGGCGCAGGAATTTAACGCCCTGGCGAAAGACGGCGAGTGGATGGCCGCTGCGCATCTGCCTTTCCCCGGTATTGGGCATATCACCGCCTGGCAGCAGGGCTATAGCTGGAACCCTGTAAATTACGGTCCTTATCAACGTGCGGCCAACGTGCCTCTGCTGAAATAAAGTAAGGTTATGAATATGAAAAGTTACACCGTAACGGCAAACGGCATTCGCCAGTTTGTGGTTGAAGAGGGTGAAGGCGCGCCGGTTATTCTTCTGCACGGTTTTCCTGAAACAAACTATGCCTGGCGCTACCAGATACCTGTATTGTCCCGGCACTACCGCGTCATCGCGCCGGATTTGCGAGGATATGGCGAAACGGATAAACCGGCTTCTGGCTATGATAAACGGAACATGGCCCGGGACATCCGGGAGCTAATGCGTGCGCTGGGGTTACAGAAGGTGGTGCTGGTGGGGCACGATCGCGGGGCGCGCGTCGCGACGCGGTTTGCAAAAGATTACCCTGAGCTGGTGGATCGTCTGGTGGTCATGGATAACGTGCCAACGCGTATCGTGGCGCGCGATTTGAATACGTCCATCGCCCGCGCATACTGGTTCTTCCTGTTCCATCTTGTGCCCGATCTGCCGGAAGCGCTGATTGCAGGACGTGAAAATATCTGGCTGCGCCACTTTTTCTCGGACTGGACCTACGATCCGTCAACCATCAGCGGCGAGGCGTTTGACACCTATGTTCGCGCGTATCAGGCGCCCGGAGCAGTGCGAGGCGCGATGGCTGACTATCGCGCCAACGCGGAAGACGTGGCGCAGGATCTTGCCGACGCTGACGTGAAAATCGCCTGTCCGGTAATGTCGCTGTGGGGCAATGATTTTCACGCGGTTGGAAAGCTCTTCGATATGCAAAGCGTCTGGGCTGAAATGGCGGATAACCTGCGGGCGCAGGGTATCGACGAGTGCGGCCATCTTCCTCAGGAGGAACAGCCTGAGAAAGTTAACGCCTTGCTGCTGGATTTCCTGCAGGGATGGAAAGGATAAGGGCAATAAAAAACCCCTCTTGCGAGGGGTTTTGACGTTTACTGCTGCGGTGCCGCCGGTACGGCTGGCGCTGCGGGTTCAGCCGGTTCCGGCATTCCCAGCGTCGGCATACCAAACATCCCAACAAACTCTTCCAGCGGCATTTTGTCGCCGTTCAGCGTTACCTGGCCGTTGGCATATTGCAGGCTGGTGGAAATGGTGTTGTCTTCCACTTTGGTGATGCGGAACATCTGACCCATCGCCGCCAGACCTTTCACCTGCTGGTTCGCCAGCTTGCCAGCATCTTCATCGCCGTAGCCTTCCAGCTTCGCAATCTGGGTCATAAACTCGGTCGCCATATCCATCGGGATGGTTAGCTTGCTGTCGAGCGACTTCACGCTGCGATCCACTTCCTGCGCCAGCGTCTGCGGTTCACCCGTGGCGGCTGCAGGATCTTTCAGGAACAGCGACAGGTTAAAGCTGGTTTCGCCTTTGCTGTTTTTCCAGCTCAGCGGCGCAACGGTGACCACCGGCTGGCCTTTCAGCAGGATTGGCAGGTTATTGAACAGCACCGCCATCGCCTGCTGCTGGTACACTTCCGGGTTCTGCTGCAGCGCGGCGTCGGTCAGCAGCGCCTGGCTCTCTTTGCTGTATTTCTGGCTAAATTCGTGCCATGCCTGGCCGTCGATATTGCCGATCTTCAGCGACAGCTTGCCGGTGCCCAGATCCTGATTCTGCACTTTCAGGCTCTTCAGCGTGTAATCCAGCTGGGTATTGATGCTCTTACCGTCTTTGGATACGTCGGATTGACCGTTAATGTCCATGCCTTCCAGCACGGCCATCTCTTTTCCTTCAATTGCGATAGCAATCTTATCCACGGAGAGCTTCTGATCGCCGATACGCTCTTTAAAGTCGGTCATACGGCTGTTGCCGTCGGCTTTCAGGTTGTTGAAGGTGAGCTGAACTTTTTGGTTATATTCGTTCACGGCGTTGACCAGGCCGCTTTCCGCTTCACCCGTCATGGAGAAGACGTTGCCGTCCCGATCCGCATCAAGTTTGAAATGGCCGCCGCTGAAGGCGACTTTTTCGTTCTCTTTCTCGTAGTTCAGCGGTTTCAGCGCGATATCAGAACTGGTATCACCGGAGTAGCTAATACGGGTGTTAATGTCGAAAGGTGATTCATTCTTCGCCAGGTCAAACAGCGGTTTAGTGACGTCGTTATTCACCAGTACGGTATGAACGGACGCCATGGACGGGATCAGGTTAAACGACTTTAACTGCGCCAGCGGCAGCGGACCGTGGCTTACCACTTCATCCAGCACCACGCTCTGTCCCGGCTTCAGCCAGCCGTTTGCCGCACCGGCCACCGGCTTCACCACCAGCTGCATGCGGCTGGTGAACACGCCGCGCTGATAGTTCTGGTAGCTCAGCTCCAGACCCGCCTCCGGCGCGCTGCGCTTAATTTCTCCGTTAGCCTGCGCCACCATCTCAGCCAGACGGCCTTCCAGCTGTTTCCCGGTAAACCAGGAGGCACCCGTCCAGACCACGCCTAACGCTACAATCACTCCAACCGCTACGACCGATTTTTTCATTGCGACTATCCCTAAAATGAAACCAGGCGGTAAAAACCGCCCGGAGATATTAAGCCTTCAACTAGCTTAGCAAGAGTTGTTAAAAAAATCAGTAAGTGCTTAAAGCTTATTAAAAACGCGCGCCAGGCGACCGGTGCCGCTTACGCTGACCGGGGACTCATTGGCTGCAACGAATGCTGACTCGCCAGGCTGGAGAACCAGACGCTGCTCGCCTTTGCGCAGCGTTGCTTCGCCCTCGACGCAGAACAGGATCGCCGCGCTTTCCTGTGCGATTGTCGTTTCCGTCTGATTGAGGTCGTGCAGGGAGAACGCAAAATCCTCAACCGGAATCGGGAAGTCCAGCTCTGCACCGTTTTTCACCGGCTGAGTCAGCAGCTCCGCGGCAGGCTTCGCTACAAACTTCACGTTGGCAACCAGCTCAGGGATGTCGATATATTTCGGCGTCAGGCCCGCGCGCAACACGTTGTCAGAGTTGGCCATCACCTCCAGCGCTACGCCCTGCAGGTAGGCGTGCGGGGTTTCCGCGAACAGGAACATCGCTTCGCCCGGGTTCAGCTTCACCACGTTCAGCAGCAGAGGGGAGAACAGGCCGCTGTCGTCAGGGTAAAACTCGGAAATCAGGCGGATGGTCTCCCACGGTTCCCCTTGCTGGCTGTTCAGGGCCGCTTTCAGCACCGCCAGCGCGTGAGATTTCTCTTCACCCTGCATATTCAGCAGGCTGGCAAACAGCTGGCTGAGCGCGTCCGCGTTTGGGTTTTCGAGGAAGTGGGCAATAGCCTTGTTGGCACCCGCGACCGGCTGCAGCAGGGAGATAATCTCTGAAAACTCGCGGAAGGCGTTCATCGCCAGGAACGGCGTCAGTGCGAACACCAGCTCCGGCTTGTGGTTAGGATCTTTGTAGTTACGCTCGGCGGCGTCCAGCGGGATGCCCGCCGCGTTCTCTTTGGCAAAGCCGATTTCAGACGCTTTCTTGTTCGGGTGAACCTGGATGGAGAGCGGCTGGTCGGCGCACAGCACCTTAAACAGGAACGGCAATTCGCCAAAGCGCTGAGCCACCTTGTCGCCCAGCAGTGCGGCTTTATCGGCATCAATCACGTCACGCAGGCTGCGTACCTGGCCGCTGGCGTCTTCAATTTTTGAGCTGCTCTTCGGGTGCGCCCCCATCCATAGTTCCGCCATCGACAGGTTGTTCGGGTTCGCGATACCGTAGAGATCCGTTAACGCAGTTTTACTTCCCCAGGCGTAGTTTTGCACTGAGTTAATGAGTTTTTGCATTATCAAGCCCTGATTCAAATGTGGAATTAACTCCGGGTATTAAAGCAATAAACCACGTGGAAGTAACCTGTGGATGTAAAAAGTCGTACTAGTCTCAGTTTTTGTTAAAAAATTGTGTAGGATAAGCTGACTCGCTTTTAAGCCGGGCAGCGGAACATCTGCCCTGAATAAACAGACCGAAGCAGTAAGTGAGAGAACAATGTCGAATAAACCCTTCCATTATCAGGATCCTTTCCCCCTCAGTAAGGATCAGACCGAGTATTACCTGTTAACCCGCGATCACGTCTCCGTCTCTGAGTTTGAAGGACAAGAGATCCTCAAGGTGGATCCGCAGGCGCTGACGCTGCTGGCGCAGCACGCTTTCCACGATGCCTCCTTTATGCTCCGCCCCGCGCATCAGCAGCAGGTTGCCGATATTCTGAGCGACCCGGAAGCCAGCGAAAACGACAAGTACGTTGCCCTGCAGTTCCTGCGTAACTCAGACATCGCGGCGAAAGGCATTCTGCCAACGTGCCAGGATACCGGCACGGCGATCATCGTCGGTAAAAAAGGCCAGCGCGTCTGGACCGGCGGCGGTGACGAAGCGGCGCTGGCTCACGGCGTCTACAACACCTACACCGAAGACAACCTGCGCTACTCGCAAAACGCGGCGCTGGATATGTACAAAGAGGTCAATACCGGCACTAACCTGCCTGCACAGATTGACCTCTACAGCGTCGACGGTGACGAGTACAAATTCCTCTGTATCGCCAAAGGCGGCGGTTCAGCCAACAAAACCTATCTCTACCAGGAAACCAAAGCGCTGCTCACTCCGGGCAAGCTGAAAAATTACCTGGTTGAGAAGATGCGTACCCTCGGCACCGCGGCGTGCCCGCCGTACCATATCGCCTTCGTGATTGGCGGAACCTCAGCTGAAAGCACGCTGAAAACCGTCAAGCTGGCCTCAACCAAATACTACGACGGCCTGCCAACCGAGGGTAACGAACACGGTCAGGCTTTCCGCGACGTGCAGCTTGAACAGGAGCTGCTGGAAGAAGCGCGTAACCTGGGTCTCGGGGCGCAGTTTGGCGGCAAATACTTTGCCCACGACGTGCGCGTGATCCGTCTTCCGCGCCACGGTGCCTCCTGTCCGGTCGGGATGGGCGTTTCCTGCTCTGCGGATCGCAACATCAAGGCCAAGATCAACCGCGAAGGCGTGTGGATCGAAAAGCTGGAAAATAACCCGGGCAAATACATCCCGGAAGCGCTGCGTAAAGCGGGTGAGGGTGAAGCGGTTCGCGTTGACCTGAACCGTCCGATGAAAGAGATTCTGGCGCAGCTTTCTCAGTATCCGGTCTCGACCCGTCTCTCCCTGAACGGCACGATCATCGTGGGCCGCGACATTGCGCACGCGAAGCTGAAGGAGCGTCTGGACAACGGCGAAGGGCTGCCGCAGTACATTAAAGATCACCCGATCTACTACGCGGGCCCGGCGAAAACGCCTGAAGGCTATGCCTCCGGCTCGTTAGGCCCAACCACGGCAGGGCGTATGGACTCGTACGTTGATCAGTTGCAGGCCAACGGCGGCAGCATGATCATGCTCGCTAAAGGCAACCGCAGCCAGCAGGTGACGGACGCGTGCCACAAGCACGGCGGCTTCTACCTCGGCAGCATCGGCGGCCCGGCGGCAGTACTGGCGCAGGGCAGCATCAAGAGCCTGGAGTGCGTGGAATACCCGGAGCTGGGTATGGAAGCGATCTGGAAAATCGAAGTGGAAGACTTCCCGGCGTTTATCCTGGTGGATGACAAAGGTAACGACTTCTTCAAGCAGATCCAGTCGTCCCAGTGTTCGGCGTGCGTGAAGTAAATTGAAAAAAACGGGTGGCGCAGCCGCCACCCGACATCAAAAAGAGCGCACAAAGCGCCATACCGTTTCTCAGAAGTCATCAATACTTATCCCTTAAGCATGTGAGCAATCCCTCTTTTGTTATCAAGGAGAAAGTAATGACCACGGTACGCCATGAGAAAGACTCGATGGGCGCCATCGACGTCCCGGCCGACAAGCTATGGGGCGCGCAAACCCAGCGTTCGCTGGAGCACTTCCGTATTTCGACCGAAAAAATGCCCGTCTCGCTGATTCAGGCGCTGGCGCTGACCAAACGCGCCGCCGCGAAAGTGAACCAGGATTTGGGCCTGCTGGACACCGATAAAGCCACCGCCATTATCAACGCCGCAGACGAAGTGCTGGCGGGCAAGCATCCTGACGAATTTCCCCTCGCTATCTGGCAGACCGGTTCCGGTACCCAGAGCAACATGAACATGAACGAAGTGCTTGCGAACCGGGCGAGCGAGCTGCTGGGCGGCGTGCGCGGCATGGAACGTAAGGTCCACCCGAACGATGACGTCAACAAAAGCCAGAGCTCTAACGACGTCTTCCCGACGGCGATGCACGTGGCGGCGGTAATCGCCATTCGCGAGCAGCTTATCCCGCAGCTCAACGTGCTCAAATCCACGCTTAACGAGAAAGCGCAGGCCTTCCGCGACATCGTCAAGATTGGCCGTACGCACCTGCAGGACGCCACGCCTTTGACGCTCGGCCAGGAGATTTCCGGCTGGGTGGCGATGCTGGAACACAACCTGAAGCATATCGAGAACAGCCTGCCGCACCTGGCGGAGCTAGCGCTCGGTGGGACGGCGGTCGGTACCGGGTTAAACACCCATCCAGAATACGCGGTGCGCGTGGCGGAGGAGCTTGCTGCCATCACCGGACAGCCGTTCGTCACGGCGCCCAATAAGTTCGAAGCGCTGGCGACCTGCGATGCGCTGGTCCACACCCACGGCGCGCTGAAGGGGCTGGCGGCCTCGCTGATGAAAATTGCTAACGACGTGCGCTGGCTGGCCTCGGGCCCGCGCTGCGGCATCGGTGAAATCAGCATCCCGGAAAACGAGCCGGGCAGCTCCATCATGCCGGGTAAAGTGAACCCGACCCAGTGCGAAGCCATGACCATGCTCTGCTGCCAGGTGATGGGCAACGACGTGGCCGTCAACATGGGCGGTGCGTCCGGCAACTTCGAGCTGAACGTCTATCGCCCGATGGTGATCCACAATGTGCTGCAATCTGTTCGTCTGCTGGCGGACGGGATGGAGAGCTTTAACGAGCATTGCGCGGTGGGGATTGAGCCCAATCGCGAACGCATCAGCCAGCTGCTCAATGAATCTCTGATGCTGGTCACCGCGCTCAATACCCATATTGGCTACGACAAGGCCGCCGAGATCGCCAAAAAAGCGCATAAAGAAGGGCTAACGCTAAAAGCCTCCGCCCTGGCGCTGGGCTATCTCACGGAGGCGGAGTTTGACGCCTGGGTTCGCCCGGAAGCGATGGTCGGTAGCCTGAAATAATCATCCCGCCACGTACAGGTGCAGCCGAGGAATAATCAGCTGTAGCGGCTGCGCCTGAGGTCTGTAACGGTGCTGAACATTGTCAGCATCGTAATTCAGCAGTTCCCCGATATCGGGTACTACCGCGCCCTGATCGGCATCGTAAAGCGCAATCAGCGGCGTCGGGCAGGCATACTGCACCTGCTTTTGCTGACCGGAATACCAGACGCGAGCGATAGGCTGCACCTTAACCGGGCGCTTTATCTTCAGGCGCGCATCCGCCGGCAGCGAGGCGATGCTGTGGTACTCCTGCTCCAGGCGCTCAATCCACTGCTCCCGCGACCAAGGCGCGACGGTGCGCGGCGTCTTCAGGCTTTTTTCCAGCTGGGCCAGAATCTCATCCCGGGTGAAGTTTTTAATGATGTGCTTATTCGCCCAGCCGAAGCGCAGCGTAGCGGGGTGACGCAGTACCGTCAGCGTCCGATAGGCATTCAGGGTAATCAGCCCCGGAAGCTGTCGGTGCACCCACTCAAACCGCGCGGCAGGGGCGAGGCCGGACTCTTCGGTGATGATCTTTTCAAAGGCCGCTTTCAGGGTGTTGATATGCGCAATCTGGCTTTCCAGCGCTTCGCGCGATGTCGCATCGGTTTGCAGGCAGATGACCCCCGGCAGGCGCACGGCGGCCTTGCTGCTGCGGTTTTCTGACTGCTGCTGGATAAACAGGCGACGATAGTGTTTTAGCGCCAGCTCAAGGGCCGCGCTGCCGATGTGCTGTTCGACCTCGATGGTGTCCAGCGGATCGTGCTCGGCTCCTTTAGCCACATCCGGCAGGGTAAAGACACGCGCGGCCAGCAGGCGGCAGGCCTGCAAACGCTCGGTCAGGGTCAGGAGTTCGTGTTCTATTTCCCGAAACGTGCCGTTAAGCCGTTCGATGAGATCGTAGTTCGCCATAAACACTCTCATTAGTTACAACATACTTATCATATAGCACAGCACGCCGGGTCAGGCCAGCGTGCGTTTGAGGTCAGGCAGGGACGGGAAGGGCGATGTTATGGTACACCGGCCAGCTAAAGCAGAAGCGCGCGCCGCCGAGCTCGCTCTCCTCGCAATGCACCGTGCCGCCCATCGCCTGCGCGATAGAGTAGACAATCGCCAACCCCAGGCCGCATCCGCCGGTGGCGCGATCGCGGCTGGGATCGAGGCGGACAAACGGTTCAAACACGGTCTCTCGCGCTTCCGGGGCAATTCCCGGTCCGTCGTCCTCCACCGTCAGGCTGGCCCGGTTGCCCTGCAAATCCAGGCCAATCTGGAGCGTACTTTCGCTGTAGCGCATGGCGTTGTTCATCAGGTTGTCCAGCACGCGCTCCATCAGGCGCATATCGAGCGCGCCGTAGTCACCCGGCGTGACGCGCGTCAACAGCGTGCGCTGCGGGTTTACGCTTTGAACGTCATCAATGTGGGTTTGCAGCCAGGCGGGCAGATCCGGCGTGGTGAGGTTCAGCTCGTTTTGCGGGCGGTCGAGACGCGCGTAGGTCAGCAGCTCCTCAATCAGCGCTTCAAGCTGGCCAATGTCGCGGTTAAGCGCCTGATTCTCTGCCTCGGTCAGATTTTCGCTCATCTCCAGACGGTAGCGCAGGCGAACCAGCGGCGTGCGCAGCTCGTGCGCAATTCCGTCGATCAGCTGCTTCTTACTGGCGATCAGGGCGTTGATGTTATCGGCCATCTGGTTAAAGGCCACGCCCAGACGCTCAAAGCTGGAACCGCTGTCGAAGTGAATGCGTTCGGTAAAATGCCCCTCGCCAAAACGCTGCGCGGCAGATTCCAGCTTCAGCATGTCCTGCCAGTGGGGCCGCATCCAGATAAAGACCGGAAATGCGAGCGAAATGGCGATAAAGGCCATCAGCGCCATGTCCAGCAGGCGCATCTGGTGCAGATAATAGAGATAGGGCACCGGCCCGACGGCCAGCACGTAATGGCTGCGCGGAATGCGCTGGATAAAGGTGTATTTTTCATCCAGCGCAACGATGTCCCCGTCGCGCAGACGCTGCATGGCGGGCGGATCCAGCTCAAAATCTTTCAACGGCTCAATGCGTAAATCGAATGACAGATTAAGATCCAGCTCTTTCAGGGTTTTCGCCCAGTCGTGTGGCGGGATCTCTCTCAGCTCGCTGCGCATCAGATACAGCGAGCTTTTCATCAGATCGTCCAGCGACTGCCGGCCCGCACGTTCGGCGGTAAATTTATAGACCAGCCCGACCAGCATGGTCATCACCAGGAAGCAGACAAACAGTAAAAGATAAAACTGCACAAACAGCTTTTTCATTAAATATCACCGGGACATCAAGTAATTAACTACTTTGTTTTTACCTTCAGGGGCACTATAGGGACATTTGCATATCCGCCAAAGCGCTGATTCAAAAATGGTACCTGATCGCTATCGAGAACATTTATCCACGCAGAGTATACATGGAAGACCATCTCTGCATTCTCATCACCCATCTGATTCGCTATAAAAGCAGGATTAGCACCTGCCGACAACATCCAGCACGCGTATGTATGACGCAGCTGATAGGGGCGTCTGCGGCGAATGCCCGATCGTTTTATCGTTCGGTAGGCCTGTCTTCTCGTTCAGTTTTGAAGCAATTTCTCGGCTGAACAAGCTTAATCATATTATTAATACCGAAACGAAAGAGGTTAGTCATTGCGCCAGCAAAATGGCCCGGTGGGAAGCTGGTGGTAGGAAACAATTTCTTCATGTGGCTCGTGAGTGGATGATGAGCGAAGTTCAGATTTATTTGCCAGGCTTCAAATAAGTATTCACAGAGAGCCACTTTCACAACGGCTCCCAGATAAAATTACTTCCTGTAAAGGTCGCCTTGACCGGACCTTGCTCTTTCCCAGATTTCATCATCTGAGAGTGTAGTTTCTATCAGTTCAATCGGTGCGCCATTGTCATTAATCATGGCAACAACGAAACCGTCAATGGGCTCATAGGGACCAAGAATGACTTCTTCATCTTCGATAGCTCTTAGCAGGTTGTCCACTTTAAAGGCGACGTGAGGCACAGTTTTTATCAGATTGTGGAGTGGAGAACTATCTTTAAATCTATGCCACTGCACACGAAACTGACCTGGGTTATCGACTGTATACATCCCCGCTTTTTCGCTGTATGCACCTTCAAAAACGCCATCCTGTAACGGGATGCCGAAGTGATGAAAAGTATACTTTACATTTGATTTCATTCTTATCTCGCTAACTAATTAATGACAATGTAATTGAGCATAGGATGTAACTACTGTGGACAATGTACTAAATATAAACAACTAAAGAATACCATACATGAAATTCTTCCAACACGAGCGCATTTGTAAGTGGATTTAAAAGGGATATCCCTACAGCGGAAAAATCATCTGCTATTCCCTTGAGTGGATAAATAGACGTTCATGACTTACATCGACAGATGCATTAAACCTGCAAGGAAATCGATTTAACTGCTGGTAATTTTGAAATGAGCAATCTGATGCGAGCGTTTGTTTCTGAAGGTGTTGAATTTTTTACAAAGTTATGCAGCAAGCGGTTTGGTTCAGTTTGTACGGGGGCATTACTCCTGGCGCTCACCGGAAAGCTAAATGGAAAAAGAGTGACCACGCATTGGGCATGTGCGAAAACCCTTTCCGCCAGGCATCCCCAAATAATCGTAGAGGCAGATGCGTTGTAACGAGCCGTTAATAGCTTTGCGAACGGGAGAGAAGCTATAGCCTTTCCAGTAAATTGCAGATTTTCTGCACACTAAACTGCACAAACAGCTTTTTCATTGGATCTCACCGCAAAAACGCTATGTGCAGAATATACATGAAAACCCTTCGGGTTTTTCACGTCTGTCGAGCGTGTTATATGGCTTTCGCGCTGTTTTTTACCTTGGCGATGAGTTTTTCGGTCACGGCCAGGCCTTCCGCAATGTGCGTATCAATCACATCCGCCCCGTATTCGCTGATGAGATCCAGCAGTATTTCGTAAGACTGGATGAGTTCCAGCAGGTCAAAGAGCGCTTTTTGATCGGTGCGTGAGGGGGAGGTGTGGTTAAGGGTTGCCTGATTAACAATCCACTCAAGATTGGTTTTTATCGCTTCTACCTGACCGTAGCTATACATAATTCATGGGCTTAAATCCTCATTTCAAGATTTCTGGGAGCGATGTCGTGAAAGCTTCACGGCGAAAATGAGTAAAACGAT
Source organism: Enterobacter sp. IF2SW-B1 (assembly GCF_001743375.1). Lineage (NCBI taxonomy): Bacteria > Pseudomonadati > Pseudomonadota > Gammaproteobacteria > Enterobacterales > Enterobacteriaceae > Enterobacter > Enterobacter sp. IF2SW-B1. Next base: position 183,656 of record NZ_MJAA01000001.1, on the reverse strand, counting down.
CGTAAGAGCAGGATGAGCTGAAGAAAGGAGAGTCGAGAAGCTAATTATGGAATAGTTTGCGTGCTTAGCAAGTTAAATGTTGCGCAAACGTAAAAATAAATGCGCGAAAGGAGGGCATTTTCGCACAATGCCTTCAATTCGCGCAGATTATCCTATCCGACGATCAGGTTTCCCAGGCGTGTGGGGCAAACAGATAACCCTTGTTACGCACGGTTTTAATGCGGTAGGGCTCGGTGGCGTTATCCTGCAGTTTTTTGCGTAATCGCGAAATCGCCACGTCAACGCTGCGATCCATACCGTCATAGCTCACGCCACGGAGGTTTTTCAGCAGCGCGTCGCGGTCCATGATTTGCCCGGCATGCGTGGCCAGCTCCCAGAGCAGGTCAAAGTCTGCGGTAGAAAGGGCGATAAGCTCGCCGGAAAGCAGGACCTGGCGGTTAACCGGGTCAATAGACAGCGTACCGAAGCGCAACGCTTTGTGCGGCGTCAGGGACGGCGCGGGCGCTTCGCGTTCAATGCTGGCGTGCTGGCGCAAATGCAGGCGCAGGCGGGCCAGCAGGACGGCAGGCGGTGTGGTTTTCAGAATGTAATCATTGGCGCCCATCTCCAGCGACAGAATATGGTTCATATCGCTGTCCAGTGAGGTAAGCAGAACGATAGGACCGTCCCAGCGGGCGCGCAGGTCCCGGCAGAGCGTCATGCCGTCTTTGCCTGGCAGCATGATGTCCAGCAGCACTAAATCCGGGTTTTCACGGACGACCACCTCTTCGGCACGATCGCCGCGAGGCTCAACAATGACGTCCATATCATGTTTACCCAGATAGGCAGCGATCAATTGCCCGACTTCGGGTTCGTCTTCAACATATACAATCTTATTCATACAGCGTCTGTTTTCGTGAAAAAAGCCAAAATACACCGCGGAACCTTAACCTTCCATTAATCTTTCAAAATTAACGCCGCTTCCGTTATTCTGACGTTTCTTGTTATTTGATTGTTATAGGAAAAAATATGGGGCTGGTGATCAAAGCCGCGCTGGGGGCGCTGGTGGTGTTACTGATTGGCATTCTGGCAAAAAACAAAAACTACTATATTGCCGGGCTTATCCCGCTGTTCCCGACCTTTGCGCTGATTGCCCACTATATTGTGGCCTCTGAGCGGGGTACGGAAGCGCTACGCACGACCATCGTGTTTGGCATGTGGTCAATCATACCGTACTTTCTCTACCTGCTTTCCCTGTGGTATTTCACCGGTTTTCTGCGGCTTCCCCTGGCGCTGGGCGGGGCAGTGGTCTGCTGGGGGCTCAGCGCCTGGGTGTTAATCTTCTTCTGGAGCCGCTTTCACTAGCGCAGCGGGCGGCCGCCGTCCACGGCAAAGGTTCTGCCGGTGACGTAGCAGCTGGTGAGCAGGTAATCCACCAGGTCGATCACCTCTTTCTCACCGGGCGCTATTTTCATGAGCGACTTATTCAGCGTCTGCTGGCGGTATTCCGCATCATCGTGTTCGTTAAACAAAATCATCGCCGGGGCGATGGCGTTCACCTTCACCTCAGGTGCGAGCTTGCGGGCAAAGGAGCGGGTCATGTTATCCAGCGCGGCTTTGCTGGCCGCGTAGGCGATATGCTTGTCGCTGCCGCGCTCCACCACATAATCGGTAAAGTGAATAATGTCGCCCGCCGCATGCCCGTGGCCGCGCAGCAGATCCTGCAGCGCGTGGTTAAGCAGATAAGGGGCGTTAACGTGGATCTGCAGCATGGCGGAGAGCGTATCGCTGAGGGACGTGCCGGGCTTCTCGGCACACCATGCGCTGGCATTATGGATCACGGCGCGCAACCCCGTCGCGGTGGATTTAACCTGTTCGGCAAAGGCCAGAATGCCTTCGTCGGTGGAAAAATCAGCCTGAATGCAGATCGCTCCGGCTTTGCGCAGCCCCTCAATCGACGGGTATTCCGTACGGTAGCTGACAATAACCGGATGGCGAAGGTTGAGAAAGTGATGGGCGAGGGCGAGGCCGATACGGCGGCCTCCACCGGTGATCAGTATTGGGCGAAGCGGTGCATTTCCCATCGTATTCTCCTTTACAGTTCAACAATGGGAAAGACAGTGCTATCCCATTAACATCCAGGTTGCCGGTACGGCAGCAACCAGTAACAGCCCGATTAAGGCCATTTCACGGCGTTTCAGCGCGTTCTCCAGCTGATGCGTGCGGCGGGCATAGATAAACACCAGCAGACCCGGCGCATACAGCACAACCGACAGCAGCAGATGCATCGGCCCGGAAGCATACAACAACCACAGGCCGTAAATACAGGCCCCTACGCCCACAACATAGTGCGCCGGACGCGTGGCGATTTTTAACAAATACGCACCCACTAAGAAATAGGGTACCAGAATCATCTCCGAGGCGATGGTCAGCAGGGTGTTATAGTCTGAACCTGTGAGCCAGATCAGCACCAGACAGACCTGAACGCTGATGTTGGTCAGCCAGAGTGAGGCTGATGGCGCATTATTTTGATTTTGACGGGCAAACAGGCGTGGAAACGCCTTGTGCGTCGCGGCCAGGAACGGCACTTCAGCCGCCATGATGGTCCAGCTCAAATAAGCGCCGCAGACGGAGACGATCAGCCCTGCGGCTATCACCACGTCGCCCCACGGGCCGAGCATTTTCACCATCAGTCCTGCCATGGACGGGTTACGCATTTCGGCCAGTTCAGGACGCGCCACCACGCCCAGCGACAGCAGGGTCACCAGCAGATACACGCCCAGCGCCGCCAGGACGGCCAGCAGCGTGGCGCGGCCCACATCGCGCTTATTACGCGCGCGTGCAGAAACCACGACGGCACCCTCAACGCCGATAAATACCCACAGGGTAATCAGCATCGTGTTTTTCACCTGCTCCCAGACCGGAACGCCCAGCGCAATGCCGCTGAAATCAAGCGAAAACACGTCGAGACGGAACGCAATGAAGGCCAGCACGATAAACAGGCCAAGCGGCACCAGCTTCGCCAGCGTCGCCACCAGGTTGATGCTGGCGGCGGTCTGGACACCGCGCAAAATCAGCCAGTGAACAATCCACAGCAGCACCGAGGCGCCGACGATAGACTGCCAGGTATTACCGTCGCCAAACAGGCGCAGCTCAGGGGTATCGGTAAAGAAACTGAGCGCCGAGAAGACAATCACCAGATAAGAGACGTTGGCGATGACCGCGCACAGCCAGTAGCCCCAGGCGGAACAGAAGCCGATCAGCTCGCCGAAACCTTCACGTGCATAGGTGAAAATGCCGCCGTCCAGATCCGGGCGAATGCGCGTCAGCAACAGCATGGCAAACGCCAGCAGCAATATCCCGACACCGGTAATGCCCCAGCCAATGAGCAGGGCGGCAGGGCTTGCGACGGCCGCCATGTTCTGCGGTAAACTGAATACGCCCGCGCCCAGCATTGAGCTCAATACAAGTGCAGTTAAAGCACTCAGGCCAAGTTTCTTTTCCATTGGCTTCCTGTTATGAAAAGTCCCAATCCAGAATAATTATTTCGCTAAGGCGCATAAAAATGGTGGATCACACTAAGGCGCGGGATTTTACGGAGTGTAACGAAAGCATGCAATGATGTGTGGCAGATTTTCAAAAAAAGTAACAAAAAAAGGCGGCATTGCGCCGCCTTTCATCAACGGTTTTGTTACTTGTACAGATCGGCGCTGATGGTCACGTTGTTACCACGTTCCTGCCACTGGCGGGTGATGTGGTAATACTTCGCCCCTTTCTTCGCCGCACGCTTCGCGACCTGATAAGAGACTTCCGTCATATTGCCGTAGTTGCCGGTAAACTTGATGCTGTCGAACGGCACCATCTGCGCGGCAGTGGCTTTGTTCAGCTCTTCAATTTTAGTGCCGTCCGGCAGCGTCACGGAGTAACGGCCACCTTTCGTGGACTGCGTTTCAAAGAAACGGCCCACTTCAGCGCTTGGCGCCGCAGTGGTCGCTACGCCCGGAATTTCAACTTTCTTCGCTTCTTCGCCGCCTTTGGCTATCGCCGCGCGACCCGCTTCAGAATCCGCAGGGATGGCATCCGGGCTCTGCAGAACGCGTTTTTTCGCATCTTCTTTGTAGATGAATGCGGTAATACGCTGGTTGCCGCCCTGGTTAGCATCCACCTGACGCACGATATAGAAAGAGTAGGCACCTTTCTCTTTCGCGGCTTTGGTGATGGCATCGTTCACTTCTGGCTGGCTGCGATAGAAGCCCTGAACGGTAACGGTGTCGTAAGGTTCCAGCTCAATGGCCTGATCTTTCGGCAGCTCAACGATACCGTTGATCACGCGATTTTTCGGCGCGTCAGCCTTTGGTGCATTATCTTTATACAGCGCAATGGTCACGCGCTGGTTACCGCTGTTGCCGTAATCGGACTGGTCAACTACGTAAAACGAGGCCGCCCCGTTTTTATCCGCGGCTTTTGATGCGGCGGCGACGGCATCGCCAATAGAATTATAACGACCCACAATGACCGTATGGTCAAAAGGTTTTAACGCTGCCGCTTGCTCTGGCGTTAACTCTGTTGCGGCATTCGCAGACAGGGCGGTCGCACAGAGAAGTGCGGACGCCAGGAGTGTGTTCTTAAGCTTCATAAAAATAATCCTTCGCCTTGCGCAAACCATGTACTGGTATTGTTGTTTATTTGAGACGGCCCCGATTATGGCATTTAAAACCCGTCGCTGTCTGCGCCATTTTTCACTGCCTGTGCTCACTCAATTACCGAATTCGATAACATTTAGTGATATGTTGAAAAAACAGGCGTTTGACAAGCAAAACTGATAAAGCATATGACTTTTACAAGTTAATTTTATGTTAATAACTTGTTCTCTTATGGCGCTATATCATGTTTTTACCGCTTCGCTTACGCGATTTATCGGTTCTGGCGATGAATTTAAGGTAAATATCACTGTCAGTGACGCCGATCGCTTATTTTTCACAGATAAAGTAAGAAATAGTGTTTTCTGGCGGTAGATCACAAGCGCTATTTTCAGTAGGTTATAGACAGTTTGTTACTGTTTTATTTTGCGGGGTTACTCATTTCTCGTCGCTATCATGCTGGCGAAAATTGATACAAACCGCGGGCATTTATCGACAAACCATCATCAAAAACCGATGGAAGGGAAAACTATGCGTATTGGGGTACCAAAAGAACGGTTAGCCAATGAAACCCGCGTAGCGGCAACACCGAAAACGGTGGAGCAACTGCTTAAGCTGGGTTTTACCGTCGCGGTTGAAAGCGGCGCAGGCAAGCTGGCGAGTTTCGATGACGAAGCCTTTATTCAGGCTGGCGCGGAAGTGGTGGACGGTGCTGAAGTCTGGCAGTCGCCCGTGATTCTGAAGGTCAACGCGCCGGAAGAGAGTGAGATTGCGCTGCTGAATCCAGGCACCACGCTGGTGAGCTTCGTCTGGCCTGCACAAAATCCTGAACTGATGGAGAAGCTGGCGGCCCGTGGCGTGACCGTGATGGCGATGGACTCCGTGCCGCGTATTTCGCGCGCGCAGTCGCTGGATGCGCTGAGCTCCATGGCAAACATTGCCGGCTACCGCGCCATTGTTGAAGCAGCCCACGAATTTGGACGCTTCTTTACCGGCCAGATCACCGCGGCGGGGAAAGTCCCACCGGCAAAAGTAATGGTAATTGGCGCGGGCGTGGCGGGTCTTGCCGCAATCGGTGCGGCAAACAGCCTGGGCGCTATCGTGCGCGCGTTCGACACCCGTCCCGAAGTGAAGGAACAGGTTCAGAGCATGGGGGCCGAATTCCTTGAGCTGGACTTTAAGGAAGAAGCGGGCAGCGGTGATGGTTACGCGAAGGTGATGTCCGAAGCCTTTATCAAAGCCGAAATGGAACTCTTCGCCGCGCAGGCGAAAGACGTCGACATTATTGTTACCACCGCGCTTATTCCGGGTAAACCGGCGCCGAAGCTGATCACCCGTGAGATGGTCGACTCCATGAAGCCGGGCAGCGTGATTGTCGACCTGGCGGCGCAAAACGGCGGTAACTGCGAGTATACCGTTGCCAATCAGGTGACCACGACCGCTAACGGCGTGAAGGTGATCGGCTATACCGACCTGCCTGGCCGCCTGCCAACCCAGTCGTCTCAGCTGTACGGCACCAACCTGGTTAACCTGCTGAAGCTGCTCTGCAAAGAGAAAGACGGCAACATCACCGTCGATTTTGACGATGTGGTGGTGCGCGGCGTCACCGTCGTTCGCGAAGGTGAAATTACCTGGCCTGCGCCGCCTATTAAGGTTTCAGCCCAGCCCCAGGCAGCGCCGAAAGCGGCACCCGAGCCAAAAGAACCGGCAAAACCGGCTTCTCCGTGGCGCAAATACGCCATCATGGCGCTGGTCATTATTCTGTTCGGCTGGCTGGCTGACGTCGCGCCGAAAGAGTTCCTCGGCCACTTTACCGTCTTCGCACTCTCGTGCGTTGTGGGTTACTACGTGGTGTGGAACGTCTCCCATGCGCTGCATACGCCGCTGATGTCGGTGACCAACGCTATCTCCGGGATCATCGTGGTAGGGGCGTTGCTGCAGATTGGACACGGCGGCTGGATCAGCTTCCTGAGCTTTATCGCGGTGCTGATCGCCAGTATCAATATTTTCGGTGGTTTCACCGTGACTCAGCGCATGCTGAAAATGTTTCGTAAAGGCTAAGGGGTAGCATATGTCTGGAGGATTAGTGACAGCCGCATACATTGTTGCTGCAATCCTGTTTATTTTCAGTCTGGCGGGGCTTTCCAAACACGAAACGTCTCAGCAGGGAAATAACTTTGGTATCGCCGGGATGGCGATTGCGCTGATTGCCACCATCTTCGGGCCGGATACCGGCAACGTGGCGTGGATCCTGGTGGCGATGATCATCGGCGGCGCGATTGGTATTCGCCTGGCGAAGCGCGTGGAAATGACCGAGATGCCGGAGCTGGTGGCGATTCTGCACAGCTTCGTGGGCCTGGCAGCGGTGCTGGTGGGCTTCAACAGCTACCTGTATCACGAACCGGGCATGGAGCCGATTCTGGTCAACATTCATCTGACCGAAGTGTTCCTCGGTATCTTCATCGGTGCAGTAACCTTCACCGGTTCTATCGTAGCGTTCGGCAAGCTGCGCGGTAAGATCTCTTCTAAACCGCTGATGCTGCCTAACCGTCACAAGCTGAACCTGGCGGCGCTGGTGGTGTCGTTTGTGCTCCTGGTGGTCTTCGTGCGTACCGAAAGCGTGGGCCTGCAGGTACTGGCGTTGCTGGTGATGACCATCATCGCGCTGGCGTTTGGCTGGCATCTGGTGGCGTCCATCGGCGGTGCGGATATGCCGGTGGTTGTCTCGATGCTGAACTCCTACTCCGGTTGGGCAGCGGCGGCTGCGGGCTTTATGCTGAGCAACGACCTGCTGATCGTCACCGGTGCGCTGGTCGGTTCTTCCGGTGCCATCCTGTCTTACATCATGTGTAAGGCGATGAACCGTTCGTTCATCAGCGTTATCGCCGGTGGCTTCGGTTCTGACGGATCTTCTACCGGCTCTGACGAAGAAGTGGGTGAACACCGTGAGATCAGCGCGGAAGACACCGCAGAAATGCTGAAAAACTCGCATTCAGTGATCATCACCCCAGGCTACGGTATGGCGGTGGCGCAGGCGCAGTATCCGGTGGCGGAAATCACCGAGAAGCTGCGCGCGCGCGGTATCAAAGTTCGCTTTGGTATTCACCCGGTGGCCGGACGTCTGCCGGGCCACATGAACGTACTGCTGGCGGAAGCGAAGGTGCCATACGACATCGTGCTGGAGATGGACGAGATCAATGATGATTTCGCCGACACCGACACCGTGCTGGTTATTGGTGCTAACGACACCGTTAACCCGGCGGCACAGGACGATCCGCGCAGCCCAATCGCCGGGATGCCGGTTCTGGAAGTGTGGAAGGCGCAGAACGTCATTGTCTTCAAACGCTCGATGAACACCGGCTATGCTGGCGTGCAGAACCCGCTGTTCTTCAAAGAGAATACCCATATGCTGTTTGGCGACGCCAAAGCCAGCGTGGATGCGATTCTGAAAGCGCTGTAATTCGCTTTCTCCTGACAAACCGCCTTTCGGGGCGGTTTTCCTATTTCTGCGGCCAGCGTTTCTCCTCTGTCTATACTTTACCCTTTGTGTAATACGAGGAGGTGTAATGCAATTTCTGTCCCGCTTCGACATCATCGCGCTGATGATGACGCCGACATTCTGGATAGGCGCCGCCACGGTTGTCTTTGTGACGCTGCTGGTGTACTGGCTGCTAACGCGCCTGATCGCATTCGTTAAGAAAGGCATCACCACCTGGGGCGACAAGCACCCGACCACCAACCGGATGCGTTTTATCCTGACCGATATGCTTAACCGCACCAGCCGCTTCCTGCTGTTTGTGGTGGCGCTGCTCTTCAGCCTGCGTTTCGTTGACTTGCCGGATCATCTCTTTGGCACCGTGAGCCACGCCTGGTTCCTGGTTTTCGCCATCCAGGTGGCGCTGTGGATGGATCAGGGGGTGGTGTCGTGGCTTCGTCACGTCATGCTGGCGCCTGGAAGCCATAAAAACCCGGTCACGCTGGTGATCACGGGGCTTATTCTCCGTGCCATCGTCTGGTCAGTGATGCTGCTGTCTATCCTTGCTAACGCGGGCGTCAACATCACTGCTCTGGTTGCCAGCCTTGGGGTAGGGGGTATTGCCATCGCCCTCGCCGTACAAACGATCCTCAGCGACGTGTTTGCCTCGCTCTCTATCGGCTTTGATAAGCCGTTTGAAATTGGCGATTTTGTGGTGTTCAACGACGTGGCGGGGACGGTAGAGCACATTGGCCTGAAAACGACCCGCATCCGCAGCCTGAGCGGGGAGCAGATCGTCTGCGGTAACGCCATTTTGCTTCAGCAGACGCTTCACAACTACAAACGCATGCAGACGCGTCGCATCGTCTTTACCTTTGGCGTTGCCAGCGACACGCCGCCCGATAAGTTGCGCTACGTGGGGGATATGGTCAGGCAGATCATTACTGATGTCGGCGAGACAAAATTCGATCGTGCCCATTTTCTGGGATTTGACCGCGACCGCCTGACGTTTGAAGTCGTCCATATCGTTAATACCGCGGATTACAATAAATACATGGATATCCAGCAGGAGATCAATATCCGTATTCTTGAAGGGCTGAACGCCCAGGAGATTAAGCTGGCGCTGCCCAGCATGGTATTGCACGCGCCGTGGATGCAGGATGAGTCAGGTGAACAGCCGAAGCCGGTAATGGAGAGCTGATGAGAAAAGCCCGCCGGAGCGGCGGGCTTTGATGTTTACGTTAATCGTCTTCCGGGTCGTCCAGCTCAATCGGCGTCTGATACTCATCCGGCTTGATGACCAGCAGGTCGCAGCGCAGATGGTCGATCACCTGTTCGGCGGTATTGCCGAGGAAGGCAGCAGAGATACCGGTCCGGCCAATGGTGCCCAGCACCACAATCCCGGCCTGCAGATGTTCGGCTAAATCCGGGATCACCTCTTCAGGCAGCCCTTTTTCCACGTGCGTCATGTTCTCGTCAATACTGAACTTCTGGCGCAGCGCTTTCATCGCCAGCAGGTGCTGACCGCGGATCGCGTCGTTATAGACGCTTGGGTCAAATTCCGGCAGCTCAATGGCGATATTGATCGGGGTAACCGGATAGGCGCCCACCAGATGTACTTCGGTATGGTTAACCTGATCGGCAAGCTGGATGGTCTCCTTCACCAGCTTCTCGTTGAGCGAATTGTGATAATCCTCTTCGCTCGCGAGATTCACCGCCACAACGGCTTTCCCGCCTTCAGGCCACGGCTGGTCTTTCACCATCCAGACCGGGCAAGGGCATTTACGCAACAAATGCCAGTCGGTCGGAGTGAAGATTACGGACTCCAGCTTGTCGTGCTGGTGCGCCATCTTCAGGAGTAGGTCGTGCCCACCGGCAACCACTTCCTGGATAATGGCCTCAAAAGGTCGGTTATGCCAGACCACTTTAATATCAATAGGCACGCCCGCTTCCAGGTAATACTTCGCCTGTTCACGGATCCACGCGGTACGCTGGCTGATGACGCCCTGACGCATAGCGGTGCGCTCGTCAGGCGACAGAAGGGTGGTCATCTCATACGAGAAGTCATAGATCGGCAAAAACGCTTTGATTTTGCCACCAATCCGTTGATGTAAATACACAGCACGTCGTAATGCCGGCTGATCGTCCTGATTCGGATCGATAGCTACCAGCATGTTTTGATACTTGGCCATACAGGTCTCCTTACTACTGTCACCACAGTCTGTAATTAAAAGAGTAACCTATATATCCTGAATGAAACAGAGGGGAGCTTTTGCCAGATCAATAATTCATGAAAATTTATCAGAGGAAAAGCACGGTGGATGTCACCGCGATAAACGCAATGAATAGCAGCACCATCACCGCTATCGCAAAGGTCGTGGAATCCTGAACGTAGGTTTTTTCCTCCCCCTTCATCGGACCGACAAGCATGATCCAGATGAATATAAAGGTCACTGAGGCGATCACGACTGAAACGAAAAACAAACTTTCTCTCAATTCATAACCTCAACGACAACCTTTCAGGCGCTGTATGGGGACGTGCTACGGTGCAAATGTCTTAAAGCGGAAGCGATGATACCAGACCAATAAATCAAGTGAATTTATCAGTCTGGTTATCAACATGCGGAGAGTTACGCCACGTTGCGGGCGTGTCCGGCAAGAACGGCCAGCGCTTCGCCGTTTTCGATAGTGATGTATTTACCCTTAACGGCCAGCATTCCGCTCTTCTGGAAACGACCCAGCAGACGGCTGATGGTCTCAACGGTCAGGCCCAGGTAGTTACCGATATCGCCACGGGTCATGGTCAGACGGAACTCACGCGGCGAGAAACCGCGCTCGGCGAAGCGGCGGGAGAGGTTGTAGATAAACGCGGCCAGACGCTCTTCTGCATTCTTTTTGGAAAGCAGCAGAATCATGTCCTGATCGCCTTTGATCTCACCGCTCATCAGACGCATCATCTGCTGACGCAGGTTAGGCATCTTACCGGACAGATCGTCCAGGGTTTCAAACGGAATTTCGCAAACCATCGAGGTTTCGAGTGCCTGAGCAAAGCTCGGGTGGTGACCAGTGCCGATGGCATCAAAGCCCACCAGATCGCCTGCCAGGTGGAAGCCGGTGATCTGCTCGTCACCCTGTTCGGTGATGGTGTAGCTCTTGATGGTGCCAGAGCGGATAGCATAGAGCGATTTCAGTTCGTCTCCCGCTTTAAACAGCGTCTGCCCTTTCTGAATCGGCTTTTTGCGCTCGATGATATTATCAAGCTGATCGAGTTCATGCTCATTCAGGGTAAACGGGATACAGAGCTGGCTGATGCTGCAATCCTGGCAATGGATAGCACAACCGCCAGACTGAATGCGTCGTATAATTCGCTTTTCCGGGATCATAGGTTTGCTCAAGCCTTAATTGATATTGGTCAATTTTAACATCTTTTTGGTAAGTACGTAAGCCTGACAAACCCTCAATAAGGACAAGAGACGGCAACGTGTTGCCATCTTCTTGAAATTCCACAGCTTGATTATGGATTTTTAGCCTAACCGGTAGAAAATTAAGCACAAAAAGCCTGGGATCTACAGCAAGAGATACCCTTCGTGACGCAGTAACCACTCCTTGCGCTGCACGCCACCGGCATAGCCTGTCATGGTGCCGTTACGGCCAATGACCCGATGGCAGGGCACCACAATGCTGACCGGATTAGAGCCATTGGCGGCACCCACCGCGCGTGCGGCGCCTGCGCGGCCTAGCTGCTCCGCGAGCTGGCCGTAATGCATGACCTGCCCGCACGGAATCGACCGCAGCGCCTGCCACACTTCGCGCTGAAAAGGGGTACCTGCCGTGGCGGTTGGCAGAGTGTCAATGATGCTGAGATCGCCTTCAAAATACGCCGCCAGCTTGTCGCTCAGCCCGCCCGGGTTGGTGGCGCTGATGCGTTCATAACCCTGTGCGCGGTAATGAATATCAAGCAGTTCCTCCATGCGGTCGCTGTGCTCTTCCCACTCAACGGCGCGCAGGCAGAACTGCTCGTCCGCGATCACCCACAGCGGCCCGAGCGGCGTCGCAATTTTATCTTCGAGTAATCTCAGCATTTTCAATCCCTTAATTTAGCCTCGGGTATATCCCCGGCCCAATCGGCAGGCCGACAAGATACCATGCCACCAGCATCACCAGCCATACCCCTAAAAAGATAAGCGGGTAGGGTAAAACCAGCGAATAGTAGGTACCCAGTCTGGCCTCGGGCTTATAGCGCTGCAGGAAGCCTAAAAACAGCGGAACGAAAGGTGAGACGGGCGCCAGCGGGATCACCGAGGAGTCCGCGATGCGGAACAGGATCTGGGCAAACGCCGGGTGGAACCCGAGCATCATAAACATCGGCACGAAGATCGGCGCCAGAATTGACCAGATGGCGGAGCCGCTGGCAATAAACATGCACAGCAGGGATGACAGCAGCGCCAGGCCGACAAACGCCGGTACGCCGCTTAATCCGGCAGCCTCCAGCGCGTCGGTCAGGCCCACGGCCATAAACTTGCCCATGTTGCTCCAGTTAAACATCGCCACAAACTGCGCCAGCGGGAATACCATCACGATAAAGCCCGCCATCTCTTTCATCGGCTCGATCATCAGCTGCGGCAGATCGCCCTGACGGCGGATTTTGCCGGTAGCGATACCGTAGGCGAGCGAAACGACAAAGAAGAAGAGAATAATCAGCGGCACGATGCCCTGAATAAACGGCGACGGCAGGACGGTATGCTTAACCGGATCGCGCAGTATGCCGTTTTCCGGCACCACCATCAGCGCCACCAGCGCGATAAACGCCAGCGAGACCAGCCCGGCCACGCGCAGGCCGAAGCGCTGCTCTTTGCTCAGCGTCTCCAGCTTTTCATCGCTACGGCCTTCCCATTTGCCCAGACGCGGCTCGACGATCTTATCGGTAATCAGCCCGCCGACAATCGTCAGGACAATCACCGAGCTTGCCATAAAGTACCAGTTGTCGATCACGCTGACGTGCATGGCCGCATCAATGGTTTTCGCTGCCTCCGTGCTGATGCCCGAGAGCAGCACGTCGGTGGTGACGATCAGCAGGTTGGCGGTAAACCCGCAGCCCACGCCCGCAATGGCCGACAGCAGACCCGCCACGGGATGGCGCCCGACGGCGAGGAAGATCAGCGCCCCCATCGGCGGCATAATTACCAGCGCGGCATCGGATGAAATGTGGCTAAAGAAGGCGATAAACAGCACCATGTAGCTGGCGTAGCGCGCGCTGACGTGGGACGCCATTTTTACCATCAGTGCGGGTAACAAGCCCACGCGTTCAGCCAGCCCGGCGCCCAGCACCAGCGCCAGAATGGCCCCCAGCGGAGCGAAACCGCTGAAGTTTTTGATCACGTTCGGTAAAAACCAGTGCAGCCCGTCAACGCTGAGCAGGTTTTTCACCGCCACCAGGCTGCCGTCTGCCGGGCTGCGCACGCTGACGTCAAAGGCCGATAGCACGGCGGTGGCAACCATCAAAATCACAATCAGATAGATAAACAGCAGGAAAGGGTGCGGCACTTTATTGCCGATCCTTTCAACCCAGCCATAGAGCTTACCGGATGGGGAATGCGAAGGTATGGATGACATACTCATGGGCGTTCCTCGGGAGTGTTGTGTTGTTGTGTTGTGTTTTTTATTTTAAAGGTGACGGTGTCACGTCCGGTGGGATCGGACACGCGTACGGTTTTTCTTCTATTTGTTGTTCGAACTCTTCACGGCATGTTTTCAGCAGGTCTGCATCCTGCAGCAGATTGAGTGCGGTTGCGCCCATCACTTTCCCGGCCAGCAGCATGCCTTTATGGGCGATGGAGGTTCGTCCTTGCGCCACCAGTTGCCAGGTGTGCAGCGGCGTGCCGACGGTAAAGCAGGGGCTGAAGCACTGGGCGACCGGCATTTTCCAACTGACGTCACCCACGTCCGTTGAACCCGCCAGCACGTTATCGGTGATGGCATAGGGCGCGACTTCATCCACCAGCAGCGTCTCCTGATGGCGGCGGGCAAAGGCTTTGCCTGCTTCTCCCCCCGTGGCGGCAATGTTTTTCAGGCTGTTCTGCAGATCGTTGGGCGTCAGCGTGGCGCGGATTTCGCGGGCAAAGTCGCGCTCTTCATCGGTCCACTCCGGCGTGCCGTAGTGCTGCAACGCGCGGTACATCGCAGCCTCAAGCGTGCGGTTCGGCAGGTAGCTGGAGCAGGCCTTATCAAAGCGGCATTCCACGGTGGTTTCGGTCATCATTGCCGCGCCCTGGGCAATTTTTTCGATGCGTTGGTAGATCTGCTGCGCGTCGGCCATCTCCGGGGCGCGGATCAGGTACAGCACTTCAGCCTGCGCCTGCACCACGTTGGGCGAAATCCCGCCGGTGTCGGTGATGGCGTAATGGACGCGCGCTTTCTCTATGATGTGCTCGTTAAGGAAGTTGGTGCCGGTAGTCATCAGCGTCACGGCGTCCAGCGCGCTGCGCCCTAAATGGGGCGAGTTGGCTGCATGTGCCGCCACGCCGTGAAAACGCCAGGCCGCCTGAATGTTGGCGAGTGTGCTGACGTTAAACATCCCGGCAAAGGCCTCCGGGTGCCAGGTGACGGCGGCATCAACGTCATCAAACAGACCTTCACGTACCATAAAGGTTTTCCCGGAGCCGCCTTCCTCACCGGGACAGCCGTAAAAACGCACCGTTCCGCTGCCGCCGTGCTGCTCCAGCCAGCTTTTTACCGCCACCGCGCCCGCAAGCGCCGCGGTGCCCAGCAGGTTATGCCCGCAGCCATGGCCGTTCGCCCCCGGCGTGGCGGATTGGGCCGTCGCGCAGTGCGCCTGCTGGCTTAGCCCGGCCAGTGCGTCGTACTCGCCCAGCAGAGCGATAACCGGTTTTCCGCTGCCGAAGCTGGCGATAAACGCGTTTGGGATACCGCCTGCCTCGCGGGTCAGCGTAAAGCCCTCGGCTTCCAGCTCGTCAGCGAGCCGTCTGGAGGACCAGAACTCTTCAAAGCGGGTTTCGGGATGATCCCAAATTGCGTCGGCAATATCGGTTAGCGTCTGACATCGCGTGTCGATGGCATCGGCAATAAAAGCGTAGTTCTCCTGCATTACACACCTCGCGTCCACGGGAAATTGAGCGCAGTTCGCGCCAGCGTTTCAATGGCGACAGCCATGACCTGCTCATCGAAGTCGAATTTTTCGTTGTGATGTCCGGCGCTCAAATCCGTGCCGAACACCATATACGATGCCATGCCGCCGTTCTGCTGCACGCGGGCCATCATCAGCGTGGCGTCTTCAGAGCCTGCTGGCGCTTTCACTTTATCGATTGCGTGCACAATTCCCGATACCTGGCTCGCCTGTTCACGCAGGTAATCAACCCAGGCCGGCGTAGGCGCGCTGGAGGTGGCGGCCCCCATCAGGCGCATCTCCGCGCTCACGCCATAGAGCGCGGCCGCGCCGGTAATGACAGCCTTCGCGCGTTCAAAGACATACTGGTTTATTGCTTCGCTTTCGCCGCGGGTTTCAACCTTAATCAGTGCATTTGCGGGCACCACGTTGCGGCCGCTACCCGCCTGCATCACGCCGACGTTGACGCGGGAAGCGCCTTCGCTGTGCGGGGCGATGCTGTGCAGGGCTAGGGCGGCCTGCGCGGCGGCAAGCAGGGCGTTACGTCCATCCTCCGGTTTGCCGCCCGCGTGTGCGGCAACGCCGGTAAAGTTCACGTCGAACTTGGTGGTTGCCATAAAGTTATCGCTGCCGCAGATCGCCGTTCCGGCGGGGACGCCGGTACCAATATGGATGGCGGTAAAATAGTCCACGCCGTCCAGCGCCCCGGCGGCGACCATGGCGCGCGCGCCGCGGGTGCCTTCTTCGGCAGGCTGGAAAATCAGCTTGACGGTACCGTTGAGCTGCGCTTCGTTCTGCTTAAGCACCTTTGCCAGCCCCAGGCCAATGGTGGTGTGGCCGTCGTGCGCGCAGGCGTGCATCATTCCCGCGTTGCAGGAGGCAAAACCGTCGCGGAACGGGCGATGGCTGTCGTCGAGCGCTTCGCTTAAATCAAGGGCATCCATGTCGACGCGAAACGCCAGCGTCGGGCCCGGTCGTCCGGTATTCAGGGTCGCCACAATGCCGGTAAATCCGCCTTCAAACGGTGCCAGCCATTTCTCAGGCGCGCCCTGTGACCGCGCACGGGCAAACTCTCGCGAAAGGGTAGCGTCATCGGGCAGCCCCATACGGCTTTCGGCATCGATCACGTCGCGACCCATCGCCAGTTCGTAGCCCAGGGAGTCAAGAATTTCCGCGACCTTTGCGGCGGTACGGAACTCTACCCAGCCGGATTCCGCAAAATGGTGAAAATCGCGACGCCATGCGATCAGTTGGGGGGCTAATGTCTGGATGTACTGCGCCAGTGTGTCCATATCTGTTCCTGTCATCATTAAAAAATGTGAACTGCTTCACGTCGTGATAGTTTTTACTTATCACTAACCGTTTTTTCACAGTTTTAACCGTTCAGGAATTACCCTCGCACATCCCTTTCCATTAAAGTAGATGACAGTTTCTTTACTCTGATAAACAACGGTTATCGGTTGGGCTATGTCATTTCAGATTAAATTTCATCAAATCCGGGCGTTTGTTGAAGTGGCGCGTCAGGGCAGCATTCGCGGTGCCAGCCGGACGCTGAATCTCTCGCAGCCGGCACTGACCAAATCCATCAAAGAGCTGGAGGAGGGCATGGCGGCGCAGCTTTTTGTTCGCCGGAGTAAAGGCGTTGCGCTGACCGAGTGCGGGGAAGGGTTTTACCAGCGCGCCAGGCTGATTCTGGAAGAGCTGCGTGCGGCGCAGGATGACATTCGCCAGCGGCAGGGGGATCTGGCCGGGCAGATCAATATCGGGATGGGGGCCAGCGTGTCACGCAGCCTGATGCCCGCCGTCATCACCCGTTTTCACGCCCAGCACCCGCAGGTTAAGGTGCGAATTATGGAAGGGCAGCTGGTGTCGATGATCAATGAATTACGCCAGGGCGAACTGGACTTCACCATTAACACCTATTATCAGGGGCCTTACGACCATGAATTTACGTTTGAAAAACTCTTCGAAAAACCGTTTGCGGTATTTTGCCGGGAAGGGCATCCGGCGACAGGGGCAACATCCATTAACGATCTGCTGCATTATAACTGGACAATGCCAACGCCGCGGGGAAGTTATTATAAACAATTAGAAGATCTATTTAGCCACCGCTCGCAAATACCGCGGATTGGCGTAGTGTGCGAAACCTTTTCTTCCTGCATTAGCCTTGTTGCGCAAAGTGATTTTTTAAGTATCCTTCCGCAGGAGTTAGGCTGTGATCCGCTGCTGGCGCACCGTCTGGTCATTCTTCCGGTTGCCGAGTCGCTTCCAAAAGCCGCATATTATTTAATTCAGCGCCGGGATTCTCGTCAAACTCCGCTTGCCGAATCATTAATTACGCAATTCAGAAGGGAAGCGAGAAAAATAATTTCAGGGTGAATGTCGCATAATAAAAAAACAGAGTCTGCCCGACATCAGACAGACCCTATAGTACACACAGCAGTGCGTCCTTTCGCAAGTCCTGGGTATTATATCCATGAGGCAGGTAAATTTAGTTATAACACCTTTCCCGAAAAATGAAAGGAAGGTGAATGACTGATTTTAGAAAAATTTAACGCAAATCACCTATTTTACTGTTGTTGGGGTTTTAGTTAAGTCAGGTTTAAGTACATTTTATAATGACTATATATATTCATCGGGTTAATATTTATCTCGTGCCTCATCTTCTAAGGGTTATTGAGACACCTGTCTGGCGCAGGTATAGTACAAGCCCAGATGTAGCCGGAGGATTTCCATGAACCCTGACGACAAATCCCTTTTTCTTGACGCCATGGAGGATGTCCAGCCCCTGAAACGCTGCACCGATATCCACTGGCAGCAAAGCCGTAATACCCGGGCTCGCCAGGACATCGATACCGAACAGCTCGACAACTTTCTGACCCTGGGTTTCCTTGAGCTATTGCCACTTGACGAGCCGCTGGCGTTCCAGCGCGAAGGCGTCCAGCAGGGCGTTATTGACAAGCTGCGTTCGGGTAAATACTCCCGACAGGCCAGCTTAAATCTGTTGCGTCAGCCCGCTGAACGCTGCCGCCAGATGCTGTATTCCTTTATTCGCCAGGCCAGTCGTGACGGATTACGTAACCTCATCATCATCCACGGGAAAGGGCGCGAGCAAAATTCGCATCCTAATGTGGTGCGTAGCTATCTGGCACGCTGGTTAACCGAGTTCGAGGAAGTGCAGGCGTTCTGCGTGGCGCTGCCGCATCACGGCGGCAGCGGGGCTTGCTATGTTTCCCTGCGAAAATCCGACGACGCGAAGCAGGAGAACTGGGAACGGCACGCCAAGCGCAGCCGTTAGCGGGCGATATCTTCGCCCGCCTGAGGCTTAGAAGGTTTCCCAGTTACTGTCGGGGGTGGCGTTAGCCGTTGCCGGACGCAGCAGCTGCGGCGTTTTAACGTTGGCCGGGCGTGGGGCGGTGGCGTTTGCTTTACCGTTCAGACGAAACGCGGCCACGGCCTGACGCAGCTGTTCGGACTGATCTTCCAGCGCCGCTGCCGCCGTGGCGGACTGCTGCACCAGCGCGGCGTTTTGCTGCGTCACGCTGTCCATCTGCGACACGGCCAGGCTCACCTGCTCAATTCCGCGGCTCTGCTCATCCGATGCGGACGAAATCTCGCCCATGATATCGGTGACGCGGGTGACGGCGGCGACAATCTCCTTCATAGTCGCGCCCGCTTCGCTGACTTGCTCAGAACCGGTGTTCACCCGGCTGACGGAGTTCTCAATAAGCCCTTTGATCTCTTTCGCCGCCTGCGCGCTGCGGCTGGCCAGCGTACGAACTTCACCGGCGACAACCGCAAACCCGCGGCCTTGCTCGCCTGCGCGTGCGGCTTCCACCGCGGCGTTAAGCGCCAGAATGTTGGTCTGGAACGCAATGCTGTCAATCACGCCGGTAATATGAGCGATTTGCTGCGAACTGTCGGCAATTTCGTTCATGGTGCGCACCACGTTATCCACGACGTGGCCGCCGCGAGCCGCTGTTTCAGAGGCATTCTTCGCCAGCAGCGTCGCCTGACGGGCGTTATCGGAGTTCTGTTTAACCGTTGCGGTCAGCTCTTCCATGCTGGCGGCTGTCTCTTCGAGCGAGGAGGCCTGCTCTTCGGTGCGGGCAGAGAGATCGTTGCTCCCTGCGGCAATTTCACCCGCGCCGGTGTAGATGGAGTCGGTGCTGCCGCGTACGGCGCTGACGGTCGTCACCAGCGACTGCTGCATCTCGTGCAGGCCAGCCGCCAGCTGACCCATCTCATTGCGGCCAGAGAGGGTGATATCCTGCGTCAGATCGCCTCCCGCAATGGCGCGAATATGGTTCATGATGGCGTTGAGCGGTTTTAACAGCAGGTGCTGTAAACCCTGCCAGATCACCACCAGCACGGCGATAACGGCCAGGAAAATGGCTGCCAGCGTCCACTGCATCTGCGTGAAGCTGCTTTGGTTCTCTTCGGTTGCCGCCTTCAGCAGCGTGTTGTTCTCGGCGCGCCAGCGGTTATAAACCGCTTCCATATCGTCCTGGGCCTGCTGAGCGTCCAGATCGCCATAGGCCTGGTAGTTGTCGGCACGCAGATACTCAATCGACAAACGCATCACCTCGTGCATCTGATTCCATGACTTCTGCATCTCGTCGGTTAACGCCGCATTCTGGCCGTTAACCTGCGGCATTTTCTGCCATTCTTTGTTATAGGCTTCAGCTTTAGCCAGCGAGTCGCCTGCGGTGCCGAGCAGTTTGTTAATCGCGGCAAGGGATGCCGGGTCGCGCTGGTTCTTCAGGTAGCGGATTGCCACGCGGGTGACGGTAACGCGCGTTTTCACCAGCGTGTTCACGCTGTCGCTCAGGCTTTCCTGCTGGGCATTCAGCACGCCGGAGTTCTGGAAGTTATGGCGATCGTTGCTGACGGCAGAGTAGAACAACCCTCCCGTGACAACTTGCAGCAGACAGAATATGGTGAGGGCAAAGATAATTCCGGTAATCACGTGCAGATTTTTCAGCATAGCGGTCGTCCGTTAGAAAAGATGCAGAGGTACACCCATACTATCGTCGTATAGAATTTAAACTTTAATTTAACTCGCGCTTAACTTAGGGCTTCGGTCAGGAACCTGTTGTAAATCCGGATCATTTTATGAGGAAGGTTAACATGAGCAGCATTGATAAAAGCGGGACGTACGCGCTCGGAACGCGAACGGTTAAACGACTGGGCTACGGGGCAATGCAGCTTGCCGGGCCGGGCGTATTTGGCCCGCCGAAGGATAAACAGGCCGCGCTGGACGTGCTGCGCGAAGCCGTGGCGGCGGGTGTGAATCATATCGATACCAGCGATTTTTACGGCCCACATGTGACGAACCAGCTGATCCGCGAGGCGCTTCATCCTTACCGGGACGATCTTACCCTCGTCACCAAGATCGGTGCCCGTCGCGATGACAAAGGGGCCTGGCTGCCGGCCTTTTCCGCGCAGGAGCTGACCCAGGCGGTGCATGACAACCTGCGCAACCTGAAGCTGGATGTGCTGGACGTGGTGAACCTGCGGATCATGTTTAGCGCACACGGCCCGGCAGAAGGATCGATTGCTGAACCGCTTTCCACCCTCGCAGAATTACAGCAGCAGGGGCTGGTACGTCACATTGGCCTGAGCAACGTCACGGCCACGCAGGTGGCGGAAGCGCGGAAGATGGTGCAGGTCGTCTGCGTGCAGAACATGTACAACATTGTGAACCGCGGCGACGATGCGCTGGTAGATTTACTGGCGCAGCAGGGGATTGCGTATGTGCCGTTCTTCCCGTTGGGAGGCTTCACGCCACTGCAGTCCACCGGCCTGCAGGCCGTCGCGGATTCCCTGGGCGCAACGGCGATGCAGGTTGCGCTGGCATGGCTACTGCAACGGTCGCCGAACATCCTGCTGATCCCCGGCACGTCATCCGTGGCGCATCTGCGGCAAAACCTCGCGGCGGGAGAGGTGCAATTGCCGCCTGAAGCACTTGAAAAACTGAATGCGCTGATGGGTTAATCACAGCATGGGCAAAGCCGGAAGGACACTTCCAGGCTTTGCCTGCTCAGACTCCGCATTGACTTTTCTGTCTGTGAAGCGCTAACGCTTCTGCCACAATTTCCTGCTTGCTTTTTCGCGTCTCAAAGGCGGTGATTCTGATGTATTCCATCAGGTCAGGCTCAATGCGGGCGCTCAACATCCTGAGATCGGCCTCCTTTGCTAAACCGCGGGCAACTCGCTTGTCGGGATAGTCACGGGCTGGCATAGAAAACGTCCTCCAAAAGTCTTGATAATTCGTGCCCTAAAATATGCGTTATTCTGATGCCGAAGTCAATTGATAGTGTTTGCATAGTGATTTTATGATTTTTTTTTCACATAAAGTGATTTTAAAGTGTTGGCTAATGACTTTTTTATGACTTTTGGTTGGCCCATCTGCGATCGCCAGCAGGAGAGATTGCTAAATTAAATCCGCTCAAACTTCAACGCGTTTGCGGTCTTTGTCGGAAATGACCTTGATCCTGTGCCGTAATCCGTAATACTGTGTTTATATACAGTATCTGGCGGGAAAGGCATTTATGGACACTCTCTTTTCTTATCATCCAAAGCAACTTATTGAATTACCTTTATATCTTGAGCGTGTTGCCTGTGGCTTTCCAAGCCCTGCGCAGGATTATGTGGAGGATCGTCTCGATCTTAACCGGCTGGCGGTCAGGCACCCCAGTGCGACCTACTTTATCAAAGTGAGCGGGGACTCCATGATCGGCGCAGGGATTAGCGACGGCGATCTGCTGGTGGTAGACCGCTCGTTAAATGCCGAGCACGGGGACATTGTTGTGGCGTCGGTCGGCGGCGAGTTTACGGTGAAAGAGCTACAGACCCGCCCGGTTCTGCGGCTGCTGCCGCGTAATGCCCGCTATCAGCCGATCGCCTTTCAGTCCGAAGAGGAGCTGCAAATCTTCGGTGTCGTCACTCATACGCTCAAAACGCATAAACATGTTCGCGCTGGTTGATGTGAATAGCTTCTATGCCTCCTGCGAGAGGGTGTTTCGCCCCGATCTGGTGGGTAAGCCCATCGTGGTGGTGTCCAATAACGACGGCTGTATTATTTCGCTGTCGCGGGAGGCAAAGCAGTTCGGCATAAAAATGGGGGAGCCCTATTTTAAATTCAAAGAGAAGGGGTATCCGTCGCGGGTTTACGTCTTTAGCTCCAACTATGCGCTGTATGCCGATCTCAGCAGCCGGGTGATGCAGACGCTGACCGATCTCGCGCCGGCCATTGAGATCTACTCCATCGATGAAGCATTTGTGAACGTTTCGGGTGTCAGCAACTGCATCTCGCTGGAAGCATTCGGTCATCAGATGCGTACGCAGGTCTTTAAAAACACAGGCTTAAGTGTGGGCGTCGGGATTGCGCCGACTAAAACGCTGGCGAAGCTGGCCAACTATGCGGCGAAGCGGTGGTCAGCCACCGGTGGCGTGGTCGATCTCTCGGATCGTGGACGGCAGCGTAAGCTGCTGGCAAAGGTTCCGGTGGAGCAGGTGTGGGGCGTAGGACGACGCATCACGAAAAAGCTTAACGCGATGGGGATAACCACGGCGCTGGAGCTGGCGGAAGCGTCATCCTGGGTCATCCGCAAACATTTTAACGTGGTAATGGAGCGCACGGCGCGCGAGCTTCGAGGTGAGCCCTGCCTCGATCTGGAAGAGTTTACTCCCACGAAGCAGCAAATTATCTGTAGTCGTTCGTTTGGACACCGTATTACGCAGTACGAGGAGATGCATCAGGCCATTTGCGCCTATGCAGAACGTGCTGCGGAAAAACTGCGTGGCGAGCATCAGTATTGCCGCTTTATCAGCGTGTTTGTGCGCACCAGCCCGCATGCCGACAACGAAATTTATTACGGCAATCAGGCTTCCGTCACCCTGATGACGCCCACCAATGATTCGCGCGATATCATCCGTGCCGCCACGGAGGCGCTGGGTCGTATCTGGCTTGACGGATATCGCTATATGAAAGCGGGGGTGATGCTGGCAGACTTTTTCAGCAGCGGCGTTGCCCAGCTGAATTTGTTTGACGATAACCGCCCGAGCGCCAACAGCGCGGCGCTGATGGAAACCATCGACAGCTTAAATCATTCCGGCAAAGGGAAAATATGGTTTGCCGGGCAGGGGATTGAGAAAGCCTGGGCGATGAAGCGGGAGATGCTGTCACCGGCCTATACGACGCGGTACGCGGATTTGCCGGTAGCGAGATGAAAGGCGGCTATGTGTGACAAAGAGCCGAAGACGGTTTACGGACGCCGCTCCTGTGCAGCGTCCATAGCATCAGGGTTAAGGGCTTACTCAACCGTTAACGCATCGACAACCTCGACCACGCTTCTCACGCTGCGGATATTCCCGATCCCCGTGCCGAGCGCGATATAACCTTCATCGGTGTTATTTTCCAGCATGCCCAGGCGCAGGCCCCGCAATCCTCCCATCGCCTTGCCCAGCGCTTCATTGCTTGCGCCAGCTTTATCCATCGCCGCCAGTTTTTCCGCCAGCTTGCCGGGCAGAGAACGATAGTAGTGAGGGACGGTGCGGAAAAGCAGCAGGTCCAGGCCGTTGGCGGCAACAATTTTCTCTTTGACCTCCTGCGGCACGCGGCTTTCTACGGTACTGATAAAGACCGAACCGGCAAACACGCCTTCCGCACCTAACGCATGCGCCGCTCTGGCGGTGCGGCGATCGGTAATACCGCCCGCCGCCATCACCGGAACATGCTTCACGGCATCGGCAATCAGCGGCACGATGGAAAAGGTACCCAGCGCCGTTGCGGGTAGCGTCCCGCCCTCGTCAAAACCGGTGGCGACGATAATGTCTGCTCCCATTTTTTCAGCCAGAAGGGTGTTCTCCGGCGTGGGATTGATGTCGCGGTAGATAATGGCAATACCCGCCTCTTTTAATTCACTGAACAGCGCAGGAATAATGCTGCCTTCACCATAGCCCGTATACACCACGGCCCTGACGCCTTCCTCTTTTATCACCTTAAGAATTGGCCCGGTCCAGACGTCATTAACGGCGGTGGGGATCAGGTTCACGCCGAAGGGGTTTTCGGTCAGCCGTTTGGTTTTGCGAATTTCTTCCCGCATTTTTTCGGCGGTTTCTTCCGGCGTGGAGACCGCGGTATCGGCGGTTAACCCTGCGTTGGGGCCGAGCACGCCGAGTCCTCCTGCATTGCTGACCGCGGCCACTAAACGGGCATCAGTAAGCCAGGATAACGGTCCCTGAATAACAGGCTTTTCGATCCCCAGGATCTGACAGATACGGTTATTTTTCATAGCAGAACATTCCTCACGTTTGAATGGAGGAGAGTGTAGGGCGGAAGATTGTTAGGAAAAATAGCCAAAAAGATTCATCACTGTTATAAAATAAGTAACAATCCTGACATTCCTGTGACGGCAAAAGAGACAACCAATGCAACTAAATCTCTTTGAATCAATTAGAGTTTTCATTGAAATTGTCGAGTCGGGCAGCCTGACCCAGGCGGCGGAAAATCTGCAGATCCACCGTCCGGCGGTCACCAAAGCGTTACAGCATCTGGAGCAGCACAGCGGCACGCGTTTGCTGCAGAGAACAACGCGGCGGATTAGCCTGACGCCGGACGGCGAGGCGTTTTATCGCCGAAGTAAACCCCTGCTGGCGCAGGCGGACGATTTACTGGAGTCGTTTGGCACTGGCCGGGCAATACACGGTCAGTTGCGGGTGGATATGCCCATCGCTTTTGCGGCGCTGAGGGTCATACCCAACCTGCCGGATTTTTATCGGCAGCATCCTGAAATCGACATCATACTGAGCAGCTCTGACCGCCGTCGGGATATGCTACGCGATGGCCTGGACTGCGTGCTGCGAGTGGGGGAGCTGGACGATGGTGACTATGTCGCGCGCAAAATCGGGAACATAAAAATCACGACCTGTGCCAGCCCGGCCTGGCTGGCAAAACACGGTACGCCAGAAACGCTGGATGATTTATACAAACATCAGGCCATCAACTGGATTAATAACAACAGCAGAAAAATTCAACCCTGGACGTTTACTACGCCAGAAGGCATTGCGGAAATAACGCTGCCCGGCAAGCTAGTCGTGGATAACTCCGAAGCCTACATTGCGGCGGGCCTGGCCGGGTTAGGGTTAATACAGGGGATGAATCTTTTTCTGCAGCCCTATATTGACCGCGGCCAACTGGTTGAAGTGTTACCGGAGCATCGCTCCCCGGATCGTAAATTGTCGCTTCTCTATCCACACCGCCATCTCTCCCGCAAGGTGCGGGCCTTTACCGAGTGGCTGGAAAGTTTAGTGTAAAACCGCCACCGGAGAGGAGCCCGCCAGTTCATGACACCGCGCGCCAATCTGTTCCATGGCATTCAGCAGGCGAGGCGTGGGTTCGTTTGCGCAGTTTAGCCGCAGCAGCTGACGGAGGATGAGATCCCACGGATCCTGAGGAACCGTTTTGCGCTGACGGCTGTGTAATCTGCCGGGGAACGATTGAGCCTCAGCTCACCTTTCTTCTGCGGCTTTGCGCTGAGTCCCCCCACTGTAACAGCAGGCTAAACGACGCGGGTAATACGGTCAGCGTTACCAGCGTCGCGACCAGCAGCCCGCCGATAATCGCATAGGCCATTGGCCCCCAGAATACCTGATGAGAGATCGGGATCATGCCCAGAATGGCGGCGCAGGCGGTCAGACAGATGGGTCTGGCCCGATGCTCCGCGGCCGCCACAATCGCGGCATCGTTTGCCATCCCCTGAGCAAGATTACTGTCTACCTCGCTAATCAGTATCACCGCGTTACGCACGACCATCCCCGCCAGGGCGATGACGCCCAGCAGCGCGACAAATCCCATCGGCGTGCCGCCGGGCAGCATAGCCAGCACGATCCCCGGTAAACCAAACGGGGCCATCAGAAGCGCCAGCAGCATCCGGGAATATCGGCGCAGCTGAAGCATCAGCAGCATCAACATGATGACAAGCGTCACCGGAAGAACGCTAAAAACGGAGCTGTTCCCCTTATCTGATTCGGCAACCGCGCCGCCTTCTTCTATGCTGTAACCGGCAGGCAGCTCCGCGCGCAGCGTGTCGATCGCCGGACGCAGCGCCGCCGATACCGCTTCGGCCCTCAGCCCCGGCGCGAGGTCAGTTTGCACCGTAATAAAAGGCAACCGCTGTCGACGCCAGATGACCGGATCGTCCACGCTCCAGACCAGCGTCGCGACGGCGCTGAGCGGAATTTTTTTACCGTCATTCCCCTGAACGGTCAGCGAGGAGAGGGTGGCGGTGCTGTGACGTTCATTGTCCGTGGCCCGCAGTACCACGTCGACAAGGCGATCGTTATCCCTGACCGAGGTGACAACGCTGCCGGACCAGAGGGTATTCAAGGTGCGGGCGAGAGCTTCTGACGATATTCCTGCCGCCCTGGCCGCCGTCTGATTCACCTTCAGAGTAATGATCCTCTCCGGCTCTCCGGCCGTCTGGTTAACCTCGCGCGACAGCGGCGATTGGCCAATCGCGTCGGCCAGACGGTTCGCAAGCGCCCGGACCTGCAGATAATCAGGCCCGCTCACACGGTATTTGATTGGCCAGCCGACGGGCGGCCCAAGCTCCAGGGGCGACACGCGCGTGATGATGTCGCTAAACTGCGCCGCCAGCAGCCTGTTCAACTGCCCATGCAGACGATCCCGCGCCTGAAGATCCTTCGCCACCACCACAATCTGGGCGATGTTTTCATTTTCCAGCAGCACGTCCATCGGCAGGTAAAAACGGATGGCTCCTGACCCGACGTACGTCGAGTAGCGCTCGACATTGCTGTTGCCGGCCAGCGCGTGTTCCAGCTTTTCCACCTCTCTTAACGTTTCGGGCTGCGACGCGTTGGCCGGAAGCGTCAGGCTGACCAGCAGCTCAGGCCGGTCCGACGCGGGGAAGAACTCACCCTGCATAAACGTCGTGCCGTACACGGACAGCCCCAGCGCGGAAAGCGCAATCAGCACGGTGGCGAGCCGGTGACGTAGCGCCAGCCTTAAAAGCCGCCCGTACCCGCACGCGATCCTTCCAGGGCCTGCCGCGCGATGTCTGACCTTCTCCGGCAGCAGCCACGTGCCCGTCAGCGGCGAAAACAGGATCGCGACTACCCAGGAGCAGAGCAGGGCAATCAGCACTACCGCAAACAGGGAAAAACAATATTCACCGGCGCTGGAGGCCGCAAAACCAACGGGAATAAACCCGGCAATCATCACCAGGGTTCCGGTGAGCATCGGGAAGGCCGTCGTTTTGAATGCATGGGTGGCCGCATGTCGACGGGAATCCCCGGCTTCCAGTCGGGAGACCATCGTTTCGACGGCGATCATGGCGTCATCCACCAGCAGACCCAGCGCAATGATCAGCGCCCCAAGCGAGATACGCTGAAGCCCGATGCCGGCGAGCATCATGCCGGCAAACGTCATGGCGAGCACCAGCGGAATGGCCGCAGCCACCACCAGCCCAGCCCGCAAACCCAGCGAGACAAATGAAACCGCCAGCACGATAACAACAGCTTCAATAAGCACCCGGACAAAACCACTTACCGCGTCACTGACCACCGCCGACTGATCGGCAACTTTCACCATCTCAATACCGTGCGGCAGCCCGGCGCTGAGGACTGTCATTCTGGCGTTCAGCGCGGCGCCAAAACGCAGCATGTTGCCCGTTGGCGCCATTGACACCGCCAGCCCGATGGCCGGTTTGCCGTTTACCCGGTACGCGGGGGCCGGCGGCTCGGCGGCTTCCCGGGTGACGGTGGCGATATCGGTCAGCGGAATATAGCGATTGTTAATGTGCAGCGTGACGGCGCGTAAACTCTCTTCGGACGTGAGCGCCCCGCTGACCTTGATCGCGATGTTCTCCTGCCCGGTACGCATAACGCCAGCCGGGACAACCGCGTTTTGCGCCCGCAGCGCATCGGCGACCGCCTGAATATCCAGTCCCATACCCGCCAGACGGGCCGGAGAAAAGGCGAGAACCATCTGATCCTGCTGTTCGCCCAGCAGGGTGGTTTTGCCGATATCTGGCAAGGAGGCGAGCTCACGACGTATTGTCTCAACGCGATCCCGCACTTCCCGTAAGGTGTAGCCGTCGGGAATAAAGCCGTAAATCGTGCCGAACGTATCGTCAAATTCGTCGTTCACGGCCGGGCCCTGAACGCCTTCCGGTAAAGACGGCGCGATGTCCTGCATTTTTTTGCGGATCTGATACCAGATGTCCTGCACCATTTGCGGCGGGGTATTGTCACGGAGATTCACATGGATAACCGCGCTCCCGGCACGGGTTTCACTTTCGAGATAATCAAGCCAGGGCGTTTCCTGCAGCTTTTTTTCAAGCGTATCGGTCAGCAGATGGGTGGTGTCCGTTACGGACGCGCCCGGCCACTGCGCGGAGACGACCGCCGTTTTAATGGTAAAAACCGGATCTTCATTACGCGGCAGTTTTTCATAGCAGAACACGCCCATCGCCACGATCAGCAGCATGAAGAAACTGACCATCTGCTGATGGTTAAGCGCCCATGCGGACAGGTTAAATTTCGCTTCCGGTTTCGTGTTCATGGCTGAACCTCCCCGGGTACCACCGGCTCTCCGGAACGGAGTTTGCTCACGCCAGCCGTAATCACCCGGTCGCCTGGCTCAAGGCCGGAGGCGATAATCACCGACGAGGCCGTATAGCAGGCAGGCACCACCGCACGCAGCTGCGCCTGCGAATGCGGGTTAATCACAACCACCGCCGGTCTATCTCCTGTTCGGCTCAGCGCCGATGCGGGAATGACGTAACCTCGCGGGCCAGTCGAGGGCAGGGTGACGATGACGCTGGCACCCAGCGCTATCGCCGCTGGCGGGTTTATCAGGGTGGCTCTGACGCGCCAGGTGCGGGTCTGAGGATCGGCCTGCGGGGTGATATCCCGCAGCACGGCAGATGCCTGTATCGACGGGTCGCTGAGCAGGGAAATCCGCAATTCCGCCTTATCCAGCGGCGGTATCGCATCGGGCGTGGCGATATCAAACGCTACGTCGCGGGCTTCGCCGGTTGCCAGCGTAAGCACCGTCTGTCCCGCGCTGACAACCTGGCCCGCAGAGGTGCTCACCTCGGTGATCGTGCCGGTTTGTGGAGCGATAAGGCGCGTCCAGCCAAGGCTTTCGCGGGCGTTACGCAACGCGGCCTCGCTGCTTTTTAATCGCGCGCGGGCGACAAGCCAGTCCGCGCGGGCGCTGTCGAGTTGCGTGCGGGCTATTGCGCCCGTCGGCATGAGCTTTTGCATTCGGCTGACGTTAAGCGCGGCAACCTGCGCTGAGGCTGTGGCCCCTTCATAGTCGGCCGTTGCGCTGTCGAGCTGATTTTGTCCGGTGGTATTTTCAAGTGTGGCCAGCAGCTGTCCGGCATTAACCCGATCGCCAATATCAACGCTGCGCGTCAGTATTCGCCCCCCGGTTTGAAAGCTCAGCGTCGTTTCATCGTGGGCATGGATCTCACCGGTCCTTTCCAGCGCGGGGAGGGTTTGGGCTGTACGTACGACGACGTAGCGCACCGTACGCACTGGGGCAGGCTTATTTTCCTGTTTGTCACCGCAGCCGGTGAGCGGAAAAATCACCAGCGCGAGCAGGACCAGAGGGAGAAAATTTACCCAGGGAAGAGTGCGCGCCACGCCGTACAGATGGTGCAGGCAGTGGCGGAGGGAGAGAACAAATTCGTCTGACATAACGCCGCTCCATAAAGATGAGGGCGTTATTAAATGCGCGCTACGTCGAGAAAGATTCGATGTTCTGTCAAGGGTTTATCAAGAGTGGATATTTTTATTACCGGACGGCTGCCAGGGTAACAAAATACGCACAGCAAGGCCGCCCGTTTCCGGTAATGAGGCCTCGATCGTGCCCCCATGTGCCTGACAAATCGCCCGGGCGATAGACAAACCGAGGCCGCTGCCGCCGGAATGCCGCGCGCGGGACTGCTCCTCACGGCTAAAGCGCTTAAACATGTCCGGTAAGAACTGGGGGGATACGCCCGGTCCGTCATCGTGAAATTCAATGGCGTAATGCCCGCTGGCGTAGTGCAGCGCCACCTCAAGATGGCCGCCTTCGCGCCCGTAGCGTAGTGCATTTTCCATAAGGATAGTAAATACCTGCCCCATGCGGAACGCATCGCCTCTGAACGGGCACGTACGCGGGTTACGCAGCGTAATCGTAAACTGATGCGCTTCGGCCTGCGGCATGATCCAGGCCGCCCGCTCCTGAATAAGCTCATCCAGAGAAAAGGCCTGCTCTTCCAGCACCAGATTTCCCGCATCCGCTAACGAGAGAAGGTGAAGCTCATCGGTCAGGCGATTAAGATGCTGAAGCTGTTTCATCACCATTCCCAGCTGCACCGGGCTGGCATCAAACACACCGTCCAACATGCCCTGCAGACGACCAATGGCGGCCGTCAGGGGCGAGCGCAGCTCGTGCGCCATCGCGACGTGCGAGGCGCGGAGCTCTTTTTCATAGCGGGCGAGTTGCCCCGTCATGGAGTTAAAGTCGTTTGCAAAGCTGACCATTTCCGCTGGCGCATCCTTGACCAGTTCAGCCTGACGGCCAAACTGCCCGTCGGCGACATCTTTGGCAGCATCGCGAAGACGGCTGAACTGCAGCGCCAGCGGTCGGGCGTGTTTTAACCCCATCACCACAATAAACGGGATCATCACCAGCACCAGCAGGGCCACCGTAACCCAGTCCGCAGAGGCGATGGATGGCGTGGAATAACTCAGCCCCCACCAGGTATCCACAATGCTGTGGAAGCGGGCCGGATCGGCCTGTGGGTTCTGGCTGAGCGTCAGAAATTCCTGCCGGACCGCCGCTGGCATTCTGCCCATTATCCAGTAGTTCTGTACCGCATAACGTAGCCACATGCAGGTGGCAATGACGATCACGCTGCCGATGGCCAGTGCCAGGATACGCGCGCAAATCCAGCGCCAGAGAGAGGAGTGCCGGTTTTTTATCATGGTTGTCTGAACCTGTATCCCACGCCGCGAACGTTAATCAACACGCCGGAAATACCCGCCGCTTCGAGTTTTTTACGCAGGTTATAAATATGGGTGTCCACCACGCGCTCCAGCGCCTCGCTTTCCGGCAGACAGTGTTCCAGCAGGTACTGACGGGAAAAGGGGCGAGCGGGAGAGCGCAGCAGCGTTGCCAGAAGCGAGAATTCCGTTGGCGTAAGATCGAGCATCACGGGCGCGTCGCCGCCGTTATCCACGCTCGCCACAATGGCGGCCACATCCACCTCCAGCGTTTGCCAGCGAAGGATCTCGTCGTCTGTCTCTTTTTTACTGCTGCGTCGCAGCACCGCCTGTACGCGAGCCACGACTTCTCCCGGATGATAGGGTTTCACAACATAATCATCGGCACCGTACCGCAGGGCACCAATGCGATCGGGGGTGTCGCCCATGGCGGTGACCATGATCACCGGTACATCGCTTTTACGACGCAGTCCGGCCAGCACTTCGGTGCCGTTAAGCCCGGGCAGCATCACGTCCAGCAGGATGAGGTCGGGTTTCCACCGCTGCGCCATATCCAGCCCGGAAAGACCGTCTCCGGTAATAGTGACATCGTAATTTTCACGACGTAAATAGGCTTCAAGCACGCCAGCCGCATCGGCGTCATCTTCAATAATCAGCACTCTTCTGGACAACATCCGTTCACCTTGACCGTTTCTTAACACTATCCCGACGATTCATTGATTTAGCCAAACCATACTGCGCCAACATTGTGTGGCAGACCCTGAATCAGCAGACGCCAGCGTCTGCATGGAGAACAGTATGATAGCGATAAAAAAAGGCCTGTATATGACCGTTCCGCTTCTGATGGCCGTTGCCTCAGGTGTGCAGGCGGATGATGACGCCGCTTCCGGCTCTTTAACCGTCGGGCTGGGCGGTCACTATGCCCCCCGTTATTCAGGCTCAGACAAGCAGGTGTGGCAGGTGGTTCCTGTGCTGCAGGGGCGCAAGGGTGCTTTCTGTATTGATGCACAAAAAGGAGTGGGATATGACCTGCAAAACGACAGCGGTTGGTACCTGGAACATACGCTGGGTTACGACCTCGGGAGGGCAGAGAAAAATTCTGGCTGGCGTGAGGGCGCAAACAATCTGAAAGGGATGGGGGACATTGATGCCACCCTGAATACCGGCCTGGCCGTCGGCTGGCAGGCTGCGTCCTGGCTAAGCGTTGAGGGTAAGGCGACGCTACCGTTAACGGACAGCCAGGGCGTAAGTTATCAGGCGTCCGTTACGTTGATTCCCCTACAAAACAGCGAGGACACGATCGCCCTTCAGTCTGCGGCTCTGTTTGGCGACAGCCGTTATCTGAATACCTGGTATGGGGTCAGCGAGCAGCAGAGCCGCCGCACCGGCTATCGCCGCTATTCAGCGCCGGGGGGATTTTATGGCGTCGACACCAGCCTGACCTGGAGCCATCAGTTCGATGCTCACTGGGGAACGGTCCTGAGCGCGGACTATACCTGGCTTGGCGACCATGCGAATGAAAGCCCAATAGTGATGCGGCGCAATGAGGGGTCTGCAACCGCCGCTATCACCTGGACATTTTAAAATCGCGGAGCACGAGCGGACGAGAAGATTATTTCTTCTTATCCATCATCGCTTTTAAATCGGCAAACGGGTTAAACGTGGCGACACCCACGTCTTTTTGCGCGTCTTCACCGGCGACCACGGTGGTGCCGTACTGATCCGCTTCGGTGTATTTCGAATGCTCGTGATCGTGGCAAAACAGGCACAACAGCTCCCAGTTGCTGCCATCTTCCGGGTTGTTAGTATGGTCATGATCGATATGGTGAACCGTCAATTCACGCAGGTTAGAATAGACGAACTCCCGCGAGCAGCGTCCGCAGACCCAGGGATAGATTTTTAATGCTTTCTCGCGATAGCCGCTTTCCAGTCGCGCGTAGTTTTTGGGGATCAGAGCCATTGCCGGTTTTACCTGCCATGAAAAAAGTGGGGGATATTATATCCATTATGGAGCGGAATGACGAACCCCTCTATTCCGTCAATTTATTTGATGCTTTCCGTTAAATAAACGGCATTTATTCTTACCGGGTAATGCGTAAAGTGGACAGAACGCAACGCATTATCAGGACACAGGGTTATGAAAAAGATCGGTTTTTTATCGTTTGGTCACTGGACGCCTTCTCCGCAGTCCGGCACGCGCTCGGCGGCAGACACGCTGCTGCAGTCCATCGACCTGGCCGTGGCCGCTGAAGAGCTGGGGGCGGACGGCGCCTATTTCCGCGTGCACCACTTCGCCCGTCAGCTTAGCTCGCCGTTCCCTCTGCTGGCGGCAATAGGCGCGAAAACGAAAACCATTGAAATCGGTACGGGCGTGATTGATATGCGCTATGAAAACCCGATGTATATGGCCGAGGATGCGGGCGCGGCAGATCTGATCTCCGGCGGCCGTTTGCAGCTTGGCATCAGCCGCGGCTCCCCGGAGCAGGTCATTGATGGCTGGCGTCATTTCGGCTATGTCCCGCAGGAAGGGGAAAACGAATCGGATATGGCGCGCCGTCATACCGAGGTGCTGCTTGAGGTGCTGCGCGGCGAAGGGTTTGCAAAGCCGAATCCACAGCCGATGTTCCCCAATCCGCCTGGGCTGCTGCGCCTGGAACCGTATTCTGAAGGGTTGCGGGAGCGTATCTGGTGGGGCGCCGGTTCAAATGCGACAGCGGTATGGGCCGCTAAGCTCGGAATGAACCTGCAAAGCTCAACCCTGAAAGACGATGAAACCGGTGAGCCGTTCCATATTCAGCAGGCAAAACAGATCCGCGCGTACCGTCAGGCGTGGAAAGAGGCAGGGCATACGCGGCAGCCACGCGTCTCGGTCAGCCGCAGTATTTTTGCCCTGATGGACGACCGCGACCGGATGTACTTCGGCGCCAGCCGCAACGACAGCGATAGCGTGGGGTATCTTGATGAAAAAACGCGCGCGATCTTCGGGCGCAGCTATGCCGCGGAGCCTGACAGGCTGATTGAACAGCTGAAGAAGGACGAGGCGATTGCCGAGGCTGATACGTTATTACTGACCGTACCGAACCAGCTCGGTGTGGATTACAATGCGCACGTGATTGAGTCCATTCTCAAACATGTCGCACCGGCAATGGGCTGGCGCGATTAAGTATTCCGCCGTCAGCCGTGAGATCGTAATGGAAAATCTGGCCCTCTGGTATCGCCGTTTTGGCGAGCCAGAATCTGTTCTGCAACCTGAAACCGCGCCGCCGGGCGCGCTTGCGCCGGGACACCTCCGTGTGCAAATGCTGTATGCGCCGGTGAACGCGTCCGATCTCATTCCCATTACCGGCGCTTACCGCCACAGAACCCCGCTGCCCGCCGTCGCGGGCTATGAAGGCGTCGGCGTTGTCATTCAGGCGCCCGCGTCTTTTGCGCATCTGCCGGGTAAACGCGTTCTGCCGCTGCGCGGGCAGGGCACCTGGCAGCGCTATGCGGATTGCCCGGCAGAGTATGCGATACCCGTGCCGGACGATGTCGATTCACGCCTGGCCGCGCGGGCCTATATCAACCCGCTGGCGGCGCAGATGATGTTGAGCCACTATCCACCGCGGGGAAAGCGGGTGCTGCTCACGGCCGCCGGTTCGGATTGCGCCATTCTGCTCGGGCAGTGGGCGCGTCTGGCGGGGGCAGAGGCGGTGTACGGTATTCATCGTTCGCCCGCTCACGCTGAACGGCTGGCGGCGATGGGGATCGTTCCTGTCGCACAGCATGACATGCAGCGGATTCTCTCCGTTGCCGCGCGTGCCGACGTCGTTTACGATGCAACCGGCGGGGCGCTGGCGGAAGCGATCCTGAGCGTGCTGCCGGAGCAGGGCATATTTGTCTGCTACGGGCTGCTCTCCGGGCAGACCTTCCGCCAGCAGCGGCCCCTGCCGCGCGTGGCGTGGTTCCATATTCGTAACTATCTGGATGGGCTCAGCGCAGAGGCGTGGCGCGCGGAGTTCGATCAAATCTGGCCCCGGATGCGCGCCAGTGAGTACAGCCCCGGAACGGTGTACCCTCTGACGGACTGGCAGAGGGCGCTCAGGGCTTACCGTGAAGGAGGAAGGGCAAGCAAGCCCCTCATGTCGATGGCGGAATGACGGCTATTGATGGCTCATATCGTTCAGCAGCACGGCGATGCTTTGCCCGCCCGCCGTCTGTTCCAGACCAATCTTCACGATGATGGTCAGCGGAACGGAGAGCAGCATGCCTACGGGACCGAGCAGCCAGCCCCAGAAAATCAGGGACAAAAAGACGACCAGCGTCGAAAGCCCCAGCCCACGCCCCATCATTCGTGGTTCAAGAATATTCCCGAATACCAGGTTAATCGCCAGATAGCCGGCCAGCAGAATCAGCGCATCATAAAATCCACTGAACACCAGCACCTGAAGAATAGGGGGGATTGCCGCCAGCACGGAGCCGATGTTAGGAATGTAATTGAGCGCAAATGCCAGTAACCCCCAGACGAACGCAAAGCGGACGTCCAGCGCCACCAGCATTCCCCAGACCACCACCCCGGTGACCAGGCTGATGACGGTTTTCAGTACCAGATAGCGTGAAACGCTGTCCAGCGCGCGCTGAATAGCTCCCATTCCTTCAACCGGACGAACCATGATTTGCTGTAACTTTGCGGGCAGCTGTGGCACCTCCAGCAGCATGAACACCACCGTTAAAAACAGCAGGAAAATGGAGGTCATGGCATTGGAAAGCTGCGTCAGCAGGCCTGTGACGATGGTCATGGCCGCATTAGGGTCGATATATTTAAGAAGCTCCTCAACCGAAACTTCTATTCCCGCGCGCTGAAGCCAGGGCTCAAGCTGCAGCAGCGGTATCGCCAGCGAGGAACGGTATTTCGGCAGCGTTCGCGCCAGTTCGTTCAGCGAGGTACCCAGATACGCAACCAGTAACACCATGGCGAAAATAATGACGCTAATTAGCAGAGTAATTGCCAGCACGCGCGGGATGCGCAGCCGCGTCATGCGCTGGACCAGTGGGTTAAGGATCACCGCAACAAACAGGGCCAGAATAAAGGGCACAATGATGTCGGCGGCAAAACGAACGCCCGTGAGTATGATCACCAGCATGCCCAGCATGATGACAATTTTTAACCCGTTGAGGGTAATAATGGGTTTAGCCATGGTGACTCCAAAAAACGCTTTTTATTTATAATAGAGGGTAAACGTCCTGCAATAAACTAACCAAAATCAAACGGGATGGGTAAAGAATTGAAAAGACTTTGAGTAAAATCTTCAGTTATGGTACAAATTTGGCGTGTTCAACTACCGAGGACAATTTTCATCCGCAAAGACGAGAAGCAACAACGCGGATAATTGTAATTTTATGGACAATTTGTTCAGGACCTATTCTTCAAACAACGCTGCTCTATTTTCTACCTCCTTCTGCCTGATTGCTGGTGAGCAACACTGGCGCACCGCACTATAGTCACCTCTTCTGCCTGAGCTGGCGCTACGCGCTTAGCTGTCTGATTTAATTTCATATTTTTTTGGTTTGCTGCATGCGGCGGGCCACGATGGATTATATTCTCAAGCAGGAGAAAAACATGTTTTACTGGATCTTATTAGCCCTGGCTATCCTCGCTGAAATTACCGGCACGCTGTCAATGAAATGGGCAAGCGTCAGCGAGGGCAATACCGGTTTTATTTTAATGCTGGTGATGATATCCCTTTCCTATATTTTCCTCTCATTTGCGGTGAAGAAAATTGCGCTGGGTGTGGCCTATGCGCTGTGGGAAGGGATCGGTATTTTATTGATTACCCTGTTCAGCGTTCTGATATTCGACGAAACATTAACAACAATGAAGGTCGCCGGGTTAACGACGCTGGTCGCGGGTATCGTGCTGATTAAATCAGGTACCCGTAAACCGACAAAACAGCAGAAGGAGCAGAACCATGCAACAGTTTGAATGGGTTCATGCGGCCTGGCTGGGCTTCGCCATCGTGCTGGAAATTCTGGCGAACGTTCTGCTGAAATTCTCTGACGGTTTTCGCCGTAAGGTTTATGGCCTGATGTCGATTGCCGCAGTGCTGGGGGCGTTCAGCGCCCTGTCACAGGCGGTCAAAGGTATCGATCTGTCCGTGGCCTATGCGCTGTGGGGCGGTTTTGGTATCGCCGCCACCCTGGCCGCGGGGTGGGTGCTTTTCGGGCAGCGTTTAAATAATAAAGGCTGGATAGGGCTGATCTTGCTGCTGGCGGGCATGATCATGATAAAACTCGCCTGATCAATCGGTAACCCTGATTCACAGACAGCCGCGCTGGCTTACTCTTTAGCCAGCGCTTCCAGCTTATCGCGAAAACCGGTGATGGATAAGGCCCGGTTATCGGCTCGCCAGCGGTCTTTCGCCGCCGGGGCGGAGCTTTGAACCCCAATCAACTGCCAGCCGTTATCGGTTTTCAGCATCAGCGGTGAACCGCTGTCGCCCGGCAACGTATCGCACTGATGGGAAAGCACGCTGGTCTGCGCCCAGCCCGTCACGATACAGTCCGTGTGGGTGTAAAGCGCATCCAGATGATCGACCGGGTAGCCTGACTGCGTTACCTTGCGGTCGGCGGCTTTCAGCGCGGCGGTGAGCGCCGCTTTATCGCCGTCAAATAACGGCAGCGGCGTAATGCCCGAAGGCGGGTAGCGCAAAATAATCAGGCCAAAATCCCACGAGGCTGCCGCGGGCGGCACAATCCAGCCGTCTCCATCCGGTTTAAGACGCTTCCCAAGAGAAGCATCAACCCGGCCTTCAATGCCGTGGATTTCATAGCGCCAGATCCCTTTTTGCGACACAAATCGTAAGACAACCGCTTTGTCTGGCTTACCGTTGGGTGGCGTCAACAGGCAGTGGCCCGCCGTCAGCGCTAATTGCGGGGTGATTAACGTCGCGGTACACAGGTTGCCGCTGGCGGTTTCCAGTTGGCCTATAGCGTCCCAGGGAGCCTGGGTAGGATCGGTGACGCGAGTACGATCGTCATGACCGAAAAAAAGCGTCTTTAGCTCTTTCGCGCTAATGGCGTTATCACCGCCATCATCCGCCTGTGAAAATCCAGAAAAAAGGCCAAACGTTCCCAGCAACAACACAACAGATTTACGCATATCACACTCTGGTGGGGGTAATTATGATTATTAAAAGTGAACCCTATGAAAATACTATAGACGGGACGGCGCTAAAGTGGGAGTAAAATCAGCGTGCTACAGTCAGGAAAGATAAAAGCGGCTTGCGATGAGCGCGCATAAAATAAGCAGGATAAGAATCAGCTCAAACCGATAGCGTCGCAGCATACGCCCTCCGGATAAAAAAAACGGCGCAGAACCTTTTCCGGTTCAGCGCCGGTTTACCAACGTGCCCCGCAGGGCACGGTTAAGCTTGTACGCTTACGCAGCTGGCTGTGCAGCTGGTTTAGCAGCTTCGTGTTTTACTGCTTTTTTGTGATGCTTTTTCGCAGCCTGGGCTTTCTGCTCTACGGCTGGTTTAGCGGCTTTCTTGTGGTGCTTTTTCGCAGCCTGAGCTTTCTGCTCTACGGCTGGTTTAGCGGCTTTTTTGTGGTGCTTTTTAGCTGCCTGCGCTTTTTGCTCTGCAGCTGGTTTAGCGGCTTTGTGGTGTTTCTTGTGATGTACGGTTTTTGCTGGCGCCGCGGTGGTCGTTGCAGCAGGCGCCGCAGCAGCTGGTGCAGCAGTGGTTTCAGCAGCAAACGCAGCAGAAGACAGACCCATAGCAGCGGCAACAACCAGAGCTAATACTTTTTTCATGTTCATACCCTCGAATTTGGTTTTTCATTTAACCCCACTGCGGGGCCGTTGAAATAACTATATCCCTGTAAATTCGGGGTTTCCGTGAGTGATTGGTATCGGCGTGTAACCATATGTACAAGGCCGGGGAAGAACCCCGGCCTTATCATTACAGGTAGCGTGAGGTCAGGTGTTCGCGGAAGTAGCGGATATTCAGATCTTCCCCCGTCGCCTGGGTGATTAACTGCGACGTGCTAAAGCGGCTACCGTGCTGCCAGATGTTCTGACGCAGCCACTCAAAGAGGGCGGAAAAATCCCCTTCAGCGATGGAGGACGCCAGTCCCGGAAGCGCGGTCTTTGCAGCATGGAACAGCTGCGCGGCATACATCGCGCCCAGCGTGTACGACGGGAAGTAACCAAACCCGCCGTCGGTCCAGTGGATATCCTGCATGCAGCCATTGCGGTAGTTGTCTTTGGTAGACAACCCGAGCCAGGCCTGCATTTTCTCATCCCACAGGGCGGGGATATCGTCCACCTCGATCTCGCCGTTGATC
Source organism: Enterobacter sp. IF2SW-B1 (assembly GCF_001743375.1). NCBI lineage: Bacteria > Pseudomonadati > Pseudomonadota > Gammaproteobacteria > Enterobacterales > Enterobacteriaceae > Enterobacter > Enterobacter sp. IF2SW-B1. Next base: position 144,088 of record NZ_MJAA01000001.1, on the reverse strand, counting down.
AGCGCGCGCTCAATCTCATAGCGCAGCACCACGTGTGCCGGGTAGCTCACTTCGTCGGCATCGACGCGGATATAGCCAGGCTTCACGCGCTGGTTCCAGGCGATAAAGTTCTCTTCGCTAAACGCCGCCTGACTGCCAAAGCGGGCGTGAACGGCAGGGAGGAGGTGCTTGAGGAAGGCTTCGCTGCGTCCCAGCTGCATCTCAAAGAACAGGCTCTGGGATTCGTGGATCGCGGTTGAGCGGGCCAGGGCAATAGGCTGGCCTGCCCACGCGCGCGGCAGGTTTTGTTCGTAGCGCGCGTGTCCGGTTTCGTGGATCACGCCAAACAGCGCGCTGAGCAGCTCGTCCTCATCATAGCGCGTGGTAATGCGCACGTCTTCCGGTACGCCGCCGCAGAACGGGTGCGCACTTACGTCGAGGCGACCGCCGTTAAAATCGAAGCCGAGCATCTTCATGGCTTCCAGACCCAGTTCGCGCTGGGTTGCTGTCGGGAAGGGGCCCTGCGGCGGGACGAACGATCGCTGAGCCTGTTTCTCCACCGCGCTTGCCAGCAGGTCCGGCAGCCAGGTTTTCATATCACCAAACAGCACGTCCAGGCGCGCGCTGGTCATGTCCGGTTCAAAAATATCCAGCAGCGCGTCGTACGGCGTACAGCCTTTGGCTTCTGCGCGCAGGCGGGCTTCTTCACGGCTGAGTTTCACCACTTCTTTCAGGTTGGCGGAAAAGCCCTGCCAGTCGTTCGCGGGACGCTGCGTACGCCAGGCGTGCTCGCACCTGCTGCCCGCGAGAGATTTGGCTTCCACCAGCGATTCCGGCAGCAGGGTAGCCTGCTGATACTGTCGCGTCATTTCGCGCAGGTTGGCCTGTTCGACGTCATTCAGATCTTCACCTGCCGCCGCTGCTAACAGGTCGCCGACTTTTTTATCGGTCAGGATCTGATGTTGCAGGACGCTCATCTCTGCCAGCGCTTCACCGCGCGCGGCGCTGCCGCCGGGCGGCATCATGGTGAACATGTCCCAGCTGGCGATCGAGGTAAGGTGCGAGAAGCGGGAGAGGCGCTGGAAGGTTTTCACAAGTGACTGATAGGCTGATGTTTTTTGCAATTCTTATTTCCTCTTGCCGGGGAAGTGTTTCAGGGAGCATACAATGAAACAGACCAAATTCCCCAACATTTCCCACACGGAGGAAATCTGTGCCGATCTCCTCCGTTGAAACCGTCCCCGGCATTCCGGGTGACGGTTTTCGGTGGGCACTCAGGACTTATCACGCATGACCTGCTGCAGGATAGCCAGCGCCTGGTTGAACTGGGCATCCGGAATGGTCAGCGGATAAAGGAAGCGGATCACGTTGCCGTACTGGCCGCAGATCAATAACAGCAGGCCCTGGGCGAGCGCCTTTTGCTGGATCGCCTGCGCGATGGCGGCCGAAGGCTCACGGCTCTCGGGATCAAAAAACTCCGCCGCAATCATCGATCCTCTTCCCCTTATCGCCACGAGCGCAGGGAAGGTGCCCTGAATCTCCTCCAGCGTGGCTTTCAGTCGATCCCCCAGATGGCAGGCGCGGGCGCACAGTGACTCGTTGTCGATAATATTCAGCACCGCGTGCGCGGCGGCCACCGCAAGCGGGTTGCCTGCATAGGTCCCCCCCAGACCGCCGGGCGCCGGCGCGTCCATGATTTCGGCGCGACCCACCACGCCAGACAGCGGCATTCCGCCTGCCAGGCTTTTCGCCATCGTCATCAGGTCGGGCTTGTCCACGTAGTGTTCCATGGCAAACAGTTTACCCGTACGGGCGAAGCCGCTCTGCACTTCGTCGGCAATCATCACGATCCCGTGCTCATCACAGATTCGGCGGATGGCGGCCACCAGCTCTGGCGGGGCGACGTTGAATCCGCCTTCACCCTGAATGGGTTCAAAAATAATCGCCGCCACCTGTTTCGCCTCAATATCCGCTTTGAACAGGCGTTCTATCGCCGTGATGGCATCCTGCGTCGTGATGCCGTGCAGCTCGGAGGGATACGGCACGTGATAAACCGACCCCGGGAAGGGGCCAAATCCCAGCTTATAAGGCGCGACCTTGCCGGTTAAGGCCATGGTCATATAGGTTCGGCCGTGGAAGCCTCCGCCGAAGGCAATCACGCCCGGTCTGCCGGTGTGGGCCCGGGCGATTTTAATGGCGTTTTCCACCGCTTCCGCGCCCGTGGTGAAGAACGCCGTTTTGGCCGGGCTCTGCACCGGGGCCAGCTCGTTAAGTTTCTCAGCTAATGAAACATAGCTTTCATACGGCACAATCTGGTAGGCCGTGTGGGTGAACTGGTGAAGCTGTTTTTCCACTGCGGCCACCAGTTCAGGATGACGATGGCCGGTATTCAGCACCGCGATCCCGGCGGCGAAATCAATATAGTCGTTGCCTTCCATGTCGGTGAGGGTGGCATTCTCCGCCGTGCGGGCAAAGAAATTACACATTACGCCTACGCCGCGCGGGGTGGCAGAAAGTCTGCGCTGATGAAATTCCTGGTTACTCATGTCAGATACCCTTTTGTCGAAACGATCATACGCCAAGACGATCGCGCAGGCTGTAGTACGCCGCGCCCATCGCCGTGAATGGAATCCGCAGGCTGCGACCGCCCGGGAAGGGGTAGTGCGGGAGATTGGCAAACGCATCAAAGCGCTCAGCGTCACCGCGCAACAGTTCCGAGATCAGCCGTCCGGCCAGATGGGTGCAGGTCACGCCGTGGCCGCTGTAGCCCTGCATGTAATAGATGTTTTTATCCAGACGGCCAAACTGCGGCATACGGGACAGGGTCAGCAGGAAGTTGCCCGTCCAGCGGTAGTCGATTTTGACGCCTGCCAGTTGAGGGAAGGTTTTCAGCAGCTTTGGCATCACCAGGCGCTCGACATCGTCCGGATCGCGCGCGCCATAGACGACGCCACCGCCGTACAGCAGGCGGTTGTCGGCGGTGAGGCGGTAGTAATCCAGCAGATAATTGCAATCTTCCACGCAGTAGTTATTGGGGATCAGCGTGCGGGCGACCTCTTCCGACAGCGGGGCGGTGGTCACCACCTGGGTGCCGCAGGGCATGCTGCGTTTTGCCAGCTCCGGTTCTATCTTATCGCCCAGATAGGCATTCCCGGCGACGATCACGTAGCGGGCCGTGACCTGGCCATGCTGCGTGCTTACTACTGCCGGGCTGGTGTGCTGAATGGCGGTCACCGGAGACTGTTCATATACACGCCCACCGTTCAGGCGAATGGCGTCCGCTTCGCCGATCGCCAGGTTCAGCGGATGAATGTGCCCCCCGCTGCGGTCCAGCAGCGCACCGGTATAGCGGTCGCTGTCGACTTCCCGGCGGATGGCGCTGGCGTCCAGCAACTCCAGCTGCGTGTTGCCGTAGCGTTCCCAGTTGGACTTTTGCTCCTCCAGCGTCTCCAGCTGCTTATGATTTAGTGCCACAAACAGCCCGCCGGGACGATAGTCGCACTGGATCTGATAGCGCTGGATACGCTCCCGAATAATTTCCCCGCCTTCAAACATCATGCTCCCGAGCACTTTGGCGGCATCGGGCCCGTAGTTTTTCTCGATCACGTCGATATCGCGGCTGTAGGAGTTAACCAGCTGGCCGCCGTTGCGTCCGCTGGCGCCGAAGCCGATGCGCGCCCCTTCAAGGAGCACCACGTCGTAGCCCATTTCGGAGAGATGTAGCGCGGAGGAGAGGCCGGTATAGCCGCCGCCCACCACGCACACGTCACAGCTGATCGACTCGTTAAGCGTCGGGAAAGGTTCATAAGCATTCGCGCTGGCCGCGTAGTAGCTGGTGGTATGTTCGGTCATGATTGAGGCTCCAGGGCAATCCAGATGGTTTTCAGTTCGGTAAATTTTTCCAGCGCGTGCAGGGACTTATCGCGACCGTTGCCGCTCTGCTTATAGCCGCCAAAGGGGACGGTCATGTCACCGTCGTTATAGTTATTGACGAAGACCGAGCCGGCTTTCAGGCGGCGGCTCATGCGGTGCGCGCGGGAGAGATCGCGGGTCCATACCGCCGCGCCAAGCCCGTATTCACTGTCGTTGGCCAGCGTTAAGGCTTCCTCTTCGGTTTTAAAACGGGTGATGACCAGCACCGGCCCGAAAATCTCTTCCCGGCACAGCGGGGAGGCAGGGTCGATGTCGACAAAAATGGTGGGACCGACTGCGGAAGGCCATGATTGTTCCCGCCCGTCCAGCAGCAGCGTACCTTTCCGGGCTCCCTCGCGAATAAACGTGTGGACGGTATCGGCGTGCGCAGCGTCGATGAGCATGCCCATCGTGCTGTCGGGGTCGAGCGGATCGCCAGGCTGCCAGTGACGGGCCTGCGCTTTCAGCCTTGCCAGAAAATCATCGGCGATGCTGTCTTCGAGCAGCAGGCGGGTACCGGCGATACAGACTTGCCCCTGGTTGTAAAAAATCCCGGCGGCGGTCGCGCTCACGGCCTTGTCCATGTCCGGACAGTCGGCAAAGATAATGTTGGCGCTCTTGCCGCCTGCCTCCAGCCAGACGCGCTTCATGTTGCTTTCTCCCGCGTCCTTCAACAGCTGCTTGCCGGTACGGGTAGAGCCGGTAAACGTCAGCACTTCGACCTCCGGATGCAGTGCCAGCGCCTGGCCCGCTTCGTGGCCGTAACCGCTTATCACATTCAGCACGCCGTCCGGCAGGCCCGCCTCTTTCGCCAGCCCGGCCAGGCGCAGGGCGGTGAGCGGTGATTTCTCCGACGGTTTTAATACCACGCTATTGCCCGCGATCAGCGCCGGGCCCAGCTTCCAGCAGGCCAGCAGCAGCGGGAAGTTCCAGGGGACGATGGCCGCGACAACCCCGATCGGCTCGCGCACGATCATCGCCAGCTCGCCCGGACCCGTAGGCGCCACTTCGCCGTAGACTTTATCCGCCGCTTCGGCGTACCAGCGAATGGCGCGAGCCGCGCCGGGAATATCGTCGCGCAGGCTGTGGCGGATGGGTTTACCGGTGTCCAGCGTTTCCAGTAAGGCCAGCTCTTCGCCGTGGCGCTCCATCAAATCGGCGAGCTTATTCAGCACGGCCTTGCGCTGCGCCGGAGACGCCTGTGACCAGTCGCCGCGCTCAAATACCTCACGTGCGGCCTGAACCGCGTGGTTCACGTCCGCCTGCTTGCCCCGGGCCACGTTCGCCAGCGTCTGTTGGGTAGCGGGATTGACGGTTTCAAATGTGGCATTATCGGCGGCGTCACAATAGGCACCGTTAATAAATAACCGGGTCTCAATGGCGCTGTTTTTTGCTTTATCCTGCCAGTAAGTCAGGTGCTGAAAATGCATATTCACTCCTTTCTTTCGCAATCAGATAAATAAAGGCATGGCCGTTTCAGGCAATACGAAGCCGTGGGGCATCCCGGTAATTAACCCGTTGAATGCCGACATTGATCGTTTTTATTTGTCCCGGCGTAAGCGCGCTTACGCCGGGACTGAGTGGTAATTAGAACGTGGTGGGGGTGTGGGCACTGATAATGCGGCAGATGCCTGCCGAGGTATTGCTGAAGCTGTGCGGTATGCCGGTATTGATGGCATAGCTCTGCCCTGCAACCAGGTGATAAGGCTGGCCATTAATGGTCAGCACTATTTCACCTTCCAGTATCGTACCGATCTCCTCACCCTGATGTTTGATCCTCTCTCCGGTCGTGGTTCCAGGCTGGTAAGTTTCAAAAATCATCGCCAGCGTACGGTTCGGATTTCCGTTATGAACCAGCTTCATCGAAACCCCCTGACTGCCTATTTCGATAAGGTCTTCCTGATTAATAACCACCTGCGGTTCATCAGGTTTTTCCGGTTCCGAAAAGAATTCCGAGAGCGACAGCCCATAGACTTTCAGCAGCTTTTGCAGCGTACTGATGGCAGGACTCACTTTGTCCTGCTCAATGGTGCTGATGGCACTGTGTGTTAACCCAGACAGTTCGGCGGCACGCCGCTGCGAGAGACCCAATTGCTGGCGGATCTCAGACAGACGTTTCCCTGGCGCCAGTCCGTCATCGCTCATAGTTGCATTTCCTTTACGGTAGTGGTCAAAGCCGTTGCTTCTCGGCAATGTGGCTTTGACAGGCGGTGATAAAACCATCAAACAACATACGTGAGAGGGCGTACTCGCTGCTGTTCCATTCGGGGTGCCATTGCACGCCGAGGGCAAAAGGGTGGTCATGAACGCTGACCGCTTCGACCAGCCCGTCCGTCGAACGGGCCTCCACGCGAAGCCGTGGTCCTAACGTTCGTGCACCTTGCCCGTGTAACGAGTTTACCCAAAATGTGTTACAGCCTGGTATTAATTGAGACAGCAGTCCTCCCTCCTGAACCTGAACCTCATGAGAAGGGGCGTATTGTAGCTCAACCGGCAGTTCAGGATCTTCCCGGTGTTCAAGCAGGTCGTTCTGCTCGAACAGGCGGCGATACAGCGTCCCTCCCGTCGCAACAACCAGTTCCTGCAGCCCCCGGCAGATGGCGAAAATGGGGATGCGCCTTTCGAGCGCGGCGGCAATCAGCGCCATACTCAGAAGATCTCGCCCGGGATCGGCGTCAGGCTCATCGCCGTTTTCACCATAAAGGTGCGGCTGCACGTTACTTGGGCTGCCCGGCAGGTAAATCCCGTCCAGGGTTGGCAGCAGAGCGGTAAGTAGCTCTGGCTCTGCCAGCGCATGGGGTAAGGCAATCGGTAAGCCCCCCGCGTTAATAATGGCATTCAGGTACTTTTCTTGCAGGGTCTGGGTCTCATGACCCTTAAGCCTGTTTCTGCACATCACTACGCCAATAACTGGCTTGTTCATTATATTTTCCATGATCGCCCTCACAAAGTGGACTAAATTTAGGCCATTCTCGCCTGTGAAACGGCCTTTTCGTTCAATATTTTCTCAATCTAGCAACGGGATCTGCCTTTTGCAAACTTAATTTAACATTTGACAAACAATTTGTTTGCATACAGATTCGATAGGGTGGACATTATATTTGACAGTCCAGAGCAGCGAACGCAAATCCCAAAAACGGTGGTAAATCATGGAAACCAATATCGTAGAAGTTGAGAACTTTGTGCAGCACACGGATGAGAGGCGGGGCAGCGCCTTTACGCAGGAAGTGAAGCGCTATTTAGAAAAGTATCCTGACACCCAGTTTATTGATGTCCTTCTGACCGACCTGAACGGCTGTTTTCGCGGCAAGCGCATCCCGGTTGCCGGACTGAGCAAGCTTGAAAAAGGCTGCTATTTCCCGGCATCGGTTTTCGCCATGGACATTCTGGGTAACGTCGTGGAAGAGGCGGGCCTGGGGCAGGAGCTCGGCGAGCCGGACTGTATCTGCGTGCCGGTACCGGGCACCCTGACACCGTCCGCCGCTGACCCGGAATACATTGGTCAGGTGCAGCTCACCATGGTTGATGAAGATGGCGCTCCCTTTGACGTTGAGCCGCGGAACGTACTCAACCGACTCTGGCAGCAGCTGCGCCAGCGCGGTCTGTTCCCCGTGGTAGCGGTAGAGCTGGAGTTCTATTTACTTGACCGTAAGCGCGATGCCGACGGCTATCTGCAGCCACCCTGCGCGCCGGGCACCGACGTACGTAACACGCAGAGTCAGGTCTACTCGGTTGATAACCTGAACCACTTTGCTGACGTGCTGAACGACATTGACGAACTGGCGCAGCTGCAGCTGATCCCCGCCGACGGGGCCGTGGCTGAGGCCTCCCCGGGCCAGTTTGAAATTAACCTGCATCATACGGAAAACGTGCTCGACGCCTGCGATGATGCGCTGGCGCTAAAACGTCTCGTCAGGCAGATGGCGGAAAAACATAAGATGCACGCCACGTTTATGGCAAAGCCGTATGAAGAGCATGCAGGCAGCGGGATGCATATTCACATCAGCATGCAAAACAACCGAGGCGAAAACGTGCTCGCAGACGCCAGCGGCGAGGATTCCGCGCTGCTGAAACGCGCGCTGGCCGGGATGATCGATCTGATGCCTGCGTCCATGGCGCTGCTGGCGCCGAACGTCAACTCCTACCGCCGCTTCCAGCCGGGAATGTACGTGCCGACGCAGGCGTCATGGGGACACAATAATCGCACCGTTGCCCTGCGTATCCCCTGCGGCGATCGCCATAACCATCGGGTCGAGTACCGGGTGGCGGGAGCAGACGCGAATCCGTATCTGGTGATGGCGGCGATTTTTGCCGGCATTCTACACGGGCTGGATAACGATTTACCCCTGCAGGAAGAAGTGGAAGGCAATGGCCTGGAGCAGGACGGACTGCCGTTCCCGATTCGTCAGAGCGATGCGCTGTGGGAATTCATGCAAAACGATCATCTTCGCGAGCGGCTGGGCGAACGTTTCTGCCACGTCTATCACGCCTGCAAAAATGATGAATTACTGCAGTTTGAACGCCTGATTACCGAAACAGAAATTGAGTGGATGCTGAAAAACGCCTGATGACGTGCCCCGGTAAGGGGCCGCTTTGTTTCATCGCATACGTATCACCAAACGGCCTGCGCGGAGCCTGGCCGAAACGTTCGCTGGCACGCCAGCTATCTCCCGGGAGTCGCGTTATGGAGCGCAGGCGGCACAGGGACTTTCTTAACGACACTGTGTGACGAGGTAGGAAATGATGCAGATGTTCAACTATCCGCAGGGCGAAGGGGGCCAGTCAGGCGCCTGCTGTGAGTGCGAGCGAGAGACGCTGCGCTGGTACGATCGCGTATGTTCTTTACAACTTCCCCCTTTGCTAAGCAGGTTTGCGTTACGGTCAGCGCGATTGCAAACCACGGTAAGCATGGGGGGGATGGTTTATGGCGACTAACACGTCTCTTGATTCGCCGCGCATGGCCGGAAGAACCCGGCTGCGCAGTTCCCTCAAGCTCTGGCAGGTGGTCATGATGGGGCTGGCTTACCTCACTCCCATGACCGTGTTTGATACCTTCGGCATTGTGTCCGGTATCAGCAATGGCCACGTGCCCGCCTCGTATCTGCTGGCGCTGGCGGGCGTCATGTTTACCGCCATCAGCTACGGCAAACTGGTACGACAGTTCCCGGAAGCGGGCTCTGCGTATACCTACACGCAGAAATCGATCGGCCCCCACTTAGGCTTTATGGTCGGCTGGTCATCGCTGCTGGACTATCTCTTCCTGCCGATGATCAACGTGCTGCTGGCGAAGATCTACCTTTCCGCGTTGTTCCCTGAAGTCCCGCCCTGGGTCTGGGTGGTGGGGTTTGTGACGATCCTGACGCTGGCGAACCTGAAAAGCGTTAACCTGGTCGCCAACTTTAACACCCTGTTTGTGCTGGTGCAGGTCGCCATCATGGTGGTGTTTGTCATACTCGTAGTGCATGGCCTGCACAAGGGTGAGGGGGTCGGCACCGTCTGGTCGCTCCAGCCGTTTATCAGCGAGAACGCGCACCTGCTTCCTATCATTACCGGCGCGACTATCGTCTGCTTCTCTTTCCTCGGCTTTGACGCGGTCACCACGCTGTCGGAAGAGACGCCAAACGCGGCGCGGGTGATCCCCAAAGCCATTTTCCTGACCGCACTGTATGGCGGGCTGATATTTATTGTTGCCTCGTTTTTCATGCAGCTCTTTTTCCCGACGATCGCGCGCTTCAAGAACCCGGACGCCGCGCTGCCGGAAATTGCGCTGTACGTGGGCGGCAAGCTCTTCCAGTCGGTGTTTCTGTGTACCACGTTTGTGAATACGCTCGCTTCAGGCCTGGCCTCGCACGCCAGCGTCTCTCGCTTACTGTATGTGATGGGGCGTGACAACGTGTTTCCGGAGCGGGTGTTTGGCTACGTGCATCCGAAGTGGCGCACTCCGGCCCTGAACGTGATTATGGTAGGGATAGTGGCGCTGTCGGCCCTGTACTTTGATCTGGTGACCGCGACGGCGCTGATCAACTTTGGCGCGCTGGTGGCGTTTACGTTTGTTAACCTCTCGGTGTACAACCATTTCTGGCGGCGTAAGGGGCTGAACAAAACGTGGAAAGATCGGCTCCACTATTTCCTGCTGCCACTCATTGGTGCCGCAACGGTCGGCGTGCTGTGGATCAACCTCGAAGCGACGTCCCTGACGCTTGGCCTCATCTGGGCGGCACTGGGTGTCCTTTACCTGACCTGGCTCACGCGCCGCTTCCGAAAACCGCCTCCGCAGTTTGAAGCCGGTAAGATAGAGCAGGCCTGGGATTCCTGAACGTGAAACGGCACCAGTAAGCTGGTGCCGTTTATCTGGATCGGGCATCAGCCCGCAGGATGATTATCTCAGGCGTTTATGAAGGCTTGCGCCCACCAGCAGTGCGGCACAGAGCATCAGCGCGATAAATCCGCCCACGCCGTTCCAGCCGTAGTTATGCCAGAACACGCCGCCCAGCGTCCCGGCGATGCTTGAGCCCAGATAATAGCTAAACAGATACAGCGACGATGCCTGGCCTTTGGCGCGACGCGCGCGCGGGCCAATCCAGCTGCTGGCGACGGAGTGAGCGGCGAAGAACCCTGCGGAGAAGAGCAGCATCCCGGCAAAGATAAGCCACAGGGAGGAGAAGAGCGTCAGCAGCAGGCCGAGCAGCATCACCGCGGTAAACACCAGCATCACCGGCCCGCGGCCAAAGCGTGCCGTCATCGCCCCGGCTTTCGGCGAACTCCACGTACCGGTGAGATAGGCCACGGAAAGCAAACCCACAACGGCCTGATTCAGATGCCACGGCGAGAGCATCAGGCGGTAGCCAATATAGTTAAACAGCGTCACGAAGGAACCCATCAGCAGGAATCCCATCAGAAACAGTCGCGGTAAACCTTTGTCACGCCAGTGAAGGCGGAAGTTGATAAACAGCGTTTTCGGACGCAGAGACGTCGGGCGAAAATGGCGCGATTCTGGCAGGATTTTCCAGAACATCAGGGCCGATGCCAGCGCAAAACACCCGATCACCGCCAGCGCAATGCGCCAGCTAAAGAAGTCCGTGAATACCCCGCTCAGCAGACGCCCGCTCATGCCGCCAATCGAGTTCCCGCTGATGTACAGCCCCATCGAAAAGGCAACGAAGCTCGGGTGGATCTCCTCGCTGAGATAGGTCATCCCGACTGCCGCCACGCCGCTGAGCGAGAGCCCGATCAGCGCGCGCATCATCAAAATGCCGTGCCAGCTGGTCATCATGGTCGAGAGTAACGTACAGACCGAGGCCAGCATCAGGGCGGTTACCATCACCTGTTTACGGCCAATGGCGTCGGAGAGCGGGCCGGTAAAAAGCAGGCCAATTGCCAGCATCCCGGTTGAAATGGAAAGCGAAACGCTGCTGCTGGCAGGCGATACGCCAAACTCGTGGGAGAGAACGGGCAGGATCGGCTGAACGCAGTAGAGCAGGGCAAACGTTGCCAGACCGGCGGAAAAGAGCGCCAGCGTGACGCGCATAAACTGGGGGGTACCACGTTTGATGAACTGAACCGGCTGCGATGCTACAGGCAAATCATTAATATCTCTGGCCGGCTCGATATCAATGGTAGATGTACGACTCACACAGTTTCCTTGCTTAAACATCCCCGTGATTTCTGGTGACGGGTATGACCACGCCTTCAGGGTAGGAAAATGTAAATATTCTGTCTAATATATTAATAATCTCAAATGATACTTTAAAAATATGAATATCGAGCTGCGTCATCTTCGCTACTTTGTCGCCGTCGCTGAGGAACTGCATTTTGGCCGCGCGGCGGCACGGCTGAACATTTCTCAGCCGCCTTTAAGCCAGCAGATTCAAATCCTCGAACAGCAGGTCGGGGCGCGTCTTCTGGCCCGCACCAACCGCAGCGTGAGCCTGACGGCAGCGGGTAAGCAGTTTCTGATCGACAGCCGACAAATTCTGAGCATGGTCGACGACGCCGCTGCCCGGGCGGAACGGCTGTATCTCGGGGAGGCCGGAGAACTGCGCATCGGGTTTACCTCGTCCGCGCCGTTTATCAGCGCCGTCTCGCAGACGCTTTCGTCATTCCGCCGTCATTTTCCGGACGTGCATATTCAGACGCGCGAAATTAATACCCGCGAGCAGATTGCGCCGCTTAACGAAGGTGCGCTCGATCTGGGGCTGATGCGTAATACCCAGCTGCCGGACACGCTGGCATGGGAGGTTATCCTGCGCGAACCGCTGATGGCCATGATCCCGAACGATCACCCGCTGGCGTCGCGTCCGGCGGTTTCGCTGGCGGAGCTGGCAAAAGAGCCGTTTGTCTTTTTTGACCCGCAGGTCGGGACGGGGCTGTATGACGATATTCTGGGGCTGATGCGCCGCTACGATCTGGCGCCGGTCATTACCCAGGAAGTGGGAGAGGCGATGACCATTATCGGCCTGGTCGCCGCCGGGCTGGGTGTGTCGATACTCCCGGCCTCCTTTAAGCGGGTACAGCTACGCGAGATGCGCTGGGTTGCTATCGCCGAGGAGGATGCCGTTTCGGAGATGTGGCTGGTGTGGTCAAAACATCGCGAACAGAGTCATGCTGCCCAGCGCTTCAAACAGCGGTTAATCCAGGCTTCCGCGGTCTGATATTTCCCTGGAAAACGGGTAAAAATGTGCGGTAAATCACAAGGCTAAGTAAATATTTGACGACACCCATGGAAGTGCTTCACCATAGCCAACAGTTTATTTCGAAGCTCGAAAATAAGGGAGTACGAGGTGGTTGCTGATAGTCAGCCAGGGCATATTGATCAGATTAAGCAGACCAACGCTGGCGCGGTGTATCGCCTGATTGATCAGCTTGGTCCGGTTTCGCGTATCGATCTGTCGCGCCTGGCACAGCTGGCACCTGCCAGTATCACCAAAATTGTCCGCGAAATGCTGGAAGCGCACCTGGTCCAGGAGACGGAAATTCAGGAGCCGGGCAGCCGTGGTCGTCCGGCGGTCGGCCTGGTGGTCGAGACGGAAGCCTGGCACTACCTCTCGCTGCGCATCAGCCGCGGAGAGATCTTCCTTGCGCTGCGCGATCTGAGCAGCAAGCTGGTGGTGGAAGACCGGCTTGAGCTGCCGCTCAACGCCGAGGAACCGCTTCTCGATGCGATTGTCTCCCATATCGATCGCTTCTTTATTCGCCATCAGCAGCGGCTTGAACGCTTAACGGCGATTGCCATCACCATGCCCGGCATTATTGATACCGAAAATGGTATTGTTCACCGCATGCCGTTTTACGACGATGTTAAAGAGATGCCGCTGGGCGAAGTGCTGGAAAACCATACCGGCGTGCCGGTCTATATTCAGCACGACATTAGCGCCTGGACGATGGCGGAAGCGCTGTTCGGCGCGTCGCGCGGTGCGCGGGATGTCATTCAGGTGGTTATCGACCATAACGTCGGGGCGGGGGTGATCACCGACGGACGGCTTCTCCACGCCGGGAGCAGCAGCCTGGTGGAAATTGGTCATACCCAGGTCGACCCGTACGGTAAACGCTGCTACTGCGGGAACCATGGCTGTCTGGAGACGATCGCCAGCGTGGAAAGCGTGCTAGAACTGGCGCAGGTGAGGCTCAGTCAGTCCATGAGCTCCTCGCTTCACGGCCAACCCTTAACGGTGGATTCCCTTTGCGCCGCCGCGCGTCAGGGGGATCTGCTGGCGAAGGACATTATTACCGGGGTGGGTAGTAACGTAGGCCGCATTCTGGCGATTATGGTGAACCTCTTCAATCCGCAAAAAATCCTGATCGGCTCACCGCTCAGCCAGGCGGCGGAGATCCTTTTTCCGGCGATTACGGCCTGTATTCAGCAGCAGTCGCTTCCTGCCTACAGCAGAAATATTGCGGTAGAAAGTACCCAGTTTTCCAACCAGGGCACGATGGCCGGCGCGGCGCTGGTCAAAGATGCCATGTACAACGGCTCGCTGCTTATCCGCCTGTTACAGGGTTAACTCTTTTCCGCAGATGTAAGAAAAATTGCGCTATCTCAAGCCGGGTAGCGCACGCATCCCGTAGACTTCCTCCACTGAATTATTTACCTGGTTGATATTTTCGAAGCATACCCAAGAGGTGGAGTGAGTCATGCTTAAGCGTTTCTTTGTTACTGGTACAGATACCTCTGTCGGCAAGACCGTTGTATCCCGCGCATTGCTGCAGGCTCTGACAGCAAGCGGTAAACGCGTCGCTGGGTACAAACCGGTCGCAAAAGGGAGTAAAGAGACGCCAGAGGGATTGCGAAATAAAGACGCCCTGGTGCTGCAAAGCGTCTCGTCGCTGGAACTGCCTTATCACGCGGTCAATCCTATTGCGTTAAGCGAAGATGAAAGCAGCGTGGCGCACAGCGGCCCGATCAATTATTCCCTGTTATCCGACGGGCTGGCGAACCTGAGTGAGCAGGTCGATCACGTAGTCGTCGAAGGAACGGGCGGCTGGCGCAGCCTGATGAATGATTTACGCCCGCTGTCTGAATGGGTCGTGCAGGAGCAGCTGCCGGTAGTGATGGTGGTGGGGATCCAGGAAGGGTGTATCAACCACGCGTTGCTGACGGCGCAGGCGATTGCTAATGACGGCCTGCCGCTGGCTGGCTGGGTGGCAAACCGTATTAATCCAGGCCTCGCGCACTACGCGGAGATCATCGACGTACTGAGCACCAAACTGCCTGGCCCGCTGGTGGGCGAGCTGCCTTATCTGCCTCGCGCCGAGCAGCGCGAGCTAGCGCAGTACATCGATCTCTCTGCCCTCGGTGGCGTGTTGACCGTAGATCGAGTCGTGGCGTAACGTCCGCGACAGTACGGACGCTATCACGCAGGCGACCAGTAAACCGGGCAGTAAAAAATACTGCCCGGTCATTTCACAGACCATCAGCGCCGACATAATCGGCGCATGCGTGGTCGCAGCGAGCAGCGTTGCCATCCCGGTCAGCCCCAGCAACATGGCCGTCTCAGAACCCGGCAGCCACAGCGCGAAAAGCTGCGCGAACAGCATCCCCGTAGCCATACCGACAAACAGCGTAGGCGTAAATACCCCGCCCGGCGCACCCGAACCGCTGCTTGCCAGCACCGCCAGCAATTTACAGATGAACACGCCAGCAATCACCGACAGCAGCGGCGGGGCGAGCAGAAAAGCCTGAACCACGCTGTAGCCGTTTCCCCAAACCTTCGGCGTCAAAAGAGAAAGCAGTCCAACAATCAAGCCGCCGAGCGCCAGCTGCCACGGCGGCGAAAGCCTGAGGCGCAGGAACAGCCCGTGGCTGAACGCCATCAGCCACATCAGCAGCGGTCCGCAGAGACCTGCCAGCAGCCCCATCGCGACCAGCAGGGCATAATCTGCCGCGGTGAGAATGCCGCTCAGATGGACCTCGTAGAGCGTACCGGCATTCGGTGCCAGGAGTTGCGTCGTAAGAAGCGCCACCACCGCCGCAATCACCACGGGGCCGAGCGAGGCCAGCATCAGCGTGCCAAACAGAATCTCTGCAATGAACAGGCTTCCCGCTAACGGAGCATGGTAGGCGCTGGCCATCCCGGCGGCGGCGCCACAGGCGATCCAAAGCTTCCATTCCGATTTGGGCGTAAAGCGCCGGGCAAAAAAGGAGGCGGCGAGGGCGGCAAGCAGGATCATGGCCCCTTCGCGCCCGATGGCGCTTCCGCTGGCCACGACCAGCAGTGAGGCAAGGGACTTCACCAGGCTGGCGCCGTAATCAAACTGACCGTCGCCGGTCTCCAGCGCTTCCATATAATCGGTAGGGGCATGAGGCCGCTGGGCGGTCAACCGTTGCCATCCCCATAGCAACAGCCCGGCAGCCAGCCCGCCCAGCGCGGGCGTCAGCGCGCGCCGCCAGGGCGAGAGCGACGCGGCGGCATTCACCAGGCTGCCGCTATCGTTGCTCAGAAGCAGCCACTCCAGCAGGTACATGCTGTGGCGGAACACCGCAACGGCCAGCGCGGCCAGCACGCCGGTGACGGTGGCAATCAGCAGTCGGCGAAACATCGCGCGGATGTCGGGGTACGTATGAAGACGTTGCATGGGTCGCGAATAAACGGGGACGATGTCCTATTGTGGTTGCAACTCAACCAGTATGCAAATGAGCTTTTATAAGGTGTTCTATATATATTATTTATTTTTCTTTGTCATTTATTTGATTATTAAATATTAACCAAAAGTGCTGAATAAATTTGGTGAACTCGTATTCATAGTAAAATTGCTTTTTTATTTACATGAAGGAAAAGGAAATTCTTTATGAGTAACGAACTCACTAATTACCGGAGCGTAATGCATGGGTTACCGTACCGATAATTATGGTCGGGGGCAGGCGCTTGAGAATGATAAAACGACTACCGGTGCCAGGTGTATTGCGTCTATAACGGACAGCACCGAATTTGGCCGCAGAATACTCAGGGTAGGTGATAAAACCACTCCCTGTGCCAAATGCGAGAAACAGGGCGTCATTGTATCAGGCGAAGAACGCGTGACATTTCACGGGGTGCCCGCAGCCGTTCACGGTTCAAAAGTACACTGTGATTGCCCTCCGGGTTCGAACCGGGTGATTGCTCCGGCAGGTCAGTGGCTGGGACGGGGACGTGACCCGGTTGAGGTTGCCAGGGAAGAACACACCGCCAGACTGGCAGCAGAAAAGGAAGCCGAAGAAAAACGCAGAGAGGAAGAAAGGGAACGCAACCGGATATTCGCAAAATCCTGCCTGCGCGGTGAGGGGTGTAATGATGCCGGTGACCAGCGCGAGCCACATACCAATTTTGCTGATATGGCTTTTTTTCAGGCCATGCCCGCCAGCGACCCGGCAACCGATTCAGACACCCCGCAGCACGCCCGGACCGCAAAAAAGAAAAAGCCAGACGATATCCCCAAACCGAAAAAGCGCAGCGCCCTGTATCGCTGGTGGAACGGCAACCATGAGGAGATGGATTATCAGGCCGCCGTTGCTGCTGCAGTTGCAGCTGCACGCGCGCAGACGGCCACGGCAGGCGCAAGCCTGCTGGAGCTGATAAGCGGCAGGGCACTGACCTACGGCACCTGGGCGGTACGTGGTGCCGCCGGGCTGGGTGAGACAGCCACCGCCGGAGCGGGTGCATCCGTGGCCGGGCTGCTGGTGGGAATGATGCCCGGCAGGCTGAACGACGGCGAACAGGATTTTATCGACCGTATGCGCCTGGAGCAGATGCGTGAAGCCCCGAGCCGGGTGCGCTATACGTGGGAGAACGACAGCAGCGGGAACGCGGTCCCGCGTGGCTGGCACACGCCACCCGGCCGGGACAGTGTTCGCGTCAGAAAAATGGAGTATGACAGCAGCGCTCAGGCGTACACCTTCACCACGGAGGAAGAACCGCGCGTCACCATCGTCTGGACGCCTGATCGGACAGGTGAAGAAAAACCGTGGAATACCGGCAACCAGACGCGGCCAGTGTTGCCGAACCCGGTGATAGTGGACCCGCTGCCGGATAACACCGGCATAACGGCGACCACCAGCCCGGCACCGGAGGAAAAACGTTTCGCGGATTACATTCTGATCCTGCCGTTCCCTGACCTGCCGCCGATTTATATTTATCTGAGGCACAATCCCGGACAAGTCACGGGCAAAGGGAAAAAAGTAAGTGGCGTATGGCTGTCAGATGCTGATAAGGGGGATGGTTCTCCAATTCCAGAGCAGATAGCTGACAGACTGCGTGGAAGGTCATTTACCAATTATGACCGCTTCAGAGGGGCTTTCTGGCAGGAGGTGGCACGGGATCCTGAATTATCAGGACAATTTAAACGGGGAAACGCAGGTAATATAAGAGCAGGAAAAGCCCCTTCACCGCGAGAAAGTGAACAGGTTGGCGGAAAAATAAAATATGAGATTCATCACATTAAGCCGATCGGTGAAGGTGGTGAAGTTTACAATGTGGACAATATGGGGATTGTTACTCCAAAACGTCATATAGATATTCATAGAGGTATGTGATTTGAAAACTATTAGCGACTACACGGAAAGTGAGTTTTTAGATTTCGTCAGAAAGATATTTGATGTATCTACTACTTCTGAATCTGAAGATATAAAAAATATCTTGGAATTTAAAAGGCTTACAGAACATCCTGACGGCTCCGATCTTATCTTCTACCCCCGAGAAGACCGAGATGATAGTCCGGAAGGAATTGTGCAAGAGGTCAAGCAGTGGCGTAAAGCCAATGGTAAACCTGGCTTTAAAGAATCTTGAGCATCAAGCCCCGGGAGGGGCTTTTTTGTGCTCACGTGCAATAAAGCCAGCATTAAAAAAGCATGGTGCAACGGAAAGTCAGATTGAAGCTGCAAGGGCTAAAATTCACGAATTGAATCGTAATGCGGGGTTATACGAATGACTGTAAATGTAGAAGTACTGATCCGTAATCTTGGCAGGAGCTATAAAGAGTTAGTTGATAATGAAGTAATCACGTACAAAACTGACCCTAAAGGGGCTGCAGGCGACCCCGTGTTACTTTTACCAATGGTGAACGAAGGCGTTTTTTTAGCCTTTATTCGAGAAGGGAGAATACTGAAAGAAATTACGTTGTCTATTCAGCGTGATGACGTAAAGGGATGGGTCTTCCCGAATGAACTCCCTACACCGTTGCAGCAGAACATGTCTCGCGCATGGATTCATCAGTCATTTGGTGAGCCCGAAGGCTTGGTTACCCCAAGAATGATAATGAATCGTTCTTTCGGGTGGGTTGAAAAATACACCGTTGAAGATTTTCATACGCCAATCACAATGCAGATTAATTACGATCTTGACGAAATGGTGAAAGCAGTAGCATTTATTCTCACTTCTGAAATTCGCTGGTAAACCCAACATAAGCCAAACACAAGCCCCGTGAAGGGGCTTTTCTACGCTGTATCCAAAAACTAAGTAAATATAATTCTCAGCTCTCACTATGAATATTCAGCGCCCGGCGCGTACGCCCTGAGCTCAGGTATTCGGCAATATAATCCTGCGAAATCTCGCCGTTGTAGCGCCCGTCCTCATCCACGATCGGCATCCAGCTGGTGTTGCTCTCATACAGGCGTGACAGCACCACGCGCAGGTTGTCTTCGGCTTTGCCGGTCATGCGGAACGGATGCAGGATGTCGGCGCAGGTCCCGCTGGCGTTACGCGCTTCGCGACGCTTCACAAAGCCCAGCGGCTTGCCGTGCTCGTCAACCACGGTAATCGCGCGAATATCGTTATCATCCATGGTTGCAAAGGCTTCCGGGAGCGGAGTCGAACCGCGTACCGTAATGGTCGGCTGCTGGTCGGTGACGTCGCCGGCGGAGACCAGCAGCAGGCGCTTCAGCGTGCGATCCTGACCGACAAACGAGCCGACAAACTCGTTCGCCGGTTTCGCCAGCAGTTCATCCGGGCTGGCGCACTGGACGATTTTCCCCTGACGGAAGACCGCGATGCGGTCCCCGAGCTTAAGGGCTTCGTCGATATCGTGGCTCACCAGCATGACGGTTTTTTTCAGCTTGCGCTGCATCTCGAGGAACTGGTTCTGGATCACCTCACGGTTGATCGGGTCCACCGCGCCGAACGGTTCATCCATCAGCAGTACCGGAGGATCCGCCGCCAGGGCGCGAATAACGCCAATACGCTGCTGCTGGCCGCCGGACATCTCGCGCGGATAACGGTGGAGGAACTTGTGCGGATCCATTGCCACCATATCCATCAGCTCTTCGGCGCGGGCTTTGCAGCGCGCTTTATCCCAGCCCAGCATGCGCGGCACGACGGTGATGTTCTCTTCAATGGTCATGTTCGGGAACAGGCCAATCTGCTGGATCACATAGCCAATGTTGCGGCGCAGGGTGACGGTGTCCATCCCGCTGGTGTCTTCGCCGTTGATCAGGATCGTCCCGCTGCTGGGCGTGATAAGTCGGTTAGTCATCTTCAGGGTGGTGGTCTTTCCGCAGCCAGACGGGCCGAGCAGGACGCACATTTCCCCTTCGGGCACGTTCAGGTTGACGTTATCGACGGCCTTAAAGGTCTGGCCGTGCTTCTGTGAAAATTGTTTGGTGAGGTTTTCCAGTTTTATCATTATCGAATCCCCTTTGGAGTCAGAACCACCTGCAGACGGTGCAGCAGCCAGTCGAGCACAATCGCTAAAAGACAGATCATCAGCGCGCCCGCAATCAACATACGAATATCGCTTCCGCCGATGCCGTTAAGCAGCAGCAGGCCAAGTCCGCCCGCGCCAATCACGGCGGCAATCGCCATCACGCCGATGTTCATCACCACGGCGGTGCGGATCCCGCCGAAAATCACCGGCAGAGCCATCGGAATTTCCACCCAGCGCAGACGCTGCCAGAAGGTCATGCCGATGCCGCGTCCGGCTTCGCGCAGGCCCGGCGGCAGGCTGTCGAGCGCCGTGTGGGTGTTACGCACGATCGGCAGCAGCGAGTAGAGAAACACCGCCGTGATTGCGGGCAGGGCGCCAATCCCCTGACCGATCAGCGAAAACAGCGGGATCATCAGGCCAAACAGGGCAATGGACGGGATGGTCAACACGATGGTGGCAATCCCCAGCACCGGCGTCGCCAGCCACTTGTGGCGCACAATCAAAATGCCCAGCGGGACGCCGATGATAATCGCTAAGCCCACGGCCAGCGCCACCAGCCACAGATGCTGCAGCGTCAGGGTTAACAGATAGTCCCAGTTGTCCAGAATGTAGTGAACGGTATCCATAGCGCCTCCTACAGCAGCTGTTTGCTACGCAGGAAATCGCGGGCGACCTGCTGCGGTGACTGATGGTCAATATCCACCTTCTTGTTCAGCTCGGTGATAACGTCGTTGTTGAGCTGGGCCGAGAGGGTATTGAGCGCCTCTTCCAGACCGGGATTGGCCTCCAGGGTGTCCTTGCGCACCACCGGGGTGACCGCGTAGCTCGGGAAGAAGCCTTTATCATCTTCCAGCACTTTGAGATCAAAGCCCTTCACGCGCCCGTCGGTGGTATAAACCAGCCCGGCGTCGACGAAGCCGTCGCGCACGGCGTTATAGACCAGACCCGGGTCCATCTGGCGGATTTGCGGACGGTCCAGATCCATCTTATAGGCCTCCTGCAGCGGCTTCATGCCGTCGCTGCGCCCGGCAAATTCAAGGTCTAAGCCCAGCAGCCAGTTTTTGTCCGGGTTGGTTTTGCGAACCTGTTCAATTTTCGCCACCATCTCCGACATGGTGTTGATATGCTCCGCCTCGGCGCGCTTGCGCTGCATGGCGAAGGCATAGGTGTTGTTCATATCGGCGGGTTTGAGCCACACCAGACCGTGCTTCGCATCCAGGCGCTTCACCGTCTCCCAGGACTCCTGCGGTGACATGCGCTTGTTGATGTGGTTGAAGATGATCAGCGACGTGCCGGTGTACTCCCAGGTCATATCAATCTGCTTGTTGATCATCGCGTTGCGGGAGATCACCGTGGCGATATTGGTTTTTGGCTGAACCTGGAAACCTTTCTTTTGCAGGTACTGTACGGTCATCGCCGAGAGAATGTGCTGCTCGGTAAAGCTCTTGGTCGCCAGAATCAGCGGGGCCGCCATCGCCTGGCCGGTGAACAGCGCCGCGGCACACAGCGCCGCCAGGCTGGATATCAGTCTCATAAAAGCTCCTTGTTATTGTTATCGAGCGAGATGGGGACTCATCACGCGACCCAGCGCCGCCAGCAGGGTGTCGAGGATCAGGGCGAACAGGGCGGTGGCCGCCGCGCCGAGGATCAGGGTCGGGAAATCGTTCAGGTAAATGCCCGGGAAAATCAGCTCGCCGTAGCTGCTGGCGCCAATCAGGAACGCCAGCGGCGCGGTACCGACGTTAATGGCGGTAGCGATGCGGATCCCCGAGAGCATAACCGGCCAGGCGTTGGGCAGCTCAACCTGGCGCAGGCGCTGCCATTTGGTCATCCCAATCCCGTTTGCCGCTTCCAGCAGCGACGACGGGACGGAGCACAGCCCGGCGTAGGTATTGCGCACAATCGGCAGCAGCGAGGCGAGGAACAGGGCGATGATGGCGGGCGTATCGCCGATACCAATCACCACCATCGCCAGCGCCAGCACGGCCAGCGGCGGCAGGGTGTTGCCGACATTGAAGATTTGCATCACGTATTCGGCGACGCCCCGCGCGGCCGGACGGCTCAGCAGAATACCGGCCGGAATGCCCACCAGCAGGGCAAAAAACATCGACGAGAAAACCAGAATCATGTGCTGTTGCCCGAGGTAGACCAGGTCAACCTGACGCGCCTTGATTGTCTCAAGCCCGATTCCCCAGACGAGGAGGGCGAGGACCACGAGAATGGCGCCGACAAATAGCAGCGAGCGTTTGAGTAATGGGTGCATTGCGGTGTGTCTCCCTGTGCGCATGCGTTATAGCAACCACCGGTTGCCTGTTGTTATGCCATGTTTCGGCAGGGGTAATTGACCTATAGCAAGCGTTTGGGAAGGGTTCCAGCGAAGGGGGAAAATCAGTAACCCTATGAAATTAGTGACAACCTTAATTAAAGCCTTATGGCGTAAGGGCTGGTTGCGTGTCGGGCAGAATAGTCCTAAAGCGAATTTTCAATAGTGACAGTGTCACATATTAAAGGGCGCCCTTACGCCGAGAGTCGTTCGTTATTTAGATAGAGGCACGAACCCGGCGAACGCGAACCGAGATGCTAATGATAGAAAAAATGGCAACAATCGCGAGCAGCAGCCCAAGCGCCAGCATGGCGTTAAACCCAATCCATCTGAACAACAGCAGCCCAGCAATCCCTCCGCTCATAAACGAGAAAATGGTGGTTAAGTGAGTTTTCAGCTGACTTTTTTGTGCCGCGGTATCCTTCGAGTAATCCCTGCGAAGCATCGCCACCAGCACGGAGGCCAGTGATATGCCTGCATCCGTTAGCGTGCCGGTAATGTGCGTCGATCTCACCCGCCCTCCGGAGAGCTGCGTGGAGGTTGAATTATGAATGCCCATCAGGCCGCACAGAAAAATAATAATCTCGCGGTTGCTCGTGAGGGCGTGGAAATACATCTCGTAGAGAGAGATGCCGGTCAATAGTACCCCCTCGACGAAAAGGATTTGGCAAAAAACCAGCCTGATATTGTGGATAATGCCCCAGAGTACAATAAGACGAGCAAGGATGGCGCCGGTGACAAAAGAGAGAATAATCGAGCCAAAGAAAATCATATCGCTCAGATCGGTGGAGGAGACTTCGCTGGATAATTGTGAGGTATTGCCGGTCATGTGAGAGGGGAAAAAGCCAAATGCCCCAAGGGCGATGGCGTTAAGCAAACCTGCCGAGGTCGCCAGCCAAAGGGCAAGCCGACGATCCTCCTTATGCGTTCGTTCTTTCTTGAGTCTAATCAGCAAGAATACCTCCGGGTTGAGCTTTGCCTGAATAGTCAGGCTAGCAAAGCGGTGCAACGGGCTGTCCAGGATATGGCTTAATTATTATTCCCTCTGACGCTAATCAGGGTTTAGTAATTAAATAAAATATCCTTACTCAAGGTGTGGGCGTAAATAATTTATATCATGCCGTTATTACCGTGACGCAAAAACGCCGGGCGCTGGTTGAGGCGCTCATACCAGGCCTCAATCGCCGGCACGTCGGGCTTGTCAAACGGCGTCATCTTCCAGCGATTCACTGACAGCCCAAGCACCACGTCCGCAAGGGTAAACGTCTCGCCCGCCGCAAAGGCCCCGGTGCGCTGCAGTTGGTTTTCCAGAATGGTGATGCAGTGGTTCCACTCTTTTATTCCCGCCGCAATGCGCGCAGGGTCGTTAAAGTCCGGGTTTTTTCGTCCCAGCGCCGGGAAGACATAGCGCCAGGCGTTATTGAATTCAGTTGCCTGCCAGTCCATCCAGCGCTCAACGTTGGCGCAGGCCTGCGGCTCTGCAGGCAGCAGATCGTGACGTCCGGCCTTGCGCGCCAGATAGCGGCAGATGGCGTTGGACTCCCACAGCACGAAATCGTCGTCCATCAGCACCGGCACCATGGCGTTGGGGTTCAGCGCGCGGAAGTCATCCGTTTCTGTTGAGGCAAAACCGCTGCCGTAGTCTTCCTGCAGGTAAGGGATGCCCGCTTCTTCACAGGTCCAGAGCACTTTACGAACGTTGATGGAGGTGGTTTTACCGAGGATGTTAATCATGACGCCGTTTCTCTTCAGGGGGATTAATCATTTAAAAACAATACACCCTTTGCGCGAAGAGGGAGGGATAATATTGAGTGAGGAGTGCGCTGTACGGGCAGGTCAGCGCGTTTTAAGCGGAAACGTTACGTCTTCAGGGGCGTAATGGCGGTTATTCCGCGCCGTTTTCTCCAGAGGCGCCTGCTTGCTTAATGCATGGAAAAAATTTAGGCTAACATCAGAGATATGCTTGCTCATTAAAGGCTTAGAAATGGAAAAAATAACCCCTGAATATACGTCCGTTGACTTATCTCGTTGGGCAAGGAAGGAACATTTTGAGATTTTTCAGGGGTTCGCTCAGTCGACGTTTAACCAGACGGTTTTAATCGATATTACTGCGCTGTTAAAACATATCAAAGCGGTCGGCTGGAAATTTTACCCGACTATTATTTTTCTCATTTCGAAAATCGTCAACAGTCATCCGGAGTTCCGTATGGCCATGAGAGACAATGAGCTTATTATATGGAATGAAGCTCATCCAAATTATACCATTTTCCATAATGAAACAGAGACCTTTTCATCATTATGGAGCCATTATGATGGCAATATTCAGCACTTCCAGAAGACCTATGCTGAAGACATTTCGCGCTACGGTAATAATTTTTCTTATTGGCCTAAAGAAGAATCCCGGGAAAATATCTTTTTCATATCGGGTATTCCCTGGGTGAGCTTTACCAGCTTTAACGTCAACGTTGCGCACATGAAGAACTTTTTTGCCCCTATGTTTACGCTTGGAAAATACTATGAACAAGATGGCAAAGTATTATTGCCCCTTGCCGTTCAGGTTCATCATTCCGTGTGCGATGGTTTCCATGTGGCAAGACTGTACAATGAATTACAAGAGATGATTGATGCCTTGCCGCAATCCGGCGCGTGACGTTAATAAAAAAGCCGCAAGCAGCATACTGCTTGCGGCGTCAGGCTCGGTGACGATGTGGCAATCAGGCAGCTTTTACCGCTCTGATTTTTTTACTGTCAGCCGCAGGGGCATCGAGAGCAGGGAGCTTGCTGGTGCGCAGAATATGCTGCACGGTCTCTTTCTGCTCGGCGAGATACAGACCAAGATTTTCAGCCTGCGTTTCATCCATCTGCATTCCGCTTTGCAACAGCCAGTCGGTGAACGCGTCTGCCATATCGAGCAGCTTGTCGTGAGCGTCAGCCTCTTTCTTACTGGCAAATGTCATTTTCTCTTCACCTTTTCTTACGACAACATATTTTATTTCAACAGCCATCACGCACCTCTCATACTGTATTTATATACAGTATAACAGCTTCGGGATGATGTTGCAGTAAAAAGTGAGCTACTGGTGCATCGGCTGCGTTTCACGGCCGCCGATACTGCGTCGCCATGCGCCAGGTGCCTGACCGAATTGGCGCTTAAAGCTGCGGTTGAACGACTGCTGAGAGTCAAACCCGAGCGCGATTGCCACGTTCAGGATGGGCTCATCGCTGTGGGCTAAGCGCTCAACCGATTTTTGCAGCTTTTGCGCGCGAATATAGCCGGCGAGGGGATAGCCCGTATGCTCTTTAAACAGGCGCTGGAGGTGCCATTTCGAGTAGCCGGAGCGCCTGGAGACGGTCTCAATGTCCAGGCGACTGTCGAGGTTGTTATCAATCCAGTCGAGTAAATCATGCATAAATGCGCCAGTGTTCATCAGGTTTCCCCCACGCAGCGATAGAAAGGTATCTTTGTCTGTTGCATTTTAAGGTGGCCTGGTTTCACGATAATTGCAAGTTTTATTGTTGCATTTAAATCCTTGCCCGAAACGGGCCTTTTATCGCCGCCTCAAATAGCACATAAAGTGCAACAATTATTCTTGCACTTAGTTAGGCGCATTCCTACAATCGCCGCGATAGTGTATTCGAAACTGTTACAGTTTTGTGGCGATGAACGACACAAATGGCCTTAAGCCAGCCCGGACAAAGGAAGTGGCGCGGCACCTCCCGCTGCGTCTTGCCCGGCGGCTACAATTACCGGAATAAAAATAATGAGCCTGCAAAAAACCTGGGGAAACTATCATCTGAATGCGCTGGGAGCGATGATGCTCTCCGTGCTGCTCGTCGGATGTGATGACAGCGTCGCGCAAAATGCCGCGCCGCCCGCGCCCGCCGTTAATGCTGCAGACGTGGTTGTGAAATCCATTAGCCAGTGGGATAGCTTTAACGGCCGGATTGAAGCCGTGGAAAGCGTGCAGCTTCGTCCCCGTGTCTCTGGCTACATCGACAAAGTGAATTTCACCGACGGCCAGGAGGTGAAAAAGGGTGAGGTGCTGTTCACGATTGATGACCGAACCTATCGCGCCGCGCTGGAGCAGGCGCAGGCGACGCTGGAGAGAGCCAAAACGCAGGCCAGTCTGGCGCGAAGCGAGGCTAACCGTACCGATAAACTCATCAATACCAACCTGGTATCCCGTGAAGAGTGGGAGCAGCGCCGTTCGGCCGCCATTCAGGCGCAGGCCGATATTCGCGCGGCCCAGGCTGCGGTAGACGCCGCGCAGCTGAATCTCGACTTCACCAAAGTGACGGCTCCTATCGATGGCCGCGCCAGCCGGGCGTTAATCACCAGCGGCAATCTGGTCTCCGCGGGCGACAGCGCCAGCGTGCTCACCACCCTGGTCTCGCAGAAGACGGTTTACGTCTACTTTGACGTGGATGAGTCAACCTATCTTCACTATCAAAATCTCGCCCGCAACGGGCAGGGGGCGTCCAGCCACCATACGGCGCTACCGGTTGAGATCGGCCTTGCCGGCGAGGAGGGCTACCCCCATCAGGGCAAAGTGGATTTCCTTGATAATCAGCTCACGCCGAGTACCGGTACGATCCGCATGCGCGCGCTGCTGGATAACGCGCAGCGTCAGTTCACGCCGGGACTCTTTGCCCGCGTGCGCCTGCCGGGCAGCGCGGAATTCCAGGCCATGCTTATTGACGACAAAGCGGTACTGACTGACCAGGATCGCAAGTATGTCTATATCGTGGATAAAGAGGGCAAAGCGCAGCGTCGCGATATTACGCCGGGGCGTCTGGCCGACGGTTTACGCATCGTGCAGCAGGGGCTGAAACCTGGCGATAAGGTCATCGTTGACGGTCTACAGAAAGTGTTCATGCCGGGTATGCCGGTGAACGCGAAAACCGTCGCCATGACCGCCAGCACCGCCCTCAACTGATCACTTGACCTGAGAATCCTTCCCATGGACTTTTCCCGCTTTTTCATCGACAGGCCGATTTTCGCTGCCGTACTGTCGATTCTGATTTTTATCACAGGATTAATCGCCATCCCGCTTCTGCCGGTGAGTGAATATCCTGACGTCGTACCGCCAAGCGTGCAGGTGCGCGCGGAGTATCCGGGCGCCAACCCGAAAGTGATTGCCGAGACCGTGGCGACGCCGCTGGAAGAGGCGATCAACGGCGTCGAGAACATGATGTACATGAAATCCGTTGCCGGCTCGGACGGCGTGCTGGTTACTACCGTCACGTTCCGTCCGGGTACCGATCCGGATCAGGCGCAGGTGCAGGTGCAAAACCGCGTAGCGCAGGCCGAGGCGCGTCTGCCGGAAGACGTGCGGCGCCTGGGCATCACGACGCAGAAGCAGTCGCCAACGCTGACGCTGGTGGTGCATCTGTTCTCGCCCAACGGTAAGTACGATTCACTGTACATGCGCAACTACGCCACGCTGAAGGTGAAGGACGAGCTGGCGCGTCTGCCCGGCGTCGGCCAGATTCAGATTTTCGGCTCCGGTGAATACGCGATGCGCATCTGGCTGGATCCGAACAAGGTCGCGGCCCGCGGGCTGACCGCCTCGGACGTGGTCACGGCAATGCAGGAGCAGAACGTGCAGGTCTCCGCCGGGCAGCTTGGCGCCGAGCCGCTGCCGAAAGAGAGCGATTTCCTGATCTCCATTAACGCCCAGGGCCGTCTGCATACGGAAGAAGAGTTTGGCAATATTGTCCTGAAAACGTCGGAGGACGGTTCGGTCGTCCGACTGCGCGACGTGGCGCGTATCGAGATGGGTTCCGGCAGCTATGCGCTGCGTTCCCAGCTTAACAATAAAGACGCGGTCGGGATTGGTATCTTCCAGTCACCGGGAGCGAACGCCATCGATTTGTCAAACGCGGTGCGCGCCAAAATGGACGAGCTGTCCACCCGTTTCCCGGAAGATATGAAGTGGGCGGCACCTTACGATCCGACGGTTTTCGTGCGCGACTCCATCCGTGCGGTGGTGCAAACCCTGCTGGAAGCGGTGGTGCTGGTTGTACTGGTGGTGATCCTGTTCCTGCAAACCTGGCGCGCGTCGATCATTCCGCTGATCGCGGTGCCGGTGTCGGTGGTGGGGACGTTCAGCATTCTCTATCTGCTGGGCTTTTCGCTTAACACCCTGAGTTTATTCGGGCTGGTGCTGGCGATTGGTATCGTGGTGGACGATGCCATCGTGGTGGTGGAAAACGTCGAGCGAAACATTGAAGAGGGGCTTGCGCCGCTTGCGGCGGCGCATCAGGCGATGCGTGAAGTTTCCGGGCCCATTATCGCAATTGCGCTGGTGCTGTGCGCGGTGTTCGTGCCGATGGCGTTCCTCTCCGGCGTAACCGGTCAGTTCTACAAGCAGTTTGCGGTGACGATAGCGATTTCCACGGTGATCTCCGCCATCAACTCGCTAACGCTCTCTCCGGCGCTGGCCGCGCTGCTGTTAAAACCGCACGGCGCGCCGAAAGACTTCCCGACCCGGCTTATCGATCGCCTGTTCGGCTGGATTTTCCGTCCGTTTAACCGCTTTTTCCATCGTAGCTCTAACGGCTATCAGGGGCTGGTGGGCAAAACGCTTGGCCGACGCGGCGCGGTGTTTGTGGTGTATCTGCTGCTGCTGTGTGCCGCGGGCGTCATGTTTAAAGCGGTACCCGGCGGGTTTATTCCGACACAGGATAAGCTCTACCTGATTGGCGGCGTGAAGATGCCGGAAGGCTCGTCGCTGGCGCGCACCGACGCGGTGATCCGCAAAATGAGCGAAATCGGCATGAATACCGAAGGCGTAGACTACGCGGTGGCTTTCCCGGGGCTGAACGCGCTGCAGTTTACCAACACGCCGAATACCGGGACGGTGTTTTTTGGCCTGAAGCCGTTTGACCAGCGCAAGCACTCTGCGGCGGAAATTAACGCGGAGATCAACGCGAAAATCGCGCAAATCCAGCAGGGCTTTGGTTTCTCCATTCTGCCGCCGCCGATTCTGGGGCTAGGTCAGGGGTCAGGCTACTCGCTGTATATTCAGGATCGCGCGGGTCTGGGCTATGGCGCGCTGCAAAACGCGGTGAACACTATGTCCGGTGCGATTATGCAGACGCCGAGAATGCACTTCCCGATCTCAACCTATCAGGCTAACGTTCCGCAGCTCGACGTGCAGGTTGACCGCGATAAGGCGAAAGCGCAGGGCGTGTCGCTGACCGATCTGTTCGGTACGCTGCAAACCTATCTGGGCTCGTCGTACGTGAACGACTTCAACCAGTTCGGGCGCACCTGGCGCGTGATGGCGCAGGCAGACGGGCAGTTCCGCGACAGCGTGGAAGATATTGCGAATTTACGCACCCGGAATAGCCAGGGCGAAATGGTGCCGATTGGCAGTATGGTGAAAATCACGACCACCTACGGACCGGATCCGGTGATCCGCTATAATGGCTACCCGGCGGCGGATCTGATTGGCGATGCCGACCCGCGCGTACTCTCGTCCGCGCAGGCGATGACGCAGCTGGACGCGATGTCTAAGCAGATCCTGCCGAACGGAATGAACATTGAATGGACGGATCTGAGCTTCCAGCAGGCCACGCAGGGCAATACGGCGCTGATCGTCTTCCCGGTCGCGGTACTGCTGGCGTTCCTGGTGCTGGCGGCGCTGTATGAGAGCTGGACGCTGCCGCTGGCGGTGATCCTCATCGTTCCGATGACCATGCTTTCCGCGCTGTTTGGCGTCTGGCTGACCGGAGGCGATAACAACGTCTTCGTGCAGGTGGGGCTGGTGGTGCTGATGGGACTGGCCTGTAAAAACGCGATTCTTATCGTGGAGTTTGCCCGCGAGCTGGAAATTCAGGGTAAAGGCATCATGGAAGCAGCGCTGGAAGCGTGCCGCCTGCGTTTACGTCCGATTGTGATGACATCCATCGCCTTTATCGCCGGGACCATTCCGCTGATCCTCGGCCACGGCGCGGGCGCAGAAGTGCGCGGCGTCACCGGGATTACGGTCTTCTCCGGGATGCTGGGCGTGACGCTGTTTGGTCTGTTCCTGACGCCGGTCTTTTACGTGACGCTGCGTAAGTTCGTGACGCGCGGCAAAGTGGAAAGAGAGGTTCTGCCTGCGTAGGGATATCGCAGATAACAAAAAACCGCACTCATTATGAGGGCGGTTTTTTTTTGCGTAAATTACTGGGCTTTTTTGTACTGGGCAATCAGTTCAGGTAAAGGATCGCACCCGCTGGTATCGGCTTTCTTGACCTCGTCCAGCGCGCTTGCAACGGTGTGGCGCGCTAATACCGCGAGCGAGGCCTGCTCTGCTTCTTCGGAAATAGATTTGAAGTACCAGCAGGCGTTCGCGCTGACCACGCAGCGGGCCGGCACGTCCGGGCGCGACGCCCAGAGTTTTTTATCTTCGGTGACTGAAAGGTAGATATCGCGCAGGGTAATCTCTTCCGGCGGACGTCCAAGATGAATTGAGCCGTTGCGGCCAAGCGTTGAGACGATAATGCCGTCACGCGTGAGTGGAACCATCAATTTGCGGATAAAGCTCGGGTTGGCTTCCAGGCCGTAGGCCAGAATCGCACTCGTCGAACGTTCACCTAGTTGCTCCGCCATCGCTACGCTGAGAACCATCTGCAAAGCTGTCGGGAAGCGGTAATCTAACATTTCTCTTTCCTGGGTTGCGGTGAATCTTGTTCTTTTTGGCACCGCAGAGGTGAATAAGCAATAAACAACAATATAACAAATACGGTAATTTTTTTGAAGCAATCTGCGGCATTTGCGATCAAACACCCTGTTCCGGTTTAGCTATACGTGCGGTTCGGGAAGTCAACCGTCACCAGGAGGCCACCTTCTGCGGAAGTACTCAGGTTTACGCTGCTGCCGTGCTGCTGTGCAACGGCTTTGACAATGGCAAGCCCCAGTCCGCTCCCGCTTTGCAGCTGATTGGGATCGCGGAAAAACCGGTCGAATACGCGCTCGCGCAATTCAACCGGGATACCCGGCCCCCGATCGGAGACGCGTAGCTGGGCTGATTTATCTGCTGAGCGTACCTCTACCTGAATCCGCCCGCCCTCAGGACTGTACTTCACGGCGTTTTCAATGAGATTGTCTATAAGCGACATCAGACGCTCCCTGACGCCAGCGATCCAAATCTCATCCTCAGCGAAGAATTCCAGCTCAATCTTGCGCCCGGACGCTAGCGGCTCCAGCGCAGCCATCCGCTCTTGTATGAGCGAGGTTAGCGGCACGGGCTCCATCGCGGTGTCAATGCGCGCTTCACTGTGCATCATCAGCAGCAGCTGGTTGACAAGACGGGCCGCCCGGCTATTGCTGCGCACAATCCCTGCGAGCAGCTGCCGCTGGCTCTCGCTGCTCACCCAGGACTGCAGCGCCTCCACGTTGATGCGCATCGCGGCCAGCGGCGTACGCAGCTCGTGCGCGGCGTCCGCAATGAATACCCGTTCGCGTTCAGCGCTTTCCCGCACTCTGGCAAGAAAGTCATTAATCGCGTCCACCATCTGGCGGAGTTCCTTATGCCCGGGAACGGCCTTTAAAGGGGAGAGATCGTCAGGCGAACGTGATGAGATCTCATTAACCACCTTGCTCCAGGGGCGCATCGCAATGCGGATTGACAGCCACGCAGGAAACAGAAGAAAAGGAATGCATACCAGCAGCGGCATAATGTAGTAGCCCCGCGAGTTCAGGTAGATAAAGAAGTTCCAGCTTCCGGCAGGGGTGAAAAGGGTAACCTCCACGTCGGAGTGGGGGGATTTAAGCGTGCGGCTCGTCCAGGCGTGACCTTCACTCTGAACGCGCTGCATTTCGCCCAGTCTTGTGTTTTTTACCCCCGTAGGTGCACCATCAGAAGAGAAAATAACCTCGTTGTTTTTGCGAACGATCAGGTTAATCGACAGCTCCGGATCTTCACCGCCGCCATAGCCTTCCCGCAACGCTTTGCTGAATGCTTCCAGGGCATCATTACGATCCTGCGGGCGCTCGTCACTGAGATCAACCAGAGTAAAAATGGTTTCGTAAGTTTTACTTCCCGTGAGTATCGGAGGGCTACGCAGGTCTTCCAATAAAATAAAGGTTAAAAAAAGACACCACAGCAGGGTAAGCAGCAGCATCTGGGCGATGATAATTCGCCGTACCAGCGTTGGGCGCCTCAGTTGGTGCCAGACATTTCGCATTAATCTGTCACCTTCTGGATAGCGACGGTATCAATGACATACCCGACGCCCCGCACCGTTCGTACATAGCCGTCACCAATTTTTCGCCGCAAATTCCCCATATGCACGTCGAGGGCATTGCTGAGATTTTCCTTCGCGCCAAATATCCTCTCTTCCAGGAACCGCCGCGTGATCACCCGGTCAGCGCGCAGCATCAACGTTTCAAGCAGCGCATATTCACTGGCCGTCAACTCAACGTGACGCGCGTTCACCGTTACGCGACGCGTCGGGATATGAAGCGATAAGCTCCTGATTTCTATCGCTTCATTTTCAAAACCGTAGCTGCGTCGCGCAAGGGCTCTGACTCGCGCCAGCAGTTCGGCGAGAACGAAGGGTTTGACAAGATAGTCGTCTGCGCCAGCATCCAGCCCGCACAGGCGATCCTGCAGGGTGCCTCGCGCCGTCAGGATGATGACGGGGATCCCCTTAAGCTGCTGGCGCAAACGCGTCATCAGGCTCATGCCGTCGCCGTCGGGCAGCCCCAGGTCGAGCAGAATAAGTTCCGGCACGCCGACCTCAAGCTGATGCAGCGCATCCTCTTTACGGCGAACCCATATGACATCAAATCCTTGATCTGAGAGGGCGATACGTACGCCATTGCCGAGATCCAGGTCGTCTTCGATTAGTAAGATTTTCACATTGGTAACTGTATCAACAGTGAATGAAGAACAACTTAAGAAAAAAACGGTAGCAGGAAATCCGTCCGGTTGACAGCGCCCGCACGCGCTTCAGCGTTTCTTCATTTTCGGCTCATAAGAACCTCAGGGTGAGTATTCAGAATGAGTGCTCTGGCGTGTAAACCGCTGGCATTGCAATCATTTGAATCCAAAGGACTTCTTCAATGAGTAACATCGAACTGCGTCATACTTTCCCCTATTTACTTCCGAGCCGCAGACTGAAAAACATCGTGCCGGGCGTTATTCTGGCGTTACTGGCAACCCCGGTACTGGCGGCAGAGCAGAAACAGGGCAATGTCTTAACCCTGGGGGGAGGCGTGGACGTCGCGCCACGCTACTCGGGTTCGGATAAAAGCCGGGTCTCGGCAGCTCAGGTAGTAGATTATTCCATGGCAAATGGTTTCTTTATCAGCACTACGCGGGGTATCGGTTACGGAAACAACATTGGCAACCTGGATTACAACGCCGCAGTGAGCTATCGAACAGGCCGTAAAGATAAAGACGTGAGCAGTGATTCGATCAGCTCCGGCAGCGACTACCTGCGGGGGATGGGCGATATCAAAGGTTCCGCTATCGTGGTGCCGGGTCTGGGGTATAAGGTGACCGACTGGCTCAATCTGCAGCTGCGGGCTGAGATCCCGGTTTCTGAGAGAGACAACGGTGAGGCAGTGCATTTCGGCATTTCCAGCCCGCTCTACACATCGTCGAAAAATGCGGTGACGCTGGGGCTGACGGGCAGCTGGGGTTCCGGCAAGTACATGCAAACGTACTATGGGGTTAATGCTGCCCAGTCCACCGCATCGGGGTTTGCCCGACATGACGCCGGAGCGGGAATTTACGCCTGGTCGATGAACCTTGACTGGACCTACAGGCTCACCTCGCGCTGGAGCGTTCTCACCTCCGCGGGCGTAACGCAGCTGACGGGGGATGCGGGTGATAGCCCGATCGTGCAACGTAAAACGTCGCCAACGGGAAGCCTGAAGGTGACGTACAGTTTCTGATTGAAGGTTGCTTATAAATATGAGCGCGCAATAGCGACGAATTTGAGCCGCCCCGGAAAGATGATGGGGCGGTAGTTTTTAAATGATGTTTAACAACAGTCAGAATAATGAGTTGACTGACGTTTTATTAAGAACTGAGAGGCATCGACCTGACTCCGGAGCATTTGGAAACCATAACCTCACTGAGAAGTGTGCCAATATTACGTGGCTATAATCCCTGTCCGGAGAATAAAGTGCTCGGAAAATTATTGTTAAAGTACATGCCAGGGTTACAAAATTTGTTAGCCTACGATAAAAGCTGGCTAAAACATGATGTTAAAGCTGGATTATCCGTTGCGGCTGTAGCGCTACCCGTTGCTATTGCTTATGCTGAATTGGCGGGTGTTGGGGCAATAGTGGGGCTCTATTCCTGCGTTTTACCGATGATAGCTTATGCACTGTTTGGTTCTTCACGTCAGCTTATTGTTGGCCCTGATGCAACGACCTGCGCCGTGATTGCAGCCGTCGTGTTTCCTCTTTCTGCAGGCAATCCTGAACTGCACTGGCAACTGACGATCGTCATGACGTTGATGATGGGCGGGTGGTGCCTGCTTGCCAGTAAATTTCATCTGGGTGCACTTGCCGATCTCCTTTCTCATCCCATTCTTACAGGGTTGCTTAATGGCGTAGCCGTGACGATTATTGTCGGGCAATTAGGCAAGGTTTTGGGGATCAAGCTCGATGAAGCACAGGTTATTGAGAAAATACTGGCCTTGCCAGGCCGACTTTTAGACAGCCATGTATTAACAATAGGGATATCACTTTTAACGTTAATTATTTTAATGGTTATCAAAACGTATCGCAGCAACTGGCCAGCACCTCTGATTGCCATTGTGATAACAACGATACTGGTATGGGGAACATCTGCGCAACAGTATGGTATTGCCACGATTGGGGGGGATGGCTTCCAGCCTGGTTTACCCGTCGTTAACTGGGGTGCGTTCCAGCCCGGTCCGATGCGAGAATTAGTGATCCCGGCGCTGAACCTGGCTTTAGTGAGTTTTGTCAGTCTGATGCTGACCGCTCGCAGTTTCGCCGCGAAAAATGGCTATGAAATTAATGCTGATGCAGAGTTCCGGGCACTGGGTATTGCGAACATTATGTCTGGGCTATCTCAGGGATTTGCCATCAGTGGAGCCGATTCCCGGACCGCGGTTAATGATTCCGTTGGGGGGAAAAGTCAGCTGGTTTCCATAGTCGCGGCCTTACTGATAGGTTTAGTGGTGGTATTTTTCACGCAGCCATTACAATTTATTCCGGTATCTGCATTAGGTATTGTTCTAATGTATGCATCGTGGTCATTAATTGATTTACGTGGGTTATGGAACCTGAGGCGAAGAAATAAACAGGCATTTCGCCTGGCCTTCTTTACGTTTGGCTGTGTTTTAATCATCGGTGTAATCCAGGGGATCGGCCTTGCGGTGTTGCTTGGCCTGTTACAGTTCCTGCGTACGGTATTTCGTCCCTCTGAGCACTTACTGGGGACTGACGAAAATGGAATGATCCACTCATTAGGGAATACAACCGATATTAAAATGGTCCCGGGCGTGCTGATGTATCGATTTAACTCACCGTTGACCTATTTTAATGTGGCTTATTTTAAACGTCGGGTATTGAACCTGGTTGATGGTGCAGCAGTACAACCTAAATGGGTGGTTATTGATGCCGTGGCCTGCTTCACCTATTCAGATATCAGTGTCCTGGCAACCATTAATGAGTTAAAGCGTGACCTGAAAGCCCGACAGATTATGTTAATCCTTGCGGGCAGGAAAACGGAATTAACACGTTGGTTTAAAGAAAGTCGGCCAACGATGAATGATGATGACATGATTCTGGCGCCAGACCTCTATTTGGCACTCCGGTTCATTCAAAGCAAAGAAAGTGTGAGTGAATCAGGTGGTGATGCACAACCAAACCCTGGTTAAAGGCTTGCTCGCCACCCGCGAGCAAGCCATATCCCTTAGCGGTACAACGTCTTTTCCGCAACCGGAACAACCAACGCCGATCGCCAGTCCGCCAGCGTCAGCTGCGCAAGCCTGCCGAGCGCGATATAGAACGGATGCCCGGCGTTGTCGACAAACACCGACAGAAAGCGGGTGCTCCACGGCAGCAGATGCCACGCCAGAAGCCGAACGCACTCCGACTCGCGGCCATTCTCGGCCAGCCATGCCGCCAGCAGCAGCAGGGTGCCGAAATGATCTTCCGGTTCATTTTGCTGCATCTGAAACGCGATATTGTTTTCCCGCATCCACTGGCGCAGCGCGAGGGTTGAATCGCCAAACAGCACGGATTCACGGTCCAGCCAGACGGAACCCCACGGCGGAGCGGGCAGGGCATAAGGACCAATAAACAGCCGTTGCCAGGCATCCATCAGCGGCTCATCGGAAGATGAAGCAAAGGTTTCGGCAACGGGCAGCAGCGTTTCCGGCGGCAGGGGCCAGTCCTCTATCCATTCGCCAGCGGTAAGTGCCTGCACCAGCGGGGCTGTCTGCTCGCTGTCTGGGGCGAAGTAAAACAGCGCGCCCAGTACGCGGGCGCTGAACGCGAACGAGTCACGGTGTGAGACGTCTTTCATTAAACCTTCCTTTCTCGCGCGGTTATGTCCGCGCGACGTGATTAACCATTAATACAGACCAAAGCATAAACCAGGGTCATAGAATTCACCCCTTACACCTTCTCAATCTGCACCAGATTGGTGTGCTGCGGGTTGCCTTTTGCCAGCGGTGACGGGCGGTGCGTGGTCAGGGTGTTGATACACGAGCCGTGGTCGATACGATCGCCATTCATATTGGCATCGTGCCAGGCTCCCTGGCCCATGGCGCTTACGCCTGGCATGATGCGCGGCGTGACTTTCGCTTCTATTCTCACCTCACCGCGATCGTTAAAGACGCGCACCGTATCGCCGTTTTTAATGCCACGTTTCGCGGCATCAACGGGATTCAGCCAGACCTCCTGGCGGCAGGCCGCTTGCAGCACGTCGACGTTACCGTAGCTCGAGTGGGTGCGGGCTTTAAAATGGAAGCCAAACAGCTGCAGCGGGAACTGCGCGCGCTCGGGCGCATCCCAGCCGTCAAAGGTGGATGCATA
The DNA here is from genome assembly GCF_001743375.1 of Enterobacter sp. IF2SW-B1. Lineage (NCBI taxonomy): Bacteria > Pseudomonadati > Pseudomonadota > Gammaproteobacteria > Enterobacterales > Enterobacteriaceae > Enterobacter > Enterobacter sp. IF2SW-B1. The sequence continues at coordinate 106,742 of NZ_MJAA01000001.1, read as the reverse complement.
GACGGGCAGCGGGCTGATGGTCTCATCTTTTGCCAGCTCCCAGGTCGCCGCAATATCCGCCAGCTTGCTGGAATAAATTTCAATCTTGCCTGAGGGCGTTTTAAGCGGGTTGGCTTCCGGGTTCTCGCGGAATTTTTTATAGGCCACAAAGTGTCCGTTCGGATCTTTGCGCTTATAGATGCCCATTTTTTTCAGCTCGTCATAGGACGGCAGTGTGGGATCTTTTGCGAGCATTTTGGCATACAGATACTGCAGCCACTCTTCCTGCGTTCGCCCTTCGGTAAATTTCTGATGGATATCCGGTCCGAGGCGTTTCGCCACTTCGCTCATGATCCAGTAGATAGGCTTGCGCTCAAACTTCGGCGCGGTCACGGGCTGGAGAAAAATCAGGTAACCCATGTTCCCGGCGTAATCGTTAGGGATAATGTCTTCCTGCTCGACGGTCATTAAATCTGGCAGCAGGATATCGGCGTATTTCGCCGATGAGGTCATAAAGTTGTCGATCACCACGATGGTTTCGCACTTGCTTTCGTCCTGCAGAATATCGTGGGTTTTATTGATATCGGAGTGCTGGTTAATAATGGTGTTGCCCGCGTAGTTCCAGATGAACTTAATCGGTACGTCCAGCTTATCTTTACCGCGCACCCCGTCGCGCAGAGCGGTCATTTCCGGGCCACGGGCGATGGCGTCCGTCCAGCTGAAGCAGGAAATTTGCGTTTTGACCGGGTTTTCCGGCAGCGGCATACGTTCGATAGTGATGGTGTAGGTCGACTCACGGGCACCGCTGTTGCCGCCGTTGATCCCCACGTTGCCGGTCAGAATCGGCAGCATCGCGATGGCGCGGGAGGTCAGTTCACCGTTCGCCTGACGCTGTGGTCCCCAGCCCTGGCAGATATAGGCCGGCTTCGCGGATCCAATCTCGCGGGCCAGTTTAATGATGCGTTCTGCAGGAATGCCGGTGATGCGCGAGGCCCACTCCGGCGTTTTCGCCGTGTTGTCCTCACCCTGGCCGAGAATGTACGCTTTATAGTGACCATTCGCGGGGGCACCTTCCGGCAGCGTTTTTTCGTCGTAGCCAACGCAGTATTTGTCCAGGAACGGCTGGTCCACCAGGTTTTCGTCGATCAATACCCAGGCAATCCCCGCCACCAGGGCGGCATCGGTACCCGGACGGATCGGGATCCACTCGTCTTCGCGTCCGGCTGCCGTATCGGTGTAGCGCGGGTCGATGACAATCATGCGTGCGTTAGAACGCTCGCGGGCCTGCTCCAGATAGTAAGTAATCCCGCCGCCGCTCATGCGCGTTTCCGCCGGGTTATTGCCGAACATGACCACCAGTTTGGTATTTTCGATATCCGAGGTGCTGTTGCCGTCGTTGCTGCCGTAGGTATAAGGCATCGCGCAGGCGATTTGCGCCGTGCTGTAGGTGCCGTAGTGGCTCAGGAAACCGCCGTAGCAGTTCATCAGGCGCGCCACCAGCGAAGCGTAAGGGGAGGAGCGGGTGATATTGCCGCCGACAATCCCGGAGGAGTAATTAATATACACCGCTTCGTTGCCGTACTTGCTGACCACGTCTTTCAGGCTGGCGGTGATGGCGTTCAGCGCTTCGTCCCAGCTGATGCGCTCGAACTTGCCTTCACCCCGCTTACCGACGCGTTTCATCGGGTAGTTCAGACGGTCAGGGTGGTTGATGCGGCGGCGAATGGAGCGCCCGCGCAGGCAGGCCCGGACCTGGTGATTGCCGTAGATATCCTCACCGGTGTTATCCGTTTCGACCCAGTACACTTCGTCATCGCGGACGTGCAGACGCAGCGCACAGCGGCTGCCGCAGTTGACCGAACAAGCGCCCCAGACCACTTTATCTTCTGCCGGTTTCATTGCATTTTGTACCGCGGCTGCGGCGCTTTTCAGTCCAAAAGGCAACGAAATTCCGCCAGCGGCAAGCGCCAGAGAACCTATCGCTGTAGATTTCACGAGTGTTCGACGGCTAATCCCGCCGTGATGTTCGATATCGGACATGGCTCACCCCACCATTGTGATTACATATTATTTTTCCCGAAACGATAACCGGGCTAATGATGGGGTGAGTGTTACTTATTTGGAGGTATTAAATATTAATCCTTGTCAAATCAAAGGGGATTGACGGTGATTTACTGAGGTTCAGCCGGTGCATTATCCTGATTGCCGGCCGCCGCCCCGCTGCCCGTACGGGTGTACAAAATTTTAAAGGTGTCGTTGGCACAGTGGCCCACCACCTGAGCGTCCGGCTGGTCAGCCTGATCGTTCGGCACAATGTTCAGCGTAAAACCTGACTCCGGCACGCCGTTGTTGATGATCTTCTGCTGAATGTCGCTTTTCACGCGCTCGCAGGAGTCCGGTGCCGCCAGCGCGGCCGTTGAGGCACTCATTAACAGCAGGGCGGTAATCCAGGGTAACCGTTTCATCTGTAGCTCCTTTTCTCTGTGTAGAGATTAATTTTAGCAGGCTTCGTGTAAACAACTGTATTTGCTAATATGATTGGGAATAATCTCTCTGTATTGGTAAAGAATGTGAAGAAATATGCAGCGATAACGCTCCTGGCAGCTACTCTCGCAGGGTGTGATAACAACTCCGCGCCGCTGTCGTTTACGCCCGAGATGGCGAGTTTTTCGAACGAATTCGATTTCGACCCTCTTCGCGGCCCGGTCAAGGATTTTACCCAGACGCTGTTCAACGAGAAGGGTGAAGTATCCAAACGGGTCACCGGCACCGTGTCGGCGGAAGGGTGTTTCGATACGCTGGAGCTGCACGACCTGGAGGCTAACACGGGCGTAGCGCTGGTGCTGGATGCCAACTACTACATCGATGCAGAAACCCAGCAGCGTAAGGTGAAGCTGCAGGGCAAATGCCAGCTGGCCGAACTGCCGTCAGCCGGGGTGACGTGGGATACCGACGACAACGGCTTTGTGGTGGCCGCACATGGTAAAGAGATGGAGGTGAAGTACCGCTACGATGCGGATGGCTACCCGCTGGGCAAAACCACCGTCTCCGGGGATCAGCATTTATCGGTACAGTCGACGCCGTCTAAGGATCTGCGCAAAAGAATGGATTACTCGGCCGTGAGCCTGTTAAACGATAAGCCGCTGGGCAACGTGACGCAGAGCTGCGACTACGATCGCCACAATAACCCGGTGAGCTGCGATCTGACGATCACGGACGACAGCGTCAAACCCGCCGTTGAGCGCAAGTACACCATCAAAAACACGATTGAGTATTACTGAGAATGAAACCGCGCAGGCTACTGCGCGGTTGGTTTCAGCAGGCTGGCACCTGACGGCTTGTGACCGGCCAGATGCTGATGCTGGAAAATGCACATGCGGATGGTATTCCGGTATTCACCGTTGATAAAGAACTCATGAATCAGCTCGCCTTCTACCATAAAGCCCAGCTTGCGGTAGATATGGATCGCTTTTTCGTTCTCTTTGTCCACGATCAGATAAAGCTTGTAGAGATTCAGGACGTTGAATCCGTAATCCATCGCCAGCTTCGCCGCCCGGGAGGCCAGGCCTTTCCCCTGGTGCTCCGGCGAAATAATGATCTGGAATTCCGCCCGGCGGTGAACGTGGTTGATCTCAACCAGCTCCACCAGCCCGGCTTTGTCGCCTTCACACTCCACCACAAAACGACGCTCGCTCTGATCGTGAATGTGCTTGTCGTAAAGATCCGACAGCTCGACAAAGGCCTCGTACGGCTCTTCGAACCAGTAGCGCATCACGCTGGCGTTATTGTCGAGCTGGTGGACAAAGCGCAGGTCTTCACGCTCCAGCGGCCGGAGTTTTACGTCACAGGGCGCCGACATTATGGGGCTACCGTACGACCAGTGCGGCGATCCAGGCAGCGCAGGGTGTTCGGCTCCCAGTAGGCATTGACGTTCGCACTTTGCTGACACTTATCGCGTGCGTCAAAGGCGACATCTTCTTTGTCCCACTCTTTTTCAGCACGTTTGTTGACCTTCTGACGAAGGCTGCGGGTGTCATTCCATTGTTCTTTGTCCATCGCGGCGTTCTGGCGGCTTTGCGCGCTGTCACCAGACTCAATTATGAGCTTGCTGGTTTCCGCTGTCGCAGAGGCGGCAAAGGCGAACGATGACAGCGCCAGCAGGGCTGTCAGACAAAGGCGTTTGCTTAATGTAGTCATAGCGTTTCCTTTTAAATGGGTGCAGATGAGCAAGTTTCCCCGTTCAGATTCTACACCAAAGAGCAATAACGGCATACCCGCGACACGGGTATGGAAAAGTAGAAGATATCTTCAGGTACGCTGCCTAAATGAATCGTCACCTGAAGTGAAACAGGCACAAAATGATGGGTTTTAGGGGGACGAGCAGGCGACCGTTTTTGTGATCGTTAGCCGATTTTATGATCATCATACTTGTATGGTAGTTGTGTGAGTGGGTAAATTTCCGTCATCACAGCGAACGATGTAAGGAAAGGAATTATGAAGATTGTCGCGGCTGACGTGTTTGTTACCTGCCCGGGGCGGAACTTTGTCACCCTTAAAATCACTACCGATGAAGGGATCGTTGGCCTCGGTGATGCCACGCTGAACGGGCGTGAACTCTCCGTTGCTTCCTACCTGAAAGATCACCTCTGCCCGCAGCTGATTGGCCGCGACGCGCACCGTATCGAAGATATCTGGCAATTCTTCTATAAGGGCGCCTACTGGCGCCGCGGGCCGGTCACCATGTCGGCCATCTCCGCCGTGGATATGGCGCTCTGGGACATCAAAGCCAAAGCGGCCAATATGCCGCTCTACCAGCTGCTGGGCGGCGCATCCCGTGAGGGCGTAATGGTCTACTGCCACACCACCGGGCACACCATTGACGACGTGCTGGAAGATTACGCCCGCCATAAGGAGATGGGCTTTAAGGCGATCCGCGTCCAGTGCGGCGTGCCGGGCATGAAAACCACCTACGGCATGGCTAAAGGGAAGGGGTTGGCCTACGAGCCCGCCACCAAAGGCGACTGGCCGGAAGAGCAGCTTTGGTCCACCGAGAAATACCTCGATTTCACGCCAAAACTGTTTGACGCGGTGCGCAGTAAATTTGGCTTCAATGAGCATCTCCTGCACGACATGCACCACCGCCTGACGCCCATCGAAGCGGCGCGCTTCGGCAAGAGTATCGAAGCGTTCCGCATGTTCTGGATGGAAGACCCAACGCCTGCGGAAAACCAGGAGTGCTTCCGCCTGATCCGCCAGCATACCGTCACGCCAATTGCGGTGGGCGAGGTGTTCAACAGCATCTGGGACTGCAAGCAGCTTATCGAAGAGCAGCTTATCGACTATATCCGCACCACTATTACCCATGCGGGGGGGATCACCGGGATGCGCCGCATCGCGGACTTCGCGTCGCTCTATCAGGTGCGTACCGGATCGCACGGCCCGTCCGATCTGTCGCCGATCTGCCACGCGGCCGCGCTGCATTTCGACCTGTGGGTGCCGAACTTCGGCGTGCAGGAATATATGGGATACTCCGAACAGATGCTGGAAGTCTTCCCGCACAGCTGGCGCTTTGATAATGGCTATATGCACCCGGGCGAGAAGCCGGGGCTGGGCATTGAGTTTAATGAAAAGCTGGCGGCGAAATACCCGTACGATCCGGCCTATCTGCCGGTGGCCCGTCTCGAAGACGGCACGCTGTGGAACTGGTAACCGAGGAGCAAACGATGAAAAGCGTAGTGATTCAACAGCCGAACCATCTGGTGATTGAAGAGCGTCCGCGCCCGGAGCCAGGCGCAGGGGAAGTCCGCGTCAAAATCAAGCTGGCCGGGATCTGCGGGTCAGACAGCCACATCTACCGCGGGCATAATCCGTTTGCAAAATATCCGCGCGTGATTGGCCACGAGATTTTTGGCACGATCGACGCCGTGGGCGAGGGCGTAGAACCGTCCCGGTTAGGGGAGCGCGTTTCGGTGGATCCGGTGATCAGCTGCGGGCACTGCTACCCGTGCTCCGTCGGCAAGCCTAACGTCTGCACCTCGCTGGTGGTGCTGGGCGTCCACCGCGACGGCGGATTCAGCGAATATGCCGCCGTGCCCGCTAAAAATGCCTGGCGCATCCCGGATGCGATCCCGGATAAACACGCCGTGATGGTTGAACCTTTCACCATTGCCGCCAACGTGACGGGGCAGGCTAACCCTACCGAACAGGACGTTGCGCTGATCTACGGCGCAGGGCCGATGGGACTGGTCACCGTACAGGCGCTGAAGGGCGTCTACAACGTGAAGCAGGTAATCGTCGTCGACAGAATCAATGAGCGTCTGGCCATGGCCCAGCGCAGCGGCGCGGACTGGGTCTTTAATAACGGCGAAAAGTCGCTGCAAGCCGCGCTGGACGAAAAAGGCATCAAGCCGACGCTGATTATTGATGCCGCCTGTCATCCGTCGATTTTGCAGGAGGCGGTCACCCTGGCTTCCCCGGCGGCGCGCATCGTGCTGATGGGCTTCTCCAGCGAGCCGAGCCAGATAGTCCAGCAGGGGATTACCGGTAAAGAGCTGGCGATCTTCTCCTCGCGCCTCAATGCCAACAAATTCCCGGTCGTCATCGACTGGCTTGAAAAAGGGCTGATCGATCCGGAAAAACTGATCACCCATACCTTTGACTATCACCATGTAACAGACGCCATCGAACTGTTTGAAAAAGACCAGCGGCAGTGCTGCAAGGTTTTACTGACGTTCGGGCAATAACCCTACACGCGGTTAAGAGCCCGCGAAGACGGGCTCTCAGTGGTACGCATCTTACCTTTAGAGATAGCCATTATGACGCAAGCACAACCTCAAAGAACCACCTCAGATCTGGTGAAAGCCGCCGTCTCCGGCTGGCTGGGCACCGCGCTGGAGTTTATGGATTTCCAGCTCTACTCGCTGGGGGCGGCGCTGGTATTTCATGAAATCTTCTTCCCGGAACAGTCGGCCGCGATGGCGCTGATTCTGGCGATGGGAACCTACGGCGCGGGCTACATCGCGCGTATCGTCGGCGCATTTATCTTCGGCAGAATGGGCGACAGCATTGGTCGTAAAAAGGTGCTGTTTATCACCATCACCATGATGGGGATCTGCACCACGCTGATTGGCGTGCTGCCGACCTACGCGCAGATCGGCATTTTTGCGCCCGTACTGCTGGTGACGCTGCGTATCATTCAGGGGCTGGGCGCCGGGGCGGAGATCTCCGGGGCCGGGACCATGCTGGCGGAGTACGCCCCGAAAGGGAAACGCGGCATCATCTCCTCGCTGGTGGCGATGGGGACTAACTGCGGGACGCTGAGCGCCACGGCGATCTGGGCCATTATGTTCTTCGCCCTCGATCGTGAACAGCTGCTCGCCTGGGGCTGGCGCGTGCCGTTCCTTGCCAGCGTCGTGGTGATGATCTTTGCCATCTGGCTGCGAATGAACCTCAAGGAGAGCCCGGTCTTTGAGAAAGTAAACGATGCAGAAACCGTGCAGCCGGACACCTCGCTGGGTTCAATGGTGAAAAGTAAATCCTTCTGGCTGGCGACCGGCCTGCGTTTCGGTCAGGCGGGCAACTCGGGGCTGATCCAGACCTTCCTCGCGGGTTATCTGGTCCAGACGCTGCTGTTCGATAAAGCGATTCCCACCGACGCGCTGATGATAAGTTCTATTCTCGGGTTTATCTCCATCCCGCTGCTGGGCTGGCTTTCCGACAAAGTGGGGCGCAGGCTGCCGTACATTATCCTCAATATCTCCGCCATTATTCTGGCGTACCCGATGCTGTCGATTATCGTCGATAAGAGCTATGCGCCGGGGACAATCATGCTCTCGATCATCGTTATCCATAATTTCGCCGTGCTGGGGCTGTTTGCGCTGGAAAATATCACCATGGCGGAGATGTTTGGCTCGCGAAATCGCTTTACCCGTATGGCTATCTCCAAGGAGGCGGGCGGTCTGGTGGCGGTGGGCTTTGGCCCGGTACTGGCGGGGATCTTCTGCAATATGACGGGTTCCTGGTGGCCGATTGTAGCCATGCTGGTGGCCTATTCCGTGATTGGGCTGGTTTCGGCGTTCCTGATGCCGGAAGTCCGCGACCGCGACCTCAGCGCGGCTGAAGATGCCGCCGAGGCCGCGCCGAAAGAGCGCGTGGGTTACGGCGCGGTTTCCACGCGACGCTAGCGGTTTATATCTTTCGTGACTTATCACACAACTTTTTGTTTATGTCACACCACCTGAGCAAAAGTTAATATAAATCAAAAACTCAAACGGCAGTATCAGTATGGTTGATGGCAGTAATTTTTTACCCAGACTACCATTCTAGTTGGTGTAGTCAGCAGGCGCTGCCGCTCTGGACTGGGGGCGGCAGCGATCCACAGCTTTCTAATTAGCGAGTCTTAATCATGGAAAACACCTTATTACAGGCCAACGCGACGCTGCCTCAGTACGATCGCGACAGCCTTAAAGCACGCATTGTACATTTAGGCTTCGGCGCATTTCACCGCGCGCATCAGGCGGTGTATGCGGACATCCTCGCGGCTGAACACGGCAGCGATTGGGGGTACTGTGAGGTTAACCTGATTGGCGGCGAGCAGCAGATTGCCGACCTGAAGGCGCAGGATAACCTCTACACCGTAGCGGAAATGTCTGCCGATGGCTGGACGTCCCGCGTGGTTGGCGTAGTCAAAAAGGCCCTGCACGCGCAGGTCGACGGGCTGGAAAGCGTGCTGGCGGCAATGTGTGAACCGCAGGTGGCGATTGTCTCGCTGACCATCACCGAAAAAGGCTACTGCCACTCTCCGGCAACCGGGCAACTGATGCTCGATCATCCTTTCATCGTTGCCGACCTGCAAAACCCGCATCAGCCGAAATCCGCGCCGGGCGTGGTGGTGGAAGCGCTGGCGCGCCGTAAAGCGGCGGGGCTGCCCGCGTTTAGCGTGATGTCATGCGACAACATGCCGGAGAACGGTCACGTGATGCGCAACGTAACCTGCGCGTACGCCCGGGCGGTAGACGGCGAGCTGGCGGACTGGATCGAGGCTAACGTTACCTTCCCGTCAACCATGGTGGACCGCATCGTACCGGCGGTCACACCCGATACGCTGGATAAAATCGCGCAGCTGACCGGCGTACGCGATCCGGCGGCGGTGGCCTGCGAGCCGTTCCGCCAGTGGGTTATCGAGGATAACTTTGTGGCCGGGCGTCCGGAATGGGAAAAAGCCGGAGCCGAACTGGTTTCAGACGTGATCCCGTTTGAAGAGATGAAGCTACGCATGCTCAACGGCAGCCACTCTTTCCTGGCCTACCTGGGCTATCTGGCCGGTTATCAGCACATCAATGAGTGTATGGAAGACGAACACTATCGCGTCGCCGCGCACGCGCTGATGCTTAACGAGCAGGCGCCGACCCTGAAAGTGAAGGGCGTCGATTTAGAACGCTACGCTGACCTGCTGATCGCCCGTTACAGTAACCCGGCCCTGCGCCACCGTACCTGGCAAATTGCGATGGACGGCAGCCAGAAGCTTCCGCAGCGGATGCTGGATCCTGCGCGCTGGCACCTGGTGCACCAGACGCCTTTCCCACTGCTGGCGCTGGGCGTGGCTGGGTGGATGCGCTATGTCGGCGGTGTGGACGAGCAGGGGAACGCCATCGACGTGAGCGATCCGCAGCTGGCGGTGATTCAGGCGGCGGTGAAGGGAAGTGCCGAAGGGGAAAACCGGGTTAACGCGCTGCTCGGCATTGAGGCCATTTTTGGGAAAGAGTTGCCGCGAGAAAAAGCCTTCACAGATGCCGTGATGAGCGCGTATCAGACGCTGCTGCAGAAGGGGGCAAAGACCACGGTGGCGGAGTACGTGTCGCACCTGTAATTCAACACATGCCGCCGTTCGCGGCGGCATGTTGGCGCACAATTTAGTGCATACCCAGACGAATCAGTTCAATTGGTTCGAACTTACCTTCGCATCCTTCCACTTCCACCGTTTTGCCACGGCGCACCTGCGCGGCATCCAGCCCGTCGCTGTGGATCGCCTTAATCACGCCTGTTTTGCCGGTGCCGCTAATCATGACGCGGCTGCCGGTGGTGATTGCATTGCGGTTACGGTCGTATGTCATCATGGTATTTTCTCCTCTCTAAACTTTCCGTTACGGCGCTATTTCAGGTTTTGCCGTTCACGGGGCACTATAAATACGCCTGTCTGCCAGTCATGTTTTTGTTTTTGATCAAACTCACACTTTTTTCTTTATTACATGGGGCGTTGACGCTTCACGACGGCAATTTACAAAGCAGACCGTTATTTTCACTTATTGATAGTTTCTACGGGGAAGCGTTGAGGATTGGTTTATATTCCCGATGCCATTCTGGTTGCAGGAAATAACCCTTCATCGGAATAAGGAGTCAGGCTTATGTATAAGAAGATTTTGATGCCTGTTGACGTGTTTGAAATGGATTTAAGCGACAAAGCGGTTCGCCACGCGGCTAACCTCGCAAAGGCCGAGGGCGCGTCGATTACCCTGGTCAATATTCTGCCTGCCAGCAGCCGGTCTCTGCTGCGCGGATTCAACGCCGACATTAAAAAGTTTGAAGAGTATATGAGCGTAGAATCCGGGAAGAAAATGAACGAGTTAAAACGACTGTTCGATATCTCCCCGGAGAATATTCACACTCTGGTTCGTTTTGGCAGCGTCCGCGATGAAATTATCAAGCTGAGCAAAGAAGGGGAATATGACGTGATTGTCATCGGGTCAAAAAATCCGGGCATCACCACCCATCTGCTGGGGTCAAATGCGGAATCTATTCTGCGCTACGCCACAATTCCGGTGTTAGTCGTTCGCTAATTACGGTGCCGCCCGCGAAAAGGGCGGCAAATATCACTCTTCGCTAAACCACTCGCTATTTTCCTGACGAATAAGCTGCACGGATTCGCCTATCTCCTGCAGATGCAGGGTCATCGCTTTTTCCACGCCGTCCGGGTCGCGTTTTTCCAGCGCGCTGAAAATATCGTGATGCTGGCGGAGCAGCATTTCCGGCGGGGAGACGTGATCGAGGCTCATGTAGCGCACCCGGTCAATGGTGGCCTTGATGTTCTCAATGGTATCCCAGGCCAGCTGGCAGTCTGCAATTTGCGCCAGCTTCTGGTGAAACTCATCATCAAGCTGGAAGAAATCGTTGAGCTGTTTACGGTCAATCGCAATGCGCTGCTGATGCAGGTTTTGCTCCAGCAGGTAACACTGGTTGTCATTAATTAGCGTCGCGGCACGGCGCACCACCGCGCATTCAATTGCCTGGCGTACGAAACAGCCGTTGCGCACCTGTGAGAGTGAAATTTTGTTCACGTAGCTGCCGCGCTGCGGGCGGATCTGAATCAGGCCGTTCTCCGCAAGCTTAATAAACGCTTCACGCACCGGCTGACGGGACACGTCAAAACGCACGGAGACCTCTTTTTCAGAAAGCGGCGTTCCCGGTGGGATCAGGCAATGGACAATATCACGTCGCAAAATGCGATAGATTTGCTGGTTTACGGGCTGGGTGGGATTGAGTTGCGATTCAGCGGCCATGAGTTGTCATTTCTCAGAGAGTTAGCCCGTACATACTACCATTCTTTTATGACCCGAAACAGACCCGGCCCGCGGGCCGGGAAGGGCTTATTTAGCCACGATGGACGCTAAGTCCGGCAAAACTCTGGCTGACCGGCATCATTTCCACGGTATTGATGTTGACGTGTTTTGGCAGCGTCGCGACCCACCAGACCGTTTCGGTGACGTCTTCCGGCGTCAGGGCGTTGGCGTTTTCGTAGGTTTTATCCGCTTTCGCGTCATCACCCTTGAAGCGCACGTTGGAGAATTCGGTGCCGCCTACCAGCCCCGGCTCAATATCGGTGACGCGAATGGCGGTGCCGTGCAGGTCGGTGCGCAGGTTCAGGCTGAACTGGCGCACAAACGCTTTGGTCGCGCCGTAGACATTACCGCCCGCGTAAGGCCAGCTCCCGGCGGTAGAACCGATGTTGATAATGTGGCCGCGGTTGCGCTCGACCATGCCCGGCAGCACCGCGCGGGTCATGTAGACCAGCCCTTTGTTGTTGGTGTCGATCATGTTTTCCCAGTCTTCAGCGCTGGCTTTGTGGGCAGGCTCCATGCCCAGCGCCAGACCGGCGTTGTTGACCAGCACGTCGATGGCGCGCCACTCTGCCGGCAGGCTGGCAATCATCTCTTCAATGGCCGCACGGTTACGCACGTCCAGCTGCGCGGTCAGGATGCTGTCACCTAAATCGTCCTTCAGCTCCTGCAGGCGCTCCTGACGACGGCCCGTTGCAATCACCTTATGCCCGTTGGCGACGAAGCGACGCGTGATGCTTTCACCAAAACCTGCCGTTGCCCCGGTAACTAAAATAATCATCTCACTGTTCCTCAACGCTTTTTGTGTGGTACTAACATAGCACGCCCGCAGAGGGTGCGTTAAGGCAACATTTGTATGACGGCGTTGCAGGCGATGGCGGCCTGGCCTACTCTGGGAAGATATTCGTTCGGAGGAGTGAAAGATGACGGCCACCAACCCCTTTTTTTACATCAGCCTGCTGCCTTACCAGGCTCCCCATTTTGATACCATCAAAGACGAGCATTATCGTCCGGCCTTCGATGAAGCGCTTCGCCAGAAGCGGGCGGACATAGAGGCGATAGTCTCTCACACCGCTGCGCCAGACTTCACTAACACCGTGCTGGCGCTGGAGAAAAGCGGCGTCATGCTTGCGCGCGTCAGCAGCGTTTTCTTCGCCATGACCTCCGCGCACACCAATGCGTACCTGCAGGAACTGGAGGAGCAGCTCTCCACCGAACTTGCCGCGCTGGCGAACGACATCTGGCTGAACGACACCCTTTTCGCCCGCGTCGAGAGCGTCTGGCAGGACCGCGCCGCGCTGGATGCCGAATCCCGTCGGCTGGTCGAGGAGACGTACCAGCGCTTTATTCTGGCCGGCGCGCGCCTGAATGAAGCGGAAAAAGCCGAGCTGAAGGCGCTGAATACCGAGGCCGCGTCCCTGACCAGCCAGTTTAACCAGCGCCTGCTGGCCGCTAACAACGCGGGCGGGCTGGTGGTGGATTACGCGCACCAGCTTGAAGGCCTTAGCGCCGAAGAGATTGCCGCCGCGGCGCAGGCCGCCGCGGAAAAAGGGCTTAACGACCGCTGGCTGATCCCGCTCCTGAATACGACACAGCAGCCTGCGCTAGCCGCGCTGCGCAATCGGCAGACGCGCGAAAACCTGTTCAACGCCGGCTGGACGCGCACCCAGAAATGGGATGAAAACGACACCCGCACGCTGATCCTGCGCCTTACGGCGCTGCGGGCGCGCCAGGCCCGTCTGCTCGGCTTTGAGGATTACGCCAGCTGGAGCATCGCCGACCAGATGGCGAAAACCCCGGCCGCCGCGCTGGAATTTATGCGCGGCATTGTGCCTGCCGCCCGCGCCCGCGCGGAACGCGAGCAGGCCGATATTCAGAAGGTCATCGACGACGAGCAGGGTGGCTTCAGCGTGCAGGCCTGGGACTGGGCCTTTTATGCCGAGCGCGTACGCCAGGCGAAATACGCCCTCGATGAATCGCAGATTCGACCCTATTTTGCGCTCAATACCGTATTGCAGGACGGTGTATTCTGGGCGGCCAGCCAGCTGTTTGGCATTCGTTTTGTGGAGCGTTTCGACATTCCGGTTTATCACCCTGACGTCCGCGTATGGGAAATTTTTGACCACACCGGTGAGGGCATGGCGCTGTTTTACGGCGACTTCTTCGCCCGCGATTCCAAGCAGGGCGGGGCCTGGATGGGCAATTTCATCGAGCAGTCCTTTGAGCTTGCTGCCCACCCGGTGATCTACAACGTCTGCAACTACCAAAAGCCGGGTAACGGCGGCGTCGCGCTTCTCTCCTGGGATGACGTGATAACCCTGTTCCACGAGTTTGGCCATACCCTGCACGGTCTGTTTGCCAGCCAGCGCTTCGCCACGCTGTCCGGTACCAATACGCCGCGTGATTCCGTTGAATTCCCGTCGCAAATCAATGAGTACTGGGCCAGCCATCCTCAGGTGTTTAGCCACTATGCCCGTCATTACGAAACCGGTGACCCCATGCCGGACGCGCTGCGGGAAAGCATGCTCAACGCGACCCATTTCAACAAGGGTTATGACATGACGGAGCTGCTGAGTGCGGCGCTGCTGGACATGAACTGGCACGGCATCAGCGAGGCCGTGTCGAGCGTTGAAGAATTCGAAGCCGCGGCGTTGAAAAAAGAGGGGCTGGATCTGCCCGCTGTACCGCCGCGCTACCGCAGCAGCTACTTTGCCCATATTTTTGGCGGCGGCTACGCGGCGGGGTACTACGCCTACCTGTGGACGCAAATGCTGGCGGACGATGGCTATCAGTGGTTTGTCGAACAGGGTGGATTGACGCGTGAAAACGGGCAGAAATTCCGTGAGGCGATTTTGTCTCGCGGCAACAGCGCTGATTTAGCCGAACTTTATCGAAACTGGCGCGGACACGATCCGAAGATTGAACCGATGCTGGAGAATCGCGGGTTGAGCGCATAAAGTCACTTTTAGCTAAGAAGATAACCGGGCCCCGCGCCCGGTTTTTTTTTAAGGTCTGAAAGCCCGAAAATGGTCAAAAAAAGAGCTAAAATTTACATTTGTTAACGGTTTGATATATATTTATATTAAATGTGCTTAAATTTAGGCGCTTTTACCAATCTCAAATTTATAATGCTCGCAAGTTTATTTAATTATTTATGCTGACTGAAGCATGGCCGTTTATTGCATATAAGAATCATCGCAAAAAGATGATTATAATATTTTTATCCCAGTCTAAAGTATTAATTTTCTCTGCCGATTAGCATGGGTGTGGTCGTGGTGGAAACCCATTTCCATTAACCACAAAAAATAAGCCGTTATTAAAATTCATCTTCAGAAGATGAACCTATGCTAATTATTAAGGAAGAGTCATGTTTAAAAATCTCAACATCGGCACCCGGCTTACCATAGCATTTGGCGCAATTGTGGTTTTAATGTCCGTCGTCTGCGGGCTGCTCTATTTGAGCTTTGACAGAGTGACTGCCGTCAGCAAGCTCAACGTTCATAGCTATAAAGTGGTCGATAACCTTCGCTCCGTAACCGAAAACCTGATCAACATGGAAACCGGCATTCGCGGTTTTGCGCTCACCGGTAATCAGGACGTTCTTCAACCCTTCACGCAAGGGGATGAGAGGTTTAAAAGCAAAGTTGACGAAATTGCAGGGCTTACGCGTGATAACCCGTCGCAGCAGCAAAAATTAACCACCCTCTCCAGGCTTGAAGAAGAATGGAAAAGATCATTTGCGCTGCCGTTAATCCAGCGAAGAGAGAGTGTATCCCGCGGGGGCGAAGATATGGATGCGTTCATCAGTAGCCTGGAGCGTAATACCGGAAAAGAGCAAATGGACGCCATGCGGGGCGTTATTCAGCAAGCGCTGAACGACGAGTACCGCATTATGGCTGAACGTCAAACCCGACTGGCTGAAGAACGCTTCCGTACGCGCATGATGATAATCCTGGGAATGATTGCGGCGGTTGTCACCGCGCTGCTGACGGGCATTTTGCTGTCGCGCAGTATTCTCCGACCGCTAAAGCAGGCCGTGAATACGGCGAACACCATTGCCGCCGGCGATCTCACCTCAACCATACGTATTACCCGGATGGATGAAACCGGCACGCTGCTTGCGGCTCTGGACAACATGCAGACCCAGTTGAAAACCCTTGTCACTGAAATCAAAGAGGCCGCGACGTCGGTGGATCTGGCTGCCGGTGAGATCGAGCAGGGCAATATGGAGTTATCGTCTCGTACCGAGGAGCAGGCGGCGGCGTTGCAGCAGACTGCCGCCAGCATGGAACAGCTGACGATGACCGTTCGGAACAATACCGAGGTCGCGGAGCATACGGCAACGTCAGCAAGAAAGACGGAAGCACTGGCACGTGAAGGTGAGTCTGCCGTGGGCGAAATGAGCGAAACGATGCAGAATATCTCGGCTAACGCCCTGAAGATAAAGGAAATCACCAGCGTTATAGAAGGGATTGCTTTCCAGACTAATATTCTGGCGCTGAATGCGGCGGTCGAGGCTGCACGTGCCGGTGAGCATGGTCGTGGCTTCGCCGTGGTGGCGACGGAAGTCAGAAATCTCGCTCAGCGCAGCGCAACGGCGTCCAAAGAAATTGGGGCGCTGATTGAGCATGCCGTTGAGGATGTCGATAACGGTGTGTCGGTGGCATCCAGAACGGCAGAGACGATTTTGCGGGCTGCGAGCAACGTGGCTACGCTTGCTGAAACTATGGACAGTCTTTCAATGGCCTCGGTTGAGCAAATGCAGGGCATCATGCAAATCAGCGCTGCTGTCACCCAGATGGATGCCGTGACGCAGGGTAATGCGGCGCTCGTTGAGCAGTCCGCAGCGGCATCGCAGTCGCTGACCGAGCAGTCCAGGGCACTGAAGCAGATGACGGAAAACTTTGCTATTTGAGCAGCAAAAGCATAATCAAAAGGTAAAGCTCCGGCGTTTTAAACGCGAATTTTAATCAAACCAGCAACGGGGGCGCTAATAAAAAGGGGCGTCCCCGTGAATAATGAAGAAATTAGCCGAGCGTCAGTGACAAATTAAAAATACTGACTACGATTTCGTAAAACGAAAATTTAAAAGGAGTTTCTGATGGCGATTGCTGTGGTGACAGTTTTACTCTTCCTGTTGATGTTCCCGGCGGCTATTCACATTTTGCTACAGCTCGTCGGAGGCTGGTGTGACGCGTAGCCTCCCTGGCTAATCCGGTCTTTTGGGCCGTCATCTGATTTTCAATAAGCAGCGCTACGCTACATTTTAAACTTTATTGTACGAGCGTCTGGACGCGGGTCATCGCGAAACGCGAGCCGGATAATTTACAGGCAGGAAGTATGTCTCTTCGTTCGCTGCGGGCGTTATGCCTGACAAGTTTTTTCATTGCGGATGTCCGTGATGGCCTTGGCCCTTTTCTCGGTATCTTTCTGACAGAACGCCACTGGAGCCCCGATGATATCGGCATCCTGATGACTGCCGGTGGGCTGGCGGGATTGCTGGCTACGCTCCCGGCGGGGGTAATTACTGACACTTCGCGGAACAAACGCGCCGTGCTGGCGCTGCTCTGCACTTTGATCACCCTGAGCACGCTGCTGCTCTGGTTTAGCCAGCAGACCAGCGTTGTTGCCGTCTCACAAATGGTCACCGGCATCTGCGCGGCGTTTGTCGGGCCGCTCATCGCCGGGATTACGCTGGGCCTGACCGGCCAGCGCGGGTTCAGCGCGCAGATGGGCAAAAATGAGGCGTTCAATCACGGCGGTAATTTTGTCACCGCAGTGGTAGCAGGCGGCATTGCCTGGTACTGGGGCGTCGGGGGGATTTTCCTGCTGATGACCTGCACGACGCTGCTGACGCTCTGCGCGCTGCTTGCCATCCGCAACGGGGACATTGATAACGATGCGGCGCGAGGGCTTTCATCCTCAGGTAGCGTTCCTGTCCCCGGCTTCGCGGTGCTGATTAAAAACCGGGCGCTGTTTGTGACCGGGCTGACGCTGCTGCTGTTCCACCTTGCGAATGCCGCACTGCTGCCGATGCTGAGCATGAGGGTGGCCGCGGCACCCGCCTCGATCAATCCTGGCCTGTACGCGGCAGGCACCGTCATCATCTCGCAGGCGGTGATGATCCCCGTTGCCATCTGGGTTGCAGGCCGAATAGAACGCTACGGCTACTGGCGCTTGATTATGCTGGCGCTGCTGGTTATGCCGGTGCGCGCGGCGCTGGCGGCATCGACCGACGCACCGTTAATGATGATCCCGGTACAAATTCTCGACGGTCTCGCCGCCGGGATCCTGGGTGTCGTCGTACCGTCGTTTATTGTGGTGCTGCTGCGCGGAAGCGGGCACGTAAATGCCGGGCAGAGTGTGGTGATGCTGATGCAGGGAGTGGGGGCAGCCATGAGCCCGGCGTTAACCGGCACGATCGCCGGTCATTACTCGTTTGCGACGGCATTCAGTGTCCTGAGCGCGATTGCGCTGGCCGCCGTCCTGCTCTGGTGGCGCGTTGCTCACCGAAGCTGGGAAACAAACGCGCCGGATGAAGCTTAGCCCCACCCGGCGTAGCATTTAAGCCAGTTCGTTAGGGCACGGTTCACCCTTTTCTAACTGCTGAAGATTCCCCAGCGTGGTTTCCGAAATGCTGATCAGCGCTTCGGCAGTCAAAAACGCCTGGTGGCCGGTAAACAGGACGTTATGGCAGGCAGACAGACGGCGGAACACGTCGTCCTGGATCACATCGTTGGACTTGTCTTCAAAGAACAGATCGCGCTCGTTCTCATACACGTCCATCCCCAGCGCGCCAATTTTCTGGGTTTTCAGCGCTTCGATAGCAGCCTGAGAGTCAACCAGACCGCCGCGGCTGGTGTTGATGATCATCACGCCGTCTTTCATCTGGTCAAACGCCGCCTGGTTAAGCAGGTGGTAGTTTTCCGGCGTCAGCGGGCAGTGCAAGGAGATCACGTCGGACTGCGAGAACAGCGTCGGCAGGTCGACGTACTCCACGCCCAGATCCAACGCTGCGGCGCTTGGGTACGGATCGAATGCCAGCAGACGCATGCCGAAGCCTTTCAGAATGCGCAGGGCAGCCACGCCAATTTTACCGGTGCCGATCACGCCCGCGGTTTTGCCGTACATGGTAAAGCCGGTCAGCCCTTCCAGCGAGAAGTTGGCGTCACGGGTGCGCTGATAAGCGCGGTGAATACGACGGTTGAGCGACATCATCATGCCAATCGCATGTTCTGCTACCGCTTCCGGGGAGTACGCCGGGACGCGAACCACCTTCAGACCCAGCTCTTTTGCCGCGTCGAGATCCACGTTGTTGAAGCCGGCGCAGCGCAGGGCGATATACTTCACTCCCTGCTTTTTCAACTCTTCCAGCACCGGACGACTGCCGTCATCGTTAACAAAAATGCAGACGCCTTCACAGCCGTGCGCCGTTTTGGCGGTTTTTTCGGACAGCAGAAAGTCGAAAAATTCAAGCTCAAACCCGTAAGCTTCGTTAACATGTTGCAGATACTTTTTGTCGTACTGCTTTGTGCTATATACCGCGAGTTTCATAAGACTTTCTCCAGTGATTTTGCATTCACGTTAGCATGATTAAAATTATCTTACAATTTCTAAAATATTATTGAATTCAATAAGTTCTATCAATTATTCTAGAGCATCTATCCTTAAAAATGGCATTCTCTACAACTGACTGGCTAAACATGCGACAATATTCGGCATTGCCGGCTTAATTCTTTCGAAAAATCAGGACATTAACTGCCCATGAAGGGTAAATACAAAGCCGCCATTGCGGTTTTACTGCTGTTGATTTTGGTGCCGCTGACGCTGCTGATGACGCTCGCCCAGTGGGTGCCGACGCTCGCCGGGATCTGGCTCCCCGTCGGAACGCGCATTGCTTTCGAAGAAAGCCCAAAACTGACTCGCCACGCGCTGGTGATCCCCGATCTTCGCTATCTGGTGGAAGACTGCGAAATTGCCCGCATCGATAACGTGACGCTGTCACATCCTAGCCGCTGGAAACTGGATATCGGCGCGCTGGATCTTAACACCGTCTGCCTGAGCAAAATTCCCCAGTCTGCGCCCTCAACGGTCGCCCCCAAAACGCTGGCACAATGGCAGGCTGTGTTGCCCAATACCTGGCTCACCATTCACCGTCTGACGCTCTCGCCCTGGCAGCAGTGGCAGGGCGAGCTCAATGCGTCACTGACGCCCTCCAGCCAGGAGATCGCTTACCGAGGCGAACAGGTCAGCATCAAAGGCACGCTTCGCGGCCAGACGCTCTCGGTCAGCCAGTTCGATGTTCAGCTCCCTGACCAGGCGCAGCCGATTAAGCTGGTGGGCGAGTTCACTTTGCCGCTGGTGCCGGACGGCGTGCCGGTGAAAGGCCATGCGGTCGCGACCTTTAACGTGCCACAGTTAACGTCTCTGGTCGATGCCGATCTCGACTGGGAAGACAATCAGGGACAGCTGGTGGTGATGGCGCGGGATAACCCCGATCCGCTTCTCGATCTGCCGTGGCAGATCACGGCGGAACAGCTGAACATCAGCGACGGGCGCTGGAACTGGGATCTTTCGGGTATGCCGCTGAGCGGGCGGGTGTCCCTTCGTGCCGACAACTGGCAGCAGGGGCTGGAGAAAGCCACCCTGACCGGACGACTGAACGTGTTGACGCAAGGCGATGCGGGTAAAGGTAACGCGGTACTGAACATTGGGCCCGGCAGGCTCAGCATGGAAAACAGCAACATGCCGCTGCATCTGAGCGGCGAGGCGAAGCAAAACGATCTCATTCTTTACGCCAAATTGCCCGCCACACTGACCGGCAGCCTGTATGAACCGCAGCTTGCTTTTGAGCCCGGCGCGCTGCTCCGCTCGCGCGGGCGCATTATTGACTCACTCGATATCGATGAAATCCGCTGGCCGCTGGCGGGCGTGAAGCTCACCCAGAAGGGCGTGGACGGGCGTCTGCAGGCTATTCTGCGTGCCCATGAAAACGAGATGGGCGGTTTTGAACTCCACCTGGACGGTCAGGCCAACGACTTTTTACCTGATAACGGCCTGTGGCAGTGGCGCTACTGGGGAAAAGGCGGCTTTACGCCGATGCATGCCCGCTGGGATGTCGCCGGGAAAGGCGAGTGGCGCGACAACCTTATTGAGCTAACGGCGCTCTCCACCGGTTTTGACAAGCTCCAGTACGGCACCATGGAGGTCAGCAAGCCGCGTCTGGTGCTGGATCGGCCTGTACGCTGGCTGCGCGATGCCGAAAAACCCGCATTCAGCGGCGCGCTGTCGCTGAATGCCGGGCAAACCCGGTTCTCCGGCGGCAGCGTATTGCCGCCCTCGGTCCTGACCTTCAGCGTCGACGGTACCGACCCGACTGTTTTTCAGTTTAAGGGCGACCTCCATGCGGACAACATCGGCCCGGTACAGGTGAATGGACGCTGGGATGGCGTGCGCCTTCGCGGGCAGGCCTGGTGGCCGAAACAGTCGCTCACCGTCTTCCAGCCGCTGGTCCCGCCGGACTGGAAAATGACGCTGCGTGATGGAGAACTCTATGCGCAGGTTGCCTTCTCGGCGGCCCCCGATCAGGGCTTTGAGGCGGGCGGACACGGCGTGCTGAAATCCGGCAGCGCCTGGATGCCGGACAACCAGATCAACGGCGTCGATTTTGTGCTGCCGTTCCGCTTCAGCGAGGGGACCTGGTCCCTGGGCACGCGCGGCCCGGTCACGTTGCGCATTGGCGAAGTGGAAAACCTGGTGACCGCGCGCAACATTACCGCGGACCTGCAGGGGAATTACCCCTGGACGGAGGACAACCCGCTGCTGCTCACCAACGTTAAGGTAGAAACGCTCGGCGGGAAGATCACCATGCAGCAACTTCGGATGCCGCAGCACGATCCGGCCCTGCTGCGCGTGGACAATATCTCCTCAAGCGAGCTGATCAGCGCCGTCAACCCGAAGCAGTTTACCCTGTCGGGCCCGGTGAGCGGGGCGCTGCCGTTCTGGCTGGACAATGAAAAATGGATCATTAAAGATGGCTGGCTGACCAACCCGGGGCCAATGACGCTGCGCATCGACAAAGATACGGCAGACGCCATCGTGAAGGATAATATGGTCGCGGGCGCAGCGATTAACTGGCTCCGCTACATGGAAATTTCGCAGTCGTGGACGAGAATCAATTTAGATAACCTGGGTGAATTAACCATGCAGGCGACCATCAAGGGGACCAGCCGCGTGGACGGCAAAAGCAGCTCCGTCAATCTGAACTACACCCATGGCGAGAATGTCTTTACCCTGTGGCGCAGCCTGCGTTTTGGCGACAACCTGCAAACCTGGTTTGAGCAACACGCGGCGATTCCCGGTCTCCGCAGTTCGACTGGCAAGGAAAGTGAGGAACAACAATGAAAAAGATGGCTGGTGCGCTCACCGTTGCCGCGCTACTGACCGGCTGTACGCCGCGCATTGAAGTCGCTGCGCCAAAGGAGCCGATTACCATCAATATGAATGTCAAAATCGAACACGAGATCCACATCAAGGTCGATAAAGACGTTGAAGCCCTGCTGAAATCGCGCAGCGATCTGTTCTGAGGATGCCATGAAACGATTAGCGTTGATTTTACTGGCCCTGAGTATAAACGTGCAGGCGGCTGCGCTGACCTTAAACGATGCCCGCGCGCAGGGGCGCGTGGGGGAAACCCTGAGCGGCTATCTTGCTCCGATCCAACAGGATGCCGAAACGCTGGAGCTGGTGAATCGCATTAACGCAGCGCGCACGGAGAGCTATCAGAAGCTGGCCGACAGCAATAATTTGCCGGTTGATGAAGTGGCGAAAATGGCGGGGCAAAAGCTGGTGGCCCGCGCGCAGCCGGGCGAGTACGTGAAGGGCATTAACGGTAAGTGGCTGAAAAAATAGCTAGCGGTAGCGCTTGCGGTATTCACCCGGCGAGACGCCAAAACGCTGCTTAAAGGCCGTTGAAAAGTGGCTATGGTCGGTGAATCCCCAGCTGTAGCCAATGCCCGCCAGCTTTTCATCGTCGCCGGTTGACTGCAATTCCTGCGCGCAGAGATCCAGACGACGGTTTTTAATGTACTGCGCTACCACCAGCCCCTTCTCGGCAAACATGCGGTAGAGGCTGCGTACGGACATTCCGCTCTCGGCGGCAATCCATTCCGGACGCAGCGATTCAGACTGAATATGGTTGTCAATCAGCGCCACAACGTGCTGGAACTGGCGCTCCTTGCGCGGCTGAATCACGTCGCGCTGCTGGAACGCAGGGCGCAGCAGGCAGACCATCGCCTCAAGCGCCGCTTCACTCTCCCGGTCACTCAGGTCGCGGTTGTTCATACTTTCCATCAGCAGGCGATGGCTCAGCTGGACCGTGGGTAAGTTGCGGGAAAGGGCGAGCGCGCAGCTTACCTCCTGAAAGCGGCACTGCTGCTCGATAATCTGACGGGGAACCAGCAGCGAAATCTGGCGGGACTTTTCCAGCCAGTTGATCGAGCAGGGACGAGAGGCGTCAATCAGCGTGATATCCCCGGTTCTGAGCACCGCGCGACGCTCGTCCTGCTCAATTTGCGCGCTGCCTTCAAGCTGGAACACGGTGTAGAACCAGGCATCATTACTCTGTGCGATCTCCCGTCGGGAGCGGAACAGGTTGACGCCGCCGGCGGTGACGGTACTGAGCTTCAGGCTGCGCGCATAGCTGGTTTCCAGCTCGCCGAAGAATTTGCCTTCGGTGGGCTGGGCGTTAAAACGCCCGCAAACCTGGTTAATCTGCGCCAGCCACTGCTGATACTGTTCCTGCTCGCTTGCACACGCCATCGTTTCTCTCGCTGCACCGTCAACGTTTTCGCATTGTTGCATTTGTGTTGCATTTTGTCAGAGCTATGAGGCTGACTATAGGAAAGAACACTCACCGGTAACAGCTATATAAGCGGCGATTATCGCGATTTGCGGCACCTGTCACAGGTGGCAAAGCGAATGTCACAGAGACAAAAGCGAGAATGCAAAACCCCTCTTAGACTGGATGAACACCCTGCGAAGAATAACGAAGGAGTATCCTATGTCTGAATCACCGGTGGCTATTCTGCCTGCCGTGCAGCAGTTTTTAGACCGACACCACGGCCTGTGGATTGAAGGGCGTCAGGCCGCGTCGGACAGCGAAAAACGGCTGAACGTCTACAACCCGGCCACGGGCGAGGTGATTGCCTCGACCGCCGATGCCAGCGTCGATGACGTTGACCGGGCCGTTATGTCCGGCTGGCGCGCGTTTGTCGCCCGCAGCTGGGCCGGAAAATTACCGGCGGAGCGCGAGCGGATCCTGCTCCATTTCGCCGATCTGGTCGAACAGCACGGCGAGGAGCTGGCCCAGCTTGAAACGCTGGAGCAGGGCAAATCAATTAACATCTCCCGGGCTTTTGAAGTGGGCTGCACCCTCAACTGGATGCGCTATACCGCCGGGCTGACCACCAAAATTGCGGGCAAAACCCTCGATCTTTCCATCCCGCTGCCGCAGGGTGCGCGCTACCAGGCGTGGACGCGTAAGGAGCCGGTTGGTGTGGTGGCCGGGATTGTGCCCTGGAACTTCCCGCTGATGATCGGGATGTGGAAAGTGATGCCTGCGCTGGCCGCGGGCTGCTCAATTGTCATTAAGCCGTCTGAAACCACGCCGCTGACCATGCTGCGCGTGGCGGAGCTGGCCAGCGAAGCGGGCATCCCGGACGGGGTGTTCAACGTAGTAACCGGCAGCGGCGCGGTGTGTGGCGCAGCGCTGACCTCGCACCCGCATATTGCGAAGGTGAGCTTTACCGGCTCAACGGCAACGGGTAAGCAGATTGCCCGTGCGGCGGCGGACACGCTAACCGGAGTGACCCTGGAGCTGGGCGGGAAAAACCCGGCAATTGTACTCAAGGATGCGGACCCCGCATGGGTGATAGAAGGATTAATGACCGGCAGCTTCCTGAACCAGGGGCAGGTGTGCGCGGCGAGCTCACGCATCTACATTGAAGCGCCGCTGTTTGACACGCTGGTGAGCGGGTTCGAACAGGCGGTGAAATCCCTGAGCGTCGGGCCGGGCATGTCGCCGGAGGCGTTTATCAACCCGCTGGTGTCGCGCGCCCACTGCGATAAGGTGCAGACCTTCCTCGACGAAGCGACGTCGCGCAACGCGGAGCTGATCGTCGGTAATCGCGGCCCGGAGGGCAAAGGCTATTACGTGTCGCCTACGCTGGTGGTGAACCCGGATGCCGCGCTGCGGTTAACCCGAGAAGAGGTGTTTGGTCCGGTGGTCAACCTGGTGCGAGTATCCGACGGAGAAGAGGCGCTCCAGCTGGCAAACGACACCGAATATGGCCTGACGGCCAGCGTCTGGACGCAGAATATCAGCAAGGCGCTGGAGTACACCGATCGGCTGCAGGCGGGCACCGTGTGGGTGAACAGCCATACGCTGATTGACGCCAACCTGCCGTTCGGCGGGATGAAGCAGTCCGGTACAGGACGTGATTTTGGCCCGGACTGGCTGGACGGCTGGTGCGAAACCAAGTCGGTTTGCGTGCGGTACTAAAAAAAGCCGGGTGGCGGCCACGCTTACCCGGCATGCTTTCACCCGATGACTATTTCAGCGAGGCGGCGATGACGGACGGAATTGCGTCAAACGCCTGCGCAACGCCTTTAGCGCGGATCTCCTCACCGCGCGTCGCCCCTTCAGCACGCACGAATTCCACTCTGTCGATGCCCAGAAAGCCAAAAAACTTCTGCAGGTATCGCTCCTGAAAATCCATGTCTGCGATTGGCGTACCGTGATAGATCCCGCCGCGAGTAGAAACGACGATAATCCTCTTGCCGGTCGCATGTCCCACCGGGCCCGTTGGGGTATAGCTGAATGTTTTTCCCGGCTGGGCCAGCCGATCTAACCAGGCTTTAAGCTGCGTTGAAACGGAGAAGTTATACATAGGCGCGCCTATTACGATAATGTCGCTGTCGAGAAATTCGTTCACCAGCTCCCCGGACAGCTGGCGTTCGCGGACGTCTTGCGCCGTCGCGTCCGTGGCTATCCGCAGCGTCCGGAAGCCGGCGGCAACGGCGCCGGTGAGATGGGCAACGGGCGCCTTAACGACGTCGCGATAGACCACCTTGTCTGACGCGAGCTGGCGGACCACCTCTGCCGTCAGCTGACGTGAAAGTGAGAACTCGCCGTTAATGCTTGAATCTATATGCAGGATCTTCATTTTTTGGTTTCCTTTACGTTGGGCTGGGTTGCTTGTTCGATAAGCTGGCTGACGGCGTCCGGGTGGGAAATCATCGACATATGGCTACTCTTTATCCGCATGACGGTGGCGTTCATGGCACCGGCAAGCTGCTGCTGGACGCCGGGAGAGAGGGCGCGATCGTCTTCGGTCAGCAAATACCATGAGGGTTTTTCACGCCAGGCGGCGTGCTCAATCTTCTCGCTAAAGGCGCTCGCCGCGATAGGCTGCTGGGTCGCCGTAAGTACTTTTACGCGTCTGAGAGGCAGGTCATTGGCCATAACGCGCTGATAAGCCACGGGATCGTCCAGCCAGATGAATCCCTGCTTATCCGGGCGCATGTCCGCCATCGGCGCGTTAAGACGGGTCAGAAGAGAGGCGACCGATTCTCCGCTATCGGGGGCAAGGGCGGAAAGGAAAACCAGCTTCTTCACCTTCGGGTTATTGCCCGCTTGGGCGATCGCCGCGCCGGCCCAAGAGTGCCCGACAAGGACGACATCCCCTTGTTGGCGATCGATGACGCGCTCCGTGGCGGCGACGTCATCTGCCAGCGAAGTCAGGGGGTTCTGAACTGCCGTGACGTGGTAGCCCCGGGACTGCAAGCGGCCGATTACCGCCTGCCAGACGGAACCATCGGTAAAGGCTCCGTGCACGAGGATGATGTTATTAATCCGCGCCTGCACTGGCTGCGATGCGGCCAGGCACAGCAAAGTAAGAAGAACGGGCAAGCGTGTCGGTTTCATAGGTGTGACGTAATTTCCTGAGGGACGGTGAGGCACAGTGTAACGAGAGGTGTAATGACGCTTGTAGTGTCCGAAATGACGGTTATCATACGAAATCAGACATTCTGCTCAGACCTGAATCATGAAAATTGGCATTTTAGCGTTACCCGGCAGCATGAAATCCGCCGTGGCTGGGCTCTGCGATATGTTCTGGCTGGCCAACGAGGTGATTGCCCAGCAGCCGGACGGCGAGGGCATTTCTCCTTTTGAAGCGGCCATCATCACCGCGGAGGGGACGCCGGTTCCGGACGCACAGGGCCGGCTGATTGACGCCGACGGGAGTTTTACAACCGGCGGAACCTTCGATCTCGTGATTGTCAGCGGGATGAAGCTTGACGAGCAAAAGCGCCCAGTCTCGCCAGCGGCGGTCCACGAGGCTGGCGAATGGCTGCGGGGCCAGCATAGTCAGGGGGCGTTGCTGGCGGGAGCCTGTGCCGGCGGGCTGGTTCTCGCCGAAGCGGGGGTGCTAAATGGCCGGACATGCACGACGACCTGGTGGCTTTACCACACTTTCCGCCAGCGTTATCCACTCAGCAAACCGGTCTGGGGGAAGGCGCTGGTGCAGGACGCGCGGATTATCACTTCCGGAGGCCCGCTCTCGTGGGTTGACGTGGCGCTGCACATCATTCGTCTGCACGCGGGGCAGAAGCTGGCGCGCCTGACGGCCGATATGGCCGTGGCTGACAGCCAGCCGTTGTCTCAGCAGGTTTACGCGCCGGCTGGTTTTTTAAACTCAGTACACCCGATGATTATGAAAGCGGAGCACATCGTCCGGTATGAAAATCCGGCGATTACCGTGGAGCAGCTTGCGCGGGCGCTGAATATGACCACCCGTACCCTGCATCGAAAAATGGCGGAAGAGATGAATGAAAGCCCTAAAAACTTTTTGACGCGCATGCGTATTGAAAAGGCGATGCGGCTCCTGGAGCAGCCGGGAAACGTGATAGGGCAGATTGCCGAGGCTTGCGGTTACGCTGACGATACGGCATTCAGACGCGCATTCTCTGGCGTGACAGGAATGTCGCCCGGGCAATACCGTAAGTGGATCGCCGAGCGGCATAAGGAATAGCCGTCGTTCTCAGCGGCATACCCGATCCCGCCCGGCCTCTTTCGCCCGGTACAGCGCCGCGTCGGCGCGGGCAATGATCTCGGTGCCGGCTAATCCCTCCGCCATGCTCGCAATGCCCATGCTCACGGTGACGTGGTCACTGACGGTTGAGGAGCCGTGCGGTATGGACTCCGCGCGCAGGCCGTCCTTAATACGCAGGGCGACCTTTTCCGCGATGGCTTCAGGGCAATTAAACAGAATCACCAGAAACTCTTCGCCACCGTAGCGTGACACCACATCCTCAGGTGTGCGCACCGACTGCTTCAGCACCCGCGCCACCCGCGTCAGACATTCGTCACCCGCCTGGTGACCGTAGGTGTCGTTGTAGCGTTTGAAATAGTCAATATCCAGCATAATCAGCGAGAACGGTTTCTTCTGCTCAACCGCGTTCTCCAGCACCACCTCCATCTTCCGGCGGTTGGCGGTTGTGGTTAACGGATCCTGATGCGCCAGCGCATCCAGTCGTGAGATCAGCAGCTGGTTTTGCTGGTTACGTCGCCAGGCCTCGTCAAACCAGCTTAAGAGGATGAATCGCCCGCAGATCAGGATCAGCGAAAAGACGCTCCAGATGATAACGAAGTGAAGATTAAGGCCATCATTCAGTACCCAGCTTGCAATCGGCAAGGTTATCCAGAGCGGGAGCACGAAGGCGAGCAACCCCACAGGGTAAAAGTAGAGGGCCGTTAACCCTGCGAGTAATAAAATAACGCACAGCGGCCAGACGTGGGGCAGCAGTAAATCGGTGATAAACCAGAAGCATGATATCGACCAGATAGCACTACAGATACACAGCACTACGCTGATACCGGCGATGCGCCGCCAGCCCATAAGGATCAGTGCAGCCGAGAGGATAATAATGCCGAGCATCGAAGCGTCGACCATTTTCATCATATGCGGCAAGTGGGGATAAAGGGGATCGCTGGCGTTAAGCAGAACATGGCGCAGCAGAATCATCACGGCGAAGCTGATGTTGACGAAAGCCAGCCAGGGCAGGTTCATCGCCAGCCCGTGCATGACCATGGCGTGGCGCGTCGGCCAGGTTGCTCGTTCCAGCGTCGGTTTTTTTCTTTTTTCCATAAAGCCCTTTCCCGTCCGGGGGAAAAATCATGCAGGTGATATATCAGTAACTATAAGCAAGCCAGGACGATCATCAAACGCCAGGGCAAAAAAAACCGGGCAATTGCCCGGCGGGTGGTTATTTTTCGTCTTTTTTCTTCCCGAGCGTTGGCGTCTCATCGAAGAAGTTCCACGGTTTAAGCAGGGTATGCACCCATTCCGTCGGCATGATCGGCCACTCTTCCGCGCGTGCGACGTGGGTGGTACCGGTGGTCATCCACACCACGTCGTCCTGGTCGTTGAGCGACTCGTTATCCTTGCTGTACTGGCCCAGACCCGTATCGTGGATGGAGCGGTTAGGGAATTTCCCTTCCGGATACAGCTCGTCCGGGTGGTAACGCGTCACCCACAGCTGTTTATCCATAAAGCTCAGACGATGGTAGATCCACTCGTCCGGCGCAAATTTCGCGCCTGTCGCCACCGGATGGGTACCGCCCGCGTAAGGGATAATCTGGTACGAGACCGGGTTGCCCATGCGGTTCTCCTTGCTGGTGTTGCTCAGCAGTCGGATGGTGCCCGGGTCAAACTTCTGCGCCGCCTGCTGTTCGGTATCAATGTCATACTGGTTCACCTGCATGGTGCTGGTGCGCGGGCCGCCGGCGGTATTCGGCTTCACCTCCGGATCCATCGCCACCAGCTTGTTGTTGATGCCGTCCAGGTCCATATCAAGACGGAAGTTATAGATGTGCTGGTGCGTGGTGCCCACGATATTATGATCGATCAGCGTGCCGTACTTTGTGTCGTCTTTGGCGGTGGCGTCATGCATGGTTTTCGCCTGCACGCCTTTCACCGCCTCGATACCCGTTGCACCGGCGTCAATGCCGATGGTGCCGTTTTCGTGGAACACCCAGTCGAAGATGTAATCGTAGTTGCCCACGGTACTCACCCAGCGCACCACCAGCTCGCGGCGTTCGGCGCTGACGTTCGGCTTGCCCATCTCCTGATGTTTATATTCTGGCCCCGCGTAGCGTTCGAAAATGGCGATCGCGCGCGGGATCTCCATCGGCGTGCCGGTGTAGTCCGGGATGGTTTCGTTGAGCATCACGGCGTTGGACGGCACGTCTTTACCGCGCACCAGCGGCGAGGTCAGGGTGCCCATGCCGTAGTCGCCGGAGTCGAGATAGGCCTTGAAGTACCAGCCCACGTCCGGATCGCCGTACGGGACAATCATGCCGCCGAGCGATCCCTGATACATCACCTGACGCTTTTTCCCGTTGTCGTTGTAAGTGACGGTCGAAATCATCGGGCCGACGCGGGAATCCAGGCTCAGGTGGAAATCCCAGTTCTGCCAGTGCACCATGTCGCCGGTAATGGTGTAGTTCTTGCCTTCCGGCTCAATGATGTCGAGCGGCTTTTTCGGTGTCTCGACACGGTCGCGGCCGTCATAGGGGCGTGGCGTCATCGGAACCGGCACAACGGCACCTTCTTCAATCTTCTGAATTTTTTTCTGCTCAAGATCGACCACGGCCACGAGGTTCTCGATCGGGTGCGCCCAGTAGTTGCCGTCGCCGACGTCCAGATAGCTCACCACCTTAAGCAGGCGGTCTTCCTGCTTCAGGCCGTCTTTACCGTCGAAGTAGCCGACGGTAAGCGGCGTGGTGATCACTTTTTTCGGGTCGGCGATGCCGTGTTTTTTAAGCACCTCGGCAAACTCCGGGCTCTCGTTAATGATCTGCTGAACCGCGGTGAAATCATCCAGCAGCACCATGCCGTGCGCGTCCTTCACCGGCTCCCAGCGCAGGATTTTTTTATCCTTCAGGTCCACTACGCTTTCGATAACGTGCTTGCCGTCGAGCATGACGATCTTTGCCTGGCGAGGGGCGTCCACTGCCGTACCGTTGAGCACAAAGTCCCACACTTTGGCTTTCTCTGGTTCCGCAAGGGCGATCTGGGTAAAGCGGGTATTGGGTTTAAAATCCGCAGAGGCTTTCACAATCCCGACAGCCTGCTTAATTTCGTCCGCCGTCAGCGCGTTTAGCGGGTGAGGACGTTTTTCAACCTGGAAGGTCTGGTCAAGACCAGACTGGAAAACATCGTTGATGAAGGTCTCTGAGATAAAGGCTTTTTTGTCCTTCATCACTACCGGCACTTCAAGCTTGAGGGGGTGACCGTTGACGATGGCCGTCTTTGCGCCCGGTTTGACCTTCACGAAGGCGCCGTCTTTCGCAATGGTGAACATCTGTGCGTAATCATCCCACTGAACGTCCGCGCCAAAATCCTGCAGTGTTTTGTCCATCGGGACCATATGCGCCTCGCTGCCGTGGGCGAAAGCAGGGGATTGCCAGGCGCAACAGAGCGCAACGGCCATGGCCAGTGCCGTTCTACGGGCAGAAAAAGAAGAATTGCTTCCCATCGTAGACCTCATTTTGTTGTGTTTTTAGGGTTTATTGTGTTGTGACAGCCTTATCCTGACAGGCGCCTGAGAAAAGCGTTTGCCTGCATCTGCCAGGTTATTTGTTGGTCTTGCCAGGTTAAAAAAGGCGCTGAGATAAATCACAGGTCGTGCAGAGCAATCTCCTCTCCCCGTTGGGGAGAGGGGCAGGATGAGGGCGAACGTTAGCTGAAATCACCACGCTGGCGCGCCACCAGCGTCAGAATGGAGTAGAGCGCCACGGCCTGCTGGTGCTGGTTGAAAATCTCTACCGCCCATTCCACCACGCCGGTCGGTTTTTCCTCGGCGGTACGCTGTTTCTTCAGCGTTTTGCGCTTGCAGGTCAGACGCACCTGGATGGTGTCGCCCGGCTTGACCGGCTCGATAAAGCGCAGGTTTTCCATGCCGTAGTTGGCAATCACCGGCCCGACGCCTGCATCAACGAACAGTCCCGCCGCGGCGGAGATCAGGAAGTAGCCGTGAACCACGCGCTCGCCAAAGATCGACTCTGCCGCTCCGATCTTATCCATATGGGCATAAAAGTGATCCCCGCTCAGGCAGGCAAAATTGACGATGTCCGCCTCCGTCAGCGTGCGGCGCGGCGTCAGCAGGCTGTCGCCCGGCTGCAGTTCCTCAAAGTATTTACGGAACGGATGGACGCGATCTTCCTGCACCGCTGCGCCACGCACCCACTGCTTGCCGATGGCGGCCAGCATCGTCGGGCTGCCCTGAATCGCTGTGCGCTGCAGGTAGTGTTTCACCGCGCGCAGGCCGCCCAGCTCTTCGCCGCCGCCCGCGCGGCCAGGGCCGCCGTGCATTAGCTGAGGAAGCGGGGAGCCGTGGCCGGTAGACTCTTTTGATGATTCTTCGTTAAGGATCTGAATACGCCCGTGGGCGCATGCCGCGCCGGCAATAAATTGGCGGGCAATGTTCAGATCTGCGGTGACAAGCGTCCCCGCCAGGCTGCCGCCGCCCGCGCGGGCAAGCTGCATGGCGTGCTCTGCACTGCGATACGGCATCAGGGTGGCGACCGGGCCGAAGGCTTCAGTATCGTGCACCGCCGGGGTTTCATCCGGCTGCGGGCAGAACAGCAGGGTCGGCGGGAAGAACGCCCCCGCGGCCTGCAAATCCGCTTTGCCGCCCAGACGGATCTGGCAGCCTGCGGCGACCAGCCGATCCACTTTCTCCTGCACGTCTGCGCGCTGTTCAGCGTTGACCAGCGCTCCCATCTTCACCCCTTCCTGCGCCGGGTCGCCCATCACCACCTTTTCCAGACGGGCAATCAGCGCCTGGCTGACGGCATCAACCTGGCTTTGCGGGACGATAATCCGGCGAATGGCGGTACATTTCTGCCCGGCCTTGGCGGTCATTTCGCGGACCACCTCCCGAATGAACAGGGCAAACTCCGGCTGCTCCGGCGTGACGTCTTCACCCAACACGCAGCAGTTCAGGGAGTCGGCTTCCATGGTGAACGGAATCGAATTCGCCACAATATTCGGGTGCACGCGCAGGCTTTGCCCGGTGCTGGCGGAGCCGGTAAAGGTCACCACGTCCTGGCTGTCGAGCTGGTCGAGCAGATCGCCCGCGCCGCCGCAAATCAGGCTGATGGCGCCGTCCGGCACCAGTCCGCTGTCCACGATGGATTTGACCATCGCCTGCGTCACCTGCGCGGTAGCGGTGGCGGGCTTGATGATGGCGGGCATCCCGGCAAGCCAGGTCGGCGCGAGTTTTTCCAGCATTCCCCAGCAGGGGAAGTTGAAGGCGTTGATGTGTACCGCTACGCCGGATTTCGAGGTCAGAACGTGGCGCGCCGCAAAGCCGCCTTCTTTCGACAGGGGGATTAGCTCATCTTCCGGCCACAGCGTGTCGTCCGGCAGCTCACGGCTGCCCAGGCTGGCGTAAGTGAAGAGGGTGCCGATGCCGCCTTCAATATCGACCCAGCTGTCCGCCTTCGTCGCGCCCGTCTGGGCGGACAGGGCATAAAACGCCTCTTTTTCGCCGAGCAGGTGTTTCGCCACCGCTTTCAGCATGGCGGCACGTTCAATAAAGGTCATGGCGCGCAATGCCTCGCCCCCATGCTCAATGGCATAGCGACGGGCGGCCGCCATGTCCAGCCCTTCGCTGGTCACTTCCCAGAGTGCTTCGCCGCTGATGGCGTGATGAATCGCGCGTTCGCGGCCCCGGCCAGACTGCCAGGTACCGGACAAGAAGCTGGCTAACTGCTGCATCGCTTATCTCCAAATGTTTCGTGATTTCACTATTAATAGTTTGATCGCGAATCATAAAAATCAAGCTGTGTTTTTAATGAATTGTTAACGTTGTGATCTGGCTGGACGAATCGCGTCGCGTAATGGCGCTTTGCAAAAGGCCTGGCGTAAAAGCCTTGCGAGCAGTATCACAAAAACGGGAAACAATTCTTGGGGTTATATTTAACCTTTGTGTAACTTTTAAAAACAAAGTGATTCAACATTTCGCTTTAATTTGAAAACTAACGAATCATAAAGGTGATGACGTGACGCAAGAACAACGGTTTGAGCAGCGCATAGCGCAGGAGACGGCGATTGAGCCTCAGGACTGGATGCCGGAAGCCTACCGTAAAACGCTGATCCGCCAGATTGGTCAGCACGCGCACTCCGAAATTGTCGGCATGCTCCCGGAAGGGAACTGGATAGCCCGCGCGCCGACGCTGCGCCGAAAAGCGATCCTGCTGGCGAAAGTGCAGGACGAAGCCGGACACGGGCTTTACCTCTACAGCGCGGCGGAAACGCTGTGCTGCGCGCGGGAAGACATCTACCAGAAGATGCTCGACGGCAAGATGAAATACTCCTCCATCTTCAACTATCCGACCCTGAGCTGGGCCGATATCGGCGTGATCGGCTGGCTGGTGGACGGCGCGGCCATCGTCAACCAAGTGGCGCTGTGCCGAACCTCCTACGGCCCGTATGCACGGGCGATGGTGAAAATCTGTAAAGAAGAGAGCTTCCACCAGCGTCAGGGTTTTGAAGCCTGCATGGTGCTGGCGCAGGGCAGTGAGGCCCAGCGTCAGATGCTGCAGGACGCCATCAACCGCTTCTGGTGGCCGGCGCTGATGATGTTCGGGCCGAACGACGACAACTCGCCGAACAGCGCCCGCAGCCTGGCCTGGAAAATCAAACGCTTCGGCAACGACGAGCTGCGCCAGCGCTTTGTCGACAACACGGTTCCGCAGGTGGAGATGCTCGGCATGACAGTGCCGGATCCGGACCTGCGTTTCGATGAAGAGAGCGGTCACTACCGCTTCGGCGAGATCGACTGGCAAGAGTTTGACGAGGTCATTAACGGGCGCGGCATCTGTAACCACGAACGTCTGGCCGCGAAACGCAAAGCCTGGGACGACGGGGCGTGGGTGCGGGAAGCCGCGCTGGCGCACGCCGAAAAACAACGTACCCGTCAGGCCGCATAAGAGGAAATAACCATGAGCAATGTCTACTGGCCGCTGTACGAAGTGTTCGTACGCAGCAAACAAGGGTTATCCCACCGTCATGTGGGCAGCCTGCATGCCGCCGACGATCGCATGGCGCTGGAAAATGCCCGTGATGCCTACACCCGCCGCAGCGAAGGCTGTTCTATCTGGGTGGTGAAGGCGAGTGAAATTGTAGCCTCCCAGCCAGAAGAGAGCGGCGAGTTCTTCGACCCGGCGGAAAGCAAGGTTTACCGCCATCCGACGTTCTACACCATCCCTGACGGCATCGAGCATATGTGAGGCAAAGAATGAACTCAGTGACTGCCTATGCCCTGCGTCTGGGCGACAACGGTCTGGTGCTCTCCCAGCGTCTCGGCGCCTGGTGCGGCCACGCGCCGGAGCTGGAAATCGACCTCGCGCTCGCCAATATCGGCCTCGATCTGCTGGGGCAGGCGCGCAATTTCCTGACCTATGCCGCGGAATTAGAAGGCCAGGGCGATGAAGACACGCTGGCGTTTGGCCGCGACGAGCGCCAGTTCCGCAACGTCCTGCTGGTGGAGCAGCCGAACGGCAGCTTCGCCGACACGATTGCACGCCAGTACCTGATGGATGCCTGGAACGTGGCGCTGTACGAACGCCTGACTCAGAGCAGCGACGGCCAGCTTGCTGCCATCGCCGCCAAAGCGATCAAAGAGGCGCGCTACCACCTGCGCTTTAGCCGCGGCTGGCTGGTGCGGCTGGGCGACGGGACCGAAACCTCCGCGCAAAAAATGCAGCAGGCCATCGACAGCCTGTGGCGGTTTACGGCGGAGCTGTTTGACGCTGATGAGGTCGAGCTTGAGCTGATTGACGCCGGCGTGGCGGTGGATCCGCGAACCCTGCGCCAGCCGTGGGAAAGCGAAGTGTTTGCTGGTCTGAAAGAATCCTGTCTGCAGGTTCCCGCAGAGGTGGCGTACCGCACCGGGGGCAAGAAGGGGCTTCATACCGAACATCTGGGTCCGATGCTGGCGGAAATGCAGTATCTCCAGCGCGCGTATCCCGGTCAGCAGTGGTAAAGGAGAACGCTATGCAACGCCTCGTCGACATCGCGCCTGCGCAAATTCCGCAGATCTGGGCGCTGTTAAGCCAGATCCCCGATCCGGAAGTGCCGGTGTTAACCATCACCGATTTAGGCATGGTGCGCAGCGTGAAGGCGCAGGGGGAAGGCTGGGTGATTGGCTTCACGCCAACCTACTCGGGCTGCCCGGCAACGGAACACCTGCTGGGGGCGATCCGCGAGGCGATGACCGCGCACGGCTTCACCCCCGTGCACATCGTGCTCGAGCTTGAACCCGCCTGGACCACCGACTGGATGACCGCCGACGCGCGCGAACGCCTTCGGGCGTACGGCATCAGCCCACCCGTGGGGCATAGCTGCCACGCGCACGCCCCGGCAGAGGTGAGCTGCCCGCGCTGCGCCAGCACCGACACCTCCCTTATCAGTGAATTCGGTTCGACGGCCTGCAAAGCGCTCTACCGCTGCAATACCTGCCGCGAGCCCTTCGACTATTTCAAATGTATTTGAGGCTGCCATGACAACGTTTCATTCATTAACAGTGGCAAAAGTGGAACCCGAAACCCGCGACGCGGTAACCATCACCTTCGCGGTGCCGCAGGCGTTGCAGGAGGCCTACCGCTTCCGCCCCGGCCAGCACCTGACCCTGAAAACGACGCTGGGCGAAGACGAGCTGCGCCGCTGCTACTCCATCTGCCGCAGCACCGCGTCGGGTGAGATCAGCGTGGCGGTCAAAGCCATCGACGGTGGGCGCTTTTCCCGCTATGCCCGGGATGAGATCAAAGCGGGCATGGCGCTGGAGGTGATGGTTCCTCAAGGGCAGTTTGGCTACCAGCCGCAGCCTGAACGTGAAGGCCACTACCTGGCAATTGCCGCAGGCTCCGGGATCACCCCGATGCTGGCGATTATCTCCGCCACGCTTTCGATCGAATCCAACAGCCATTTCACCCTGATCTACGGCAACCGCAGCAGCCAGAGCATGATGTTCCGCCAGGCGCTGGCGGACCTGAAGGACAAATACCCGCAGCGGCTGCAGCTGGTCTCCATCTTCAGCCAGGAGCGGCTGGACAGCGACCTGCTCTTTGGCCGCATCGACGGGGAAAAGCTGCAGGCGCTGGCGAAAACCCTGATCAACTTCTGCCAGTACGACGAGGCCTTTATCTGCGGCCCGTCGGCGATGATGGACGACGCCGAAGCGACGCTGAAAGCGCTGGGGATGCCGGAAAAATCCATTCACCTTGAGCGCTTTAACACCTCCGGAATCACCGTTAAGCGCGCGGTGCACGTGCAGGCGGAAGGTCAAAAAGTGACCGTGCGCCAGGACGGGCGCGACCGTGAAATCACCCTGACGGCGGACGACGAAAGCATTCTTGATGCTGCCCTGCGTCAGGGAGCGGATCTGCCGTATGCCTGCAAGGGCGGCGTCTGCGCCACCTGCAAATGCAAAGTGCTGCGCGGCAAGGTGGACATGGCAACCAACTACAGCCTGGAGCCGGACGAGCTGGCCGCCGGGTATGTACTGAGCTGTCAGTCGCTGCCGTTAACCGCCGACGTGATTGTCGACTTTGACGCGAAGGGGATGGCATGAGCGAGCTGATTGTTACCCGTCATGACCGCGTGCTGCAGCTGACGCTGAACCGTCCGGCGGCGCGCAATGCCCTTAACAATGCGCTGCTGGCGCAGCTTGCGGAACAGCTTGAGGCTGCCGCCGTGGATGACGATATCGCCGTCTGCGTGATTTACGGCAGCGAGCGCTGCTTTGCCGCCGGGGCCGATCTCAACGAAATGGCGGAGAAAGACCTGCCCGCCACACTGAACGATATCCGTCCGCAGCTGTGGGCGCGCATTAACGCGTTTAACAAACCGCTGATTGCCGCCGTGAACGGCTTCGCGCTGGGCGCAGGCTGCGAGCTGGCGCTGCTGTGCGACGTGATCATTGCTGGCGATAACGCCCGTTTCGGCCTGCCGGAAATCACGCTGGGCATCATGCCCGGCGCGGGCGGCACCCAGCGTCTTATCCGCAGCGTCGGTAAATCCCTTGCCAGCAAAATGGTGCTGACCGGCGAGAGCATTACCGCAGAGCAGGCGCTGGGCGCCGGGCTGGTGAGCGATCTCTTCCCGGCGTCTCTGACACTGGAGTACGCCCTGAAGCAGGCGGCGCTGATGGCGCGCCACTCTCCGCTGGCGCTGCAGGCGGCGAAGCAGGCGCTGCGCCAGTCCCAGGAGGTGCCGCTGCAGGCCGGGCTCGCGCAGGAGCGCCAGCTGTTTACGCTGCTTGCCGCCACCGAAGACCGCCGGGAAGGCATCGACGCCTTCTTACAAAAACGCACCCCCGACTTTAAAGGACGCTAATTGTGGAATTTATTCTCAGTCACGTAGAACAGGGCGTAATGACCATTACGCTGAACCGTCCGGAGCGTCTGAACAGCTTTAACGACGTGATGCACCAGCAGCTTGCCGAGTGCCTGAAGCAGGCCGAACGCGATGATGCCATCCGCTGCCTGCTGATCACCGGGGCAGGACGCGGGTTCTGCGCCGGTCAGGATCTGAACGACCGTAACGTCGACCCCAACGGCCCGGCGCCGGATCTGGGAATGTCTGTCGAAACCTTCTACAACCCGCTGGTGCGCCGCCTGGCAAAGCTGCCGAAGCCGGTCATCTGCGCGGTTAACGGGGTGGCGGCTGGCGCGGGAGCTACGCTGGCGCTCGGCTGTGACATGGTGATTGCCGCCCGGTCGGCCAACTTCGTGATGGCCTTTAGCAAGCTCGGCCTGGTGCCGGACTGCGGCGGCACCTGGCTGCTGCCGCGCGTGGCCGGACGCGCCCGCGCCATGGGGCTGGCGCTGCTCGGGGACAAACTCAGCGCCGAGCAGGCGCAGGCGTGGGGGATGATCTGGCAGGTGGTGGACGACGACCAGCTCTCCGCCACGGCGCAGCAGATGGCGCTGCACTTTGCCTCGCAGCCGACCTTCGGCCTGGGCCTGATCAAGCAGGCGATCAATGCTGCGGAAACCAACACCCTCGACGCGCAGCTTGACCTGGAGCGCGACTATCAGCGTCTGGCCGGTCGCAGCGACGACTACCGCGAGGGCGTCAGCGCTTTCCTCGCGAAGCGCGCGCCTAACTTTACGGGGAAATAAGATGCTCAACATACGGACTGTCGCCGTGATTGGCAGCGGCACGATGGGCGCGGGGATTGCAGAAGTGGCGGCCAGCCACGGGCATCAGGTGCTGCTCTACGATATTTCCAGCGATGCGATATCCCGCGCTATCGAGGGGATCCGCCAGCGTCTGGCCTCCCGGGTGACGCGCGGAAAACTCTCCGCCGATGCCGGGAGCCAGATCCTCGCCCGGCTGCTTCCCGTCACGGATATCGACGCGCTCTCCGCGGCCGAACTGGTGATTGAAGCGGCCTCGGAACGGCTGGAGGTTAAAAAGGCGCTGTTTTCGCAGCTGGCGGAAATCTGCCCGCCGCAGACGGTGCTGACCAGCAATACCTCTTCGATCTCCGTCACGGCGATTGCTGCGGACATCCACCATCCGGAGCGCGTCGCCGGGCTGCACTTCTTCAACCCGGCGCCGGTTATGAAGCTGGTGGAGGTGGTGAGCGGGCTGGCGACCTCCACGGAAGTGGCCGACGCGCTGTGCGAGCTGGCGCTGAACTGGGGTAAGCAGCCCGTGCGCTGCCAGTCAACGCCGGGGTTCATCGTCAACCGCGTCGCGCGTCCGTTCTATTCCGAGGCCTGGCGCGCGCTGGAGGAGCAGGTGGCCGCGCCGGAGGTGATTGACGCCGCCCTGCGCGAAGGCGGCGGCTTCCCGATGGGGCCGCTGGAGCTGACCGACATGATTGGTCAGGACGTTAACTTCGCGGTGACCTGCTCGGTATTTAACGCCTTCTGGCAGGAGCGTCGTTTTCTGCCCTCGCTGGTGCAGCAGGAGCTGGTACTGGCTGGCAGGCTGGGCAAAAAAAGCGGGAAGGGCGTTTATGACTGGCAGGGCGACAGGCCCGGGGTGCGCTGGGCTGATACCGTGAACGACAGCTACAGCCCGATGCGCGTGGAAAAAAGACGTGACGGTGTCACGGAAATTGATGATGTGTACCTGATTGAAACGCAGGGCGAAACCGCGCAGGCGCTGGCGCTGCGGCTCAACGGGCCGGTGGTTGTAGTAGACCGCATCGAGCGCGACGTCGCGATCATCGCCGCAGCCGCCAGCAACCCGCATACCGCGACGCAAAAG
This sequence comes from Enterobacter sp. IF2SW-B1, assembly GCF_001743375.1. Lineage (NCBI taxonomy): Bacteria > Pseudomonadati > Pseudomonadota > Gammaproteobacteria > Enterobacterales > Enterobacteriaceae > Enterobacter > Enterobacter sp. IF2SW-B1. The sequence goes on along the minus strand of NZ_MJAA01000001.1, from coordinate 66,796 downwards.
GCCATACGCTACCTGCAGCAGCAGGGGCTTCGGGTGGTGCAGATTGCCGATTATCCCGGCCTGCTGGTCTGGCGCACGGTGGCGATGATTGCCAACGAAGCGCTGGATGCTCTGCAAAAAGGGGTCGCCAGCGAGAAGGACATCGATACCGCCATGCGCCTGGGCGTGAATTACCCGAGCGGGCCGATCGCCTGGGGCGAGCGCCTGGGCTGGCAGCGCCTGCTGACGCTGCTGGAGAACCTGCAGCGTCATTACGGCGAAGAACGCTATCGCCCCTGTTCCCTGCTGCGCCAGCGCGCGCTTCTGGAGAGTAGCTATGAGTCATAACGCCTGGCACAACGCCCGCGCCATGTACGAACGGGACGCCTGCGCGCAGGCGATGGGGATGGACATTGTCGATATGGACGACGGCTACGCGGTGGTGTCCATGACCATCACCCCGCAGATGCTCAACGGCCACCAAACCTGCCACGGCGGACAGCTGTTTTCGCTGGCAGACACCGCCTTTGCCTACGCCTGCAACAGTCAGGGGCTGGCGGCGGTGGCCTCCGGCTGCTCAATTGATTTTCTGCGTCCGGGCTTTGCCGGGGACACGCTCACCGCCACCGCGCGGGTGAAGCATCAGGGCAGGCTGACCGGCGTGTACGACATTGAAATTCAGAACCAGCAACAGAAAACCGTCGCCCTTTTTCGCGGAAAATCTCACCGCATCGGCGGCAATGTGACAGGAGAGGCCTGATGCGTGACGCATTTATTTGTGATGGCGTTCGAACCCCGGTGGGGCGCTACGGCGGGGCGCTTTCCGCCGTTCGGACTGACGATCTCGGCGCCGTGCCGCTGCGCGCGTTGCTGGCACGCTATCCGCAGCTTGATCTGGAGCGGATTGACGACGTGATCTTCGGCTGCGCGAACCAGGCGGGTGAAGATAACCGCAACGTGGCGCGTATGTCGTCGCTGCTGGCCGGGCTGCCGCAGACGGTGTCCGGAACCACCATTAACCGCCTGTGCGGGTCGGGGCTGGACGCGATTGGTTTTGCCGCACGCGCCATTAAGGCGGGCGACGGGGACCTGCTGATTGCGGGCGGCGTAGAGTCCATGTCCCGCGCGCCGTTTGTGATGGGCAAAGCCACCGCCGCGTTCCAGCGACAGGCGGAGATCTTTGATACCACCATCGGCTGGCGATTTGTGAATCCGCTCATGCATCAGCAATTCGGAACTGACAGCATGCCGGAAACGGCAGAGAATGTAGCGGAATTGTTAAATATCAGCCGTGCCGATCAGGACGCGTTCGCGCTGCGCAGCCAGCAGCGTACCGCGCAGGCGCAGCAGAATGGCATTCTGGCGCAGGAGATTGTGTCGGTGCAGGTGCCGGGGAAAAAAGGGGCGGTCAACGAGTTCAGCGAGGATGAACATCCCCGCGCGGACACCACGCTTGAGCAGCTTGCCGGGCTAAAAACGCCGTTCCGCAGGAACGGGGTGGTCACGGCGGGAAATGCCTCCGGCGTCAACGACGGCGCAGCGGCGCTGATCGTCGCCAGCGAGCAGATGGCGCTGGCGCAGGGGCTGGTCCCGCGCACGCGGATCGTGGCGATGGCGACGGCAGGCGTGGAGCCACGTCTGATGGGACTCGGCCCGGTACCGGCCACGCGCAAGGTGCTGGAGCGCGCCGGACTCAGCATTAACGAGATGGACGTGATCGAGCTCAACGAAGCTTTCGCCGCGCAGGCGCTGGGCGTGCTGCGTCAGCTGGGATTGCCGGATGATGCCGCGCACGTCAACCCGAACGGTGGCGCGATAGCGATTGGTCACCCGCTGGGGATGAGCGGCGCCAGACTGGCGCTGGCCGCGAGTAATGAACTGCACCGACGCGGCGGGCGCTACGCGCTGTGTACGATGTGCATCGGTGTGGGTCAGGGCATTGCCATGATCCTTGAGCGTGTTTGAGCATAAAAACAATGTGAGTACCCTACAATGACAAATACAACAAAGCTTGATCCGATTGAAACGGCCTCCCTTGACGAACTGCAGGCGCTGCAGACCGCGCGTCTGAAATGGACGCTGCACCACGCCTATAACAACGTGCCGATGTACAAACGCAAGTTTGACGCCGCGGGCGTTCACCCTGACGATTTCAACGAGCTGGCGGATATCCGCAAATTCCCGTGCACCACCAAGCAGGACCTGCGGGATAACTACCCGTTTGATACCTTTGCCGTGCCGATGGAGCAGGTGGTGCGTATTCACGCGTCATCCGGCACCACCGGCAAGCCGACGGTTGTCGGCTACACGCAGGGCGACATCGACAACTGGGCCAACCTGGTGGCGCGCTCCCTACGCGCGGCGGGCGGCAGCGCGAAGGACAAAATTCACGTGGCCTATGGCTATGGCCTGTTTACCGGCGGGCTGGGCGCGCACTACGGTGCCGAGCGTTTGGGGGCGACGGTGATCCCGATGTCCGGCGGCCAGACAGAGAAACAGGCGCAGCTGATCCGTGATTTCCAGCCGGACATGATCATGGTGACACCGTCCTACTGCCTCAACCTGATTGAGGAGCTGGAGCGCCAGATGGGCGGCGACGCCAGCACCTGCTCCCTGCGCGTGGGCGTTTTCGGCGCGGAGCCGTGGACACAGGCCATGCGTCGCGAAATCGAAAAACGCTTAGGCATTACGGCGCTGGATATTTATGGCCTCTCCGAGGTGATGGGGCCGGGCGTGGCGATGGAGTGTATCGAAACCGCCGACGGCCCAACCATCTGGGAAGATCATTTCTACCCGGAGATCGTCAACCCGAACGACGGCACGCCGCTGGATGACGGCCAGCAGGGCGAACTGCTGTTCACCACGCTGACCAAAGAGGCGCTGCCGGTGATCCGCTACCGCACCCGCGACCTGACGCGTCTGCTGCCGGCAACCGCGCGCAGTATGCGCCGTATGGACCGGATCGGCGGCCGCAGCGACGATATGCTGATCATCCGCGGCGTCAACGTTTTCCCGTCGCAGCTGGAAGAGGAGATCGTGAAGTTCGAACACCTTTCTCCGCACTATCAGCTGGAGGTGAACCGTCGTGGGCATCTTGATTCACTTTCCGTGAAGGTGGAGCTGAAAGAGAGCAGCTTAACGCTGACGCACGAGCAGCGTTGCCAGGTGTGCCACCAGCTGCGCCACCGCATAAAGTCGATGGTCGGGATTTCCACCGACGTGATGATTGTGAACTGCGGCAGCATCCCGCGCTCGGAGGGAAAAGCCTGCCGGGTGTTTGATCTGCGTAAAGTTGCGGCCAACGGTTAAAACACCTGGCCCTCTCCCCTTTGGGGAGAGGGCCAGGGTGAGGGGCTTATGCTATGATTCATCCAGGACAAAAATAACAACAGAATGAATCACATGAATAAACTCGACGCCTTTATCCAGCACGCGGTCAGCTCGGTTCCCGTCAGCGGAACGTCGCTTATCTCCTCGTTATACGGTGACGCGCTTTCCCACCGCGGCGGCGAGATTTGGCTCGGCAGCCTGGCCGCCTTACTGGAAGGCATGGGATTTGGCGAGCGCTTCGTGCGCACCGCGCTGTTTCGCCTCAACAAAGAGGGCTGGCTGGACGTCTCCCGCATCGGGCGACGCAGCTTTTACCGCCTGAGCGATAAGGGGCTGCGGCTGACGCGTCGCGCGGAGAATAAGATTTATCGCGCAGAGCTGCCCGCCTGGGACGGCAAATGGCTGCTGCTGCTTTCCGAAGGGCTGGATAAAACTACGCTCGCGGATGTGAAAAAACAGCTCATCTGGCAAGGATTTGGCACGCTGGCACCGAGCCTGATGGCCTCGCCGTCGCAGCATCTGGCGGACGTGCAGTCCCTGCTTCACGATGCCGGCGTGGCGGAAAACGTGATTTTCTTCGAAGCCCACTCGCCGCTGGCGCTCTCCCGTGCCGCGCTGCGTTCGCGGGTGGAAGAGTGCTGGCAGTTAACCGAGCAAAACGCGATGTACGAGTCGTTTATCAACTCGTTCCGCCCGCTGCTGCCGCTGCTGAAGGAAGCCGCGCCGGAGGAGCTGACGCCGGAGCGCTGCTTCCAGATCCAGCTGCTGCTGATTCACTTTTATCGCCGCGTGGTGCTGAAAGACCCGCTGCTGCCGGAAGAGTTACTGCCCGCGCACTGGGCGGGGCAAAGCGCCCGACAGCTCTGCATTAATATCTATCAGCGTGTCGCGCCGGGGGCGCTGGCGTTTGTCAGCGAGAAGGGCGAAACCTCCGTGGGCGAACTGCCCGTGCCCGGCACGCTCTACTATCAACGCTTTGGTGGTCTTACAAGCGCATAAGGAGTGAAGATGCCAGTTTATCAAATTGACGGTCTGACGCCGGTGGTACCTGACGAGAGCTATATTCACCCAACGGCGGTGCTGATTGGCGACGTAATTCTGGGTAAAGGCGTTTATGTTGGCCCTAATGCCAGCCTGCGCGGTGATTTTGGCCGTATCGTGGTGAAAGATGGCGCGAACATTCAGGATAATTGCGTGATGCACGGTTTCCCGGAGCAGGACACGGTGGTGGAGGAGGAGGGGCATATCGGCCACAGCGCCATCCTGCACGGCTGCATCATCCGCCGCAACGCGCTGGTGGGTATGAACGCGGTGGTGATGGACGGGGCAGTGATCGGTGAAAACAGCATCGTCGGCGCGGCGGCGTTCGTGAAGGCGAAAGCGGAGATGCCTGCCAACCACTTGATTATCGGCAGCCCGGCCAAAGCGATTCGCGAGCTGAGCGAGCAGGAAATGGCGTGGAAGCGGCAGGGCACGCGGGAGTATCAGGTGCTGGTGGAGCGCTGCAAGCTAACTATGCACCAGGTTGAGCCGCTGCGCGAGGCTGAGCCTGACCGGAAACGGCTGGCGTTTGACGAGAACTTAAGGCCGAAGTCGGCGATGTAGGGGTAAGGCCGTCTTTTTTCGCCATATCCATCAGTAGCGCGATGCCAATATAGTTGCTCCAGTTAAAGATATTTTGCAGCACCACCACCGCATTGCCTTTCTCTTTGTCATAGCCGATGAAGCTGGAGTAGCCGCCGATATAGCCGACCTGATAGGTGATTTTTTCCAGACCAATAAAGTCGGTGGTCCAGGCAATGCCCTGCACCCCGTCGGGGCGTTGAATATCAGTATTTCTGACTTCGTCAAAGACGCTGTCCAGCAAGGGATTGTGGGTCGTAGAGACGTGATAGCGGGCATAGGCCGCCAGATCTTCGGCGTTACTGTACAGGCTTGCCGCCGCCACCATGTTGTTGGAAAAATGCCAGTCTGGCGTCAGCTGCCCGCGCGGGATGAATTTTGGCTGATCGCCCGCGTGGCCGAGCGCCCGCTGGGGGTATCCTTTGAGCTTCTGGGGCGTAAAGCTGCTGTTAACCATGTGCAGCGGACGGAAAATATAGCGTGACGCTAAACTCTGAATATCTTCGCCGGTTTTGTGCTTCAGGATATAGCCAATCAGGGCGTAGCCGGTATTGGAGTATTGCGGCGTTTTATCTCTCGGCGCGCGCCAGTTCGCCAGATAACGCAGCACATTATCGCTGTCCAGTTCACCGTAGAAATTATCACCCGTGCCTAAGTAGCGGATGAATTTTCCTAGCATCGAAACGTCCATATTCTGGCGCGGAAGGCCGGAGGTGTGGGTTACCAGCTCCAGCAGGGTGATTTTTTGTGCATCCTTACTTAGCGGCGTTCCCGGCGGTAGCAATGTCGCCAGGCTGTCGTTCCAGTTCAGTTGCCCCTCACTCACCAGACAGGCCACCACTTCCGCCGTGATCCCTTTGCTGAGCGAGCCGAGCGCAAACAGGGTATCGGGCCTGACCGGGTAGCGGTTGACCGCATCGGTTACGCCCCAGGTGTAAAACTGAGGTGAGCCGTGATTATGGATTACCGCGACCGTCATTCCTGGAACCGACTTTTGCGCCATGTAGTGACGCACCACGCTGTCAACGTCGCCATCCAGCGATTCATGGGTGAGGAGTTCCTGGGTACCTTCCGGGGAGGACATTTGCGAGAGCGTGCCACAACCGCTGAGGAATGGGATAGCAAGCAGAAGCCAGCGAATTTTTTTTGTGATGTTCTGCATACCTGATAGCGAGTGTGGTGGTCATTGGCGCGGCGGGAATGTATCACAAATAGCCTGTTTGAATGTAAACTTTCTGTACGGAGGCCGCCGCGTGGGTGGTCATAGCAGCTTTTCGGCCTGCTTTGAGGATTTCAGCATGACACGCTTTCATCAGCTTACCGCCACCCGCCTGGATGGCAGTCTTATCTCAATGGCCGACTATGCGGGGAAGGTGGTGTTGGTCGTCAATACCGCCAGCCAGTGCGGCTTTACGCCCCAGTATGCGGGTCTCGAAGCGCTATACAAGAAATACGCCGAACAAGGGTTAGTGGTGCTGGGCTTCCCCTGCAACCAGTTCGGTAAGCAGGAACCCGGCGACGCCGATGAAATCTCAAAGACCTGTTACATTAACTACGGCGTCAGTTTTCCCATGTTCGGGAAAGTTGAGGTCAATGGCTCCGCAGCACACCCGATTTTTCGTTATCTGAAAAACGAATTGCCTGGCGTGCTGGGTGGGCGGATCAAGTGGAACTTTACTAAGTTTCTGATCGGACGCGACGGTAAGCCGCTCAAGCGTTTTGCACCGATGACGACGCCAGAGAAAATGGAGGGGGCAATTGTTGCGGCACTGGGAAGGTGAGTGTTTTTGTCGCCAGAGCCTTCCATTTGCCGGGTATAGCCGAAATTCATTATGTCCGCTCTGTGCCAGGAGCGGACGTTGGTACAGGTAGCCCAGTAGTCGCCGCGATGGATGGGTTTACTGGAGCAGCATCGCCAGTAGCACCAGGCACAGCAGTATTACATAGATTCGTGCGTGCCATATGTCAGGTAAAGCAGGTATAACCCGACGGCTAAAAACTATTCCAGCCCAGCCCGTCAGTACCAACAGGCCTAAAATTTTCAGGCTGATAAAACCGAGAAATCCGCTCACCGGAATATTTTGCCAACCAATGAACGCATACGTCACGGCACCACACAGCGCGACAGGCAGAGAAAGCGGGTTAGAAGCGCTAATACATTCACCCATCGCATAGCCGTGTCGCCGTAATAATGGCACTGTCATCACGCTGCCACCCACGCCCAGCAATGCGGCTATCATGCCGATGATCACTCCGCCGCCCGTTACCACAGAAAGTGACAAGCGACGCGGGGAACTGCAGCTAAAAAAACCTTTGCGCAACAAACAATCGCCAATGGTTACCAGCATATAAAGAATGAACAGTGCGCGAACAATATTCTCGCTGAAGACTCCCGCTAGACAGGAACCCACGACAGCCCCGATGGCGATAAACCATAATAATGGGAACAATGTCTGCGCTGAAAGTTTGCCGGCGCGCCAGTTTCGGTAGCTGACCCAGCCCGCGTTAAAAATCATCACCGCCGTTGAGGTAGCAACCGCGATATGCATGGCGTTTCCTGCCAGCTCAGACTGCCGCAGCATCAGTTGATAAACAAATGGCACCACGACAAAACCGCCCCCAAAACCAAAGAGCACCGTGGTGATACCGGTAGTAAAGCCTGCCAGTGCAATAATTGCGATATCGTTCAAGAGAATATCCCCGACCTGAAAATGAGCGAGCAGCTTATACCGGTAGCATCCTGCTTCCCATTTGCGCAGCGCTCAATTACCTTTGTAAATCGTTCAGACGGAGACCGGTGTGCGCAACGTAAAAATTGAAGATGTCGATAAGCTCGATCGTGAAGTGGTGGCGTTAGGCAATGACTATGCGCAGGGATTTATACTGCCACAACACCAACATCGCCGCGCGCAGCTGCTGTATGGCGCAACGGGTCTCATGTACGTCTCAACCTGTAACGGAGAGTGGGTTGTTCCCCCACAACATGCAGTATGGATCCCACCCGAAACCCCTCACGCTGTCCGGTTTGTAGGTGTGACCACGCGTAGCTTATATATTGAACCAACATGTGTGACGGGATCGATTAAGTATCGACACTGTAAGGTGATCAGCGTATCGCCATTGTTACGTCAGTTGTTGCTTGATGCCGTGGATTTGCCGCTGATGTATGACAGCGCACGCGACCGTGCGCTGGTAAATCTGCTGTTACTGGAACTGGCGGAAATGCCGGTTCGCGAATTCGATATTCCGCTGCCACAACATCCGGCTCTGCTGGCTCTTTGTCAGGCGTTTTTACTCAACCCCTCAATCCATGACCCTGCTGAGCGCTGGGCCAGTACGCTTTTTATGAGCGCCAGTACCTTTCGTCGACTTTTCTTACGGCAAACCGGCATGTCATTTTCTGCATGGCGACAGCGAGCCTGTGTCGTCAGTGCACTGACGTTGCTGATAACAGGTAAACCGGTGAATGAAGTGGCACTCACTCTCGGATACGACAATGCATCATCTTTCGCCACGATGTTCCGCCGTGTCACGGGACAGCCGCCTTCGTATTATCGGTTTGATTTCAAAAGCTTCACAGGGCACCGTTCATAACGTCAGTTATGTGACCACAGCGGACGTTCTGAGCTGTGTTAGCGTTAATCAGGTTATCTTGTGCTGAGTGCAAGTTTAGCCGCAAAGCACAAAAACAATCCTCCTGTAGCTCTGTCCATTCCCCTGACAACACTGCTTTTCTTCAGTATGGCTGATGCAAAGTGCGTGGATAAAATGAGCGTGACTGACCACATTGTCCCTATTGCGACATGAATGCTGACAAGTATAAAAGTCCATACAAAGGGGGAATGTCCGGCAGGTATGAATTGAGGTAAAAAAGAGACATAGAAAATACCCATTTTAGGATTGAGTACATTTCCCAGCATTCCTTTTATAAACCAGTTCCCCGCTGAAGGATTAACGCCATCGCCGTGATTGAAAGATGAACGTGACCGCCTCAGCAGTTGCAAACCCAGCCAGCAAAGGTAAGTCGCACCACAAATTTTCAGCATGGTATAAGCGAGCTCTGACACCGCCAGCAGCGCTCCCAGTCCCAGCGCAACAAGTGCGCCCCAGATAAAACAGCCAGTATCAATTCCAAGAGCTGCCTGAAAAGCCTTCTTTCCACCTTCAGCACATGCCGTTCGTAGAATGAGTGCCGTATCCAGGCCCGGAGTGAGGGTGAGCAGTAGTGCAGCGAGAGAGAAGGCAAGGAGAGAATCAGTAACAGACATTTTCTTTATCCGAAAAAGTGGATGTTACCCCCTTACTTTGCGCCAATCAATTAGACAAAGGCAGTTATGTGAATAAATTGTAAATTGCTTTAATGAGACAAGCCCTGCTGGCATACCGGACTACAACTCAGGACGCTTTCTCATGCACTGTCATGATGAATACCAATGGGTCCTTCTCCCGGTTTTCATAGAAATGAGGAACGTCCGTTCTGGCAGTTGCCGAACAGCCAGTTTTTATCTGATACACGTGATCCTGTACGCCGAGTGTGAGCGTGCCCGACTGAACATAAAACAGTTCAAGCGTTCCTTCCGCGTGGCCGGGTGACGCAAACTTTTCCCCGGGCTGCATTTCCCACATCCAGAGCTCGGTCATATCAGGGCCACCCGACCCTGCGAGCAATCTTGCTCTCCCGCCTGTTTCACTTTTCCACAATTCTGGGATCTCATCTTCAGCAATGAGATGCACGGTCGGTTTGGCACTGACATCCACAAAATCAGCCACCGAAACCCCCATCGCGGCAGCCAGGCGACATAACAGGGCAATGCTGGGATTCGCCCGGCATCCCTCTATCTCAACCAACGCTCCCTTACTTACACCCGCCTGACGCGAGAGTTCATCAAGGGAGATTTTCTTTTGCTTACGATACAGTTTAATTCGCTGCGATACGGCTTCATTCACGGAGCTGGCGATCGAATTTGCATCGGTCATTAAATTGACTTTTTTGGTCATTGGTCATTATCATGGAATAAATTGGTCATTACAGGATTATCACGTGTTAACAGTATCTCCGTCAATTTCTCCTGAAATTTATCGTATTGCTCCTGGCTTTCGGGCGCTCAGTATCCGCGTAAAAGCTGCGCCAGTGCTTAATCCCGGCACTGGAGAAACGGCGCTGCGAGAAGCCTGTGAGGCGGTTCTGGCCGGTGAGCCTGCCTGGGCGGAATCTCATCTGGCGGCATGGGCCGACGTTTTTCAAAAATTTGGGGCTAAACCTAAACGCACCCCTTGCTCAGCGGATGCGTTACGCAAGCGCGTCTTACGTGACGGAACGATGCCAGCGCTCGATCCTGTCGTTGATCTTTATAATGCCGTCAGTCTCCGCTATGCCGTTCCGGTTGGTGGAGAGGATCTCTCTGCCTATCAGGGGGCGCCGCGTCTGACTGTGGCAAAAGGAACAGAACTTTTTGATACGGTCAAAGAGGGAGAGACCACCGTTGAGTATCCTTCACAAGGGGAGGTTATCTGGTGTGATGATATCGGCGTGACCTGCCGTCGCTGGAACTGGCGACAGGGGATCAGAACCCGCTTAGGCGTGGAAGCGCAGCAAATGTGGTTCATTCTGGAGAGTCTCCCGCAGATGCCGCTGGAGACGCTTCACGAAGCCGGAAAAATGCTGACCGACGGCCTGGAAAAAATGATGCCCGGTCTGTGGTTTGACGTTGCTCTCATCGAAGAACAACAGCAGTAATATCCTTCAGGAGAAACATGTATGTTTACCGGCTTGTCGGCATTTCCATTAACCCCAGTCACCGCCAGCGGCGTGGATGAAAAGGGTTTCAGCCATATCCTTTCCCGTCTTACAGACGCTCGGGTTGATTCTATGGGCATCCTGGGGTCAACCGGAAGCTACGCCTATCTGACCCGGGAGCAGCGCAAGCGCGTAGCAACGCTGGCCAAACAGCATGCAGGGGACATCCCCGTGATGGTGTGTGTGGGAGCGGTCAGTACCGATGCCATTCTGCATCTGGCAGATGATGCACAGGCCGCTGGTGCGAATGCGCTGTTACTCCCGGCGGTCAGCTACCAGCCACTCCGTGACGAAGAAGTCTTCTCACTCTTTGAGACCGTTACCCGGCACGTGTCTGTACCGGTGTGTATCTATGATAATCCGGGCACGACGCATTTTACCTTTACGGATGAACTCCACGGTCGTCTCTCATCACTTGAGGGTGTTCGCTCGGTCAAGATCCCTGGCGTCCCGAATAGCCCCGCTGCAGCAACTGAGCGGGTGAAGGGGTTACGTCAACATCTGCATCCTGGCGTAACAATCGGTATAAGTGGCGACGCTTATGCGGGACTGGGATTAAACGCCGGTTGTGAAGTGTGGTATTCCGTGTGTGGCGGTCTGTTCCCTGAGATGGCGAAACAAATCACTGAAGCCGCGGCGGCAAACGATCGTCAACGCGTTACAGCCCTGACAACCCGCCTTGAGCCATTGTGGTCGCTGTTCCGTAAACATGGCGGAAGTATTCGCGTTATTGCTGCTGCGGCTGGCGTGCTTGGTCTTACCGACATGGATTGCCTGCCTCGACCTCTGCAACCATTGTCGGCTGGCGACATCGCGGATATTTCCCATGTAATAAGCATGCTGGAACTGAAGTGATCTCCGCAGGACTGGGTGTCTACCGGTCCTTACCGAAAAATTTTATTATTGAAGTGACTCTTCTTCGCCTGATACCTTATCTGCATCAGGAGAATAATGCTGGCAAACGCACGCCAGTTTATGTCCGTCAGGATCGCGCAGATAGGCAACATAAAAGTCGGGGCCGTAGGCGGTTCGTGTACCGGGCACGCCTTCATTTTTCCCACCCGCACGGAGGCCCGCTGCATGGAAGCGTCTGACAATGTCCGCGTTATCTGCTCTGAAAGCGAACATTGTCCCGTTTCCCGCCGTCGCGGGTTGCTGGTCAAATGGAGGACAAATACAGAAGCTAAATTCGTCATCCGGATGATTTTCGTTTCCCCACATTGCCCAGCTATCAGTCCAGGCGGGCAGACGCGTATAGCCCAGCACGTTAAAAATAGCGTCATAAAAGTTCACGGCGCGCTGAAAGTCATTTGTCCCAATCGTGATATAAGCCAGCACTTTAAACATCCTCTTTTCCGTCAGTCTGAACAGAGATTATCGCAAAGTAGCTATCTTCATCACCACCCAGGCCAGGATCATCGGCATGCCTCAGCAGGAAGCCCCGGCGATAAAAAATGTTGGCTGACGTCATCGTGTGCCGATAATACAAAAACTGTATGATTACACCTTCCAAAAAGGGAATGTATGTCTTTACCGCCACTGTATGCGCTGCGCGCGTTCGAAGTTGCCGCACGGCTGAACTCGTTCAGCAAAGCGGCTGAAGTCTTGAATATCACGCCGGGGGCGGTCAGCAGGCATGTCCGCACGCTTGAGATGTGGTTCGACTGCGAGCTGTTTAAACGGCAGGGACCGAGAGTGGAAGTCAGCGACGCCGGGCGTATTCTGGCCGGGCAGCTTAGCGAAAGTTTCTCGAATATTGAGTGGGCCTGTCGCGCATTCAAAAGTGAAAACCACCTTCTGCGCCTCAAGGCCCCCAGCACCCTGACGATGCGATGGCTTCTCAATGTGCTTAAATCCTTTCGGGAGAATCATGCGAAGCCGAAAATCGAAATCGCCAGCGTCTGGATGGACTTCGACACCGTTGACTTCAGCCGCGAGCCCTACGATTGTGCGATCCTCCTCGGTAACGGCTATTTCGGCGAGTCAACGGAGAGCAGGCTACTGTTCAGCGAATGGCTTATTCCGGTTTGTACGCCGTCTTTGCTGGAGCCTGCCCGGCATCAGCTTCCTGAGTGCGATCTTATTCATCCGTCACCGGACCGACGGGACTGGAAGCGCTGGCTGAAAAGGACGGGCTTATTCCCCGGCCTCGACATGAGCGGCGGGATCGTGTTCGACACCCTGGAGCAGGGAAGCCTTGCGGCCATGCACGGACACGGCGTGGCGATGGCCGATCTCCGGCTCACGCTCGACGCGCTGAAAAGCGGCTTGCTCGCGCTGCCCTTCCGGGAGGCGATAGCAACAGGGGATGGTTACTATCTTGTCTGGCCGAAAAATTCGCTCAGAGGACAGAGTATTGAACGGTTGCTGGCCTGGCTTAACCTTAATTCGCCGGTCGTTCCTTCGCTGGATATCGTCTGTCTTGAGTATAATGAAAAGCGGCTGTCTTAAATTAAACAGGATATTCCTTACGGACTATCCTGTTTAATAAGTTTACGCGTAGGGTATATTCGCCATCTTTTTATATCTTTCCGGCAGTGCGCTATTCAGGTTAAGTAATTTATCCAGAATATAAAGCGCTGGCGTCCCCTTTGCGCGCTCTTCGTCGATCAGCGAAGAACGTAGCACATTGGCAGCCGAGGTCATTTTACGAAAATACTCTTCTGATTCCGGCGTCTGTACTTCACCGGACTCGGCGTAACGCACCCGTGGCCAGTCCGCGAAGTCAGGCTGGGGGGAGAGTCCGTCGTCTTTTGTAATATGTGCTGAGAGTAGCTCCTCGGCATTGCCAGGAGCGTTCTGGGCAAATGAGAGCAGGTGCAGTCGATGTATAAATGGCGAAAGCGCTTCTGAACGATGACTTTCTGAGGAAAGTAAGGTGATTAGCGCAGGTATTTTTTCATCAGCGGTGCTTTTTTCTGGTGAGAGGGTTTTCAATAAATGGAATAAAACATCGAGTGTCATAGGTGCTCCATATCCGCACATTATTATTTATTGTTTTTACGTCGCTATCTGTTTTTGATAGCGGTATACCAGGGGTAAATGGATGGTATTTCAGTGCGGTTATGTTTGAAAAACGATAAATAGTTGGCATTAATGTGAGTTTTACTCAATGTGGCGCTCTGGGCTCCAACATTGCAGATCCTCTCACGGCAGCGTTTTGTTTCACAAATGCCTTAGCTTATCGGCTTTTCAGGATGGTATAACGTCGTGCAGCAATCGGCTTGCCGTTAATCGCCACATTCTCAAAGGCTTATATGAAACAAATTACTTTTAGTGACCTGCAGCAGCAAAGCGAGCAGGCCGCACATTCTCCTCGCTTACGCGCACACCGTAATTTACACCCTGACCTGAGCGATCCGGTGCAGCGCCTGGCCATTGCAATGGAACCCGGTACCTATGTCCGCCCCCATCGCCATCCGCACACGTTTGAACTGCTGACGGCGCTGAGCGGTCGCTTTCTGGTGCTGAATTTTGACGACAGCGGAAACGTGACCCGGCGCGTGGTGTTAGGCGAAGAGTGTAAAGTTCTGGAGATGGATGCCGGAACCTGGCATGCCGTGCTGTCGCTGGATAAAGGCGGCGTCATTTTTGAGGTAAAACACGGGGCGTATCAGCCCGTGCCTGAGCATGATACCGCCCCGTGGTCGCCTGCTGAGAACGCGCCAGGTACTGTAGAGTTGATGAAATGGTACGCCCAGGCGCAGGTGGGTGATAGGCGTTTTACCCTGTAATTTTCCTGTAGTGTTCCCGGCGCGCAGAAAAGCGCGCCAGAACCGTATGGTTTACTGGATGTCGCCGAGTCTTTGCAGGAATTCCTCAACCTGCTCAGGCGTAGCCGTGTCTGCCTGGTAAAGGATTTCGAGCTTAACGTTCTTCAACCCGCAGAAGCCAAATACCCCTTCGATTATCTGCGTCTGAATCGCCGTCGAATAGCCGTGTTTGTCGAACCCGGCAAGATCGCTACCGCCGGTGGCAATCAGGCGGACGGGAACATCACGTAAGTTGCCCACAATCCGGCCGTCGTCGGCCACCTTATACGCCCAGTTCAGGGTTAACATGCGATCGAACCAGCCTTTCAACAGCGCGGGAACCGACCACCAGTACACCGGGAAGACGAATACCAGCATATCCGCGCGCTCGACGCGCTTTTGCTCGCGCAGAATATCGTCAGGAAGGGCGCTCGGATCGCCGTGATACAAATCGAGATCGGCGCGGGTCATCGCCGGGTTAAACTCTTCAGCATGCAGATCGGCGATCTCAACCTGCGTACCTTCCTCGCGTAATTTCCCGGCAATACGGGCTGCCAGCGTATGGGATAACGAATTGTCGATCGGGTGTGCCGTCACGATCAGCGCGTTTTTAATGGCATGGGTTGCAGACATAGCGACCTCCAGATGGGGGAGAAGTGATGCCTATATTACTATTGGTAACTTAGGTGTCAATCCGCCCCCGGCAATCATTTTGTGCTATTCGCGTAGGTCTCAAGCACCCCGGTCATGACGCCGCAGAGCATATCTTCTGCCACATTCCGGGCGAGCACGCCGTTGCCCGCCGAGGTGCTGAGCGCCTCCGCCGCGCCAATGATGGCCGTCAGTACCGCTTCTCCCTGAACACCTTTTAAGACGATAAAAGGAGAAAGCGCGGTGCGCAGGCAGTCGGCGCATTCGGCCACGCATGCTTCCCGAAACGTCTGCAGCGCGCGAGAACCGGACAGCGCCGCGGCGATTGGCCCGGTTTCAGGCCCGGCGGCAATGGCACAGTCGATATAGGCCGCGCTGAAAAAGCGGATCGTCTTCTCCAGCGTTTTGCTGTCTACCGCGAGCGTCTCGCGGAATTTCTCCAGCTGCCGATCGCTATAGTCCTGATACAGTGCCATCAATAGCCCCTCACGATCGCCAAAGTGGTCGTAGGGGATAGGCTTGGTCACGTTAGCCCGTTCTGCCAGATAGCCAAGGGTCAACGCCTCCGTGCCTTGCTGACGCACGATCCCTCGCGCAACCTCCAGGAGCTGCACGCGGCGGTCCTCTTTTCTTAAGCGCTTAACAACCATGCTTGCCTCAGGTCAGTTATCTACTGATGGTAGTTTACACGTTTTCCGTGGCATGCTGCACGCGTTGTTCAGCCGGGCGGATCCGGAACCAGATCGCATACATCGCGGGCAGGAAGACGAGCGTAATGATCGTCCCGCCCAGCGTGCCGCCGATCAGCGTCCAGGCCAGCGTGCCCCAGAATACCGAATGCGTCAGGGGAATGAACGCCAGCACGGCCGCCATGGCGGTGAGTAAGACCGGCCGCGCTCGCTGGACCGTCGCCTCGACCACCGCCTGGAACGGATCGAGGCCGTCCCTCTGGTTATGATCGATTTGACCGATCAGGATCAGCGTATTGCGCATCAGAATGCCAGAAAGGGCGATCAGGCCGACCAGCGCGTTGATGCCAAACGGCTGATTAAATATCAGCAGGGTCGGCACAACGCCAATCAGCCCCAGCGGCGCGGTTAAGAACACCATGACCATCGCGGAGAGTGAGCGCACCTGCAAAATGATGATCAGCAGCGTCAGGGCAATCATGATCGGGAACAGCGGTAACATGGCCTGCGTGGCTTTGCCCGACTCCTCAATCGACCCCGCCATGTCAATGCGGTAGCCGGCCGGCAGCGTATCAACGATCGGCTGGAGCTGCTTCATGATGGCGACCGACACGTCCGGCGGCTGAAGATTGTCGGCGATATCGCCCCGTACGGTAATCGTGGGGGTGCGATCGCGACGGCGAAGGACCGGGTCTTCCATGCCGACCTCTATCTTGCCAATTTGAGACAGTGGCACGCGCTGTCCCGCATGGCCGACCAGGGTAAAGCCTTCGATTTTTGCCGGGTCAAGGCGGATATCACCCGCCGCGCGGGCAACGACCTCTACCGATCGAATATCTTCCCGCACGGAGGTGACAGGCACGCCTGAGAGCAGGAACTGAAGCTGCCCGGCAACGGCGCTGGAAGTTAAGCCGGTCGCCTGCAGGCGGTTCTGATCGAGAGTGAAATGGAGCACCGGAACGCGCGAGCCCCAGTCGGTGTTAACGGTTCGCATCATCGGGCTTGCCTGAAGCACGGCTTTCACCCGTTCGGCGATGTCTTGCACCTGTTTGACATCCGGCCCTGACACGCGCCAGGCAACCGGGAAAGGTGAGTAGGGGCCAAACACCAGCTGCGTCACTCGCACGCGGGCTTCGGGCGCAAGGCCGCTGGCGACGGCCTCCCTGAGCCTGTACTTGAGCGCCTCGCGTGACGTCTCGCTGTCCGTCAGGATCACGATTTTCGCAAAAGAGGGATCGGGCAGCTCGGGGGCCATTGCCAGATAGAAACGGGGCGAGCCCTGACCAATATAGGCCGTGACGATTTTGGCTTCTGGCTGCTTGCCCAGCCACGCTTCTATTTTTGCAGTAGCGGCGCTGGTTTGCGCAATCGAGGTACCATAAGGCATCTGTACTTCAACCAGCACTTCCGGGCGATCGGAGGTCGGGAAGAACTGTTTTTTTACCAGCCCCATGCCGAGCACGGCCAGAATGAAAATGGCGACCACGGACCCGGCCACAGGCCATTTTCTGGCGATAACGTGGCCAAGCAGCTGGCGAAAACGGTTATAGCGAGGCGTGTTATAGATGGCGGCATGGCCGCCTTCCACTTTAGGGATCGCCGGCAGGATCTTCACCCCCAGATACGGCGTGAACACCACCGCAACAAACCATGAGGCAATCAGGGCGAGGCCGACAATCCAGAACATATTGCTGGTGTATTCCCCAGCTGTCGACTGGGCAAACCCATTCGGCATAAAGCCAATCGCCGTCACCAGGGTACCGGCCAGCATCGGCGCGGCGGTGTGGCTCCAGGCGTAGGCTGAGGCTTTGATTCTGTCGTAACCTTCCTCCATTTTCACCACCATCATTTCGATGGCGATAATGGCATCGTCAACCAACAGGCCGAGGGCGAGGATCAGGGAGCCCAGCGTGACGCGGTCAAAGTTTATTCCCGCGGCCTCCATCACCACGAAGACGACCGCCAGCGTCAGCGGGACCGCCGCCGCGACCACCACGCCCGCGCGCCAGCCCATGCTGATAAAACAGACCACCATAACCACGAGCAGGGCGACGAAGAATTTGATCATAAACTCATCGACCGACGAGCGGATATTCACGGACTGGTCGGTCACCTTGGTCAGGGTCATGCCAAGCGGCAGGCTATCATTGATTTTCGCCGTCTCCGCATCCAGCGCTTTACCCAGCGCCAGGCCGTTCCAGCCCTCACGCATGACAACACCCAGCAGCAGGGCGGGTTCATGCTGATTGCGTATCAGCATCGTCGGGGGATCTTCATAGCCTCGTTCAACCGTTGCCACATCCGAGAGCGTGAGCGTTTTGCCCTGAGCGACTAAAGGCGTATCGCGGATTTTCTGCAGTTCATCGAACGCGCCGTCCAGGCGGATAAAAATCTGCGCGCCCCGGGTCTCAATGGCGCCCGCCGCGGCCAGGGCATTCTGGTCGTTGAGGGCATTGAAAATATCCTGCGGTGAGAGGCCCATCGTCGCCAGACGGTCATGGGAGAAGGCGATATAAATCCGCTCGGCCTGTTCACCGATGATATTCACTTTTTTGACCCCTGGAACGTGCAGAAGCTGCTGGCGCAGGCCTTCGGCATCGCGTACCAGCTGCCGCTGCGGTTCGCCTTTTGCTTTCAGAGCAAAGAGGGCAAAGGTGACATCCGAGAATTCGTCATTGATCATCGGGCCGATGACGCCCGCCGGGAGACGCTGCGATTCATCCCCAAGCTTTTTACGCGCCTGATAGAACTCCTCCTGCACCTCAGAAGGCGGGGTTTTGTCCTGCAGTGACAGGGTGATAAACGCCATGCCGGGGCGGGTATAGGTTTCCGTACGGTCATACCATTTGAGTTCCTGCAGGCGCTTTTCCAGCGGTTCGGCCACCTGATCCTGGATCTCCTGCGCGGTTGCGCCCGGCCAGACGGCAATTGCCGTCATCTGCTTCACGGTGAAGGGCGGATCTTCCGCGCGTCCCAGTCCAAAAAAAGCGTAAATACCGGCAATCGTCACCAGAACGATCAGAAACAGCGTGACGGAACGCTCGCGGACGGCCAGCGCGGACAGGTTGAAGCGACTTTGGCTCATGGCGCGTTCTCCGCCGGAGCGGCATGGCGTTGTTCTGCCAGCCTGACAACTTCACCTTCGTGCAGAAGATGGGCGCCTAACGCAACAATTTTCTCCCCGGGCTTCACGCCGCCCGTGACCTGGACCGCATCTTCGCCCACGCTCAGCACCTTAACCGGCGTCCATGTGACCTTTGCCGGCTGGGCGGAAATACGCCAGACGCCGGGCCCTTTACCCGCATCGTAGAGTGAGGCCAGCGGGACCTGCATGGCCTGACCTTCCGCTTTCGGGTCTTCAAGGCTGAGCGTGACGGTCGCCCCCAGCGGCGCGTTCGCCAGCTGGCCAGCCAGCACGTAGCGTGCTTCATACGTCCGGGTTGTGGCATCCGCGGAGTCAGACAGCAGGCGCAACGTGGCGGTGATCGGGTGTTGTTCACGGCCATAAAGCGTGGCTCGTGCTTCGCTGCCGACGGCAGGGCGCAGCGTCTCCGGAAGCTGCACGAGCGCTTCGCGCTGTCCCGCTCTGGCAAGGCGGATCGCCACCTGCCCGGCGCTGACCACCTGACCGGGTTCGGCAAGCGTCTCCATCACCACGCCGTCTGAATCCGCCAGCAGGACGGCATAGCCCGTGGCGTTTTGCGCCACGTTGGCCTGCGCCCGGGCGGCGCTGAGATCCGCCCTGGTCGTATCGGCCGCCGCTTTAATCTGATCGTACTCCGCGGCGGACACCGCGCCGGATGCCACCAGACCGCGATAACGCGCCTCATCGCTGGTGGCTTTTCTCGCCCGCGCCTGGGCAGCATCCACCGCGCGCTGCTGCGCCTGAGCCTGTAATTTCAGGTCAACCGGATCCAGGCGCAGTAAGGGCTGGCCCTGTTTGACAGTCTGCCCGGTATCCACCAGACGTTCGAGGATTTTACCCTGAACCCTGAAGCCCAGGTCGCTTTGCGTTCTTGCCACCACCACGCCCGTAAAGGTGCGAGCGGCTGGATTCGCCATCTCGACGGAGGCGGATCTGACAAGCGGTGGCCTGGTGCGCGGATCGTCACTCGCGGAAATATCGCCGCATGCCGCGAGGGCAAACGGCAGAAGACATATGGCAAGGCGGGCTGAAGTGAGCCTGAGCATGGGAAACCCTTTTGAAGTAACAGGACAGTTTCCGCATTCTGTGATTAGTGACCAATAAAGTCAATGGTCACTAATCAGGGGGCCAGGCTTCTTAAAATCAGTGAGGAGAGGAGTACCGCTGCCGTTGGGGCAGTTTCAAGGTTGTACTGCAGCTGAACGGGGTTAATGTAAGGGCACATCACCATGTAAACGGCGCAGGTGACCTCATCCAGCGGCGTCTTCCTTTCGAACTCTCCAGCCTGTCTGCCTTCGATAATGATGCTCTCAATCAGCTTCAGGAGGCTTTCGGTATACCTTTCCGTCGAAGGCCACTTCTCCCGTGACGCGACGGCGGCGATGTCGTAGAGCTTGCGATCGTGGAAAAACAGCTCGCTTCCGGCCTCGGTAAGTGCTTTGAAGAGACGGCGGATTTTTTCGCTGGCTGACGGCGCATCCGCAATGGCGGAAAGCACGGCCGTCATGATCAGCTCCAGGCGGTTAGCGCAGATCACCTCGCCGATAGCCTGCTTGGAATCGAAGAACTTATAAATGTAGGATTTTGAAAAACCGATAGATTTCGCCAGCTCGGCGACGGTGGTTTTTTCATAGCCATAGTGACCGAAGTGCTCAAAGGCCGCTTCGACGATTTGCTCTCTGACAGAATGGTCAAGTGGACCACGTATTGATGGGGCGTTCATAGTTTTAGTCATTATGTAAGCTTAGCGTGACGAGCTACGATTGACAACGAGTGACCATTTCGTATTTTGGTTACATCCGTTTTCGTCGTGAGCCGTTCAGACGGGACGATCAACCAGGTGGGGTAAGTGTATCACTGTTTTTCGCGCGCTATGGCATCTATCTGTCTGCGGGGGCGAGGAGGCCGCAATAGCGATGCGGCCTTGTCTGTCAGGCAGCCAGTTCAGGCATTTGCTCCTTTACGAAATTCAACACCTTCTTCGCGTCCAGAGACGCGTAGGGAAGACTCTCAATGATGGCGATTGAACGTGTATTGCCCACCGTTGCGTGTATCTCGTCGAGTTTGTACTGAATGTGCGGCGCGATAAGAAAACCGTCGAAAGCGGGGGCGACGCTGGCGAAGTTATCCAGCCCAACGGCGCTAATCATCAGTGGATAGCCTTCTTGTTCTGTCAGGGACTGCATTTTTTTGGCAAGAGCGTTTGCGGTATTACCGAACAAACAACATATCAGAAGCTTTTTCATATTTTGTTCCTCCTGAAAACCGCTCATAGGGTAGTCCTGAGGTGGTCACCGAAATGCGCGCTATCTCTGATTTTGGTGACAAAACTATAACCCCAGATCGCTCAATGAGGGATGATCGTCCGGGCGTCTACCCAACGGCCAGTGGAACAGTCGCTCGGATTCTTTTATCGGCATATCGTTAACGCAGGCAAAACGGCGCTTCATCAGTCCGTCCGGTTCAAACTCCCAGTTTTCATTGCCGTACGAGCGGAACCAGTTGCCGGAATCATCATGCCATTCATAGGCATAGCGCACCGCGATCCGGTTGCCCGTAAATGCCCAGAGCTCTTTAATCAGACGATAGTCGAGCTCTTTTTTCCATTTCCGCGCCAGAAACGCCTGCGCCTCTTCACGGTTGGTGGCGAACTCCGCGCGGTTGCGCCATTGAGTATCCTGCGTATAGGCCAGCGCGACCTTCGCCGGGTCGCGACTGTTCCAGCCATCTTCTGCCAGTCTGACCTTTTCGATCGCGCTTTCACGGGTGAAGGGCGGTAAGGGTGGGCGTGTGTTCATGGCGATTACCTCTGTATGATGAAGTAGACAGGTCTGTCTACTTGCGCTAATCTATGCCTGAAAAATAACGCTGTCAACATCCGTTTTGAGGCTACCGAAAAGTGAAAACCGAGCACGCAGGCAACGAAGCAATAATCAGCGTCAGGGATAAAATATTACTGACGGCGCACGATCTTTTTTATTCCAATGGCTTCAGGGCGACGGGGGTGGATACGCTGATTAAAGAGGCGAAGGTGACCAAGGTGACGTTTTATCGCCATTTTCCGAGTAAAAGTTTACTGATTCTCGCCTACCTGCACTATCGACATGAAATATGGATTAACTGGTTTGAGACCACGCTGCGTCGACATCTTGATGAAGGCGAAATACCTTCTGATGCGATATCTGCAACCCTTTATGAATGGTTTATTTCGCCCGAGTTCCACGGCTGCGCGTTTATTAATGCCAGCGCAGAAGCCAAATCCGAAGATATAGAAAGCGAAATAAAAGCGATATGCCGCGGTCATAAAATCGAAACTAAGAATATGATTGCGTTGCTGACGAAGATCGCTGATGAGCGCGTCGTCAATGAAATCACGCTGCTTATTGACGGCGCCATTATTCATGCACAAATGGGCATGGATTCAGAGACGGTAATAAATGTGTTAAAAAGTGGGTTAGAGGCGTTGACCGGTCAGAAATAAGTCCTGAATCTGCCGCAAGTATTACGGTAGCTGGAATATCGACTCACCGAATCGGTAAGCTATTTATCCAAAGGAAACGAAAAATATGAGAACGCAGAAACGATGCCTGGGATGCGTGGCTATCGTGGTTGATGACTACGATCGCGCCATTGAATACTACACCGACAGGCTGGGTTTTACCCTCGTAGAGGATACGCCCCAACCGGGGAAACGCTGGGTCGTCGTCTCACCCAACCCGGAAAGCGACTGCAATATCCTGCTGGCTCGTGCCTCCAACGAAAGGCAGGAAGGTTTTATCGGTAATCAAAGCGGTGGAAGAGTTTTCCTGTTCCTTCAGACGGATGACTTTTGGCGCGATTACCATGCCATGAAAGCAAAAGGCGTTCATTTCTGCGAAGAACCGCGTGAGGAAGAGTACGGTACGGTGGTGGTGTTTGAAGATATTTACGGCAACCGCTGGGATCTTTATCAGAATGCGCAACCGTGAATATCACCATAAATGATGTGTCATTCGCCTTTCGTCGTGCACGCTTCCCAGCAGAGCGTACTCAACATTATGGGGACGTCTGGCTCTCGTCCCGCTGTGCCAGCGACAGCGCGCTGGCGCTGGCGGGGTCGAACAGCGAGATGCTCTCAATCTGATTAAGCAAAATCACCTTGCGGAATGACATGGCGCTGCGGGGTTCAGAGTCGAGCGTGATGTCATGCTCCGCATACCACTTGCTGTAATTATTCTCGATACGCAGATTCATCGTCTTCGCATCCCGGTACCCGCTCAACATTGGGATCAGCACGATATTGGCCGTTTTTTCATATTCCAGCGTCGCGGTGTGGATCATGCCGACGTAAATCCGCCGCGACCGGAGCGTCACCTGCGCCAGCTCGCCTTGCTCCATACACTGATAGAGCAGTTGTTCAATCCCGCTCGCCTGCGCAAGCCGTTTGTAGAGCTTTTTCCGGCTCTCGCCGTCCAGCCTGGCGCTTCCTGCCCAGTTAGAGCGGTAGAGGCAAAACAGGATAGCAAACGCCAGCATCACGACCACCGGAGCCTGAATGCCTAAAAAGCTCCAGTTCATAAAGTCGATTTGCCAGTCGGTGTATTTCGGTGAGGCAAAGTGGAAAGCGTTGTTGGCGGCGGAAAGGGCGAACAGCAGCAGCCAGAGCAATCCCGTGGCGATTACGCCCTGCAAAACGAAAATACAGCCGTAAAGCGCGACGAGAAAATAGACGTCCCAGCCAAAGGAACGCTTGATTTTAAAGCGGGTCGACAGGTCGCGGCTGGTGTACCAGTACCCGCAGACCATCAGCACCATAAATATCGCCGTTCCCATATCAGGCCCTCTTCAGCGCGTTAACGTGACGCAGAAAGTCCTGCCGCACCTCGTTGCTCTTGTAGTTCACCGAGGCGTTCCCGTCCTGGTCGATAATGATGCGGTCGCCATCTTCCACGGCTTCAATAATTTCCTGCTGACTCATCACCTGCAGTAAGGATTCCGGGCTTGAGAATAGGGAGAGAAAGAAACGTTTCATGTCAGGCATCCTTATGAATAAAAAGGATAAGCCTGGAAGATGACGGCTGAATTTGCCTTAAGGATAACCTGAAAGTGAAAGCCGGGTGGCGGCTACACCTTACCCGGTCTACAAAACCGTCAAGTGATTGTGTTTTCAAATTATTGATATTTATGGGTAATAAAAAATAAATTTGCACAAACTTGGACAAATAACGTTAATTGTGTAAGTTTTAATTATGCGATTACGCCACGTTGTTTACAGCCAGGATGTGACCCATGAGCACTTTGCCCTCTGTCGTGAGTCGGTTTATTGAGTACTACGCCGCACTGGATAGCCAGCCGCCGACCGCGCTGGTCGGGCTTTACCATTCGAATGCCACCCTTATTGATCCGTTCGGCGAGCACAACGGTATTTTCGCGCTTCAGCGCTATTTCACCCATCTGCTGGCAAACGTCGAGAAATGCCGTTTTATCATCGATCCGCCGCTGTGCAGCGGGAACCGGTTTGTTGTCACCTGGGTAATGCACTGGTCGCATCCGCGCATTGCCGGAGGCGAGCCGCTTGAACTGCCAGGATGTTCGGTGGTGGACACCGAAAACAATCTCATCACGCGTCAGCGGGACTTCTACGATGCGGGAGAGATGATCTACGAACACCTCCCTCTGCTGGGCTGGGCGGTACGCGGCGTGAAGCGGAGGGTCAAATCATGAAGACGGTGCTGATTACCGGCGCGAGCTCGGGCATCGGCGCGGGGCTGGCGAAGTCCTTTGCCGCTGACGGCTACCACGTTATTGCCTGCGGGCGCGATCCGGCGCGTCTGGAAGTTTTGCATCAGACCTGCCCCAGTCTCACCGTTCGCCTGTTCGATATGACAGACAGGGACGCCTGTCGCCAGGCGCTCAGCAGCGTTTACGCCGATCTGGTTATTCTCTGCGCCGGTACCTGCGAATATCTCGACGGCGGCGTGGTGGATGCGGCGCTGGTGGAGCGGGTCATGACCACCAATTTTCTCGGGCCAGTGAACTGCCTGGCCGCGCTGCAGCCGCAGCTGGTTGCCGGTAACCGCGTGGTGCTGGTGAGCTCGATGGCCCACTGGCTTCCCTTCCCGCGGGCAGAGGCCTACGGTGCTTCCAAAGCGGCGCTGAGCTGGTTTGCCGACAGTCTGCGTCTGGACTGGGAGCCAAAGGGGATTGCCGTGACGGTCGTCTCTCCGGGATTTGTCGATACCCCGCTGACGCGCAAAAACGATTTTGCCATGCCGGGCAGGGTGAGCGTTGACGAAGCGGTCAAGGCGATCCGTACCGGGCTGGCGAAGGGCAAAATGCATATCGCGTTTCCGGCCGGGTTTGGCCTTATTTTGCGGCTGCTCTCCGGGCTGCCCGCGTTTTTGCAGCGCACGCTGCTGCGCAGGATGGTGCGCTCATGAACATTGCAATTATCGGCAGCGGCATCGCCGGGCTGACCTGCGCCTGGCGGCTGGCAGGGCATCATCAGGTAACCCTGTTTGAAGCGGGCACCACGCCCGGCGGCCATACCGCGACGGTTGACGTCTCAACGCCCCAGGGCACATACGCGATCGATACCGGGTTTATTGTCTACAACGACCGCACCTACCCGCGCTTTATGGGCCTGCTCAGCGAGCTCGGCATCAGCGGGCAAAAAACACAGATGAGCTTTTCAGTACACAACCCCGAGACGGGGCTTGAGTACAACGGCCACACCCTGACGTCGCTGTTTGCCCAGCGCCGAAACCTGGTGAATCCGGCATTCTGGCGTCTGCTCGGTGACATCGTCCGCTTTAACCGCCTGGCGAAACAGGCCCTTGAAGGAGAAGTCGATCCGAACGCCACGCTGCAGACGTTTCTGGACCAGCACGGCTTCACGCCGTTTTTTGCGCGCCACTACATTCTGCCGATGGGGGCCGCGATCTGGTCGTCGTCGCTGCAGGAGATGAAGCGTTTCCCGCTGCCGCTCTTCCTGCGCTTCTTTCATCACCACGGCCTGCTGGATATCACCCAGCGTCCGCAGTGGTACGTGGTGCCGGGCGGCTCGCGGGAGTATATCCGCGCCATGCTGGAAAAACTGGGCGACCGCCTGACGCTGCACCTGAACACGCCTGTTCTGCGGGTGAGCCGCCACGCGCGCGGGGCCACGCTTCAGCTTGAAAACGGCAGCCACACCTTCGACCAGGTGATATTTGCCTGCCACTCCGCCGCTGCACTGGCGATGCTTGAGGATCCTACGCCCGCGGAGCGCGAAGTGCTGGGCGATATCGGCTGGCAGCGCAACGAGGTTGTTTTGCACAGCGATCCGCGCTGGCTGCCGGTGCGGCAACGCGCCTGGGCCAGCTGGAACTACCGCCTGAGCGCGCAGGAGCAGGCCAGCGCCTGCGTCACCTACAACATGAACATTCTGCAGGGTCTGCCTGCGGGCAGCCCACTGTTCTGCGTCACCCTGAACCCGGACGCGCCGGTGGATGAACGCTTCGTCCTGCAACGCTTTGTCTATGAGCATCCGCTGTTTAACCCGCAAAGCTGGCGTGCGCAGGCGCGCCGTGGGGAGATCAACGGTCATCACCGGAGCTGGTTCTGCGGCGCTTACTGGTACAACGGTTTTCATGAAGACGGCGTGCGCAGCGCACTGGACGTGGTCAATGAAATAGCCGCCGGGGAGGGGAACTGACATGAACAGCTGCCTCTATCACGGCGTATTGCGCCACCGCCGCCTTCAGCCGAAAACGCATGAATTCAGCTACGGCGTTTTTATGGCCTGGCTGGATCTTGATGAACTGCCGCTGCTGGCGTCCGTCGGCGTGCGGCGCAACCGCTTTGCCGCCGCCGCGTTCCATGACGCGGACTATCCGCTCGGCACGCCGCTTAAAGAGAACGTGCTGAACAGGCTGGAGAGCCTGACCGGGGAACGTCCCGCAGGGCGGGTCATGCTTCTGACGCAGCTGCGCTACTTCGGGTTTCATTTCAATCCGGTTAATTTTTACTACTGCTATGACCAGGAAAACACGCTTCGCTGGGTGTTGGCGGAGGTGCGCAACACGCCGTGGAACGAGCGCCATTATTACGCGGTCGACGGGCAAAATGCCCGGCCCACGGAAAAAGCGTTTCACGTTTCCCCCTTCAACCCGATGGACATGGTTTACCACTGGCGCTTCAACAACCCGGACAACACGCTGCATATGCACATTGAAAATCATCAGGAAACGAAGGTCTTTGACGCCACGCTGGCCCTGCGCCGGGAGCCTCTGACCCGTCCGGCGCTGCGCGCGCTGCTGCTGCGCATCCCGCTGATGACTCTGAAAACCGTTTTCGCCATTTACTGGCAGGCGCTGAGGCTGTGGCTCAAGCGCGTGCCGCTGTATAACCATCCCGTCAGCAGGAGTGAACGCTCATGACCGATCCCGTCTTTGCGCTAGAACCCGATATCCCGCGCAACGTCCGCATCGCGCGATGGCTGCTGTTTCGTCTGTTAAGCGGCATTCGCGGCGGCTCACTCACCCTGCGTGAAGGGGCGCAGACCTTCCATTTTGGCGAGACATCCTCCGCGCTGCACGCGGACGTGCAGATCCTCACGCCCGGCGTCTACTGGCGCGTCTTAACGGGCGGTAGCCTTGCCGCCGCAGAAGCCTGGATGGACGGCGAATGGGAGACCGCGCAGCTTACGCCGCTTCTGCAAATCCTGGCCCTCAACGGCGAGGTGCTTGGTCGTCTGGAGAACGGGTTCCGGCTGCTTGGCCGACCGCTGGAGCGGCTGCGCCACTGGACGCGGCGCAACTCTCGTGCCCAGGCCCGCGAAAATATTGCCGCCCATTACGATCTGGGCAACGCTTTCTATGCCCATTTTCTGGATAAGGAACTGCTTTACTCCAGCGCACTGTTTACCGCGGACGAGCAGGATCTGACGGCGGCTCAGCAGGCCAAAATGGCGCGCCTGTGCGAGCAGCTGGCGCTAAACCCGGGTGATCACCTGCTGGAAATTGGCACCGGCTGGGGGGCGATGGCGGAATACGCCGCCCGTCACTACGGCTGTCGGGTGACCACTACCACGCTGTCGCAGGAGCAATATATCTGGGCGACCGAGCGCATTGCCCGCGCCGGGCTGCAGGATCGGGTTGAGGTACTGCTCTGCGACTATCGCGACCTCACCGGGCAGTACGATAAGCTGGTCTCGATAGAGATGATTGAAGCCGTCGGGCAACGCTATCTGCCCACGTTCTTCCGTACCTGTCAGGCGCGGCTGCGCCCCGGTGGACGGATGGCGATTCAGGCCATCACCATTCAGGACCAGCGCTATCGCGACTACAGCAAAAGCGTCGATTTTATCCAGCGCTACATTTTCCCCGGCGGCTTCCTGCCGAGCATTACGGCGATGAACGAGCTGATGACGCGCCACACCGATTTCGTGGTGCGCAATCTCTTCGACATGGGGCCGGACTACGCCCGCACACTGGCCAACTGGCGGCAGCGCTTTGTCCACGCCTGGCAGGAGATTGAAAAGCTTGGCTTTGATGAACGGTTCCGCCGCATGTGGCTGTACTACTTCGGCTACTGCGAAGCCGGGTTTAACGCCCGCACCATCAGCGTGGTGCAGCTGACCGCCGAGCGCGTATGAGACGCTACCTTCAGGTCTTTCTGCTGGCCGTCGCGTTCGATCTTTACTGGGCGCTGGTAGTGCTTTTTCGCGAACAGGGCCTGATTATCTGGCTCGGGCTGGCGATCCTGGCGTGCCTTCTCTTGCCGTCAGCATACCGTCTTTACGCCATTGGGCTGGCCGCGGCGGGCAGCCTGCTGGATGCGCTCTGGGCGCTGACGGGGCTGATTGCCTTCACGGGCGACTCCCTGATGCCACTATGGATGGTGGCATTGTGGCTGATGTTCGCCGTGGTCTGGACGCAGCTTGCGCGTACCACCACGTTACCCGGCTGGCTGCTGACCCTGCTGGCGGCCGTGGGAGGCCCGGTGGCCTACCTGATTGGCGAGCGGTTGGGCGCCATCACGTTTCTGGAGCCGACCTTTATCGTCGTCAGCTGG
Source organism: Enterobacter sp. IF2SW-B1 (assembly GCF_001743375.1). Lineage (NCBI taxonomy): Bacteria > Pseudomonadati > Pseudomonadota > Gammaproteobacteria > Enterobacterales > Enterobacteriaceae > Enterobacter > Enterobacter sp. IF2SW-B1. The sequence goes on along the minus strand of NZ_MJAA01000001.1, from coordinate 37,795 downwards.
ATGGCGCCGGGCTGGCTGGTGCTGATGCTGTTTTTCCACCTGCTAATGGGGAGACAAAAATGAGGACTGCGGTTCTGCTGTTTTGGCTCATGCTGGTTGTTCCTGGTGCTCAGGCCGCCGACTGGCTGGCCTGGCGCAAGGTGGGCGACGCCACGCTGACCTGGGGGCCGTTCACGGTCTATACCTCTCAGCTCCGCACGCCGGATGGCCGTTACAGCCGGGACGATCAGGATCAGGCGCTGATTATTACCTACGCGCGCGACATAGATCGCGATGAACTGGTTGAGGCGACCCGCGACCAGTGGCAGGCGCAGGGGATCCTGACGCAGGAACCGCAAAGTGAAGCCTGGCTAAGGATGCTCCAGTCCCTGTGGCCGGATGTCAGACCGGGTTCACAGCTGGCGTTTGTTCTCAACGATAAGCAGGGGCAGTTCTGGTACCGCGCGTCGTCGGCGCAAAAATCTTTTATTCCGCTCGGTCCGCGCCAGTCAGAAGCGTTCAGCACCCGCTTTCTGGCCATCTGGCTCGATCCCCGCACGCAATATCCTGAGCTGCGTCAGCAGCTAATCGGAGGCAAAAAATGAAACGAATCCTGACGCTGGCGCTGGCATTCACGATGCTGCTGGCCGGCTGCAGTACGGAGGTGTCCGAGTATCGCCAGCAGCAGCCGCGGCTTGATATCTTCCACTACTTCCAGGGCAAAACCGAAGCGTGGGGCATGGTGCAGGATCGCAGCGGCAAGCAGATCCGCCGCTTTCACGTTGAGATTGCCGGGGACGTCATCGGCGATACGCTGACGCTGAACGAGCGTTTCGTTTACGACGACGGCGAGAAGCAGCAGCGGGTATGGCACATCCGTCGCGTGGGGAACGACCGCTACGAGGGAACGGCAGGTGATATTGAAGGGGTTGCCACCGGGCAGGCCGCAGGCAACGCCTTTAACTGGCATTACAGCATGAACGTGAAGGCCAACGGCAAAACGTGGCTGCTAAACTTTGATGACTGGATGTACCTGCAGGATGAGACGCATCTGTTCAATAAAACCGAGATGAAGAAATTTGGCGTCACCGTCGCCACGGTGACGCTGTTCTTTACCCGGAATACGGAAGCTTAGTCGCGAACATCGCCGGTTTTGCTGCTGGAGTAAATGAAGTACAGGGCAATCCCCAGGCACACCACCGCGCCCAGACGGCTCGGTGAAAACGGAATAGCGGGATTGTTCAACCAGCCAAAGTTATCTATCAGCATGCTCATGGCGAGCTGGCCGAATATCACCGCCACCGTGGCGATGGCGGTGCCGATGCGCTGCACGGCAAGCACCATGATCACAATGTAGGGCACGCCGAACATCGCCCCGAGGAGCTGCCATTTCGGCACGTCCAGCAGCGTGACCGTCTGCTTAGGCTCAAAGAAGAAAATGAGCAGGGCGGTCACCAGCGCGCCGACGGAAAACGTCAGAAACGCGCTCTTGAAAACGCCCACGCTGCTGCCGAGCTGTCCGTTAATTGCGGCCTGTATGCTCAGCGTCGCGCCGCCGCAGATGGCCAGAATTATCATCATCAGTGTCATGTGCTTACCCCTTTGCGACCAGTACCAGTGCGGCAATAATAAAAACCAGCGCCACGATGCGTCTTGCGTTTATCTTCCTGTGCGGCGTACCCAGCAGGCCAAAGTGGTCAATGATCAGGCTTTTAAAAACCTGACCTGCCAGAATGCCGATCATCGTCAGAGCGATGCCGATAGCGGGGGTGGCGATAGTCAGAATGATAACGTAAACAGGACCCAGCACGCCGCCGAGCAGCTGCCAGCCGGGCTGTGCGAAAAACGACGGACCGTTGCGCGGGCTAAAAAACAGCATCAGCAGAAAGGTCAGCGCAGCGCCGACCCCGAAAATGCTGAACGTGGCCCATAAATCGCCTACTTCTCCCCCTAACGGCCCCAGCAAACCCGCCTCGACGGAGAGGCCCATCCCGCCGGCAATCACCAGTAAAATCAATACAAACTGCATTATGCTTCCTCCGTTTTCAGGCGAAGAAGATTACGTCGGTAGACATGTGAGAAAAATGCCATAATGCAGGAAACACCTTTGCAGGAAATGCATTAATGTCAGATGCCGGAAGCATGAACCTTCGCTCACTGCTGCTGTTTATTGCCGTCTATGAAACGCAGAACTTTTCCGTCGTTGCGCGACGAGAGGGAATTTCTGCCTCGCAGGTGTCGCGGATTATTCATCAGCTTGAAGACGCGCTCGGCCAGCAGCTGTTCTATCGCAATACCCGGGCGGTGATCCCCACGGAAAACGGGCATCTTTTTATCCGCTATGCCCGGGCGATGGTGGATAACTTCGAAGAGGCGCGTCGGGAGCTGGATGAACGTTCGACCGAACCCTCCGGCACGGTACGCATTAACGGGCCGGTATTTTTTGGACAGAGGCACGTTGCACCCGGCCTGGCAGGCCTGGCCGAGCGTTATCCACGGTTAACCATAGAGCTGACGCTGACCGATGACTTTATCGACCCGCACCGGGATGCCGCCGACCTCATTTTTCGCATCGGCACCCTGACGGACTCGACGTTCCACGCCCGCATCTTCGGGCAGCAGCGCTACCATCTTGCCGCGTCGCCCGCGTATCTGCGTCAACACGGCGTACCGGCCGACCCGGCCGAGCTGAGCCAGCATAAATGCCTGGTGTATCGCGGTTCGTCTGGCCCTAATCGCTGGCTTGTGCGACGCAAGGGGGAGAATTGGGTGCACTATCCCGTGGCGCCGCTGATGACGTCCAATAATGCGGAGTCGCTGCTCATTGCCGCGCTGGGTGGAATGGGGATCGTCCTGTTTCCGGACTGGCTGATTGGCGACAGGCTGCAGCGGGGGGAGCTGGTCGCTCTTATGCCGGAAATGGCGTGCGCTATCAATACGGAGCCGCTGAATATTGCGGCGATCTATCCTCACGCACGTCATCCGCCCCTGAACGTCAGGGCGGTGATTGATTATTACGTGGCGTTTTTCGGCTCGCCGCCGTACTGGCAAACGTAAGGCAATTACGCGCCGAGCTCCTTGCGGATAATTTCTGCGCCGGCGCTGAGCGCTTTCAGCTTACCGTTAGCCACCTGACGGGAGAGGGGAGCCATGCCGCAGTTGGTTGAGGGGTAAAGCTTGTCGGCGTCGACGAACTGCAGCGCTTTACGCAGGGTGTCGGCGACCTCTTCTGGCGTTTCGACGGTGTTGGTTGCCACGTCAATCGCCCCAACCATCACCTTTTTACCGCGAATCAGCTCCAGCAGATCCATCGGTACGCGGGAGTTGTGGCACTCCAGGGAGATGATGTCGATGTTAGAGGTTTGCAGCTTAGGGAAGGCCTCTTCATACTGGCGCCATTCTGAGCCGAGCGTCTTTTTCCAGTCGGTATTGGCCTTGATGCCGTAGCCGTAGCAGATGTGTACCGCGGTTTCGCATTTCAGACCCTCAATGGCGCGCTCGAGCGCGGCGATACCCCAGTCGTTGACCTCATCAAAAAAGACGTTAAACGCCGGCTCGTCGAACTGGATAATATCCACGCCCGCGGCTTCTAATTCACGCGCTTCCTGGTTGAGGATTTTGGCGAATTCCCAGGCCAGCTTTTCGCGGCTTTTATAATGCGCGTCGTAAAGGGTGTCGATCATGGTCATTGGCCCAGGCAGGGCCCATTTGATCGGCTTGTCCGTGAGCTGGCGCAGGTACTTTGCATCGTCCACGAATACCGGCTTCTGACGCGCAACGGCAGAAACCACGGTCGGCACGCTGGCGTCGTAGCGGTTACGAATGCGCACGGTCTGGCGATTTTCAAAATCGACGCCGCTCAGGTGTTCAATAAAGGTGGTGACGAAGTGCTGACGGGTCTGTTCCCCGTCGCTGACAATATCGATTCCCGCACGGATCTGCTCGTCAAGGGACAGGCGCAGTGCATCCTGTTTACCCGCCAGTAATTCCTGATCCTGCAGTTTCCACGGAGACCAGAGCGTTTCAGGTTGCGCAAGCCAGGTCGGCTTAGGCAGGCTGCCAGCCGTAGACGTCGGGAGCAATGTTTTCATAATAAAAGACCTTTTTTGATGAATTAAAGCGTGTAGTTATCAGACCACTGCTCGAGAATGTGTTTATAAGGCTTAATGAAATATTCTTCGGTAAATCGACCCTGTTCAATCGCCAGCCGGCTTCGCTCTTCGCGGTCATAAACAATTTTGGTTAATGAATGATCCTGCTGGTTCAGGTCCGGGCGATAAAACAGTCCCGCCGCCGAGTTCGCGTTATAAATTTCCGGGCGATAGATTTTCTGGAACGTTTCCATCGTGCTGATGGTGCCGATCAGTTCCAGATCGGTGTAATCGCTCAGCAAGTCTCCGGTAAAGAAGAACGCGAAAGGCGCCACGCTGTTCTCAGGCATGAAGTAGCGGACCTTCAGGCCCATTTTTGCGAAGTACAGTTCCGTTAACGATTCGCCATCCGGCGCGTACTCAATACCCAGAACAGGGTGCTGGTTACCGGTGCGGCGATAGGTGTCTTTGCTCGAGACGCTCAGGCAGATCACCGGGCCCTTTCTGAAGTTCTCTTTGTATTCCTGCGAGTTCACAAAATGGCGGAAAATATTGCCGTGCAGTTCGCCAAACTTTTCCGGAATACTGAAGTGCTGCTGGTTCTTGTTGTGCTCCAGCAGCAGGACGCTGAAATCATAATCCCGCACGTAAGAGGAGAAGTTATTCCCGACAATGCCTGCGATACGCTGGTTATTTTTCTTGTCGACAATATACGTCTGCAAAATCTCAATGGCCGGGAACGGCTTTTCCGCGCCAATGTTCAAATCGACAGAGATGATTTCAAGCTCAACCGCGTAGCGATCGGCGGTCGGGTTATCCCAGCGCGCCAGGGCATTAAAGCGGTTATTGATCATCACCAGCGTATTGCGCAGGTTTTCCTGACGTTTTTCCCCACGTGCCAGGTTGGCAAAGTTGGTGGTCGTACGCGTATTTTCTGACGGGTTGTAATTCTCATCGAAGCAACTGCGCTTAAGGGTATATGTGAAAGCTTTGCTCATTGTGGTTATGCATCCTAAGTTCATGTTGCTAAGAAGTTACTCATGCATAATTTATGCCTGAGCCCGCGGCGCAGGGGAAGTGACTTAATTTCAATGCAACATGAGGGAAGTTCATGAACAGGGAGACGCTGAGTGGAAACTTCAGATTGCTTCAGGCAGGGAAGTGAAAGAGTAAGGGGCATCGGGCCCCTTTGGGCTATGCTGTAGGACGTTCGTCCCAGGCGTCGCTGTGCATGATGTTCCCAGCGGCGATGCGCCAGGTAATTTTTTCATACTGCAGGCTTACGCTTTCAACCACGCTTTATTCGGGGCGAACCAACCGCGTTTTGAGGGTGCCAGGAATGAAATAACTCTTTAGCTGAGCGGGTAGCAAAGCAGGCATTGCTATTGTTCTTCCTTCCTCGTCGCAAAATTCGACAAGATAGCCCAGTGTCGGGGTATCGAATACCATAACAATCGTACCAACAGCCCCTTTTACCAGTCCTTCATCAGGTAAATCCTCGTCTAAAACCACAACGTCTAATTCGGCTCTTTTCATTTTTGTTTTCTCATTTAACGAATAGGGTTGTCAGGCGAGGAACTAGCGCGTCAGTTTCATACATCCAGCCTGTACGCACGATCGCTGTTTCACCGTTGACGCCTAAAATGGGCATATCGACAGCCATTGTTTGACCGTAATTGTTGGCCTGCAACACTTTTGCTGGGACCGATAATACGCCTTCCTGAATTCTTGCTGCTAAAACATCTGCATTAGTTGGGTTGTATCCCAGCGCTGACTCAAACACCCTTGTTTCTTTCAAGGGCATATTTTTTCATTCTTTAATAAGAAAAAGCAGCCTACGCCTGAAGCGAACACAGATATTCAACCCACATCATATTTATGAACTGCTCATTTTTTTTAAGAAAATAACCAGGCAATTTTTAACCATTTTTTTAGGCGTTAGCGTGAGTATATGTTGAATCAATAATGAACCAGATTCAGGCAGCTAAACGCCATATCTGCTTCTCTGGTACACCATCCTCAATTCCCGCTATAATCCCCAAAATTTCCAACCGGTTTAGAAACGATCATGACAAAACTCACCTTACAAGAGCAGATGCTGAAAGCGGGCCTGGTCAGCAGCAAGAAAGCGGCGAAAGTGCAGCGCACGGCAAAGAAATCACGCGTTCAGGCACGTGAGGCTCGGGAAGCGGTAGAAGAGAATAAGAAGGCGCAGATCGAGCGTGACAAGCTGCTGAGCGAGCAGCAGAAGCAGGCCGTACTCGCGAAAGAGTTTAAAGCGCAGGTGAAGCAGCTGATCGAGATGAACCGCATCACCGTGGCGAAGGGCAACATCACCTTTAACTTCACCGACGGTAATCTGATCAAAAAAATTGAGGTCGACAAGCAGACGCAAACCCAGCTGATCAACGGCCGTCTGGCCATTGCGCGCCTGGTGCTCAATGCAAACGGCGATTGTGAATACGCGATCATTCCGGCGGTGGTGGCTGATAAAATTGCCCAGCGCGATGTCGACAGCATCGTGTTAAACAGCGCGCTCAGTCAGGAAGAGCAGGACGAAGACGATCCGTACGCGGACTTCAAAATTCCTGACGATTTGATGTGGTAAACCGCGTTCAAAACGGGGCGGCGTGGCGGGCGTTAACCGGCTCTCCGCTCACGGGATGAATAAAATTCAGCTCGCTGGCATGCAGCATCAGCCGGGGCGTTTCCTCAGCCACCGCCGCGTCAAGACCGCCATACAGATCGCAGCCCAGAATAGGGTGCCCGAGCTGTTGGCAGTGGATGCGCAGCTGGTGGGTTCGCCCGGTTTCCGGCGTCAGTTCCACCCGCGTTAACGGCACTCCTGTCCCCCGAAAAAAACGTTCCACCACCCGATAGCGGGAACGGGCGGGTTTACCGTTGATGGCGCAGATCGACATCAGCGGGAACAGCGCCGGGTCTTTGGCAATGGGCGCGTCTATTATTCCCTCGTCGTTTTCCAGATGCCCATAAAGCAGGGCGCTGTAGACTTTCTCCACGCTGCGCTGGCTGAACTGCTGGCAAAGCGCCGAGTTGATGGCCTTATTGCGCGCAACCACCATCAGTCCGGACGTGCCGAAATCCAGACGATGTATCAGCGTGCAGCCGGGGAACGTCTGGACCAGACGATAATGGACAGAATCGAGGTTTTGCGGGTTTTTGCCCGAGAGGCTGAGCAGGCCAGAAGGCTTATTAATTAGCAGCAGATGTTCATCCTGCCAGAGGATCTCAATGTCGTCGTGACACGGTGGAGCAATAAAAGAATCGATAATCGCAGACATCAGGCCGCCCGGCTGGAGAGTGGGAGCGGATGATAGCGAAATGCGGGGAAAAGAAAAACCCTCCCACCGGGCGGTGAGAGGGGGAAATCTTACGCGGCCACCAGGCTGTCGATGGCGGCTTTCGCGTCGGTCTGCGCTTTGGTCGCCACTTCAGGACCGTAAGCGATGCCTTCCGCAAACACGAAGTTCACGTCAGTGATGCCGATGAAGCCGAGGAACAGGCTCAGGTACGGCGCAACCAGGTCAGTTGGGGTATCTTTATGGATACCGCCACGGCTGGTAAGGACGATCGCACGCTTGCCTTTTACCAGACCTTCCGGGCCGTTCTCGGTGTAGCGGAAGGTTACGCCAGCGCGCGCCACCAGGTCGAAGTAATTCTTCAGCTGGGTAGGAATGTTGAAGTTGTACATTGGGGCGTTGATGACGATAACGTCGTGCGCCTGCAGCTCAGCAATCAGCTCGTCGGACAGGGCCAGGGCTTCCTGCTGACGCGGGGACAGTGGCGCATCGCTTGGGCGCAGCGCGCCAACCAGCTCGCCGTCCAGCACAGGAATGGGGTTTGCTGCCAGGTCACGCACGGTGATTTCGTCTGCAGAATGCTGTTCACGCCACTGTTCAACGAAGTAATCAGACAGCTGACCAGACTGAGAGTACCCTGCCAGAATACTGGATTTCAAAACTAATACTTTGCTCATGGGTGATTCCTGTTGTTGCATTTGATTGAAGGGGGGTGCCCCGTTGCTTGTTGACACTTTATTCACAATCCTGCCACAGAGATAGCGCAATATATCGAAGCCTATGTTCGAATTTTTTGAATAAGGCGCTAAAAGCGTCAATGTGGTACTCTATAGCAATCATTAAAAAGAGATTTTATCCGGCAGAGCACTGCCCGTTAACGCTATGACAGAACAACCCAAAATCACCTTCCCGATGCTCCTGCAACAGCTTGATTCCCTGATGCTGCGCGATAAACAGCGGTTTTCCCGCCGGCTGCACGGCGTGAAGAAGGTTAAAAATCCTGATGCACAACAGGCCATTTACCAGGAGATGGCCAAAGAGATTGAACAGGCGGCAGGGAAGGTTGTGCTGCGCGAAGCCGCGCGTCCGGCGATCACCTACCCGGAAAACCTGCCCGTCAGCCAGAAGAAACAGGACATCCTTGAGGCCGTCCGCGATCACCAGGTGGTGATTGTCGCGGGGGAAACCGGTTCAGGTAAAACTACCCAGCTGCCGAAAATCTGTATGGAGCTGGGCCGCGGGGTGAAGGGGTTGATTGGCCACACCCAGCCGCGTCGTCTGGCGGCGCGCACCGTGGCGAACCGTATTGCCGAAGAGCTGCAGACGGAGCCAGGCGGCTGCATCGGCTACAAGGTGCGATTCAGCGACCACGTCAGCGACAACACCATGGTCAAGCTGATGACGGACGGTATCCTGCTGGCGGAAATACAGCAGGACCGCCTGCTGATGCAGTACGACACCATCATCATCGATGAAGCGCACGAGCGCAGCCTGAACATCGACTTCCTGCTTGGCTATCTTAAAGAGCTGCTGCCGCGTCGCCCTGATCTGAAAATCATCATCACCTCCGCTACCATCGACCCGGAGCGCTTCTCAAAACACTTCAACAATGCGCCGATTATTGAAGTGTCGGGCCGCACCTATCCGGTGGAAGTGCGCTATCGCCCGATTGTGGAAGAGGCGGACGATACCGAGCGCGACCAGCTGCAGGCCATCTTCGACGCCGTTGACGAGCTGGGCAACGAGAGCGCGGGCGACATCCTGATCTTCATGAGCGGCGAGCGCGAAATTCGCGATACCGCCGATGCGCTCAGCAAGCGCGACCTGCGCCACACCGAGATCCTGCCGCTGTACGCGCGCCTGTCGAACAGCGAGCAAAACCGCGTCTTCCAGCCACACAGCGGACGCCGCATCGTGCTGGCGACCAACGTGGCGGAGACCTCGCTGACCGTACCGGGGATTAAATACGTGATCGACCCGGGCACGGCGCGCATCAGCCGCTACAGCTACCGCACCAAGGTTCAGCGCCTGCCGATTGAGCCGGTCTCCCAGGCTTCCGCTAACCAGCGTAAGGGCCGCTGCGGCCGCGTGTCGGAAGGGATCTGTATTCGTCTTTATTCCGAAGACGATTTCCTGTCGCGCCCGGAGTTTACCGACCCGGAAATTCTGCGCACCAACCTGGCGTCCGTTATCCTGCAGATGACCGCGCTGGGGCTGGGCGACATCGCGGCGTTTCCGTTTGTGGAAGCGCCGGACAAGCGCAACATTCAGGACGGCGTGCGTCTGCTGGAAGAGCTCGGGGCGATTACCACCGACGAGCAGGCGAGCATCTATAAGCTGACGCCGCTGGGCCGCCAGCTCAGCCAGCTGCCGGTCGACCCGCGCCTGGCGCGCATGGTGCTGGAAGCGCAAAAGCACGGTTGCGTGCGCGAGGCGATGATCATCACCTCGGCGCTCTCGATTCAGGACCCTCGCGAGCGTCCGATGGACAAACAGCAGGCGTCGGACGAAAAGCACCGTCGCTTCCACGATAAAGAGTCTGATTTCCTCGCCTTTGTGAACCTGTGGAACTACCTCGGCGAGCAGCAGAAAGCGCTCTCCTCGAACCAGTTCCGCCGCCAGTGCCGCGTGGATTTCCTTAATTATCTGCGCGTGCGTGAATGGCAGGATATCTACACCCAGCTGCGCCAGGTGGTGAAAGAGCTGGGCATTCCGGTGAACAGTGAACCGGCGGAGTACCGCGAAATTCATATCGCGCTGCTGACTGGCCTGCTGTCCCATATCGGGATGAAGGATGCGGATAAGCAGGAATATACCGGCGCGCGTAACGCGCGTTTCTCCATCTTCCCGGGTTCCGGCTTGTTCAAGAAGCCGCCGAAGTGGACCATGGTCGCCGAGCTTGTGGAAACCAGCCGCCTGTGGGGGCGCATTGCCGCGCGCATCGACCCGGAATGGGTTGAGCCGGTGGCTCAGCACCTGCTGAAACGCTCGTACAGCGAGCCGCACTGGGAGCGCGCGCAGGGCGCGGTGATGGCGACCGAAAAAGTGACCGTTTACGGCCTGCCGGTGGTCGCCGCGCGTAAGGTCAACTACAGCCAGATCGATCCGGCGCTCAGCCGCGAGCTGTTTATCCGCCACGCGCTGGTGGAGGGGGACTGGCAGACGCGCCACGCGTTCTTCCGTGAAAACCTGAAGCTGCGCGCCGAGGTGGAAGAGCTTGAGCACAAGTCCCGACGCCGCGACATTCTGGTGGACGATGAGGCGCTGTTTGAGTTTTACGACCAGCGCATCAGCCATGATGTTATCTCCGCCCGCCACTTTGACAGCTGGTGGAAGAAGGCCAGCAAAGCGACGCCGGACCTGCTCAACTTCGAAAAGAGCATGCTGATTAAAGAGGGGGCGGAGTCGGTCAGCAAGCTCGACTACCCGAACTTCTGGCATCAGGGCAACCTCAAGCTGCGTCTGACCTACCAGTTTGAACCGGGCACCGACGCGGACGGCGTAACCGTCCACATTCCGCTGCCGCTGTTAAACCAGGTCGACGAGAGCGGGTTTGAGTGGCAAATTCCCGGCCTGCGCCGCGAGCTGGTGATTGCGCTGATCAAATCCCTGCCGAAACCGGTGCGGCGCAATTTTGTGCCAGCGCCAAACTATGCGGAAGCGTTTCTGGGCCGCGTCACGCCGCTGGAACTGCCGCTGCTGGACGCGCTGGAGCGTGAGTTCCGCCGCATGACCGGCACCACCATCGACCGCGAAGACTGGAACTGGGATCAGGTGCCCGATCACCTGAAAATCAGCTTCCGCGTGGTGGATGATAAAAACAAAAAGCTGCTGGAAGGGCGTTCCCTCAGCGAGCTGAAAGAGGCGCTGAAAGGCAAAGTTCAGGAGACGCTTTCTGCGGTGGCGGACGACGGCATCGAGCAGAGCGGGCTGCATATCTGGAGCTTTGGCCAGCTTCCGGAGAGCTACGAGCAGAAGCGCGGCAACTATAAGGTCAAAGCCTGGCCGGCGCTGGTGGACGAACGTGACAGCGTGGCGATCAAACTGTTTGATAACCCGCAGGAACAGCAGCAGATGATGTGGCGCGGGCTGCGCCGCCTGCTGCTGCTCAACATCCCGTCGCCGATCAAGTATCTGCACGAGAAGCTGCCGAACAAAGCCAAGCTGGGGCTCTACTTTAACCCGTACGGCAAAGTGCTGGATCTGATTGACGACTGCATCTCCTGCGGCGTGGACAAGCTGATCCACGAGGCGGGCGGCCCGGTCTGGACGGAAGAAGGTTTTGCGAAGCTGCATGACAAGGTTCGCGCCGAGCTGAACGACACCGTGGTGGAGATTGCCAAACAGGTCGAGCAGATCCTCACCGCCGTGTTCAACATCAACAAGCGCCTGAAGGGGCGCGTGGATATGACCATGGCGCTGGGGCTGTCGGACGTGAAGGCGCAGATGGCGGGGCTGGTGTACCGCGGCTTTGTCACCGGCAACGGCTTTAAGCGTCTGGGCGATACGCTGCGCTATCTGCAGGCGATTGAAAAACGTCTGGAGAAAATGGCGATCGATCCGCACCGCGATCGCGCGCAGATGCTGAAGGTCGAAAGCGTGCAGCAGGCGTGGCAGCAGTGGTTAAACAAGCTGCCGCCGGCGCGCCGCGACGATGAAGATGTGCAGGAGATCCGCTGGATGATCGAGGAGCTGCGCGTCAGCTTCTTTGCTCAGCAGCTCGGTACGCCGTATCCGATTTCGGATAAACGTATATTGCAGGCGATGGAGCAGATTTCCGCTTAACGTCCTTGCCCGGTTTTCTCCCTCTCCCTGTGGGGATGTTCTGAAATCAGCAAGTGTATTGATAATAAAAGATATTATTTTTTCTTCTGATTTTTTAGCCCCCAAATTGGCCACCGGAAGGCGAAAATGAGGCTGTTACAGATGCTTACATTTCGGAGAGGGAGACACAGTATACCACGATACGGGAAGCACGGGCCGGGAGAATATCCCGCCCGTAGCAAGGGCGATAAAAACGAAACTCAGACCCGCTTCTTTTTCGGTCCCATTTCTGGAAGACCACGAAACAGAGCGCCCATCATCTGGCGGATGGAATAAAGCTCCTCCCACGCGTCATTCGTTCCCAGCGGCTCATACGCTGACAGCATCGCTTTCACGTCATCCGGTTTAAGCCCTGCATCGCGGGCAATCTCTTTGTAAGAGATTTAATGTGATAAGGCTTGCGAATGTCATTATAACAGCTTATAGGGCACTGAAGTTTCAGCGCCCTTTGTTTGATTAAAAACTAGTTATTGACAAAGTGTAGGTAAAAAGTTTCGCCATTTGTGGTGTCCTTGATATCATGATTAGAAAGCGGTTTGTCTCTCACAATATAGAACAGCCTTTCATTTCTAGATATGCATTTCCCTGCACCCAATTTGCCTTCTAAACATATTTGTTCTTCTCCCATCCATTCTTTCATCCCCATGCTATCAATTACTTGTTCTACATTGTTGTTCACAAATAAAATGTCATCGCATTTATTATTGTTTAGTGGGGTCCATTTTTTTAAAATGTCATGTTTGCTTGAGTTCCATAATCCAATTTTTTGTTGTTGGGTTATAGGGGCATGTTCAACCAAAACAACAGTTGATTTACATTCGCCACGCCCCCATTGAGGATCGTAATAGCTCTTTTGATATATAGCAGAAATAGCCGGACTTAATGTTAAGTACCTGACAACAATCACCAGTAAGCCAAAAAGAATAATTAATAATTTATAGTTTTTCATATTTCACCCATTTATATGAATGATGAAGCTTGCTTCATTAATAAATGGTTTAAAATCATAATGTTTATAGCGTTGCAAAATGAACCATGAGCAAAACCAGGGAATATTCTCAAATCCTTTGCCGTTAAGGTCTGGAACATCCAGCCCAAAATGATCCTGTATCTGAAAACGCAGGCCTGCACGGTATCGGCGCGGGCCGTAGGTATCCGACGGCACATCTATATCCATATAATCAAGATAAATCTTCGTTGAGTAGGTATCGTGAATGGTGATCCCCAAACCGTTAAACCAGTCCCAATCATTAAACTTAGGCAATGTGATTCTAGCAGTGATTTTATTGTAAATGTCACTAAGGTTATCTATTGATAATCTAGAAAAGTCATTATCATCGAGCGTTTCTGATATGATTGTATTTATTTCAATAACACACTCTTTTGTCGTCTTGTGATCCAGAAATGCTTTATTCAACAACTCGTGTCGAAAAATGCCACCTTCATTTTTGCCGAATTTCTTAATCATAATCTGAATGAGCGGGGCATACTCTCCCCATGCAGTCCAGAAGGCCATTTGTTCCATGCTGGCAAAATGTTCATCAACGGATTTATTAAAATCGAAGAGATTGGTTCTTAACTCATGTCCGAACAGATTGATTTTATTTAGCTGACCCTGAGCCAGTATCTGCTCCTGCGTCAGGTCACCGTGCCGCATATCATCGGTAATAAAATCGTTAAGCTGTCGTTTTGAACGTCCGTTCGCGCTGTAATATATCAGGCGCGGCTCTGCTTTTTGCAATAACGTAATAAACGTACGTGGCTCAAAATGCCAGATTTCACCGCTCAGTTCTGCCTGAACCTCCGGGGAAAGTTTATCAAAAAAGCACAGTGCTTTTGCGTGGGCTTTCAATTCACTGTAATCCGTTCCGCTGAGTTCACGCGGGGAACCGGGGGCGGTCACCCACGCAAAACGGGTGTCAAAGGTCGAAAAATCCCATTCAAACGGAAATTTACAGATGAAATGTGTAAGCAGATCCTGCGGGCTGTTCAGATGCTTTTTGACCATTTCAGAATTGCACTGGCTGTCTTTTGTCGGATCATCATCAGCTATACGCCAGCCAGCCCAGTCGGGCATATCTGCATCGCTGTAGGATTTTACATTAATATCGGATACATCCACCCAGAAGGGACCCGTTGCCGTTTCGATGTTTACCCATTCGCTGTATTTTTTAGTCAATACTCCCGCAGAGGCGGGTTCGCTGACAAAATTCACCGTCACGGCAATGTCACCCACACTCTCGTATCCGTCCTGGATTTTACGCAGAGTCCGGGTCTTTGTCCCTTCATGGATGACGAACAGGGCTTCAGTGGTAGTCAGCGCGGAAATATTTATCTTGTGAACGTTATCAAATACGGGCAGCCCTGCCGGGAGATAGTAATAGCGATTTCCGTATACAGGTAATTCCCGCCCGTTGCTGAGCAGATCAAGAACACCGTTTGCACGCCCGCTGAGCGCTTCAAGCGCTGAAGGGGCGCAACAAATCTGGAAGTGATAACCGTTTCTTCCGCTAACCATTCCTGATGTACCGATCACCTTTCCACGGCGAACAGACACGCCGTTCTTTACCCGGAGTTCAGACCTTACCTGCTTCATGTGCATGGTCAGCGAGTAAAAAGTGAATGCTTCGGGTTCTTCACCAATCAGCATTTCATGACGGATCAGTACGCAGCCGTTATCCGTCGCGCCGCCATAGTTTAACGGCTTCTGGTCGCGTTTATCCGATGATGCCGGGTAATTGGCATAGACAACAACCCCATCTGCAATGGCCCTCAACGGATTTGCCTGCTCCCCGGTATCGGTATGGGGAATATGGATCCCCCCATGCCATGATCCTTCACGGTTTACCGGATAGCTCCGCTGTGTATCAACGGGCATACAACGGGTAACCCACTCACCAAACGTTTCGTTATTAGCATGCGGGAAATGGATCGGAGGTGAAATTTGCATGAATACGTTCCTTGTTTATGAAAATAAAAGATTATCCTATGGGGAGCGGGGTCACCTGCTTCAGGGTGTGAAGGGAAACTAATTTCTGTTGCAGCGGGGCCGGACGTAGCAGTCCGTTTGGCATAGCGGGTATATATCTCCATTGTGCCGTACTCAATCCCCGCTGCATCGGTCCGCACGTAGCTGCCGCCGCCAATCAGCGTTACCCGTTTTTTTCCCGCAATCAGTATTTCGCTCAGGCTGGTGATACTGACTTTCTGCTCTGCACTCAGGTGCATCGCACCATTTTGTGCCTGAACCTGTACCGGACCTTCAGCCGAAACCACACTGAGTTTTCCGGTATGTGAAAACATGCCAATAGACTCTCCGGCGAGCAGAGTGGTATTGCCCATTGACCCTGTGCAGATATCACCTCCCGCATTGACGGCAATATTGTCCGTCGCCGCCAGCTGCATGTGTTCACCGCTGGTGAATGCCACCCCTTCAGGGCCGTGAAAATGAATCATCTCGTTCAGCTCGCGGAATCGTTCCGCAAACATCGCCTGCTGGCTGGCAATATCCGCTTCCAGTGCCCGCGCCTGCACAGCGGCAGAGTTCAATCTCGTGCAGGGCTGTGTCCATATCCAGTATGTCACCCACGGCTTTCTGCTGCTCGTCAGCGGTGACAAACAGGCCCTTTGCCACACTTATCACGCCGTGCTCGTCGGTGCGCAGTTCAAAGCCGCTGCCGCGCTGTTCTCCCTGCGTGTTGGTGATATACCCCTGATTAAGCTGCGTTGCGCCAGACGGGGTGGACAGGGCAATGTGTTCTTCCTGCCGATTATCTTCCATCCGGAGTTCATTCGCGCCCGCCGTGCGCAGAATGTTCTGGCTGCGGTTGTTGCGGTTCACCACGTCAGCATGTTCTGAGTCGTGGAAGACATGGGCGATATACGGTTTATCCGGGTCACTATGATGGAAGGCAATCCCGACCTCCGTACCGTCCACCAGCGGCATATGCCACCCGTAAGTATCCCCGGCATACGGTTTTGCCTGACGTACCCACAGGTAGTTAAAACCGGGCTCTGCATCTTCGCGGCTGAAATCCAGTTTTACGCGATATCGTCCCGTATCATCGAGGTGCGAATACGGGTCATGAGTATCACGGCTTTCCACCCGCGCAGGCAGCGTGCCGGAAATTTCCGGGCGCGGAATGGCGGGCGGGCGATAGCAGTAGCGCTCGGGGTAAGGAATGCCCCATACGGACGTATGCAGACGCGAATCACGTGAGGCGATAAAGGTCGTGAGCGTGATAACCATCCCTTCCCGCAAATCCTTAAGCCCGCAGCCTGGCGTTTCCAGCACCTGTCCGGGCATCAGATGTGAGGCGTTACTGAAGACGTGAAGCCGGGTGGATTTATTCAGTTCGCGCTCATGATGAAGCCGGGCATAAAACGCGCCGCTTTCGGTTTCCGGTATGGCGGCAGGGTGGTCGTCTCCGGGGTTCAGAAAATTATCACCGTAGCGGTAATGCTCCCCGGTGGTTGTAGCCTCGTTGCGCACGGCAACGACGGAATCCATCGGCATGGCAGCATCCCGGTAATTGTGGCTGCGGGTGTGCACCTGCCCGGTGACGACCTTATGCCACGTTCGCAGCCCCCAGACGGACTCCTCTGCGCCGTCATACAGTCCGGAGGGCTCGTTAAATGGCAGGGGGACGTTAAAGGTGTAATAAAGCTGACTGTCGGCAAAAATGACCGTATCCAGCCCGGTGGAGCCATTGAGGCTGCAACGGAACCATATGCCCACTTCAGACAGCAGACGCTGGATAAACTGAAGGTCAGTTTCACGCCACTGGGTAATCAGCTCGCGGGCCGGATAAGTATGTTCAAGACGAAACTCAAAATCGCTGCCTTCAAGCCCGTGCGCCAGTAACAGCGTTTCCACAAGCTCAGTTACGGAAACATTCTGGTAAACGGCGCAGCGGCGGGTGTGAGACAGCAGGGCAAGGCGGGAACTGAGGGTAACGCTGTAATGAGACTGGTCTGCCGTTGTCCCCAGCACTTCAAAGCCGGTAATCACGCCCTCCACCGATTTACCGCTGCGCATACGAAAGGTGGCGTATTTTTTCAGTACATCCGTTCCGTCAATATCGTCCTGTGATGTGGTGAACTCAATACGCCAGCTAAAGGGGGCACTGAGCGCCTCACGTCCACGAAAACGCAGCACATCAGGCTCTGCGCGGCTGTCGTTTATGTGCAGGCTGTAGCGGGATTGCCCCGTGTCGGTAATGGCCTCTGCGAAATCCATATCAGTATTCCTTTTAAAGACTTTCAGGGCATCACTTTGCCCCTGCTGAAGGAATATACAATATTGAATATGTAATGCAAATCAGCCCTGATAGCGATATGGATATTGTTTTTGAGCGGGGACTTTTTTTGATTTTGCTCTGACCGGACTGATTTTTTAATTTCGCGGGTACAAAAATTTGAAATACGTCGGGAGACACAGGGAGAAAACGGAATACTTTATCAGATCCTCCCTGTGGGAGAGGGTCGGGGTGAGGGCATCAGCCCGCACATTTTTTCACACATTCACAATCGCCAGCGTAAACCCATCCCATCCCTTAACCCCCACCGTTTGCAGCGCGGTGGCGGTTAAGCGTGGATTATCCCCCGTCATCTCGATAAAACGCCGCACGCCCAGCACGCGCGCGTCGTCGCTTTGCCCGTTAATGACCTCGCCGTCGCGGACCACGTTATCGCCGATAATCACCGTGCCGGGACGGGAATAGTGCAGCGCCCACTCCAGATAGCCGGGATTGTTTGGCTTATCGGCATCAATAAAGATCAGGTCGAACGGCGGAACGTCACCGAAATTCTCCAGCGAGTTCAGCGCCGGGCCTTCTATTAATTCAATACGATCGTTCAGCCCCGCGAGGCGAATATTCTGGCGGGCAACATCGGCATGCGTTGGGTCCGCCTCGAGCGTAATCAGCTTTCCGTCCGGCGGCAGGGCGCGCGCCATCCAGATAGAGCTAAAGGCACCCAGCGTACCGATCTCAAGAATGCGTCTTGCCTGCGTCATGCGCACGAACAGCGCCAGCAGCTGTCCCTGATTGGCCGCAACATCGTGTTCGGGTAGCCCGGCGCGTTTGTTGTTCTCAAGAACCTTCAGTAGAACCTCATCCTCAGGGATAAGCGAAGAAATCATGTAATTATCTACTGCAGACCATTGTTGTTGCATAGATTGACTCCTTTAGAGGGATTGCCGGGTGGCGGCTACGCCTTACCCGGCCTACGGGTGCGAAATGCAGGTCCGGTAAGCAAAGCGCCACCGGGCAGGTTTTCAGGCACTGACCCATCCTCCGCCCAGTGCTTTATACAAATCAATCTGCGCCAGCAGCAGGTTATTTTTTACCTGCACCACGCTGGTCTGGACCGAGTACAGCGTGCGCTGCGCGTCCAGCACGTCAAGATAGGATGAATAACCGTTGCGATAGCGGTTCTGCGCAATGCGCAGCGTCTCCCGGGCCACATCCCGCTGGGCAAGCAGTTCCGTCAGCTGTTCCTGATAGCGCGTAATGGCATCAAGGCTGTTGTTCACTTCGGCAAACGCGTTACGCACGGTTTTTTCATACGCATACAGCGCCTGGTTACGCTGGGACTGGGAAATATCCACCTGCGCGTTCAGCGCCTGGCGGTTCAGCAGCGGGGCGAGAATGCTGCCGCCTGTGCTCCAGAGCTGGAGCGGGTTATCCAGCAGGCCGGAAAGGGTGCGATCCTGGATCGATCCGGTTGCGGTCAGGTTGATTGACGGCAGCAGGCTGGCGCGTGACGCGGCAAGCGAGGCATCAGCCGCAACCAGCTGTCGCTCAGCCTGCACGATATCCGGCCGACGATTCAGGAGCGTGGAGGGCAGCTGTGACGGCAGCGTGAGCGGCGTCAGCGCCGCAAAGCTTTCGCTACGCGCTACCGCACCGGGATTGCTTCCCAGCAGCAGGCTCAGGGCATTCTCCTGCTGCGCAATCTGATGCCGCAGCACGGGCACCTGCGCTCGCGTTGAGCGAAGCTCGGAATCCGACTGCATCAGCTCCAGGCGCGAACTGTAGCCCGTCTCAAGCTGGCGTTTGGCAAGATTAAACGCCTCTTCGCGTGATTTCAGCGTGGATTCGGTCACGCGCAGCTGTTCATCAAGCGAGAGCAGGGTGACGTACCCGGAGGCAACGGACGAGGCGACGGTGAGATCCGCAGCCGCGGCGGCGGCTTTTTGCGCCTCCAGCGAGGCTTCGGCGGCATTGGCCGTGCTGCGGTTGACGCCCCAGATATCAACGTCATAGCTCGCCGTCAGGCTGCCTCTGTACAGCGTGCTGTAGACCGGCAACCCGGTGGCGGCGGATTGCGAACGGGCGCGCGTCCCGGTTACGACCGCGTCGAGCGAAGGAAACAGGCTGCCGTCGGCGGCAAAGACCCGCGCCTGATATTCGTTAATTCGTTCCCGCGCGATCAGCACGTCGCTGTTGTTTTTTAGCGCCTGGTCCACATAGCGGTTGAGGTTGTTGTCATGAAAATTGCGCCACCAGAGCTGTTCCGTCGGGCTGGTTGGCCCTGAGACGGCGCGCCATTGAGCCGGAATTTGCAGGGTCGGCTGCGCCGGCTTGACGTCAACGGACTGGCATCCGGCCAGCATGAGCGCCCCCACCAGCGCGGCTATCGGGCGAAGGATCATGGCTTCGCCTCCCGCGTATCAATCGTCACCTGTACCGACATACCCGGACGCAGCAGCGCGGACTCTTCAGGCTTACCGAGCACCTCAATGCGCACCGGAATACGCTGGGCGATTTTGACAAAGTTGCCGGTGGCGTTGTCCGGCGTGATGGCGCTAAATTCAACCCCGGTCGCCGGAGAGATGCTCTCCACGCGGCCCTGATACGCTTTGTTGTTTAAGGCATCGACGGTAAACTTCACCGGCTGACCGACGCGCAGCTCCGCCAGCTGGGTCTCTTTGATGTTGGCAATCACCCAGTGCTGCGGCGGCACCAGCGTAGTGAGGTGCGTTCCGGCGGTCACGTACGCGCCGAGACGCACGGCAATCTGGCCGAGCTGGCCGTCGCGCGGGGCGATAATGCGGGTGTTTTGCAGGTCAATCTGCGCCAGCTCCAGCGCCGCTTTGGCGTTTTCAACATCTGCCTCCAGCGCGCCGCGGTTCACAATCACCGTCTGCAGATCCTGGCGCGACATCTCAAGCGTGGCTTTCGCCTGGTCGATATCCGCGCTGCCCTGAGCCGCACTGGCCAGCGCGGCATCGCGCTCGCGTATGGAAAGCGACCCATCCGCCGTCAGATCCTTCACGCGCTTTAAATCCGCCTGGGTTTTCAGGCTCTGGGCGCGGGCATTTTTCAGCGCGGCTTCATTTTTGGCAATGGTCGCTTCGGCGCTTTTCCGCTGCTGCAGGTTGTTATTCAGCGCGGCAATTTTCATCGCCAGCTGCGCCTCGGCCTGATGGACGCGCTGGCGATAGATGCGGTCATCGATCTGCAACAGCAGATCGCCTTTTTTGACCTGCACAAAGTCCTGCACCTTCACCTCGGTGATATAGCCATTAACCTGGGGGCTAATGAACGTCGTCTGGCCGCGCACGTAGGCGTTGTCGGTAAACTGCGCGTGGCGGGTAAACGGCGGCAGCTGCCAGGCGTAAAGAATGACCAGCACGCCAACAATACCGATGGCAGCGGCGGTGAAAACGGAAACAATGCGCACATTTTTGCGGGTGTTGGCCTGCTCTTTGGCGGCATCCTGCTGACTCATAAACTCTCCAGAAATATTACAATTATTTGTTGCCGGTGGCGTTCTTCAGCGCCATACGGGCAGTAATGCGCAGGCGCAGCAAGCGCCATAAAATCCAGACCAGCGTGGCGGCAGCGATGCTTGCCGTCAGCAGATAAGTATCGTTGTAGGCCAGAATATTTGCCTCAAGGGTGGTCACCGTCTGTAGCTGGGTAATGGCCTGCGTTCCCAGCAGCGTACTGTCGCCAATCAGGCTTTTATACATCTGGGTATAAAGCTGAATCCGCTCGTTGACCAGCGGGTTAAGCGTGGTGAGCTGATCCGCCAGCAGGCTGGAGTGGTATTTCTCGCGCCAGGTCTGGAAGGTGCCGAGAATCGCCGATCCCAACAGGCCGCCGAGGTTCTGGCTCATGCCAAACATGACCGAAAAGCTGACCAGGTTGCGCGGGTCGGCAATTACCCCGCCAATGGCGGCCAGCATGGCGGGCGCCAGGAAGAAGGCGCTGCCGAAGCCCAGCAGGAACTGGCTGACCATCAGCTGATCCGGGCGGGTCAGATTATTGGACTGGCTGTCCAGCAGCGAGGCAACAATCATCAGCGCCAGAGAGGTGATAATCGGCCACGCCAGCTTTGTGGGCTTGATGGTGAGGCAGCTGGTGACGATCCCGCAGACGATCCCGGCGAAAATAGACCACGCCAGATGGGTCATCTGCTCATTCTGTAACCCCACGTACTGCAGCCAGCCGATGACGCCGGTATTTTGCTCCGCCAGCACGATGCGGATCAGCAGCATGATCAGCCCCAGGCGAACGATGCTGCCGCTCGACAGCCAGCGGGTGTTCAGCAGCGGGTTGGCGCGGTTATGTTCAAACACGATGGCGGAAACAATCAGCACCAGCGATAGCGCCAGCGACCAGCCGATCCACGGCGCCTCGAACCACCAGTCAAGACGGCCTAAAGAGAGCACGGCGCAGAGCAGGGCCATTCCGGGAGCCAGTAAAAAGAAGGTGACAAAGTCTTTCTTCTCGAAGACCTTGCGTCGGTCACCCGGCGGCAGTTTTAAGGCGATTACGCAGGCCAGGGAGATCAGCGCCAGCCCCAGTTCAAAGAAATAGAGCCCGCGCCACTCGTCCAGCTGGAGAAGCTCAGTGGAAAACAGACGCGCCAGCGGAATAGCGAGCGACGATCCGGTGATCCCGATGGTAAGCGCCTTCAGGCGATGCTTCGCAGGCCAGGCCTGGATTTGGTAGTAAATCCCCAGCGAGCTGAGCGCGGCGGCCACCATCCCGTGCGCGGCGCGTACCATCAGCGCGGAGCTGAGGTCGTTAACGAACAGGTGGAAAAAGGTGACCAGCACGTACAGCACCAGAAAACCTTCCGTAAAGGCGCGCAGGCCGTACTGTTGACGAAATTTGACCAGCAGCAGGTTAATGGAGATGTTGGTCATCACATAGACTGCGGGCAGCCAGGCGATTTCGGTCGACCAGGCCCCGAAGGTCCCCTGCAGGTTTTGCAGGTTGGCGGTGACCACCGCATTGCCCAGCGCCCCCGTCAGGCAAACCAGCAGCCCAACGACGCCATAGGCGACGCGTTTTGGCGTACTGTGCTCGGGGGTGGAAGGCGAACCCAGCAGGGCGGGTTTCTCATGGGGCTGCCACTCGCGAGGAGCATAAGGGTCGCGTTCGGGCAGGCGCATAACGTCATTACCTTAGAAATAATTGAATAATTAGCGGGCTAGCGATTCTACGTCTGCCGCAAATGATAATTCAAGTGAATATGATTTGCGCATGTTAATCAAATGTACGAGGGAAATTTAAGGAAAAAGAGCGGCCCGATGTCGCCGTTGTGTTGAGAACCTGAAGTCGCTACCCTGAAGGGATAGTGAGAAGGAGTTCATCATGGAACAGACCCATTTTCCCATCCTGCCGGATGCCACGCTGGCGGCCATCAATACTGTCGGTGAATGGCTGGCGCAGGACGACCTGAGCGGCAGCCGCCTGCACCCGGACGTCGATGCGGTAATTCTGGCAGGGAACGCGGTGATCCCGACCATTGAGGCAGCCTGCCGTATTGCCGCGCAGCGAGAAATCCCGCTCCTGATTAGCGGCGGTATTGGTCATTCAACCGCGTTTTTATATTCAGCTATCGGCAATCATCCGCGTTATCACACCTTACAAGTCGAAGGGCGGGCCGAAGCGAGCATTCTCGCCGATATTGCGCGGGCGTTCTGGCAGATCCCCGAGGCGCGTGTGTGGGTTGAAGATCGCTCCACCAACTGCGGTGAAAACGCGCGCTTTAGCTGGAACATACTAAAAGAGCGTCAGCGGACAAGCGGGCGCGTGCTGGTGGTACAGGACCCAACGATGCAGCGCCGCACGATGGCGACGTTTGCCCGCGTGTGCCGCGATGAACCCGCATCACCGCAGTGGATCAGCCATCCCGGGTTTACGCCAGCGCTGCAAAACGGCACAGAGGGCGTGGAGTTTAGTGGGGTCAACGCCGGGCTGTGGCCCGTTGACCGGTATCTGTCGCTGGTTCTGGGTGAACTGCCGCGGCTGTATGATGACGTTAACGGCTATGGCCCGGCCGGGCGGGATTTTATCGCCCACGTTGCCTTTCCGGAGGCGGTGACTGTCGCGTGGGAACAGCTACAGCAGGATCCTGTCCTGAAGGGCGCACGTAAAATAATTTAGGCACGGAACAATCCCCTCGCCCCATTGGGGAGAGGGTTAGGGTGCGGGGAAAATCACAGCGCCGCAAACTTATCCAGCGTCCGCACCAGCTGCGTCACAAACCCATACTCGTTGTCATACCAGGCAACGGCTTTCACCAGCTGCAGGTCTCCCGCTTCTGACACCTCCGTCTGCGTGGCGTCAAACACCGAACCATAGTGCGAGCCAATCACATCTGACGACACAATCTCGTCATCGGTATAACCGAACGATTTATTCCCCTGGGTCGCCTTTTTCAACGCGGCGTTGATCTCCTCGACCGTCACCTTTTTACCCAGAATCGCTACCAGCTCGGTTACCGATCCGGTTTTCACCGGCACGCGCTGGGCGTGACCCTTTAGTTTGCCGCTGAGCGCGGGGATCACCAGGCCGATGGCTTTCGCCGCACCGGTGGTATGAGGAATAATATTTTCTGCCGCCGCCCGCGAGGCGCGCAGATCTTTCCCGCGCGGGCCATCCACCAGCGCCTGGGTGCCGGTATAGGCATGAATGGTGGTCATGGTGCCCACTTTAATTTCAAACGCGTCGTTCAGGGCTTTTGCCAGCGGGGCGAGGCAGTTGGTGGTGCAGGACGCGACGGAAATAATGGTATCACTGGCGTCAATGGTATCGTCATTGACGCTATAGACGATGGTCTTCATCTCACCCGCGGGCGCCGAAATCAGCACTTTCTTCGCACCGGCGTCCAGGTGCGCCCGCGATTTTTCTTCTGAGGTATAAAAGCCGGTGCACTCCACGACGATATCCACGCCCGCGGCTTTCCACGGAATGTGCTTTGCCTCTTTTTCGGCGTACACCGCGATGGTTTTACCGGCGACAATCAGCGCATCCTCGGTGAAGTCTACGCTCCAGGGGAAGCCACCGTAGTTGGAATCATGCCTGAGCAGGTAGGCCAGGACTTTCGGGGAGGTGAGGTCGTTGATGGCGACGACGGTATTGCTGTCCTGGGTTTCAAGAAGGCGGCGCAGCACAAGGCGTCCAATGCGTCCAAATCCGTTAATGCCAATTTTACTCATGGTGTTCTCCTGTGAACGTGTCGATACGACAGTTTGAACTCATCCAGGCTTAGACCATCACGGGCAGGGCAGCAATTGAAGATGCTTCATGCGAGGGGAAGTATTTGAAAAACCATACAGAAAAGTTAATGAATTTTTAAGGAAAGGAGATTATGTTGGCGCGGTGACTGTTTTTTTTCAGGAAATCCCATGCGCACTAAATATACAAGCCTGCAAATCACGATTCACTGGCTGGTGTTTTTGTTAATCGTTGTCGCCTACTGCGCGATGGAATTCAGGGGCTTTTTCCCGCGTTCCGACCGACCGCTTATTAACATGATCCATGTCTCCTGCGGCATATCGGTTCTGGTGCTGATGGTGGCGAGATTGCTGATCCGCCTGAAGTTTCCCGCACCGCCCATTCAACCTAAACCTAAAGCGATGATTACCGGTATGTCCCACCTTGGGCATCTGATCGTCTATCTGCTGTTTATTGCGCTGCCGCTGATTGGCATTGTAATGATGTATAACCGTGGAAACGACTGGTTCGCCTTTGGTCTGGCGATGCCTCACGCGGCGGAGGGGAATTTTGACCTGGTGGATGTGCTGAAGGAGTGGCACGTTACGCTGGCAAACCTGGGCTATTTCGTGATTGGTCTGCACGCCTTTGCGGCGCTGATGCACCACTATTTCTGGAAAGATAATACTCTTTTGCGCATGATGCCGAATAAGCGTCAGTAATCTTTAACTCGTGCCGGGCGGCGCAGCGCCACCCGGCTTGTTTTTTAACCCAGAAGAGCACACTCTTCATCAGTTAACGCCAGCGTCTGCGTTGACCCCGTCTCTGACGATTTCACCGCCGCTTCCAGAACAGCCATGACCGCTAACGCCTCGACAGGGTGAACGGGATTGGCGATCTTCCCGAGCATCGCATCCCGCACGTTGATGTAGTACTGCCGCTGATCGCCCTTTGGCGTGGCAATCGTTTGGGGTTTACCATCAGCTCCGAAGAACACCATGCTGTCGTCGTCTTCGCCCCAGGCGTCGCTGCCGGGGATTACGCCAGCCAGCAGCTGCGCTTCCTGCTGATCGATTCTGGCTTTCACCACGCTGCCTTTGTCCCCGTGAACGGTAAAGCGCGCCGTACCGCCAGCCACCAGCATGCTGGCATGCAGAACCACCTTATGATCCGGGTAATTGAGGACCACGTGCGCCCAGTCGTTAACCTCTGCGCCGTCGCGCAGCGTGGCGATATTTCCCTGAACAGACTCTGGCAGGCCAAACAGCTGAAGCGTCTGGTCGATCAGGTGAGGGCCCAGGTCAAACCACAGACCGCTGCCGGGGACGTTCTGCTCGCGCCAGCGCACGCGCACTTCCGGGCGGAAGCGGTCAATATGCGACTCCAGATGTTTAACCTTGCCAACCGTGCCTTGCTCAATAATCTGCTTAATGCCGAGGAAATCGCTGTCCCAGCGGCGGTTGTGGAAAACGGAGAGCAGAAGCTGCTTTTCATCCGCCAGGGCAATCAGGTCCCGGGCTTCCTGCATGTCCAGGGTGAAAGGCTTATCCACGACCACGTGTTTTCCCGAGTTCAGGGCCAGCGTCGCCAGCGGCGCGTGGGTGGCGTTAGGGGAGGCAATAACCACCAGGTCAACATCAGGATGTTGAATGGCTTCTTCGGGCGTGGCTACCACCAGCACATCCGGAAGATCGCGCTTCACTTTCTCTTCATCACGGGAAGAGACCACCGCCAGCTTGAGCCCGTCCACGGACTGGATCAGCGGGGCATGGAAGGTTTTACCGACAAAACCATACCCGATCAGCGCAATGTTGATTGTTTGAACTTTACTCATGACCTTCTCCACGTTATTGCGCGCACACCGTGACCCGTAATGCGCCAGGGTCCCCAAGCTCAGGCCAGGGACGATCTAAAAAGAGTTGATGAATATCGGTTAGCCCGGAGACCAGATACGGCTCGCAGCGGTTAACTTTCAGGTGATCGGCAACAATCCAGTGCGCATGGCTTGCGGCGAGCATCGCGCGTTTCACCTCGGCATCCGCTTCTTTACCGGCACTCAAACCGAGTTCGGCATGAAGGGCGCACGCACCGAGAATGGCGATATCGGCCCGATAGCGTGACAGCAGGGACAACGTGGCGCTGCCGGCAAACAGGCGCTGCTTCGGGTCCCATTTTCCGCCGAGCAGAATAAGCTCAATGTCTCCCCGGTCGCTAAAATGCTGGGCGATATCCAGCGAGGTAGTGATCACGGTGTGAGGCCCCTGCAGATAAGTGGCGACGGCCATCACCGTACTGCCGGCATCCAGAAACAGGGTGGAACCCGGCGGAACCGCCTGCGCAACCTGTTTCCCCAGACGCTGCTTGGTTTCCGGCAGCAGGGTATTGCGGCCCTGACGATTCATAGCCGAAAGATTCAGAGCAATAGCCCCGCCGTGATTCTTCTGGGCAAGCCCCTGATTTTCCAGATCGGTCAGATCCCGACGAACGGTATCCGCCGAAACCTGCAGCTTTTCTGCCAGCTCGGTGATGCTGGCCTGACCTTGTTCACTGAGAATATCAAGGACATAGCGTTGACGTGCGGTTTTGTGCATGGGCAGCAATCCTGCAAAATGTCGCAATAAATTGCATAATACAGCATTTTGACGCAGAAGGAAGGGGCATCGTAAACCAGGTTGATGTTTAATTATTGGAATTATATTAAGCGGATATCATTAAGCCGTTCTGAATGTTAACCACAGTGTTAATGTTATGTTTTAATCAACGATTTGGGTTATGTAACCAACGCATTGTCATTAACTGGTGGAATATGCTGATAAGTAATTAAAATAAAGCATTTAATGTCTGATTTATGTTTTTTATTGGAATTATTTTTCAACAAATCGATGGCTCTTACTTAAGTTGACACTTCTTTGAAAATCTTTGTGTCTGACCCGCTCAGAAATTAACGCAAAAATGTGCGCAGAGGAGATTAAGAATTTTCCTTAAATTACAGTGTGTTTTGATGTTTCATCTGAAAGGCTACTTTCGGAGTTTTGTCCAGAAACCCCATGTTTTTTCTTATATGTAACACCGCATTAACATTGTGGGTGTAGTGGCCTATACCACATTTTGTTATGCTGCAAATCAACTTATGAAATAAGTAATTTCTTAAATTTAATAAGACAAAGGCGGATCTCATCTCCATCGGAAATGGGTATGGGGAGCTTTACCTGAAATTTAGCGAGGAAGTTAAATAAGATATTTGTCTAATTATCTGTACCTCTTTTTGGGTAATTGCTTGAGTATCACTCAGAGTCAGGGAGATAAAATGACGATATTACGCAAGCCTGTTTCACGCCAATTTATAGCTACGCTGGCGTTAATTTCACTAGCCCTAAATACGGCTTATGCCAATAGTGGTGCGGTGGGTATTGCCCCGATGGCAACGACGACCTTAAAAGAAAGTATTCTTTTCGCTATCGATCGCGATCCGTCAATTAGCCAGCAGGCCGCGCAGTTAGGTATTGGTCAGGCGCAAATAGACGAGGCGCGCAGCGGCTGGATGCCGCAAATAGCGTTGAACGGAAGTACGGGGCATAGCCAGACCACCGATTCCAGCGGTTCGCTGAAGAACTCTGCGGCCTGGGGGGTGAGCCTGACCCAGCTGATATACGATTTTGGCAAGACTAACAACAGCATCAGCCAGTCTTCCGCACAGCGCGATAGCTACCGCTACCAGCTGATGACCACGCTTTCTGACGTGGCGGAAAAAACGGCGCTCGGCTACGTGGAGGTCAAACGTTATTCCGATCTGCTACAGGCGGCAAAAGAGAATGTTCAGGCACTGAAAAACGTGGAGCAGCTGGCAAAACTGCGCGCCGATGCGGGCGTGAGTTCCACCTCCGATGAACTCCAGACCCGCACGCGTATTGCCGGCATGCAGGCGACGGTGGCGCAGTATAACGCCGCGTTGAACAGCGCCCGCGCAAGGCTCGCGGTATTAACCGGAATGCAGGCAGATCATTATTCGCCGGTACCCGCAAACCTCGCCGTTGAGCCGGATTCGCTCAACCGCATTGATTATTCGTTAATACCGGCGGTAATGGCCGCGCAGAATATGGAACGTTCGGCCCAGTATGGCGTTGAAACGGCGAAGTCCCAGCACTGGCCAACCCTGAGCCTGAAGGGGGGACGCACGCGTTACGAGTCGGACAACCGCTCATACTGGGACGACCAGATCCAGCTCAATATTGACGCACCGCTTTATCAGGGCGGCGCGGTATCCGCACGCGTGCGTCAGGCTGAGGGTGCACGAGCGATGGCGTCCTCTCAGGTCGATCAGGCGCGTTTCGACGTGCTGCAAAAGGCCTCCGTCGCGCAAGCTGACTGGACCGGCGCACGGGGAAGAATGGAGGCCGGGAAGCGGCAGCTGGAAAATGCGCTGCGGGCCCGCGAGGTTTATAAAAATGAATACACCCTGAGCAAGCGGAGCATTAATGATTTGCTCAGCGTTGAGCAGGATGTCTGGCAGGCCACGTCGGCGAAAATAATCGCCGAGTATGATGGCTGGAGTTCGGCAATTAATTATGCTTCCGCGGTTGATAATTTAATGCCGCTTATTGGAATAGAGAAAAACGCTGCCGCAAAATTACCCGATTTGAGTTAACAAAAGCCACGCATAGCTGCACGAAATAAGTCTGAAAATAATGGGTGTTTTTTCCCAGGGATAGCTACATCCGTCTGGTGGATATATCCACAGGGATCCGTACACCTGCAAGGAGAGGAATATGAGTAACGTAAAGGTTGTTGATGTCATCATTCGCAAAACGGCGGAGAAAACGAAATTAACCGGCGAAGGAAATCTGTCGGTCTCTATTTCATCGCCGAGCGTGATTGAAATTCAGGGCTCTGCTCAGGACGTGGTGCGTTATGTCCGCCAGGGTAAAGACCTTCTCATTTATATGAAGGACGGCAGCGTTATTCGCTGCAATAACTATTTTGTTGAAGATCCTGAAACCCAACATCAGTCAGAGCTGGTGTTCAACGACGGGCAGGAACTGACTCATCTCTCTTTTGCCGATGCCGGGGAAGCGTCAGGCGTTGCCGCTACTGAATTAATCGCGCAGGCCACACCCATTAGCAGCATTGAACCCTTCCTGGAGCAGGGAAGCGCCCTGAGCGATGCCCCGTGGGGCTGGATTGCAGGGGCGGCGTTAGGCGGCGGTGCTATCGGCGCACTGCTGGCCCACGGCGGTGACGGCGAAACCAAAACGAAAGTCATTGATAACACCAAAGAAGTGGAAAGCGCCACGCCGACCTTCCTGCTGTCGGACAAGGTGGGCGACAAGCAGGGAGTGCTGAGCGCAAACGCCCTCACGGACGATAACGCGCCGACCTTCAGCGGTACCGGTCAGCCGGGCGCGACCATCCAGATTAAAGACGGCAGCGGCAGTACCATCGCCAGCGCGATGGTCGGTAAAGACGGCACCTGGACGGTAAAACTCCCGACCCAGGCCGACGGAGAGCACACCTGGTCGGTGGTGCAGATCGACGGCAGTAAAACCACGTCAGCGGGCAACATCACCGTGACCGTTTCTACGTCCGAGGCCACGCTTACGCTGGCGACAACGGCGGGTGACAACGTGATTAACGCCAGCGAACAGTCCGCAGGCTTTACGCTGTCCGGCAGCAGTCAGCATCTGGCGCAGGGAACCGACGTTTCCGTAACGCTGAACGGCAAAACCTACACCGCTCAGGTGGGAGCAGACGGCGCGTGGAGCGTTAACGTGCCTGCGGCAGACGCGCAGGCGCTCAGCGACGGTACCTGGACCGTCAGCGTCAGCGGCAAAGACGCGGCGGGTAACACCGTGAGCGGAAGCCAGACGATTGGCGTGGATACCGCTGCGCCAACGCTCTCCGTCGATACGCTCGCGCAGGACAACATCATTAATGCCGCTGAGCACAACCAGCCGCTGACGCTGAGTGGTAAAACCAACGCGGAAGCCGGGCAGATTGTGACGGTGACGCTGAACGGCAAAAATTATAACGCCACGGTGGGCAGCGACGGCACCTGGTCCGTCACGCTGGCGGCCAGCGAGGTGCAGGCCCTTAATGAGGGTCACCACACCCTGACGGTGAACGTCAGCGACAAAGCGGGCAACGGTTCGTCCGTGACCGCGGATTTCACGGTAGATACCAACGCGCCGGTCGTCACCATCAACACCGTCGCGGGCGACGATATCCTCAACACCAGCGAGCAGGGCCAGGCGCAGATTATTTCCGGGCAGGCGAGCGGCGCGGCGGCAGGCGATGTCGTCACCGTGACCCTTGGCGGCCAGACCTTCACCGGCATCGTACAGGCAGACGGCAGCTGGAGCGTGGGCGTTCCTGCCTCCGTCGTCGGCGCGCTGGGTGAGGGCAACCACACCCTTGCCGTCTCCGTCACCGACGCAGCGGGGAACACCGGTAGCGCCACGCACGGCATTGCGCTGAGCGGCAACCCGCCGGAATTTACGATTGACGCCATCAGCCAGGACAACGTGCTGAATGCCCGGGAGGCGATGCAGCCGCTGAGCCTGAGCGGCACCAGCAACCTGCCGGACGGCAGCGCCGTTACCGTGACGCTGAACAACGTCAACTATCAGGCGACCGTCGAAAACGGTATCTGGGCGGTTCAGGTGCCGGTATCCGACGTCCTGAATCTGGCGAACACCCTCTATAGCGTCAGCGTCAGCGGCACCGACAGCGTGGGTAACAGCGGCTCCGCAGAGGCGAATCTGCTGGTCGATACCGTGCTGCCGAAGGTGATCATTAACACCTTTGCGGGGGATAACCTGGTTAATAACGCCGAAGCGGGCGTGGACCAAACCCTCAGTGGCCGCGTTATCGGCGCGGCGGCGGGCGATACGGTGTCTGTTACCGTTGGCGGTAAGAGTTACAGCGCCACGGTGGGCAGCGATCTGACCTGGGACGTCACGATCCCTTCAGCGGATCTTCAGGCGTTCGGCGACGGGGATTTGACCTTTACCGCCTCCGTGACCAACGGGCACGGTAATACCGGCACCGGCGAGCGCGATATCAATATCAACGCGGAACTGCCGGGTCTGCGCGTAAACACCATTTCCGGCGATGACGTAATCAACGCCATTGAGCAGCAGCAGGACCTGACCGTCACCGGCGGCAGCACCCATCTGGCCGCAGGTACGCCGATAGTCGTCACCATTAACAACGTCGACTATCCCGCCGTGGTGACCGCCAGCGGCGGCTGGAGCATTGGCGTTCCTGCTGCGGATCTGCAGGCCTGGACGGCCGGAGGTATGACGGTCAGCGTCAGCGCAGAAGATGCCTGGGGCAACACCGTTGCGGCTGAACACCCGATTGAACTCGATCTCAACGCCGTGGCGGTCACCATTGATACCGTCTCCGGCGATGACCTGCTGAACGCGGCAGAAAAAGGGAGCGATTTAACCCTTTCCGGCCAGACGCAGGGCGTGGAGGCGGGGCAAACCGTGGTGGTGAAATTTGCCGACCAGACTTTTACCGCGCAGGTGCAGCAGGATGGCTCCTGGAGCCTGACCGTCCCGGCGCACGCCATGGAAACGCTGATCGACGGGCGGGCGCAGGTAAGCGTCAGCGTGACCAACGTCAACGGCAACAGCGCGGACGCCTCACGCGTGGTGACCGTCGATACGCAGCCGCCGACCATTACGCTCGATAATCTGACCGACGACAACATCATCAATGCGGCAGAAGCGCAGCAGGATCTGGTGCTCAGCGGCAGCACAACCGCTGAAGCGGGCCAGACGGTCACCGTGACGCTGAACGGCAAAAACTATCAAACTACCGTACAAGCTGACGGCACCTGGACGCTGAACGTGCCTGCCGCCGACGTTGGCGCGCTGGCAGACGGCACTGTCACCGTGACGGCCTCCGTCAGCGACGTGGCAGGTAACAGCAGCAGTGCGGACCGCGTTGGTCTGGTGGATGCCACCGTGCCGCAGGTGACCATTAATGACTTTGTCACCGACACCAACACCGTTAACCAGCTGGCCCATTCTCAGGCGCAGATCCTGAGCGGCTCCGTCACCGGTGCGGCGGCGGGCGATTTGGTCACCATCACTATTAATAACGTGGACTACACCACCGCGGTGGACGCGGCGGGCAACTGGAGCCTCGGCCTGCCTGCATCCGTCGTTCAGGGGCTGACGGACGGCACCTGGACCATTAACGTCTCCGTGACCGATCGCTCCGGCAACACCGGCAGCAGTTCTCTGGATGTGGTGGTGAATACCGTGACGCCTGTTATCGGTATTAACACCCTGGCCGTAGATGACGTGATCAATGCGGCAGAGAAGGGTGAAGATCTGCTGCTTTCCGGTACCAGCAACCAGCCGGAAGGGACCACCATCACCGTAAACCTGAACGGTATCAACTACACCACCATCACTAACGCCAGCGGCAGCTGGAGCGTCACCGTGCCTGCCTCTGCGGTGAGCGCGCTGGGCGAAGCCAATTACACCGTGACGGCGAGCGTTACCGATAATGTGGGCAACAGCGCCTCAACCTCGCACGATGTGCTGGTGGACAGCGCGT
Organism: Enterobacter sp. IF2SW-B1; assembly: GCF_001743375.1. Lineage (NCBI taxonomy): Bacteria > Pseudomonadati > Pseudomonadota > Gammaproteobacteria > Enterobacterales > Enterobacteriaceae > Enterobacter > Enterobacter sp. IF2SW-B1. Next base: position 4,549 of record NZ_MJAA01000001.1, on the reverse strand, counting down.
TGCCGGTCGTCACTATCAACACTTTCGCGACAGACAATATCGTCAACGCGGCGGAAGTCACCGCAGGGCAAACCCTGACCGGGAAGGTCTCTAACGCGGCATCGGGCGATACCGTCACGATTATCCTCGGCGGGCAGACATACACCGCTACCGTGCAGGACGATCTCTCATGGAGCCTGCCGTTAACCGAGAGCCAGTTAACCGCGCTCGGCAACGGCGATCTGACCGTATCGGCCAGCGTCACCAACGCGCACGGCAATACCGGTTCGTCTTCGCTGGACTTCACCATCGACGCCCAACTGCCGGGCCTGCGTATTGATACCGTGGCGGGTGATGATGTCATTAACGTCATTGAGCACGCTCAGAACCTGATTGTTTCCGGTTCAAGCACCGATCTGGCAGCGGGCAGCACCGTCACGGTGACCATTAACGGCAAGATCTATTCCGCAACCGTACTGGCGGACGGTACCTGGCAGGCGGCGGTTCCGGCAGCGGACGTGTCCCAGTGGGCGGACGGTTCGCTGGATATCAAGGCAAGCGCGCAGGATCCTTCCGGCAACCCGGTGACTATCGGCACCGTCGTGGACGTCGATCTCGCGCCGGTCGCCGTCAGCATCAACAGCGTGACCGCGGACAACGTGCTCAACGCGGCAGAAAAAGGCCAGGATCTTGTGCTTTCCGGCTCCTCCGCGAACGTAGAAGCGGGCCAGACCGTCACCATCACCTTTGCGGGTAAAACCTACACCACGACGGTGAACGCCAACGGCGACTGGACGTACACCGTACCGGCAGCCGATTTGAGCGGCCTGAAGGACGGCGACGCCAGCGTGCAGGTCAGCGTGAGCAACGTGAACGGCAACGCGGCGTCGTCTGCGCAGGGGTTCAGCGTCGATACCGCCGCGCCAACGGTGACCATCAATACCATCAGCGGCGACAACATGCTGAATGCGGCTGAGGCAGCGCAGGATCTGACCCTGAGCGGGACGTCCACTGCCGAAGCAGGCCAGACGGTCACCGTAACCTTCAACGGCAACCAGTACACCGCGCAGGTGCAGGCTGACGGTAGCTGGACGCTGGAGGTGCCGGCAGCCGATCTGGCGGGCATTACCGACGGTAACGCCACGGTCACGGCTTCCGTATCCGACAAAGCGGGCAACCCGGCCAGCGCGGACGCCTCCGTGCTGGTGGATACCACCGTGCCGCAGATTAGTTTTAACATCGTTGCGGGCGACGACATCGTGAATATTGCCGAGCACGGCCAGGCGCTGATCGTCTCCGGCAAGGTCACGGGCGCGCAGGCGGGTGACGTCATTACCGTCACCCTGAACGGCAAAGACTACACCGCGATGCTGGACGCGTCCGGAAGCTGGAGCGTGGGCGTTCCGGCGGCAGACGTGGGCGCGCTGGCTAACGGCGAGCAGACGATCTCCGCGACCCTCACCGACAAAGCGGGTAACAGCACCACCGCCACGCATGAATTTGACGTCTCCCTGGCCGCGCCGAAGATTGCCATCAATACCCTGGCGCTTGACGACGTGATAAACGCGGTCGAGAAAGGCCAGGATCTGCTGATTTCGGGCACCAGCAACCAGCCGGAAGGTACAGCCATTACGGTGATCCTGAACGGCATCAGCTATGCCGCGACCACCAACGCCAGCGGCGGCTGGAGCGTGACCGTTCCGGCGGCGAACGTCTCTGCGCTGGGCGAAGCGAGCTATACCGTCACGGCAAGCGTGACCGATAGCGCAGGCAACGGCGCGAACGCCAGCCACAGCGTGCTGGTCGACAGCGCGCTGCCGCAGGTCACCATTAACGCAATCGCCATCGATGACGTGATTAACGCGGCAGAAGTCGCTTCCGGACAAACCCTGAGCGGGAAGGTGAGCGGCGCTGCGAGCGGTGACACTGTCACCCTTTCAATAGGCGGCAATACGTATACCGCGACGGTTCAGGACGATCTGAGCTGGTCGGTCAACGTGCCGTCCACGGTCTTAACCGCTATCGGTAACGGCGATGTGACGGTGTCAGCCAGCGTCACTAACGGCCACGGCAACACCGGCTTCGGCGAGCGCGACATCACCATCGACGCCAATCTGCCGGGCCTGCGCGTCGATACCGTGGCGGGCGACGACGTGATTAACAGCATTGAGCATGCGCAGAACCTGATTATCACCGGCTCCAGCGACGGCCTGGCAGCGGGCGCGGCGCTGAGCGTGATCGTCAACGGCAAAACCTACGCGGCCACGGTGCTGGCAGACGGTACCTGGACGGCGGCCATTCCGGCGGCAGACGTCAGCGCGCTCGGCGCAGGCACGGTCACCGTGAAGGTCGAGGGAAATAGCGCGGCAGGCAACCCGGTCTCCATCAGCCACGACGTGAAGGTCGATCTGGCGACGGTTGCTATCAGCATTGACGCGATTGCCACCGACGACGTGATTAATGCGGCAGAAAAAGGCGCAGATTTGGTGCTTTCAGGTACCACCAGCAACGTGGAAGAGAACCAGACGGTTTACATCACGTTCGGCGGCAAGTCCTACACGGCGAAAGTGGATGCCAGCGGCAACTGGACGGCGACCGTGCCGTCGGCAGATCTGGCTGGCCTGAAGGATGGCGACGCCAGCGTGCAGGTGAGCGTCACCAACGTGAACGGCAACAGCGCCTCGGCGGGACGCGAGTACGGCGTGGACGCCACCGCGCCGACGGTCTCCATCGAAATCGTCAGCGACAACAACATCATCAATGCCGCCGAAGCGCAGCAGGATCTGGTCGTCAACGGCGTCTCTAACGCCGAAGCGGGCCAGACCGTGACCGTCACGCTGAACGGCGTGAATTACACCACCACCGTGCAGGCCAACGGCAGCTGGAGCGTGACCGTGCCTTCTGCGGATCTGGGCGCGATTAACGACGGGAACTATACCGTCAGCGCCGTCGTGTCGGACAAAGCGGGCAACCCGGCCTCCGCGGCTCGCGATGTGCTGGTCGATACCACCGTGCCACAGCTGACCATCAACACCGTTTCCGATGACGACGTGATCAACAGCGCCGAGCACGGGCAGGCTCTGATCGTTACCGGCTCAGTGACCGGCGCGGCGGCGGGCGACGTGGTGACCGTCACCATCAATAACAAAGATTACACGGCGACGCTGGATGCGTCCGGCAACTGGAGCGTGGGCGTGCCTGCGGCGGACGTCGGTGCCCTGACCCCCGGGGATTACACCATCACCGCGGCGCTGACCGACAAAGCCGGAAACAGCAACAGCGCGACGCGCGAGGTGGAAGTCAACCTGAGCGCGCCGGTGCTGACCATCGACACCGTCTCCGGTGACGATGTGATCAACAGCAGCGAGAAAACGCAGGATCTGACCATCACCGGTACGGCTTCCGGACTGGCGGCGGGCGCGGTGGTGACCGTGATGCTCAACGGCAAAGCCTACAGCGCCACGGTTGAGGCCAACGGTAAATGGTCCACGACCGTTCCGGCGAGCGAAGTAGGTCAACTGGGTGAAGCGCTTTACACCGTCACTGCCTCCGCAACGGACAGCGTCGGCAACAGCACCAGCACCTCGAACACCGTCAACGTGGAGTCCGTTCTGCCGGGCGTCACGATCAACACCGTGGCAGGCGATGACGTCATCAACGCGGCAGAAGTGGCCGCAGGCCAGACTATTAGCGGCACCGTGGTGAATGCCGAAGCGGGCAACACCGTGACCGTAACGATTGGCGGCAACAGCTACACCGCAACGGTGCAGAGCGATCTGACCTGGTCCGTCGATGTACCGGAATCGGTCCTGACGGCGCTGGGCAACGGCGATCTGACTGTAACCGCCAGCGTGACGAACGGCGTGGGCAACAGCGGCAGCGGCGAGCGTGAGATCGCGATAGACGCTAACCTGCCGGGCCTGCGCGTGAACACCGTGGCGGGCGACGACGTGGTCAACAGCATTGAGCATGCGCAGAACCTGATCGTCACCGGCTCCAGCGACGGGCTGGCGGCGGGCACGGNCGGCAGCGGCGAGCGTGAGATCGCGATAGACGCTAACCTGCCGGGCCTGCGCGTGAACACCGTGGCGGGCGACGACGTGGTCAACAGCATTGAGCATGCGCAGAACCTGATCGTCACCGGCTCCAGCGACGGGCTGGCGGCGGGCACGGCGCTGACCGTTACCGTGAACGGCAAAGACTATGCGGCGACGGTGCTGGCGGACGGCACCTGGAGCGCGGCGGTTCCGTCTGCGGACGTGAGCGCGTGGCCGGAAGGCACCGTGAAAATCAGCGTCACCGGCGACAGCGCGGCGGGTAACCCGATTACCATCAGCCACGACGTGACCGTCGATCTGGCTACCGTTGCCATCAGCATCAACGCCATTGCCACCGACGACGTGATCAACGCGGCGGAGAAAGGGGCGGATCTGGTGCTGTCCGGCGCGACCACTAACGTGGAAGCCGGGCAGACCGTCACCCTGAGCCTGAACGGTAAAATCTACACCACTACTGTAGAAGCAGACGGCAACTGGACCTATACCGTGCCGGCTGCGGATCTGGCGGGCCT